>CAZEJG010000017.1:0-77114 GCA_964511625.1 uncultured Hoeflea sp.
TTCTTCACGACGCCATGGATGTCCTCAACGATCGCGAACGGCGCATCTTCGAGGACACCTTGCAGTGATAGTTGGACACCTTGGCGTTTCCGGCATCGCGGCTTGCATTGGCGGTCTGCTTGCCGCTCGCCGCCTTGACCGCGTTGGCCTTCTGCTTGCCGCCGGCGCCGGCAGACTTGGTCGACTTGCGCGGCTTGGCCGGCGCGGATTTTTCGACCTTCTTCTTCTCGACCGCCTTTGCCGCCTGCTTTTCCACAGGCGGACGTTTCGGCGCGGGCGTCGGGACGGGCACATCGGGGAGTGCCGCGAGTTCCCCGGTGGGCGCGACGGAAGCTGTTTCCACCGGATCGGCGGGCTCGACCTCGGCCGGATCGACAGCCTCGATCGCCTCCGTTGCCTCGGCGGGCCGGGCTGCATCCGGTTCGGATTCCACCACGGGTTCGGGTTCGACGGGCGTGATTTCCGCCGTCTCGACCGGGTCTTCCACCTGTTCCACCGGTTCGAGTTCGGTGACGGCCTCCTCGACCGGCTCGGCCGAATCGCTGGGCGCGCCGGCCTGCACAGCATCCTCGAAGGCATTGCCGAGGATCAGCATGTCGACGGCCGCACCGCCGGCCACCCTGGTTTCAGGCTCCTCGGGCGCGAACCAGCCGGCGACGGCGAGATGGATGCCGGCGGAGACGCAGATCGCCGCGGCGAGATAGAGCGGTCTTGTCTTCATTGTGCGGCGTGCTCGGTCACGAGGACAATGCTGTCGATGCCGGCCGCGCGCAGCCGGCCGACGAGATCGACGAGATCCTCGGCCGGCAGGTCGCGGTCTGCGGCGACGCGAAAGGGCGTGCCGGCGTGTTTTTCCACAAGAGCGGGCAGTTCTGCCTTGAGGTCGAGCGGCTCGCCACGCCAACTGGTGGCGCCGTCGGCGGCCACGAAAAGCATGTCCGGCGGGGTCGCGTTCTCGGCACCTTCGGTGGTGATGAAGCTCACCTCCGGGTCGCGCGGCGGCGCGAGCGTGCCGGCGATGAGGAAGAAGATCAGCATCAGGAAGACCACGTTGATGAGCGCGATGGTGCTTTCCTGCTTGCGCGGCCGGTGCGGGGTGGGAATCCGGATCATTCGCCTCTCCTCGATACGCTCACCTTGAGACCCGACGCCGAGGTGGCTTCGAGCACGGAGACGAAATCCTGCGAGGTGGCGCCCGGCTCGACCAGGATGACGAGGTTTTCGGCGCCCTTGTCGCGCAACTCGGAGAGCCGCGCGGCGATCGCGCCGGTCTCCAAGCCTTCGCCGTTCAGCCGCACGTCGTCGGCGCGCACCGAGATCAGCACGTCCGGCCTGTTGCCGGTCCCGCCGCCCGCAGCGCCCCCTTCCACCGGCACCTGCGAGAAGCGCGAGAAGGTGGAGGAGAGCATGAAGAACAGCAGAAGCAGGAAGATGACGTCGATGAGCGGCGTCAGCCCCAGCCTGCGACGGGCGAATCGGGGTGCATCAACCCGCAAGAGCCGCCTCCCCCGCCCGGGCTGCAGCCGGGGCTGCCGGGCCGGTGGCCGAATCGGTGGCGGGACCGGTTGAGGGATGGCCGCCGAGAATGTCGGCAGTCAGGGTTTCCACGGCCACGCGCTCGCTTTCGATCCGGCTTTCGAGCCAGGTGAGCACCAGCGAGACCGGCATGGCGACGGCAAGCCCGGCGGCGGTGGTCAGCAGCGCCACCCAGATGCCGCCTGCCAGAATGGAGGGATCGACGGCGTTGCCGGCCGTCTGCAGCTGGCGAAAAGCATCGATCATGCCGAGCACGGTGCCGAAGAGACCGAGGAGCGGCGCAACCTGGGCAACGGCATCGAGCAGGCGGAAGCCGGACTGGAGGTCGTGGAACCGCTCGGTGACGTCGCGGGTGATCCGCTCCTCGATTTCGGGTCGCGTCCGCCGCTCCATGGTGTACTGGATCGCGGTCGCCACTGCCTGGGCCGAGGCCGAGCGGCCCTGGCGGGCGAGCGCCAGCGCCTCGCGGGGGCGCCCCGCGAGCCACAGCCCGACCGCCTTTTCGGCGCGCGCGCGGCGGCCGACGCCCATGCGGAAGAACTGCCAGAATTTCAACAGGATCACAGCAAGGCTGACGGCCGAGATGGCCATGATGATGGCAACCACAGGTCCGCCAAGTTCGGCGAGCGAGGTGAGGGTTTCGATCGCATTGGTCAGCGAGATCATGGCGGGCTCCTTCCGGTCAGGCGCCGAAGTCGATGTCGGTGAGGTTCTTCGTCCTGAGGGCTGCGGCGCAGGCGCTCGCGTCCACCCCCTCGCCCTTGCAGCGCGCAGCCCCGTTGACGAGGATGCGCGAAACGCTCTGGCAGCCGGTGTCGGGCAGGTCGAAACGGCGGACGACCGTCTTGCCCGCAGGCAGCGCGCCGAAATCGAACACCGTCATCAGCTTCACCAGCCCCTTGGCATCGAAGACCACCATCTCGAAGCCGCTGGCCGCGAGGTCGCTTGCCAGGCCGTTATGGGTGACGAAGGTCATGCGGCAGGCCTCGCCGTTCTGCTCGAGCCGGTTGAGTTCGACATCAACCGTATTTGCCTGTCCGCCAGCCCGTTCCTCGGCCGTGGCCGTCGCGAAAGTGCTGACGGCAGCGAGGCTACCGGCGCAGAGAAATTTAAAGCCGTGGTGCAGTATGGAGGTGGGCCACTGCTGCGCGTGATTGCGCCATGCCGCCAATCCCATGATTGCGCTCCTGAAATCCTGTTGCGGGTGCTGGCTGGCAAGGGCTGGCTGGCATGCGGTCGGGAGCGGAAACATGAATTTTCCGCTCCACTATTGCATCCGATATAAAACATGATAATTCCTGTCAAGAATTAACGCACCGACCAACAGACCCTCGCCCAGCCAGCCTCACGCCAGCCCAGCGAGACGAGGGACCCGTACCCGACATGATGCCCAAGAAGAGCACCGACCAGCCGACCTCCACCTCCCGTCCGGCAGCCGCCGGATCCATCCCCGCGTCCTCCGTGGTCGAGGGCATGAAAGTGGTGGACAGCACCGAACTGTTCGGCCGTCTCACCGAGATCGGCATCAGGCATGACGGCTCCCTCTATCGCCTCAAGATTACCCGTCAGGGCAAGCTCATACTCAACAAGTGAAAGGCCGCTGGGAGATGACACACACCCCCTCATCCGCCGAGATTCGCGCAGCCGTGCGCGACAACCCCAAGCTCCGCGCACGCGATCTCGCGTCCAATCTCGGGATTTCCGAAGGTGAACTGGTCGCAGCTCATTGCGGCGAGACCGCGCGGCGGATCAGCGTCGCTTTCGACGCCATCTTCCCGGCTCTCGAAGCGGTCGGCGAAGTGATGGCGCTCACGCGCAACGAGAACGCGGTGCACGAAAAGATCGGCGTCTACGACAAGTTCATCGCCGGCAAGCATGCCGCCATGATGCTGGGCGAGAAGATCGACACCCGCATGTTCCCGGACAAATGGGCGCACGGCTTTGCCGTCTGGTCGGAAGACGGCGAGACGATCAAGCGCAGCCTGCAGTTCTTCGATGCCCAGGGCACGGCCGTCCACAAGGTCCATGCCCGTCCGGCCACCAAGGTCGACGCCTGGAACGCGCTTGTGGACAAGCTGGCGCTCGACGACCAGGCGCCCGGCATGACGGTCGTCCCCGCCGATGCCCCCGAGGCGACGGCCACCGAAATTCCGCTCGACGAACTGCGCGACCGCTGGACCCGGATGAAGGACACCCACCAGTTCGTCACCATCCTGCGCAAGCTCAATGTCGATCGCCTCGACGCCATTCGCGCGGTCGGCGAGGACTTCGCCTGGCAGATCGACAACTCCTCCGTCGAGGCGATGATGAAGCTCTCGGCCAACGAGAAGCTGCCGATCATGTGCTTTGTCGGCAATCACGGCTGCATCCAGATCCACTCAGGTCCCGTGGAGAACATCAAGACGATGGGTCCATGGCTCAACGTCATGGACGCGGATTTTCATCTCCATCTGCGCACGGACCGGATCGCGGAAATATGGGCGGTGCGTAAGCCCACCGACAAGGGCCACGTCACCTCGCTCGAGGCCTATGATGCAGACGGTGAACTGATCATCCAGTTCTTCGGCAAGCGCGTCGAGGGGCAGGACGAACGCCCGGTCTGGCGCGAGATCATGGAGAGCCTGCCGCGCATCGACGGACGAAGGGCGGCCTGAGATGATTGCGCACCGTATCGGCCCGATGACCGCGCTGACGGCGGCCATCCTCGTGACGTCTGCCTTCTTCCTCCCCGCTCGCGCCGAGGAGCCGCACCGCATCGTCTCCATCGGCGGGTCTGTCACCGAGATCATCTATGCGCTCGGCGAAGGCGATCGTCTCATCGCCCGCGACCAGACCAGCATCTATCCCGAGGAAGCGCTGAAACTCCCCGATGTTGGCTATATCCGCCAGCTTTCGCCGGAAGGCGTGCTGTCGGTCAATCCGGATATGGTGATCGCACTCGAAGGATATGGCCCGCCGGCGGCCAAGGAGGTCATCGACGCGGCCGGGGTGCCGCTCGCCGTCATTCCCGAAGCCTATGACGGCCCCGGAATCCTCGCCAAGATCGAGACCACCGCCAAGGCGCTCGGCGTTGAGGAGAAAGGCGCGACACTCGCTGCTTCGGTCAAGGCCGACCTCGACGCCGCCGAAAAGGCTGCAACCAAGGTGAAGACGCGCGCCAAGGTGCTCTTCGTGCTGGCCCTGCAGGACGGCCGCATCATGGCCGCCGGCGGACATTCCCACGCGCAGGCGATCATCGAGATGGCGGGCGCGGAGAATGCGCTCTCCGGCTTCGACGGCTACAAGCAGGTGACAGACGAGGCCGTCCTCGTCGCGGCTCCCGACGTGATCCTGCTGATGGATCGCGGCATCAACGATAACCACGATGCCCAGGACGCGGCCCTTCTTGCGCTGCCGTCGGTCTCGGCCACGCCGGCGGGACGCAACAAGGCGCTGATCCGCATGGACGGGCAATATCTTCTCGGGTTCGGACCGCGCACGGCTCAGGCCGTCCGCGACCTTTCGGGCCGCATCGCCGCCCTGACCGCCGAAAAGAGCAACTGACCATGCTGCAGCGTCCGGCCTCCTCCTGTACCGCCACCCACCCGATCCGGATGGAAGGGGACAGAAGCGGCCGGGCGCGGGTCGTGCTCGCCGGGCTCGCCGTGCTTCTCGTGATCGCGGCGCTCTACGGCCTCGTGCTCGGCGCTGCCGACACCCCTGCCTGGCGCGTCATCCTCACCCGTTTGGGGCTCGATGACGGCGCGGGCCTCAGGCCCACCGATTACCTGATCATGGAATCGATCCGCATGCCGCGCATCGTGCTCGGCATTCTGATCGGCGGTGGTCTGGCCGTCTCGGGCGCGCTGATGCAGGGCCTGTTCCGCAATCCGCTTGCCGATCCCGGCATCGTCGGGGTTTCGGCAGGAGCCGGTCTCGGCGCGGTCTCCACCATCGTGCTCGGTGGCGGCATTCTCTCCTTCACCGGCATCTATGCCCTTCCCCTCTCGGCCTTTTTCGGCGGGCTCGCCACCACATGGCTCCTCTACCGCATCGCCACCCGCAACGGCCGCACCTCGATCGCCACCCTGCTTCTGGCAGGCATCGCCATCGGCGCCTTCGCGGGGGCTGCCACGGGTGTGCTCATCTATCTCGCCGACGACGCCCAACTGCGCGACCTGACCTTCTGGGGCCTCGGCTCGCTGGCCGGTGCGACCTGGACCAAAGTGGCCGCCACCGCGCCCATCATCCTCATCACCTTCGCCGCCAGTCCTTTTCTCGCACGGGGCCTGAATGCCCTGGCGCTCGGCGAATCGGCGGCTCACCACATGGGCATCCCGGTCCAGAGGATGAAGAACGCGACCATCGTCGTCGTCGCGGCCGCGACCGGCGCCTCCGTTGCAGCCGCCGGGGCCATCGGCTTCGTCGGCATCGTCGTGCCGCATCTGTTGCGCCTCGCCATCGGCCCGGACCACAAGTATCTGCTGCCCTGTTCGGCACTGCTCGGCGGCGCGTTCCTGACACTCGCCGACGGGGTGAGCCGAACCCTCGTCGCGCCCGCGGAACTGCCGATCGGCATCGTCACCGCCGCCATCGGCGCGCCGTTCTTCCTGTGGATCCTGTTGCGCCGCCGCGGCCTTCTCGACCTGTGAGACCGTTTCGTCATGACCATTGAAGCGCTCGGCCTCACGGTCGCCTACGGCAAGCGACGCATTCTCCACGCCGTCGACTTCTCCGCCCGCCCCGGCGAAGTGACGATGATCGTCGGCCCCAACGGCTCGGGCAAGACGACGCTGATGCGGGCACTGACGGGCGATCTGCCGGCAACGGGCGCGATCTCGGTCAACGGCAAGCCTCTCGGCGATTTTGCGGCCCATGAGCTCGCCTCCACCCGCGCCGTGCTGCCGCAAGATACGAGCCTGGCCTTTCCGTTCACCGTCTCGGAAGTCGTCGGCCTCGGCGTCGCCGCGGGGCCTATGCTCGCCTCCGCCGAGGCGCGTCGGGATAGGATCACCGCGGCGCTCGAGGCCGTCGATCTGCCCGGCTTTGCCGGCCGTTTCTACCAGGAGCTCTCCGGCGGCGAGCGCCAGCGGGTGCAACTCGCGCGCGTGCTCTGCCAGATCTGGACCCCGGTGTCCCATCATCACGGCCCGCGCTGGCTGTTCCTCGACGAACCAGTCTCCAGCCTCGATATCCGCCACCAGCTGATGATCATGGAACTCGCCGCCGATTATGCCCGGCGCGGCGGCGGCGTGATCGCTGTCATGCATGACCTCAACCTCACCGCCATGTTCGCCGACCGCATCGCGCTCGTCTCCTCGGGCCGGATCGCCGGTTTCGGATCGCCGGACGAGGTGCTGCGCGACGATCTGCTCGCCGACGTCTTCGGATGCGCGCTGAAGGTCGGCGAGGTTCCGCGCGACCGGCTCTTCGTCCTTCCGCAGGCCATTTCCGCCGGCTGATTGCCTTCTCCCGATCGCGCCCGCTATGGAGAGATCATGACAGAGACCTCTCCCCTCTTCCTGTTCGACGGCCCGGCCGATGCCCGCGCCACGGTTCTTCTCGCCCATGGCGCCGGCGCGCCGATGGACAGCAACTGGATGAACGCGGTGGCCGCAGCTCTCGCCGCCGAGGGCTTTCGGGTTGCCCGGTTCGAATTCGCGTACATGGCCGGCCGCCGTGCGGGGGCCGGGAAGAAGCCGCCGCCGAAGGCCGAGAAGGTGATGGAGGAGTATCGCAACGCAGTCGCAGCCCTCGATGCGCAGACACCGTTGATCATCGGCGGCAAGTCGATGGGCGGACGGGTGGCGAGCATGGTCGCCGACGAACTCCATGCCGCCGGACAGGTCGCCGGGCTCCTGTGCCTCGGCTATCCGTTTCATCCGCCGGGCAAGCCGGAGAAGCTGCGCACCGCGCATCTCGCGGACATGACGACGCCGGCGCTGATCTGTCAGGGCGCGCGCGACCCCTTCGGCAGCGAAGAGGAGGCCGGAGGCTTCACCTTGTCGCCATCGATCGAGTTGCGCTGGTTCGCCGACGGCGACCACGATCTCAAGCCGCGCAAGGCCTCGGGTCTGACGCTGGACGGGCATATCGCCACGATGGCGCGGGCCGCTTCCGGCCTCGCGGACCGGATCATAGCGGGCGGATAACGCTCAGAGCGTCGGCCCCGGGTCCATCGCCGCGCCGCTGGAAAAGCGGTTGAGCCGGAAACGGGTCAGGTCATGGCCCACCGCATCACCCGTCACCATGTCGGCCAGAACCCGGCCGACGCCGGGGCCGATCCCGAAACCGTGGCCGCACATGCCGGTCCCGATCGTCAGGCCCGTCAGCTTTTCACTCCGGTCGATGATCGGAACGACATCGGGCAGTGTATCGATCATCCCGGCCCAGCTGGCCTTGACCTTTACCGAACCGACCTGCGGGAACAGCCGCTCGAAACGAGCCACGAAGGTGTCGCGCGTCCTGGCCGAGGGCGCAGGATCGAGAACCCGCATGCGCTCGAACGGGCTCTGCTCGTCTTCCCGCCAGTTGCGCGGCGTCCCCCAGGCATCCGGATAGCCGGACGGCGCCCAGGGCAGCAATCGCGTGTCGGCGGTGTGCTGCCGGAGTACGGGAATGTATTTCGGGAGCGCGCGGAAGGCGTCGGGACCGACGAAGAAGTCATGCGAGCCGCCGTCCGACAAGGAATAGCCGCCATCCTGCCGGCGGCGGAACGAGACCTCGTCGTCCGTCGCTGCTCCGGCACAGACGTCCGGCACCGGTTCGGTCGCGGCGACGGTGCCGAGTACCGAGAGCTGCGGAATCGAAATGCCATGCCGGCGCAGGAAGAGCGAGGACCACGCCCCGCCGGCGAGCACGACGTCGGAGGCGGCAATCCGCCCCTGCTCCGTGAACAATCCCGTGACGCGCCCGCTCTGGACATCAAGCGCGCGGGCCGCGCAGTTCTCGATCACCGTGACGCCCTCGCGCACCGCGAGCCGCGCCAGCGCGGGCACCGCCAGCCAGGGCTCAGCGCGCATGTCCGAGGGAGTATGGAGCGCACCCGAAAAGCGCTTCGACATGCCGGGAATGAGGTCCGCCGTTTCTTTCGTGTCGAGAAGCCTCGTGTCGACGCCCGATGTCTTCACCGATTCGAGCCAGCTTTCGAAACCCGCCAGGTCCTTGTTGCTGCGTGCGAGATAGGTGACGCCGGCCTCGACGAGCCCGAAATCCTCGCCGGAGGCTTCGGCCAGCTCCTTCCAGAGCCGCCGCGCCTCCATCATGATCGGCAGCTCTGCGGGGTCCCGGCCCTGCTGACGGATCCAGCCCCAATTGCGCGAGGACTGCTCGGCCGCCACCCGCCCCTTCTCCACCAGCACGACCGCGAGGCCTTTGCGCCGCAGGTAGATCGCGGTCGAAACACCGACGACACCACCGCCGATGACGACGACGTCGGCGCTCTGCGGCAGCGTCGGAGAATGTTCGACGGGGGTATGAAGACCGAGCGGAAACCGGGACACGAGGCTTACTCCTGACTATTCGCCCCGGGCCTAGTCCGCAGCCACCGCGAGGTCAATCCGCATGGCTGGCGTCAGTCTCATCAACTGACAGTTTTCGCCCAAGCCGCAAGCAGAACGGCCGCGGATTCCGCTCCGGGATCGATATGGCCGACCGAACGGTCGCCGAGTTTCTTGGACCGGCCGCGACCGCTGCGCATGTCCCTGGTCGCGTCCGCTCCCTGCCGCGCTCCGGCGGCTGCGGCGGCCAGGCAATCGGCCTCCGGTCCGCCGGCGGCGAGCTTTTCCTTCGCGCCGGCGACCGCCGGCAGCCAGGCGTCGACCATCGTCTTGTCGCCGGCGGAAGCGCCACCGCGGCTGACGATGCCATCCGCCATGCCTTCTATCCAGGCAACCACCGCTTCGGCGTCGAGATCGAGCCGGTCGGCCACCGCCTTGCCGGCCGACTGGAAGGCCGAGGCATAGAGCGGACCGGCCGAAGCTCCGACCGATTCGAGGAAGGCGGAGGCGATCTCGTCGCAGAGCATCGAGATGGTGGCCTCGTCGTCTGCCGTGTCGAGCGCGCCGAGCACCGCCTTCCAGCCGATTTCCATGGTCAGACCGTGATCACCGTCGCCGATCTTGCCGTCGAGTTCGCTCAGCCGGTCGCGTTCTTCGAAAATCGCAGTCGCCGCCGCGCGCATCATCTCGCGGAATTTTTCTCGGGTGACCGAGCCGCCGCTCTTCAGCGAGGCGATGTCGGTCTTGCGGGTATCCGTCGCCGCCGCGCGGGTCCTCGTCTTGCGCGGCGCGTGGGCTGTCTTCGGGGCGGATGCGCCGACCCTGAGCGCCGGCGTATCGCAGGGATGGTCGAGCCAGGTGGTGAGATCGTCGTCGAGCTTCATCACCGTGACAGAAGCGCCCTCCATGTCGAGCGAGGTACAGTATTCGCCCACCCAGCTGTGATGGATTTTTACACCCTTCTCCTTCAGAGCCTCCGCCGTGCGGCGGTGCAGGAGATAGAGTTCGAGCAGCGTGGTCGAGCCGAGGCCGTTGACGAGAACCGCCACCCGGTCGCCCTGCCCCAGCTCCAGTTCCTCGATGATCGGGGCGAGCAG
The DNA here is from genome assembly GCA_964511625.1 of uncultured Hoeflea sp. GTDB lineage: Bacteria > Pseudomonadota > Alphaproteobacteria > Rhizobiales > Rhizobiaceae > Pseudohoeflea. The sequence goes on from CAZEJG010000017.1 coordinate 10,112, forward strand.
GCGGTCGGCGACATCATCGGCGCTGCCCGCCGGGCCGCGCTCGACGCCCGGCTCGCCATGGATGCCCATGCCGATTTCCATCTCGCCGACGGGGAGTTCGAAATTCGGCTTGCCGCTCTGCGGCAGGATGCAGGCAGACAGCGCCACGCCCATCGTCCGGGTCATGTTGTTGGCGCGGGTGGCCGCCTTCTCGACCTCTTCCAGCGACAGGCCGAGATCGGCGGCCGCACCCGCCACCTTGAAGACGAAGAAGTCGCCGGCAATGCCGCGCCGTTCCTCCTTCTTGTCCAGGGGCGCCGAGGCGATGTCGTCGGTGACCACGAAGGACCGCGCGGTGATACCGTGCTCGGCGAGGCTTTCGGCCGCCATGCCGAAATTCATCACGTCGCCGGTGTAGTTGCCGTAGAGAAACAGAACGCCCGCGCCGCCATCGGCGGCAAAGCCCGCATCCATGATCTGCGAGGGCGACGGCGAGGCGAAGATGTTGCCGAGCGGGGCCGCGTCAGCCAGTCCCTGCCCGACATAGCCGGCAAAGGCCGGCTCGTGCCCGGAGCCGCCGCCGACGACGATCCCCACCTTGCCCTCGCGCGGGCCGTTGAGCGCCACGATCGCCCGGCCGGTCTCGCCTTCCACGGTCAGATGTTCCGGGTGTGCGGACACCATCCCGGCGATCAAGTCCTCGATCAGGCTGTCCGGGTCGTTGATCAGCTTCTTGTGCGTGCCGGTCATGCGTGTTCCTCCCACTCGTACCGTCAATTTTTTTTGTCTTCGCCGTCTTGTTACAGACGCACACCGTGCCGTTTCTCCAGCACATCGAGCGCGCCGGCAAGCTCGGCGGCGATCGTGTCATCATTCCAGTTCAGCGCCGCGCCCACAATGCGGGCGATCTGCTCTGACAGAGGTTTCGTCAGTTGTCCGGTGATCGCCAGCGGCGTGCGGCGCAAAAGCACATCCTCGAGGTGGACGACCTGTTCGTTGCGGGCGATCCAGTCGATCTCAGCCTCGCTGAAATCGGGCGCATCGTCGAACAGAACCGGGGTCGCGCCCTCATGCGCGGCGATCTCGTTCGCCGTGGCGCCGTAACGGTCGAGCAGTTGCGTCACGCGCTCCTTGCCGGCTCCGGTCCGCGCCGCAACACCGGCGATCCAGACGTCGCGTTCGCCGGCTGTCGGCAGCCCCCGCGCCCCGCCGATCGGCATTGCGTCGGTCGTCACCCGGCGCGCCCGTTCCAGCCTGTCGAGCACCGTGTCCGCCACGTCGGCGGCAAAGGCGCGGAAGGTGGTCCATTTTCCACCCACCAGCGAGATCACCGGGAACGGACGTCCGGGCGCGCTCTCTTCGACGGGCGCGGAATGATCGCGGCTGATCAGGCCCGGCGCCACGCCCTCTGAATTGGGCAAGGGCCGGATGCCCGCATAGCTGTAGACGATCTGGCTGTCGTCAAATTTCAGGCCCGGCAGCAATTCCCTGAGGCTCTGCATGAAATAGGCCGTCTCGTCCTCGGTGCAGCGGGCCGTATCCGGCTCGCGCGAGGGAATGTCGGTCGAGCCCACCAGCGCCTTGCCGAGATAGGGGAAGACCAGGAGGATGCGTCCGTCGTCGGCCTCGAAATAGATCATGCGGCCGTCGAGCTGTTTCACCAGTTCGGGATGGTCGAGCAGGATATGCGAGCCCTTGGTGCCGCCGATCAACCTGCCGTTTATGCCGAGCACCGCGTTGACATCGTCGATCCAGGGGCCGGCGGCATTGACCACCAGTTTCGGCCGAACGGTCCGGATCGACCCGTCGGGACCCTTCAGTTCCACGACGCCCTCCTGCTGACCGGCGACGGAGGTCCAGTTGAATGCCTTGGAGCGTGTCGACAGGCGCACGCCGTCGGCGACCAGTTCCATCACCAGCCGTTCCGGAGCGGTCACGGCGGCGTCGTAATAGGTGCCGACGGCGACGATGCGCGGCGTCAGCGCCGGTATCGCCTTGAGTGCCTTCTTCCGGCCCATCATGCCGTGCTTCGGCATGAAGCGGGCGCGCGCGCCGAAATGGTCGTAGAGCGACAGGCCGATCTTGATCAGCAGCGCCCCGCGGCTGCGCGGCGCTGTCTTCGAGCCGAAGAAGGTCCGCAGCGCCGACCAGGCGCCCTTCGTCCAGGAATAGATCGGGATCACGGTCGGCAAGGGCCGCACCACATGGGCGGCGTTCTTGAGCAACAGGTTGCGCTCGTAGGTCGATTCGGCCACCAGCCGGAACTCGCCGGTTTCGAGGTATTTCAGCCCGCCATGGATCAGCCGCGAGGGCGCGGCGCTGGTGCCCGAGCCGAAATCACCCTTGTCGATGATCACGCAGGTGAGCCCCTGGGCGCAGAGATCGCGGAACAGGCCGGCGCCGTTGATCCCGGCGCCGATGATGAGGACGTCGATCTCCTCGGGGATGGTATCGGTCATTAAGTGGCTCCGCGCGGCATGCCGTCGAGCGTGTTGAGGCGGTCCCAGGCGGGACCCATCTCGGCGGCGATGTCGCGGTAGACCCTATAGCGCTCGTGATAGTGGCCGGCGCGTGCGGGATCGGGTGTGTAGGTTGTCGAAATGGCATCGAGATCGCGCGGATCGGCATCGAAACGGTCGAAGGCGCCGACGGCAGCACCGGCGCAGAGCGCAGCACCCCAGGCAGCGGATTCGTCGGTCTCGCTGACGGTGACCGGCATGTCGAGAATGTCGGCGAACAGGCGCGCCACTGTCGGGTTGCGCGAGGCGCCGCCGGTCAGCCGCGCCACCTCCGCGCCGAAGGCCTCTCGCAATGCGTCCACATGCTGACGGTGGTTGAAGGCTACGCCCTCAAGGAGCGCCGCGAGCACGTCGCCGCGCCCGTGCCAGCCGCGCAGGCCGGTGAAGCTGGCGCTCGGCGCGGCCCCCATCGGCGAGCCGAACAGATAAGGATGATAGACGACGGAACTCGCCCGTTCGAGCGCGGCATCGAGTTCCGGGCCGAGGATGACGTGGATGCTGGTGCCGTCGGCTTCCGCCTTCGCCCGCTCTGCGGCGCAGAAGGTGTCGATGAACCAGTCGTAATTGGCCGTCGAGGCCGGCGAGATCGCCATGTTGTTCCACAGGCCGGGCTGAACCGCGTTGCGACAGAGCCAGTCGGCCCCCACACGCGGTTCGCTGGAGACGCACTGGTTGATGGAATAGGTCCCCGAAACGATGCCGACCACGCCCTCGACATGGGCGCCGATGCCGAGCACCGATGCGGTGACATCGTGAATGCCGGCGGCCACCGGTGTGCCCTCCTTCAACCCGCTTGCCTTGGCAGCCTTCGCAGTGACCGTGCCGACGATCTCGGCGGGGTGGCTGACGGGCGCGAGCGCGTCGGAGAGTTGTCCCAGTCCGAAGATGGCGAGCGCCGCGTCGGAATAGACCTGCGTGTGCACATCGGTGAAGGAGGTGCTGGCCTCGGTGCGATCGGTGCCGATCACGCCGCACAGGCAGTAGCGCAGCCAGTCCTTACAGGAGAGGATATGGGCGATGCGGCTGAACCGCTCCGGCTCGTGCTCCCTGAACCAGGCGAGCAGCGACGAGGGCGCGGAGACATGCGGCGCCTGCCCGGTCAGCTCCAGGCTCCGCTCCGCCGTGCCATCCTTCTCCCAGCGGTCGATGACATCCGTCGCGCGGCTGTCGAGCGACAGGACGCCCGCCCCGAGGGGCCGCGCCACCGCGTCGAGAAGATAGATTCCGTCGCCGTGGGCTGTGGCCGCCACGACGAGGATCTCGCCCGCATCGATTCCGGCTGCGGCGATGACATCCCGGATGGCAGACGCCGTCTGGGTCCACAGATCGTCCATGTCGCGCTCGACATGGCGGGGTGCCGGCATGAGTTGCCGCACGTTCCTGCGGGCGACGGCGAGCTGCCGGCCTTCAAGGTCGAACAGCACCGCCTTGGTGACCGTCAGCCCGCTGTCGAGTGCCAGGATGCAATCCATGGTCCGTCCCCCCCGCCGATGCGATCAGGCGTCCTTCTGGTACTTCTCGCCGACCTCGTCGATCGCCTTGACGTTACCGGCGGAGCGGCCCTCGGGATCAAAGGAAGCGGTCAGGAAGGCCTCGGCAATGTCCTTGGCGAGTTCCGGGCCGATGACGCGCGCGCCCATGGTGATGATCTGGGCGTTGTTCGAGGTTGCGGCCTTGCCGGCCGAATAGGTGTCGTGGCACTGGGCGGCGCGGATGCCCGGCACCTTGTTGGCGGCCATCTGCACGCCGATGCCGGTGCCACAGATGAGGATGGCGCGGTCATATTCGCCGGCCATGACCGCGGACGCCACCCGGTCGGAAAGATTGGCGTAGAAGGCGTCCGGCCCGGCGTCGGTGCGGGAAACTTCGGAGACCTCGTACTTGTCCTTGAGGTGGTCCGCGAGAATCTTCGAGAGGCCTTCGCCTGCGCTGTCACCTGCAATTGCGATCTTCATGATGGGTTCCTTTCGTCAGAGGGTTTCGGCGCAGCGCGCCAGAATGTCGAGATAGCCCTCGACCTTCCAGGCGGAGCGCCCGATGAACAGCCCGTCGATATGCGGGCACTGGATGAGTTCGCGGCAGTTGTCCGGGTTGACCGAGCCGCCATAGAGGCACGGCACCTTGCGGCCTAGGACGTCGGCGGCGACCTCGATGATCTCGGCCTGGCGGGCGTCGGCATAATCGGAGGTTGCCGGTATGCCGTTCTCGCCGATCGCCCAGACCGGCTCGTAGGCGAGCAGGATCTCGGCCTTCAGCTGGTCGCCCGAGAGCTTGCCGAGCGCGCCGCGCACCTGGGCTTCTAGCACCTCTTGCGCCCGCCCCGCCTCGCGTTCGGCCAGCGTTTCGCCGATGCAGATGAGCGGGATCAGTCCGTGACGGACGGCGGCTTCGGTCTTCAGTCCCACCGTATCGTCGGTTTCGCCGAAATGCTCGCGCCGCTCGGAATGGCCGAGTTCGACGAGGTCGAGACCGCAGTCTTTCAGCATCACCGGCGAGATTTCACCGGTCCATGCGCCCTCGTCGGCCCAGTGCATGTTCTGCGCGCCGACCTTGACCGACGTCTCGGCGAGGATCTGCTTGACCTCGCGTACGGCGGTAAAGGGCGGAATGACGAAACGCTGGAGCCGCTGATCGCGATCGAGATCGGTCTTGGCGAGCCGTTCGGCGAAGCTCCTCGCCTCGGCCAGCGTCTTGTTCATCTTGAAGCTGGTTCCGATCCAGAAATCGGGCTTGGTCATGCGAGGGCCTCGTTGATATCTTTGCCTGCGATGGTGAGCGTCAGTCCGGCCTTGTTCAGCGCGCGGCTGACGTCACCCTCGGGCGGGGCGTCGGTGATGAGATGGTCGAATTCGGCCAGCGCGCCGAGCCGGTAGAGCGCGGCGTGGCCGAAACGGGTATGGTTGACGACCAGGCAGCGGCTTCTGGCGCGGTCCATCATCGCCCGCTTGGCGCGCACCACCTGTTCGTCCATGTGAAAGACCTCGAGACCGGTGACGGCGGGCGTCGAGATGAAGGCGATGTCGGCGCGCAGGCCGGCGATGGCCTCTTCGGTCACCTTGCCGAGAAAGGCGTTGAACTTGGGCGAATAGACGCCGCCGAGCGCGATCAGCGTGATCCCCGCCTCCCCGCGCAGCGCGTCGATGACCGCCGCATTGTTGGTGATCACCGTCAGCGGCCGTCGCGCCACCAGTTTTTGTCCGAGCAAGGCCGCCATCGAGCCGTCGTTGATCATCACCGTCATGCCGGGCTCGACCAGATCGAGCGCGGCTTCCGCCATCGCCGCCTTGGCGGGGCCGCCCTGGCGCTCGCGGAAGTGGAAGTCGCTTTCGAAGCGGGTGCCCGATTCGATCGTCGCGCCGCCGCGCACCTTGCGCAGCAGACCGGCATTCTCCAGTTCGTCGAGATCGCGGTGGATGGTCATGCGGGACACGGCGAAGCGTTCCGCCAGGGAGTCGAGATCGACATTCCCCTCGGCCACCAGCAGGTCCATGATCGCCTGTTGTCGGCTTTCACGTTTCACGACGTCTCCTCCGTTGAGGCTCAATCTCATATCACAAAAATAACGTCAAGAATGTGATATTGTTATTTTCATTTGTTACATCGGGATTGTCATTTCCGCGCCCTACCGCTAGATGACTGGAGCCATACAGGAGGAGCCCATGGTCCCGTCATCCGCCGCATCCAAGCCCGTCAAACTCGCATCCGACAGTGCGATCACCACCCCTTCGCTGGCGGAGGTGCTGGGCAGCTGGTCGGATGCCGATCCGGGTCGCCAGGCGATGGCCAACCTCATTCTTCGCATCGCCGAGGCGAGCATTCCGCTCGCCCGCCGGCTCGCGCAGGGCAAGCTTCCGGGCGATCCCACGGCGATCGTCGGCACCAATGATTCCGGCGATGCCCAGAAGGCGCTCGACATGGCCGCGCACGACCACTTCATCGACGCGTTCCGCGGCGTTTCGGTGGCGAAGGTCCTTTCCGAGGAAGTCGAGGACGTGACCGAGGTCGACCCGGCGGGCGCCTTCGATGTCGCCATGGATCCGATCGACGGCTCCGGAAACATCGGCATCGGCGCACAGCTCGGCGCCTTCTTCGCCATCTTCCCGGCTGGCGAAACCTTCCTGCGCAGCGGTCGGGAGGTGATCGCGGCCGCCTATGTCTCCTTCGGTCACTCCATCGATCTCGGGTTTTCCGTCGGCGACGGCGTCCATATCGCCACGCTCGACAACGAGACCGGCAGCTTCCACGTGCACCGGCCGAACGCCACGGTGCCCGAAAGCCACAACACGATCGCACTCAACGCCTCCTACTACCGGCGCTGGTCACAGGGGCTGCAGAACTATGTCGACGACCTGATGGCCGGCAAGGAAGGTCCGCTCGAACGCGACTTCAATTTCCGCTGGCCGGCCGCCGCCGTCGGCGATCTCAACCGCATCCTCAATCGCGGCGGGCTGTTTCTCTATCCGGGCGACACCCGCAAGGGCTACGAGAAGGGCTATCTGCGGCTCGCCTACGAGGCCTTCCCCATCGCCTTCCTGATGGAACAGGCTGGCGGCATCGCCACCGACGGCGCGGGCCCGGTCCTCGATCTCGCGCCCACCCGCCTGCATGACCGGGTGCCGCTGATCTTCGGCAGCCGGCGCGAAGCGGAAATCCTGCACGGCTATTTCGCCGGCACCGCGGTGCCGGACGCCGGCTGAAATCTCCCGGCTATTCGTCCTTCAACAGCGCCTTGGCGGTCCGCTCGTCGGTAACGAGCCCCGAAAGCATGCCGCTCTTCAGGATCGCGCGGATCGCGGCGACCTTCTGCGGGCCGCCGGCAAGCGCGATGATGTCCTGGCCTCTCGCCTTGTCCATGGAGACCGACAGGGTGCGCGGGCTGAGCGCCGTCTCGACCACATTGCCGTTACTGTCGAAGAAGTGGCCGAGCATCTCGCCGACCCCGCCCGCCGCCTCGATCGCCTCGATCTCCGCCGGCTCGATCATGCCGGAGGTCACCAGCTGCGTCTCGGCCTTCACGGTGCCAAGACCGACGAATTTGAGCGGCGCATTCTCGGCCAGCTCGATGATTTCGGCGACGCCGCGCTGGGAGAGAAGAACCTCACGATCCTCGGCCGTGTTGGCGAAGACCGGAACCGGCATCACATAGGCCGGCGCGCCGGTCTTTTCGGCCAGGAGATGCATCACGTCATGCGGGTTTGCGGCGTAGTTGCGCGTCAATCCGCCGAAGAGGGAGACGAACTTGATGCCCTTGGTCTCGATGCGGGGCATGGAATGGACAGCTTCTGCGACCGTCCGGCCGTGGCTGACGCCGATCGTCGTCTCCTCGCCGCCTTCGAGCCAGCGCCGCAGCAGCGAGGCGCCTGCGAGGCCAAGCGTTCTCAGCGGCAGATCGTCTTCCTCGAGATCGGGCGCGACCTCGCATGTCCTGAGCCCGTAGCGCGCGCACAGCGCCTCGCCGAGCTCGATGCATTCGATGATCTCGCCTTCGATGGAAACCTTGACCGCGCCCTCGGCCACCGCACGGGCGATCAGCCGGTGCGCCTTGACCGACGGCACACCGATCCGCTTGGCGACTTCGGCCTGGCGCAGCCCGCCGATATAGTGCAGCCACGCCGCCCTGATGGCGAGCGACCGCTCCTCGTCTCCCGACAGGCGCCCCTTGGCCATACGCTCTTCTCCCTTTGCCCCAAAAACGCTGATGTCACCAGGAAGCGGTTATTTCAACGCTGAATTGGCGCTCCTCGGCGGCTCTCCCCCGCGCATTGCGGCTCAGACTTTCAAATCGCTCGCACCGCTGTCGATATGCGGCGCCCAGAAGGCCACGCTCTCGGCGATCTGGCTGACCACCTGCCGGTCGTTCGGCTCGCGTTCCTTGAACGACAGTTCGAGGCAGATCTCGTTGTCCTCGGCCCCGCCCTCGGCCAGCGCCTTCAGAAGCGGTTCGGGCTGGATCGCGCCCTTCGCATTGAACTCGGTGGTGAAAGGACGGTGGCCGGACTTGTCCATCATCGACTGCTTGATGTGGATGATCGGCGAGACCTTCGGCACCGCCCGCGCCCAGGCATAGGGGTCGGTGTCGTCCGGGTTCGGCGAGGTCACGTCGCCGTGGTCGATATCGGCCATCATCCACATCGGTACGGCCATGTCCGCCTTCGTCAGCCGGTCCTGCAGCTCCATCGTCGCCCGGATCGTCTCCCCGAACTCGCGGCCGACGCTCATCGGCTCCCAGTAGACATAGGAGAGCCCGGCGTCTTTCGCGTGCTCGGCGACTTCCGCCCAGCAGTCGATGGCGATGCTGATCAGTTCCTCGCGGCGCGCCGGATCGTCGAAATCCCTGTAGGTGAAGATGGCGAACTGGGTGCCGACCGAGACGCCGCCGAGATCGGCGATAATGTCGGCGAAGGTCTTGAACCAGTCGACATAGTAGCGGCGCACGTCCGCATCGGGATGGCCGAAATGGTTGAGCCGGCCGTAAGGCCCCGTCATGCCGGAGGTGACGCGCGCCCCGGTCCGCTCCAGCGCCCGCCCCATCTGCCGCGTCATCCGGCGCAGGACAGGCGCGGGCCAGCTCGGGTTAAGGAATTCATGGGTGAGCTGGATGTCGCGGATCCGGAGATCGCGCGCGATCGTGTCGACGAGATCGTCGGGGTCGGCGAAACGGTTGACCAGCGGATTGGTATTCAGCGAAAGCGTCAATGGCATGATTACGCGGCCTCGAGACGGGCGCTGTCGAACCAGTCGGCGAAGGCGGCCTGCTCGGCGGCGGTCAGGTGCAGCCGGTGCTTGGTGCGCCGCCAGAGAATGTCCCCGGCGGTCTGCGCCCATTCGTTCTTCACCAGATAGCGGACCTCGGCCTCGTAGAGACAGCCGCCGAAATGCCGGCCGAGGCCCTCGATACCCTTGGCGTCACCGACGATCTGCGCGATGCGCGTGCCATAGAGGCGACCATAGTGCCGGCGCAGTTCGCGCGGCATCCACGGGTAATCTGTCTTCATCTTGTTGCGGAAGAGTTCGTAATCGGCGTTCTCCATGTCGCCGCCCGCCAGAGGCGCGTCCGCGGTCCAGTCGCCCCCCATCCCGGGGAAGAATTTCTGGATCTTGTGCAGACCGCGCTCGGCGAGTTCGCGGAAGGTCGTGATCTTGCCGCCGAAAATGTTGAGAAGCGGCGCGCCGCCGGTCTCGTCGAGATCGAAAACGTAGTCACGGGTGACGGCGGAGGGATTGCCCTGGCCGTCGTCGAAGAGCGGACGCACACCCGAGAAGGTGGTGATCACGTCATCGCGGGTCAGTTGCTCCTTGAAGTAGCGATTGACCGCGTCAATCAGGTACTGGACCTCGCTCTCGTCGGCGGTCACGTCCTCGGCCCGCCCCTCATAGGGAATATCGGTTGTGCCGATAAGCGCCTTGTCGCGCTCGTAGGGATTGATGAAGATGACGCGCTTGTCGTGGTTCTGCACCAGATAGGCGTTCTCGCCCTTCCAGAATTTTGGCACGATGATGTGGCTGCCCTTGACCAGCCGCACGTTGCGCGCGGAATTCGAGCCGGCCACGCGGTTGACGACGTCGGTGACCCAGGGGCCGGCGGCATTGACGAGAACTTTTGCCTCGAACTCCTTCGTCTCGCCGGTCAAGGTGTTCTTCGTGGTCACCTTCCAGACGCCGTTTTCGCGACGGGCGCTGACGCAGGGGCTACGCGTGAGAACGACGCAGCCGCGCTCGGCGGCATCGACGGCGTTCAAGACGACGAGACGGGCGTCATCGACCCAGCAGTCGGAATATTCGAAGCCCTTGGTGTACTTGTCCTTGATTGGCGCGCCTTCCGGATCGCGCCGCAGGTTGAGCGTGCGTGTGCCGGGCAGTTTCTTGCGGCCGCCGAGATTGTCATAGAGGAACAGGCCGAGCCGGACGAGCCATGCCGGCCGGTCCTCGGGGCTGTGGGGCAGTACGAAACGCATCGGCCAGATGATGTGCGGAGCCGCGTTCATCAGCACTTCGCGCTCGATCAGCGCCTCGCGCACCAGCCGGAACTCGTAATATTCGAGATAGCGCAGGCCGCCATGGACCAGCTTGCCGGATCGCGACGACGTGCCTTCGGCGAGATCGTCCTTCTCGCACAGGACCACGCTCAGCCCCCGGCCCGCGGCATCGCGCGCGATCCCCGCGCCGTTGATGCCGCCGCCTATGACGAAGAGGTCGACCTTGGGAGTCTCGGTCATTGGAATTCTCCTTGCCCGCCGCGCGCCGCGGCGAGGTCTTTCCATACGGGGGCCAGCGCCACCCGCGCATTGCGATAGGATGTGAAGAGCGTGTCGTAGACGGGCACCAGCGCGGAATCGGGAGCCTCGGCGGGCCCGAGAAGCGGCGTCGTCCATTCCGCGATGCAGGCGTCCATGTCAGGATAGGCGCCGATGGCGACGGCCGCCATCATCGCGCAGCCGGCCGCACCGGCCTCCTCGCGCGCCGAAATGCGCACAGGCGTGTCGAGGGCTGCGGCGAGCACCCTCCGGAGCGCGGGCGAACGCGCCGCCCCGCCTGTCAACCTGAGTTCATTGGGCATGTCGCCCATGGCGGCGTAGCAATCGCGCGCGGCCATGCCGAGCCCCTCGATCACGGCGCGGACCATGTCGGGAAACCGGTGGGTGACGTTGAGGCCGATGAAATCGGCCCGCGCGCCGGCGTCGACGAAGGGGCCGCGCTCGCCGGCCTCTGAGATATAGGGATGATAGAGAAGCGCGCCGGGCTTCGACCGTTCCATCCAGCCGTCGATCCGGGCGACCAGATCGGCATGGCTCGGCGCCTTGCCTGTCTCGCCGATCAGGTCCTCTGCGACCGAAAGCAGCCAGTCGATGTTGAGAGTCGAGGCCATGTTGGTCTGGACCTGGGTCACCAGATCGTCCGCCGGCAGGCAGATCACGTAGCCGGTGCCCTCGGCGTTGAGATGCACCTCACCCGAACGGACCGCGCGCATATGGACGCCGGTCGAGCCCACCGTCGAGCAGGCGACACCCGCCTCACCTGTGTGGACCCCACTACCGAGCGCGGTCATCACCATGTCGACATAGCCGAGCGTGACCGGCGTGCCTTCCTTCAGTCCCGTCTGCCGCGCCGCCTCGGCGGTCAGCGGAAAGGTCTGCTTCGAGCCGTCGATGATGTCTGGCAACAGATGCCGGCGGCTTTCGAGCCCGAGCGACGCGATCACCGTGTCGGAGTATCGGCGGTCGCGGAAATTACCGAAGGTGAAGCTCGCTTCCGAGGGATCGGTGGCGCGCACGCCGGTCAGATTGAGAAAGAGCCAATCCTTGCAGTGAAGGGCTGCTTCCGAGCGGTCGAGCAGGTCCGGACAGGTGGCCTGCATATGCGCCATCTGGCTGCCCTGCTGGCAGGTATTGAGGCCGGTACCGGTCGCCTCGAACCGGGCGCGCTCGTTGTCGCCCTTCACCAATCGCGAAACCGTTGGGGCGGCGCGGGCATCGAGCCAGATCCAGGCGTCGCCCGCTGGCGCATTGTCCTTGCCGACGAGCCATGTGCCGTCGCCCTGCCCCGTCAGCGCGATCGCCGCGGTACGGTTCGCAAGGTTATCGATCTTGTCGCCCAGGCCGCGGATGGCGGCGGCGCAATCGTCCCAGGTCTGTGCGAGCGATTGTGTGGCCGAACCGTCGCGGCCCATCACATAGCGATTGCGGACGGAAGCAGCGCCGATCTGTTCGCCCCTCAGCGTGAAGGCCACCGCCTTGATGACCGACGTGCCGGCATCGACGCCGATAATGATGTCAGCGCCGGCCATTGTCGTACTCGCGCGTCAAGGCGTGTTCGCAGGTGGAATTCATCCTCACTCCCAGCGGTCCTGTCTCTCCCTGTCGGGCCCTTTCCGGACCCTTTGCGACCCGTGACGAAGGCAGCCTCCTCCGGCCGCCAAATCGTCGTCGCTTGCGAAAACCGTGTAGCACAAAAAAACGGAAAATGTGTATTTCTTTGCAGACAACGTAATTTTTTTCACATATGGTCATACCCATGATCGGTACCGTCAGCGGTGCCGGACGGCTGCCCATACGGCGGAATTGAGGAGTTCCGGGGCGGACGTTGAAGGGAGGAAACACTCGCCGCGAGTGCCCGTTGTCTTCCCTTGAATTCAGATGCGCCCGTGAAAGCGGGCAGGTTTTCCACAGGCCCCGCAACGGGCCCGGGGCAATGGATACAGGACTGACATGAGCGGAATCGCATCGGCCAGCAAGGCAGGTCTCACCCGGCGCAAGGCGATCATCGGCATCGCCGTCATCGCGCTCGTCGGCGCGATCGCCCTGGACACCACGGTCGTGCGTGTCGGTTCCGAGGCGGATCTGCGCCAGCAGGCCTTCAACCCCGACAATTTCGGCCAGACCGAATTCCCGCGCATCCGCGACGTCGTCATCGAACGCGCGCCCGACGCAGTGACGCTCGCCAATGAACTCGCCGCCAACAAGAAGGCAGCGATCGCCGCCTACGGCACCATGGCCGGGGCCTTCCCTGTCATGCCGGTCAAGTTCACCGGCACCGTCAGCGAGGGAAAATCCGGCATTTTCGACGTTTCGGTCGACGGCATGCCCGACGGCGTGAAGATCCGCGTCCAGACCGGTCCCGCCATCAACGGCACCGAGCTGCGCGACATTCCCGGCGACATCGAGTTCGGCGCCTTCAAGAACCAGATCGAGTACCAGGACGCGGGTGCCGGCATCAACCGGGCCATGGCCGAGGAAACGCTCTCGGGTCTCGACCGCGACACGCTGACCGGGAAGACCATTTCCGTCGCCGGCGCCTTCACCATGATCAATCCGAAGAGCTGGCTGGTGACCCCGGTCCGGCTCGAGGTGCAGTAATGCAGGCTAAGGCGACCGAGACGGGGAAGACCCGCTCCGGCAAGGATGAGGTCGTCCTGGCCGCGCGCAACGTCGCCAAGAATTTCGGTGCGGTCCAGGCGCTCAAGGGTGTGAACTTCGACGTCCATCGCGGACAGGTCACCACGCTGTTCGGCGAGAACGGCGCGGGGAAGTCGACCCTGATGAAGATCCTGTCGGGTGTGCAGCCGCCCTCCTCCGGCGAATTGTTGCTCCACGGCAAGCCGGTCACCTTCACCTCGACGGTCGACGCCCGCAACAGCGGCATCTCGATCATCCACCAGGAGCTCAGCCTCGCACCCAACATGAACGTCCGCGACAACATCTTCATGGGTCGCGAGATCATGGGCCGCACCGGCGTCGACTTCGCGGAAGAAGAACGCCAGGCCCGCGCCCTGATGAAGGAACTCGAAGAGGATATCGATCCCCTGACGAAGGTCGAGGATCTGCGCCTCGGCCAGCAGCAGATCGTCGAGATCGCGCGCGCGCTGTCGGTCAAGTCGAGCATCCTGATCATGGACGAACCGACCTCCGCGCTCTCGGCCTCCGAAGTCGAGGTTCTGTTCAAGGTCATCCGCGACCTCAAGGCGCGCGGCGTCTCCATCGTCTACATTTCCCACCACCTGGAAGAAGCGCTGACCATCACCGACCATGCGGTGGTGCTGCGCGACGGCGAGATGACGGCCAGCGCCCCGCGCGCCGAAATCGATCTCGAATGGATCGTGCGCAATATGGTGGGCGAGAACTTCGACCTCGGCACGCCGCCCGAGGGCCACGTCTTCGGCGATCCCGCGCTGGTTCTGGAAAATCTCTCGGTTCCCGCCAATTCCGGCATCGGCAACGCCGTCAACGGCCTCGATCTTTCGGTCAGGGCCGGCGAGATCGTCTGCATCTACGGTCTGATGGGCGCCGGCCGCACCGAAATGATGGAATGCGTGGCGGGCCGGACCCGCCCGACCGGCGGCCGCATCCTGCTGCATGGCGAGGACGTCTCGCACCTGACCATCGCAGAGCGCATTGAGGCCGGCCTCGTGCTCGTGCCGGAAGACCGCCAGCGTGACGGGCTGGTGCAGACCATGTCGGTCGGCCGCAACCTGTCACTGGCCTCGATCGGCCACTTTACCCGCGCCTTTCTCACCAATCTCAGGGCCGAGACCGCCATCATCGAGCGCTCGATCCGCGAGGTCACGGTCAAGACCGACGGTCCCGACGCGCCGATCGGCTCGCTGTCGGGCGGCAATCAGCAGAAGGTGGTCATCGGCAAGATGCTGGCCACCTCCCCCTCGGTCGTCCTTCTCGACGAACCGAGCCGCGGCATCGACATCGGCGCCAAGGCCGAGGTGTTCCGCATTCTCGCCGACCATGCCCGCGACGGCATGGCGGTGATCTATTCGACATCCGAAGTCGGCGAATGCCTGGCCATCGCGCACCGCATCATCGTCATGCGGCGCGGCCAGATTGCTGCCGAGTTCACCCACGACACGACAAAAGAAGCAATCATGGCCGCCTCCGGCGAGAGCCTGGTCGCATAAGAGAATTGCAGGGAGCCCCGCACATGGCGGAAACGACGACAACAGCCGCAGAGACAGCGCCCGCGAAGAAGAAGGGCAGCTTCTCCCTCGTGCACCTGTTGCTCGAAGGCCGGGCGTTCTTTGCGCTGATCGCCATCATCATCACTTTCTCGATCCTCTCGCCCAATTACGCGACGGTGTCGAACTTCCTGATCATGGCCAACCACGTCGCCATCTTCGGCCTGCTGGCGCTGGGCATGATGCTCGTCATCCTCAATGGCGGCATCGATCTTTCGGTCGGCTCGGTGCTCGGGCTGACCGGCGTCTTCGCCGGGTTCCTGATGCAGGGTGTGGAAATCCAGTCCGCCGGCGTCATCCTCTATCCGCCGGTCTGGGCGGTCGTGGTGATGACCATCGGCCTGGGCGCCTTCGTCGGCCTCTGCAACGGCGTGCTGATCGCCTATTTCCGGGTGCCCGCCTTCGTGGCCACCCTCGGCTCGCTCTATGTGGCGCGCGGCGTGGCGCTCCTGATGACCAACGGCCTGACCTTCAACAACCTTTCCGGCGACCCCTCGCTCGGCAATACCGGTTTCGACTGGCTCGGCTTCAACCGCCTCTTCGGTGTGCCGATCGGCGTCATCGTGCTCGCCATTGTCGCCATCGTCGCAGGACTGGTTCTCGCCCGCACCGCCTTCGGCCGCTGGCTCTATTCCTCGGGCGGCAACGAACGCGCCGCAGAGCTGTCGGGCGTCCCGGTCAAGCGCGTGCAGGTCTCGGTCTACGTGCTGTCGGGCATGTGCGCTGCCATCGCAGGTCTGGTGCTGAGCTCGCAGCTCACCTCGGCCGGCCCGACGGCGGGCACCACCTATGAACTGACGGCCATCGCGGCTGTCGTGGTCGGCGGCGCCTCGCTGATGGGCGGACGCGGCACCGTGCGCGGCACGCTGCTCGGCGCCTTCGTCATCGGCTTCCTGAGCGACGGCCTCGTCATCATCGGCGTCAGTTCCTACTGGCAGACCGTCTTTACCGGCGCGGTCATCGTCCTCGCCGTCATGCTCAACTCAATCCAATACGGAGGTCGCCGCAGCGCGAGCTGACCCCAACCACCTTCGCGGAAAGCCCGGGACGGAGACCCGGACGCGGAACACCGCCGGACAACCGGCACAACAACCCTCAGGGAGGAAACCTACATGTTGAAACTGACGAAACGCGCATTTCTCGCCGCCGCCGCAGCCCTGCCGCTGATGACCAGCGCCGCATGGGCCGAAGGACTGATCTCGATCATCGTCACCGACCCCGCGAACCCCTACTGGTTCACCGAAGGTGAAGTGGCCAAGAAGACCGCCGAGGAGCTCGGCTACACGGCCACCGTCGCCGCCCACAAGGGCGACACCAACGTCGAATCGAACCTCGTCGATGCGGCGATCACCAACTCGGCCAAGGCCATCATCCTCGACCCGGCCAATGCCGACGGTTCGGTGGGCGTGGTCCGCAAGGCGACCGAAGCCGGCATCCCGGTCTTCCTGGTCAACGCCGAGATCAACGAATCGGGCATCGCCATCGGCCAGCTGGTCTCCAACAACGCCCAGGGTGCCGCCATCGGCGCGGTCCAGTGGCAGGAACTCGTCGGTGACACCGCCAAGTATGTCGAATTCTTCGGCAACCCGGCCGACAACAACGCCGCCACCCGCTCGAACGGCTACAAGACCGTGCTGAGCCAGTATCCGGGCCTCGAAAAGGTCGCCGAGGAAGTGGCCAACTGGGACCGTACCCAGGGCTACAACAAGATGCAGTCGATCATTCAGGCCAACCCTGAAATCGATGCCGTCATCTCCGGCAACGACGAGATGGCGCTCGGTGCGATCGCCGCGCTGAAGGAAGCCGGCAAGCTCGAAGGCGTCATCGTCGGCGGCTTCGACGGTTCGCCCGATGCGGTGGAAGCGATCAAGGCCGGCGAAATGGCCTATACCGTTCTCCAGCCGGTCGCCGTCTTCTCGCGCGAAGCCGTCATCCAGGCCGACCACTACATCAAGAACGGCACGCCGATGGTGGCCGAGGAAAAGCAGCTCTTCGACTGCCTGCTGATCACCCCGGACAACGTCGACAAGTACACCGGTCCGTTCACGCTGTCCGAGTAATCTCCTCCCAGGACACGACAGCGAGAGGGCGGCCTTCGGGGCGCCCTTTTTCTTTGCGGACCAGACACTTGAAACACTGCGTCAAGAAACTGATTCATTGACGCACCCGGTCTCTGCGGATAATCAGAAAGCTTCTCAGGGCGGGGTGAAATTCCCCACCGGCGGTTACAGCCCGCGAGCGCCCCGTTTTAGGACGGGGGTCAGCAGACACCGGTGAAATTCCGGGGCCGACGGTTAGAGTCCGGATGGAAGAGAAAGATACGTTTCGGCTCTTGGCCGAAGCGTGTCCGTTGCTCTGGGATCTTGTCAGTTCGAAAGGATCAAAGAGCCATGACAAAATCCCCCAAATTCGCATTCATCAAGGCCCGTTGGCACGCCGACATTGTCGACCGTGCCCATGAGGGCTTTACCGCGCGACTGGCCGAACTCGGCATCGATGCCGACGTCGACGCCTTCGACGTGCCGGGCGCCTTCGAGATGCCGCTTCTGGCCAAAAAGCTCGGCGAGACCGGTCGCTATGACGGTGTGGCCGCGGCTGCCTTTGTCGTCGACGGCGGCATCTACCGGCATGATTTCGTCGCCGCTGCGGTGGTCAATGGTCTGATGGAAGCCCAGATGGCCACCGGCACGCCGGTCTTCTCCGTCTCTCTCACGCCGCACCATTTCCAGCCCAAGACCGAACACGAGAGCTTCTATTTCGATCACTTCGTCGGCAAGGGCCGCGAGGCGGCGGACGCGGCCGTCCAGACCTGGCGTCTGCACGCGAGCCTCGACGCGCCGAAAGCCGTCGCGGCCTGATCGGTTTTGACATCGCCAGACCCGGCCTTGCGCAGCCCGCGAGGCCGGGTTTTGCTTGTCCCACCGATCCTGTTGGTGCTAAGGCCTCTGCGCCCGGGCGGGCGCCTCAGTTGACTGGCGCGAACGTCCGGCCCCACGCCTAGTTTTCCGGGAAAGAACCGATGTCCGCTTACAAGTCCGATTTCCTCAACGTGCTCAACGAGCGCGGATTCATCCACCAGTGCTCCGACTTCGACGGTCTGGACGCGCTGCTGAGCAGGGAAACGGTCACCGCCTATGTAGGCTATGACGCGACCGCGACGAGCCTGCACATCGGCAACCTGATCTCGGTCACCATGCTCTACTGGCTCCAGGAGACCGGGCACCGTCCCGTCACCCTGATGGGCGGCGGCACCTCGATGGTGGGCGACCCCTCCTTCCGCGACGACCAGCGCAAGCTTCTGACGCCCGAGCAGATCGACCAGAACATCGCCGGCATCAAGAAAATCTTCGGCCGCATCCTGCGCTATGGCGAGGGCAAGACCGACGCGCTGATGGTCAACAATGCCGACTGGCTGATGAAGCTGAACTATGTCGAGTTCCTGCGCGACGTCGGCCGGCACTTCTCGGTCAACCGCATGCTTTCCTTCGACAGCGTCAAGCTGCGGCTCGACCGCGAACAGTCGCTGTCCTTCCTCGAATTCAACTACATGATCATGCAGGGCTACGATTACGTCGAGCTCAACCGCAACTACGGCGTCCGCTTGCAAATGGGCGGCTCCGACCAGTGGGGCAACATCATAAACGGTGTCGACCTCGGCCACCGCATGGGCACCGAGCAGCTCTATGCGCTGACCACGCCGCTGCTGACCACCAGTTCCGGCGCCAAGATGGGCAAGTCGGCCAATGGCGCCGTCTGGCTCAACGGCGACCTGTTCAGCCCCTGGGACTACTGGCAGTACTGGCGTAACACCGAAGACGCCGACGTCGGCCGCTTCCTCAAGATATTCACCCGCCTGCCGCTCGACGAGATCGCCCGGCTCGAAGCCCTCGGCGGCTCCGAGATCAACGAGGCCAAGAAGGTCCTCGCAACGGAAGCGACCGCGATCGTGCACGGCCGCGAGGCCGCAGACGCTGCCGCCGAAACCGCTCGCCGCACCTTCGAAGAGGGTGAAGCCGCGGATACGCTGCCGACCGTCTCGGTCGCCAAAGCCGATCTCGACAACGGCATCGGGCTGTTGTCGCTGATGGTCGAGGCCGGTCTTGCCACCTCCAACGGCGAAGCCCGCCGTCACATCAAGGGCGGCGCGGTGAAGATCAACGACGCCGGCGTCAGTGACGAGAAGATCATGGTCGACACCGGCATGATCACCGACAACGGCGCGATCAAGCTCTCGCTCGGCAAGAAGAAGCACATTCTGGTGCGCCCCGACTGATACGCCTCCTCCTCCGGCCTTTCGCGAAGGCCGGAGGTCTCACCTGAATTCGAAGATGTTGCGGAAGACTCCCGGCGCGATCAGCGACAGCGGGTTGACGACGACCTGCGGTGAATCCTTGTCGCCGACGAGGCGGAAGGTGATGCCGATCAGGCCGCGGTCGCGGCCGTTGCCGAGTATGGCGCCGATGATCGGCAGTTCGCCAAACAGGCGGTTGATGCCGTAGGCGGGCATGAAGGTACCGGACAGGTCCATGTTGCCGTTGGCGTCGTAGACCGTGCCCTGGAACGAGGCGCCGATCTCCGGCCCGCGGATGATCCCCTCGCCGACCTTGAGATAGCCCGGTCCGCTTTCGATGCGGGCGTTGGCGACCTCGAAACTCGCCTCGTTGACGTCGATGTTGCGCTTTACCGCATCGTTGAGGCTGCGGCCGTCGGGCGCCGCCGGGCTGGAGACGAGTGCCCTGAGCTTTTCCTCGCCGACGATCCTGAAGTTGCGCACGTCGACGACGCCCCGCCGCGGCCCCTTGTCCGTGCGCGCCAGGCGAACGTTGAGCAGCCCCCCCTGCAACTTGCCGTAGATGCCGGCGAAGCGGGCGAAATCGCCGGCATCGCCCGAGGTCATCTCGATCTTCTCCTGGCCCGGCTGCGACTGGCCGTCGACGGTCACGACCACGGCCTGGCCCGAGGGCGTGACGGCCTTGAGCGACAGTTTCTCGGTCTGCCCGTTGCGGCCCGCATAGCTGAACTGGGCGTCGAGAAGAGACGTCTCGTAGAAGCCCCGCACCGAGCCGAGGCTGCCCGAGGCGGCAATGACGAAATTTCCGCTGCCTCCGCTGTCCGCAGCTCCCGTCGCGCTCTTGGCTTCGGCAATCAGCGGTCGCACGTCGGCGGCATTTCCCGAAACGCGGATATCGTAGGCCTTGCCCGACCGGGTGATGTCGGCGCGGTAGTCGTCACCCGGCGAGAGGCGAACCGAGCTGAGCCGCGCCGAAGAGAAGGCGCCTTTGGTGATGTCGATCGCACCCGTCACCTTGAAGCCGTCGCCGGAGACGGTGAAATCGCGCAGTTTCTGGTTGTCGCCTTCGCTTTCCACTTCGAAGCGCGCAGTCCCGGGAATGCCCACCCCCTTGGTCCATCCGATGCCCGGAACCTTCAGTTCGGCGCGATCGAGCGTCAGCGTCACCGCGTTACGGCCAGGGCCTTTTTCCTCCAGTTTCAGCCCCACAGGCCCGCTCAGCAGCAACCCGGTGCCCGGCGCCACCTTCTCGCGCGCCTTGTCGTCGAGCGTGCCGGAGATCACGCGTTTGCGCTCGACGCCGGAATTGGAGACCGGCTCGGTCAGGTCGAGTGTCAGGGGAATGCCGTCGACCGCCGCATCGGCCTGCAGATGCGCCCGTGTCGGGGTCACATGGAGCTTGCCGTCGATATCGGTGAATATCCGGCCCTCGACCTTCTTTTCGATATCGACGCCGGCGAGCGTCATCTCCACGTCCCATTCGGTGGGCGGGGGGTCCTGCTCGCGGATCAGGCCGAAGCGCGCCTTGACCCGCGAGGAGATTTCACCCGACAGCTCCTCGGGCTTGAAGCCGATCCGGTCGAGGACGTCGATCGGATGATAGGTGATCAGTTCAGCCACCGCGTCGGCCTTGCCGGAGACCGAGAGTTCGAGGTCGGCCATCAGCGGCTTGAGTTCGGTGTCGGGGATCGTCAGCTTGCCGTCGCCGATCTGGACCACGCGCCCCGTCGGGAAGTAGCCGCTCGCCGAGGTCACCGCCACCTCGACGCTGGCGCCGCGCAGGCTGAGATGGCCGTTGGTGTCGCGCAGCGGCGGAATATCGCCGGCCACGTTCATGCGCGCCCGCTCAATGTCGAAGTCGATCTGGAACTGGTCCTCAGTGAAAGGACCGGCATCTCTTCCGGGCGGATAATGCCCGGCAGGGGCCGAGAGCTGGATGCGACCGTTGGAGACGGCGCCGCCATAGAGATTTTCGAGCACCCACTGGCGCGCCCGCTTGCCCATCCAGTAGGGCCAGAGTTGCTTGACCGCCGTCGTCGGCAGCCGCTCGGTGGTGGCGGCGAGATTGATTGCCGGCGATTTTCCCTCGACAAACTGCAGCGACAGCGAGGCAGCCATCGCATAGGGCCCGGTCACCACCGCGAGCTGATCGGCCACCAGACGGTTGCGCGCGGGCATCAGCCGGCCGAACGCCTTGGCGTCGAAATGCACCGGCGCATCGGCCGAATCCCCCGGTGCCGCCACACCGTCGGGGATCACCATGTCGAAGGCGATTCCCGGGCTGGCTCGGTTGATCTCGGTGCTCTCGGGGACATTGTCGATATCGATGAGCCCGCCGTTGAAGGGCAGTCTCGTTTCGCCGATGCGGATGACCGAAGGCAGGATCTCGATTTTTCTCGCTTCCGGCAGATAGGTCAGTGCGGAGCGGAATTCGCGCAGTTCGGCGGTGATGCCGCCCATCATCATCGTCCCCGGCTCCGCGTCCACGGTCAGCTTGAGCGCGGGCGGGGTGTCGGGTGCGGCACGGGTGGCGTCGAGATCGACATCGAAGAGCGCGGTGAGCCCTGTCGCCCGCTTCTCGAGCCCGTCCGACGCATAGTCGACAGGCAGACCTTCGATCCTCGCCTGGAGTTCGGAGAGATCGTCCCGTGTACCCTTGCTGGCGTGAACGGCAACGGTAAACGGCGTCCCCTTCAGGGACAGCGTGGCGTCGATGTCGAACTCGTCCTCCTCGCGGCCGCTCAGTTCGGCGCGATCAATCGTAAAGCCGCTCAATTCCTCGCCGAGACGAATATTCTCGAGAACGATGCGGGGAGTGCCGCGATTGGCGATCACGCTGCCGATTCGATCCACCGCTTCAAAGGCCTGCTCGATGCGTGCGTCGATGCTGTCGATCCGGAACTGCCCGAGGTCCGCAAGTCCGAAGCCGGCCCCACCGCCGGTCTGCAGCCGGGCGCCGTCGACCTCGATCGAGTTGACCTTGATCGCACCGACGACCAGCGCCAGCGGATCGAGGACGAGCCGCAGCCGGTCGACGGCGTAGACGCCGCCGGTCGCGTTTTCCGTCCTGATCGAGACGTCCTGCGCGATCATCGCCACCGAACCGCGCGAGGTTAGCCGGACCCCCGCACTTCCGAGCTCGGCCGAATAGGCATCGCCGAGCGCCTGGGAGAGCGCAATACGCGCCCGGCTCTCGATCAATCCGTCGGCCAGACCGCGTTCGAGCACGATTACCAGCGAGGCTATCGCGCCGAGCAGCAGGATGCCGAGGAAGGCAACCGCCTTCGCGTGAGCGCGTACCCAGCCGTTGCGACGACCGCCGCGGTGGGCGTTGACGATGATCGGATCCTCGGACTGGGCGGATGGCAGCTCATGCAGCGCGACGATATCGCGCTTGTTGAAACTGACCTTTTGATGTGGCGTGTTCGCCATTCGCTCCGTTACGTCCCGTGCCAACGCATAAAAAATAGCGGCGCAACGACATCCGAACGGGTTTTCGCGCACCTTTGTCGGCACTATACCGGTCGTGCCCGAAAGGCGCATCCCGAGAAACCGACATATCACCAGGCAAGGAAGCCATGAGCACAATCGAAACCGGACAGAAGGCCCCGCAATTCTCCCTGCCCCGCGATGGTGGCGGAACCGTGTCCTTGGCGGATTACGCCGGCAAGACCGTGGTGCTTTATTTCTACCCGAAGGACGATACCAGCGGCTGCACCGTGGAAGCGGTCGATTTCACTGCCCGCGCCGCCGAGTTCGAGAAGGCTGGCGCGGTGGTCATCGGCATGTCGCCCGACCCGGTCAAGAAGCACGACAAGTTCATCGACAAGCACGATCTCAACGTCATTCTCGCCTCCGACGAGGAGAAGACCGTGCTCGAGGCCTATGGCGTCTGGGTCGAGAAGAGCATGTATGGCCGCAAATACATGGGCGTCGAACGCACCACCGTGCTGATCGACGGCGACGGCGTCGTCCGGAACATCTGGGAAAAGGTCAAGGTTCCCGGCCACGCCGAAGAGGTGCTCGCGGCCGCTCGCGCGCTGTGATCACAACGACCGAACCAGTCTTCGCCGTTCTCTCGTTGCGTGACGCGGCCGCCCGCGCGGTGGCCGCGGCCGATCTCGACGAGAAGACGGCGCGCACGCGCGCGGCCTATGCACGCTGGAAAGGCCGCACGCTTTCGCTCCGCGATCCGGGCGATTTCCGCCCGCCCGATCGTCCCGGCAGGCCCGACAAACCCGAACTCGTGCCACCGACGAAGGTCAAGCGGCGGACGCTCAACTCCGAGCGCGGCCGCATCACGCTGCTCCACGCCATCTGTCACATCGAACTTAACGCCATCGACCTGGCGCTCGATATCGTCGCCCGCTTCGCCGGCAAACAGATGCCGCTCTCCTTCTTCGACGGCTGGATGCAGGTGGCTTTCGAGGAGGCCAAGCATTTCAACATGGTGCGCAACCGGTTGCGCGAACTCGGCAGCGACTATGGCGAGATGCAGGCCCATGACGGGCTGTGGCAGGCCGCCCACGACACCCGCAATTCACTGATGGCGCGGCTCGCCGTGGTGCCGCTGATCCTGGAAGCGCGCGGGCTGGACGTCACCCCTTCCATGCGGGCCGGCATGCGGGCCGCCGGCGACGAGGCGAGTGCCGCCGTTCTCGACGTCATCTACGAGGACGAGAAGAAGCATGTCGCCATCGGGGCCAAATGGTTCCGCTTCCTGTGCGCCCGGCAGAAGCTCGATCCCTCCGCCGAATTCCAGGCGCTGGTGCGCGCCAACTTCCGCGGCGGGCTGAAACCGCCCTTCAACGACCTCGCCCGGGCCGCCGCAGGCCTCACCCCCTCCTTCTACCGCTCACTTGCCCCCCAAAGCGCCTCCTGAGCCGCCGGCTTGCCGTTCACGATCCCCCCGAAATAGGGGCTTCCGCGCAATCGTTTGTTAACCTTAACAGGGTGTAATTGCGGCAGTTACCAAACCGGGTCAGAGGTCTATCCGTGTCGCAAGGCCAGCAAAGCCGCGTATTCGGCAAGCGCAACAAGAGCCACACGATCATCTTCGCCAGCGGAGACAGGATCCGTCACGTCACGTTGCAGCCCTGGGTCGCCGGCATCGCCGCCTGTTTTCTCGGCGTCGTGGCCATCGGCTATCTTGCAGCCACCTCCTATCTCGTGCTCCGCGACGATCTGATCGGCGCCGCCATGGCCCGTCAGGCGCGCATGCAGCATGCCTATGAAGACCGTATCGCGTCGCTGCGCTCGCAGGTCGACCGGGTCACCAGCCGCCAGCTTCTCGACCAGCAGCTGATGGAGGACAAGGTCGCCGAACTGCTCGCCCGTCAGGAGGCGCTGACCTCCCGCCACGGCAAGCTCGGTCCCCTCCTCGAACGCGCCCGCAATGCCGAAGCCGGTCCCGAAACGATGCCCGTTCCGCAGAAGAAGCCCGAGCAGCAGGCGCGCACCGAGATCATGGAACTGCCGCGCACATCGCGGCTCGCCGCCCTCGCCTCGGCCCACACCGCGGTGTCCGCACCTTCGGAACTCCGCGTCGATCCGCTCGCCTATGCCGATGCCGGCGAGAGCGTCGGCCAGCGCGCCGACCGCATCTTCTCCAAAGTGACGCTGTCGCTGAAGTCGATCGAGCGCGACCAGCTCGAAAAGATCCAGAGCCTTGCCGACAACGCCTACGAGACCGCCAGCCAGATCAGCGAGATCGTGGGAGCCGTCGGCCTGCCGGTCCCGGAAGTGTCGGAAAGCGCCGTCGGCGGTCCGTACATCCGTGCGTCCGACCCGTCGGCCTTCGAGGCCTCGATCGAGGATCTCGACGCCGCTCTCAGCCAGCTCGATGCGGTCCGCAAGAACGCGCTGTCGCTTCCGGTGACGATTCCCGCGCCCGGTTCGGAGATCACAAGCCGCTTCGGCTCGCGCAAGGATCCCTTCCTCGGGCGCATGGCCTTCCATTCCGGCATCGACTTCCGCACCCTGACGGGAACCGCCGTCCACGCCAGCGGCGCCGGCACCGTGGTCGCAGCCGGACGCAACGGCGGATATGGCTACATGGTGGAGATCGACCACGGCCAGGGCCTGAGCACACGCTATGCGCACCTGTCGCGTATCATGGTGGAGAAAGGCCAGCGCGTGATGGCCGGCGACGTGATCGCCAAGTCCGGAAACACCGGCCGCTCCACCGGACCGCACCTGCACTACGAGATCCGCAGGAACGGCAAGGCCATCGACCCGATGCGCATCCTCAAGGCCGCCTACCAGCTTCGGCCGCTGCTCGCCTCAAACTGAGACCCCCGCGCCGCCTGACGGCTCCGGGCAGCCTCAATCTCGCCCGATTGTAACCATATCCCCCCGAAATACCCGGTTTTCCTTGACTCCGACGGGCGATCGCCCTAAGTCGGCGCTCAAGGTCGTTGGTCCAATGACACCGGCCATTGATGCCGGTCTATCTCCCGGCCCGACGTGCTGAAGATAATCCCACTACACGCCGAAACGGAAAACATTTCCCATTGACGACTTTCGCTGATCTTGGCCTGAGCCAGAAAGTTCAATCCGCTGTAACCGAAGCCGGTTACACGGTCCCCACCCCCATCCAGGCGGGAGCCATCCCGCCGGCGCTGGAGCGCCGTGATGTGCTCGGCATCGCGCAGACCGGAACCGGCAAGACCGCTTCCTTCGTTCTGCCGATGCTGACGATGCTGGAGAAGGGACGTGCGCGGGCCCGGATGCCGCGGACGCTCATTCTCGAGCCGACGCGCGAACTGGCAGCCCAGGTGGCCGAGAACTTCGAGAAATACGGCATCAACCACCGGCTGACCGTCGCACTTCTCATCGGCGGCGTCTCCTTCGAGGAACAGAACCGCAAGCTCGAACGCGGCGCCGACGTGCTGATCGCGACGCCGGGCCGACTACTCGACCACTTCGAGCGCGGCAAGCTTTTGATGAACGGCGTCGATCTTCTCGTCATCGACGAGGCCGACCGGATGCTCGACATGGGCTTCATCCCGGACATCGAGCGGATCGTCAAACTCATCCCGTTCACGCGCCAGACGCTGTTCTTCTCGGCGACCATGCCGTCGGAGATCCAGAAACTCGCAGACGCGTTCCTGCAGAACCCGGTGCGCGTCGAGGTGGCTCCGCCCTCCTCCACCGCGGTCAATGTCAGCCAGGCGCTCGTCTCCTGGTCGGGTAAGGACTTCGACAAGCGCGCGACATTGCGCGACCTGATCCGCGCCCAGGAAAACCTCACCAACGCCATCATCTTCTGCAACCGCAAGAAGGATGTCGCCGATCTCAACCGTTCGCTTCAGCGGCACGGCTTCTCGGTCGGCGCCTTGCATGGCGACATGGACCAACGCTCGCGCATGGCCACGTTGCAGCAGTTCAAGGACAACGAGATCACGCTTCTGGTGGCGTCCGACGTCGCTGCCCGCGGCCTCGATATCCCGGCCGTGAGCCATGTCTTCAACTTCGACGTTCCGATCCACGCCGAGGACTATGTCCACCGCATCGGCCGGACCGGTCGCGCCGGTCGCTCGGGCGCAGCCTTCACGCTGGTCGGCCGCCGCGACGGCAAGTATGTGGAATCGATCGAGAAGCTGATCGACCGCAAGATCGAATGGCTGGACGGCGTCGAAACGACCGCTTCGTCTTCGGACGACGAGGAAGACACAGGGCGCGCGCGTCGCGGCCGTGGCGGCAAGGGCCGCGGCAAGAAGGACGGCGACGACAACGCTCCCCGCTCAGCCCGTGGCAAGGCCAAGGAACACGAGGACGTCGCCTACGAGACGCCCGAGGAACTCGCATCCGACGAGAACGAAAGCCCGGCGCCCCAGGGCGACTGGGTGGAAGCACCGAAGTCGCGCGGCCGCAAGAAAAAGGATGAACCCGCCAAGGTGCGCGAGCACGAGGTGGTCAATTACGAGACGGCCGACGAGATGAGCTCCGATCCCGAACAGGCTCCGGCGCCCGCTCCGAAGCGCGAAGCCTCGCGCCCGAAGCCCGCAAACGACGACCGCCGCCGCAACCGCCGCAACAAGCGCGATGACGACGACGGCGACCAGCCGGTCGGCTTCGGCGACGAAATCCCCGCCTTCATGATGATCAGTTCGAAGATCGGCTGATCCAAGGCGACAGACGAGAGTGAGAAAGCCGCGCGATCTGCGCGGCTTTTTTTGTGCTCAGTCCGAGAGCTTGGCGAGCATTCGCTCTATCGTTCCTCTAAATTCAGCCAGTTCGCCGTTCGCCCAGATACTCCACAAAATCTCGAAATCGACGCGGTGATATGCATCTCGCAGATGATTGCCGATATCGGCAACCTTCGGCCAGGGGCTTGAAGGTTCATCGGCCTTCATCGTTTCTGGAATGTATCTCGAAGCTTCATTCAGGATCTCCAGAAAGCGTTCGAATGCGGCGCGCGCAACGTGGCCCTGATAAAGAGCTTCAAAGCCGGTCTCTTCCAGGAGACTGTCGATCTTATCGATGGACGAGATGATATCCTGCAACCTGAATATGGTGCGGTCGACCATCAGAATATCTCGATCCCCTCCCGGTCGATCTCGCTCCTGAACTCTCCGTCGAGTGATCGACGCATGAAGGCATTGGCCGGGAGCCCGACAGCCTCGGAGATGATCTGCTCGACACCGACAAGATCGAGGATCGAGAACCGGCTCTGCGGTTCCACGTCGATGGCGATATCGATATCGCTGCCCGCGTGTGCCGTTCCGCGTGCCTGTGAACCGAACAGGATCAGATGCCGCACGCCCTCGTCCTTGAGACGGGGCTTCAGCGTCTTCAGTTTCTGAACGAGTTCCAGGGCGGTCATGGCAGTCATGGTGCCGATCGCAAATCCTCACAAGCACGAATCTGCACGGGAAACCCGGCGCGCGCAACTCCGGGACTAAACCCGCTCGATCCGCCCCCCCGCCGCTCTCACCGCTTCGGGCGTGTCCACGTCGATACGCGCGGCGGGGCCGATGTCGATGTCGATCACCGGCAGGCCGCTTTCCTCGATCAGCGCGCGTGCGCCGACATCGCCTTCGAGCCGCTGGATGGCAGGGGCCAGGCGCATGGGCAGGATGACCGGATTGCCGCGGTGGTCGCCGTCGGCGGCGCGCACGATGGCGTCGCCGCCATTATGCTCGAAGGCGGCGATCAGCGCGTCGAGATGCGCCGTCTCCACGCCCGGCATGTCGCCGAGCAGGATCATGATGCCAGCCAGCCGATCGCCGAGCGCGGCGACGCCGGCCTTGAGCGAAGACGCCATGCCGGTGGCATAGTCGGGGTTTTCGGTGACGGTGACATCGAGCCCGACGAGTGCGGCTGCGATGTCGTCGGCGCGGTAGCCGGTCACCGCCACGACTCCCTCCGCCCGGCTCGCCAGCGCGCGTTCCGCCATACGGCGAACGAGCGGCTCGCCGTCGAAATCGGCCAGGAGCTTGTGGCCGGCGCCCTCGCCCATGCGGCTCGCGCGGCCCGCGGCCATCAGCACGATGCCGACGCCCTCGACCTGAGCCTCGTCGCGCGGCGCGCGCGGCTGCGGGCGCGTCGGGATTTCCATCAGCAGGCCACCGACGCCCATGCGGGCGATCTCGTTGCTTCCGGGCGCTTCGCCGGCAAGGGTGCGCGCCAGCACCCAGTCGAAACCGTTTTCCTTGGGTGAACGCGCACAGCCCGGCGCCCCGATCACCGGACGGCCGTGGATCTCGCCGATCACCAGAAGATTGCCGGGATCGACCGGCATGCCGACCCGCTCCACATGACCGCCGGCCTTCCGGATGGCCGCCGGGATGACGTCCCCGGCATCGGTCACCGCCGAGGCGCCGAAGACGATGAGCATGTCCACCCCGGGCGCCGTCTCGGCCAGCACCGTGGCCAGAGCGGAGGTTTCGTGTGGGACATCGCGACGGGCGACGATCTCCGAGCCGAAGGCAGCGAGCCGCGTGGCGGTCAGCTCCACCGTCTTCTCCATGACCTTCGGCTTGAGCGTCGGCAGCCTGGTGGCGACATAGCCGACCCGATGGGGTCGGAACGGTTTGACGACCGAGAAGCCTGTCTGCCCGGCAAGATCTGCGGCCTTGTCGACGGCCGCACCCGGCACGGCGAGCGGAATGATCTTGATGGTGCCGACCATGTCGCCCGCCGCCACGACGCTGCGGTCGTTGAGGCAGGCATAGGTCAGCGCCGGGTCGATGGCGTTGAAGGCATCGACGAGATCCTTGTCCACCCGGAACAGGCCGGCAGACGTCGCATGCAGGTTGACGCGACCGGTAGCGGGAGGCGCGGCCTCAATGCCCATACCGGAGAAAGCCTGAGCAATCCTGTCCGCGGCCGCGTTCTCGTCGATGTCGCCGTCCTCGAGGCGGGCGACGATCACGGTCTCGACTCCTGAATCAACAAGTTGCGAAATCGAGTCCGCGTCGAGCCGCAAGCCTTTCTTCAGTCTGGCTTTTCCGGCTTGGGTGGAGTGCGCGAGAATGGCGCCCTCCGCCTCGCTGACCGGAACGGGGCCGAATTTCACGCAGCCGCCCCTTCGGCGTCACGCACCGGGAGTTCGCGCGTTCTGAGCGCCTCGATCACCTGCGCCAGGACCGCGACTGCGATCTCGGCGGGGCTCGCGGCTCCGATGGGAAGACCGATCGGGGCGGCGATCCGGGCAATCGCATCATCGCTCAGCCCGGCCTCTTTCAGCCGCTCGACGCGGCGGCCGTGGGTCTTTCGCGAGCCGAGCGCTCCGACATAGAAGCAGCCGGTCTTGAGCGCCGAAATCAAAGGATAGTCATCGATCTTCGGATCATGGGTGACGGCCACCAGCGCGGTGAAATAATCGAGGGGCCGCTCCTTCAGCACGTCCTCTGGCCAATCAGCCTTCAAATCCATCCCCTCGAAACGTTCAGGCGTGGCAAAGGCGGTGCGCGGGTCGATGATGGTGACGTCGAAACCGGCCATCCGCGCCATCGGGGCCAGCGCCTGGCTGATGTGGACTGCACCGATGATCACCATACGCGCCGGCGGCACATGGACATTGAGGAAGAATTCGCGGCCCTCGGCCTGCGCGACACCGGACTTGCCCGACTTGAAGGCTCTTTGGATCGCCTCGCCAAGTTCGCCGGCGACAGGATCGCCCGCGCGCACCAGCCGGTCGCGTCCGTCGCCGAGATCGGTGACGACGACGGCGGCCTCACGGGCACGCTTGGCGGCGTTGAGGGATTTCAGAACATGCGGATCCATCAGCCGAGACGCTCCAGATAGACACGGATCTTGCCGCCGCAGGACAGGCCCACCCGCCAGGCGGTTTCGTCCGCGACGCCGAATTCGAGCATGCGCGGCTTGCCGCTGCCGATGACGTCGATCGCCTCCGCGATCACCGCACCCTCGACGCAACCGCCGGAAACGGAGCCTTCGAAATTGCCTTCGGAATCGATGACCAGATGGCTGCCGGTCGGCCGGGGCGCCGAGCCCCAGGTCTCGACCACGGTGGCGATCGCCACGTCACGGCCGTCCTTCATCCAGTTTTCGGCGATCATCAGCGGATCGAGCTGATCGGTTTGGGGGGAAAGGGACATGTCGGCCCTCCTTTTAGGAACAGGCCATCAATATGGGGTCCCCGGGCCCGGTTCGGCAAGCCCGGTCGCGCTGATCGTTCCAGTCACTCCACCGGCACGGCCAGCCGGCGCGGATCCCACTTGCCGTGGCGGTCGTCGCCGAGTGCGGCCACCAGATCCGACATCGCCTCGATATTGTGGACCGCGCGCACCTCGTCGACATGGCGCAGGATGGTGCGCACGCCACGGGCGCGGGCCTCGAAGCCGTCGAAGCGCAGCAAGGGATTGAGCCAGACAAGACGGCGGCAGGAGCGGTGCAACCGGTCCATCTCGGTGTCGAGTTCGTCGATGGAATCGCGCTCCAGCCCATCGGTGATCAGGATCACCGTCGCCCCCTGCCCCAGCACCCGGCGCGACCAGTCTCGGTTGAACGCGTGCAGCGTCTCGCCGATCCGCGTGCCGCCGGACCAGTCCTTCACCATGCCGACGCACTGGTCGACCGCCTCGTCGGGGTCGCGGTAGCGCATCTGGCGGGTGATGTTGGTCAGCCGGGTGCCGAACAGGAAGGTGTGCACGCCGCGCCGGCGTTCGGTGATCACATGCATGAAATGCAGGAAGATGCGGGTGTACTGGCTCATCGAGCCGGAGATGTCGGCGATGATGACGAGCGGCGGATGGACCTTCCGCTTCTTCCGGTAGCGCGGCAGGATCAGTTCCCCGCCGGTCTTCATGGCGGCGCGCATGGTGGCACGCGGATCGACCCGCATGGCGCGGTTGGCGGGTTCGTACCGGCGGGTCTCGATCTGGTCGAAGGGCAGCGTGAGCCTGGCGATCGCCTTCTTCGCCTCGGCGAGTTCCAGCGCCGACATCTGGGCGAAATCCTGGCTGCGGCTGACCTCGCTCCCCGAAGCCGTCTGGCGCGCGTCGATCTCGATTTCCGGCTTGTCCTGCACCGGGCGCTGCTTGTCGTGGCCCTCGAACAAGGCCTCGTTGACGCGGGATTCACCCGCCTTCTGCTTTTCCTTCGGACGATTGTCGGGGGCCACCGGCGAGAACATGGCGATCATCTTCTCGACCAGATCGCGCGAGCGCCAGAACAGCCGGAAGGCCTGGTCGAAAACGACATGGTCCTCATGCCGCTTGACGAAGACCGAATGCAGCACCCAGTAGAATTCCTCGCGGTTGCCGATGCCGGCCACCGTTACCGCCTCCACGGCGTCGCGGGAACTCGCTGGCCCCAGCTTCATGCCCGCCTTTCGAAGCGTGCGGGCGAAGAAGGCGATGTTGTCGGCGAGCTTGCCCGCATCGCCCGAGGGCATGACGATGGCGTTGCCGGTGTGAACGCGCGATCTGTCGCCCGTCTCGCTCATCAGCTTGCCCGCGTCAGCTCCGCCTTGACCTCGTCGAGAAGCTGGCGGCCCGCCGAGCCCTCGATGCGGGCAATGTCGTCCTGATACTTGAGCAGCGTGCCGAGCGTGTCGGAGACCGTCTGCGGGTCGAGCGCCAGCCGGTCGAGTTCGGTCAGCGCGGTCGCCCAGTCGATGGTCTCGGCGACGCCCGGGTTCTTGAACAGCTCCATCTGCCGGAGCTTCTGGACATAGGCGACGATCTCGGCGGTCAGCGCCTCAGCGGCACCGGGCACCTTGCGGCGGATGATTTCGAGCTCGGCGTCGGCCTCGGGGTAATCGACCCAGTGATAGAGACAGCGGCGCTTGAGCGCGTCGTGGATCTCGCGCGTCCGGTTCGTCGTGATGATGACGATCGGCGGCTCGCTGGCCTTGATCGTGCCGAGTTCGGGGATGGTGACCTGGAAGTCGGAGAGGATTTCGAGCAGGAACGCCTCGAAGGCCTCGTCGGTGCGGTCGAGTTCGTCGATCAGGAACACCGGCGCCCGGCCGGGTTCGGCCTGCAGCGCCTGCAAGACCGGGCGGCGGATGAGGTGACGCTCGTCGAAGATGTTGGTCTCGATCCGGTCGCGATCGGCTTCGCCGGTGGCTTCGGCGAGCCGAATCTCAAGCATCTGGGCCGGATAGTTCCACTCGTAGACGGCGGAGGAGACGTCGAGCCCCTCATAGCACTGCAGCCGGATGAGCGGCCGGTCGAGCGCGTGGGCGAGAACCTTGGCGATCTCGGTCTTGCCGACGCCCGCCTCGCCTTCGAGAAACAGCGGCCGGCCCATCCTGAGGCTCAGGAACAAGACGGTGGCCAGCGCACGGCCGGCGACATAGTCGTGTTCGGTCAGCATCTTGAGCGTCGCCTCGATCGAGTCCGGCGGGGTTCGCTTGGCTGCGGTCATGTCACCTCCATGGGGTACGGCGGGATCACACTGTATGATAGGAGCGGTTCATGTAAACAAGCGCCGGCGCGGGCTCGCCGAGCCGGATCGCCTGCACCTCGCCGAACAGCACCATGTGGGTCGCCACCTCCTTGGCCTCGATCAGCTTGCAGTCGTAGACCACCGGGGCATCGGCGAGCGTCGGAGCGCCCGTTTCCATCAGCTCCCACACGCCCTGCTCGAAGCGCTTGGCGCCGTCCATCGGGATCAGACCCGAAAAGACGTCGGCCAGCGGCTGATGGCGCGCGGCGAGCGTGTTGAGCGCGAAAGCACCCGCATCGAGGAAAACCCGGTTGGCGGGATTGTTCCTGGCCACGCAGACGAGCACGGTCGCCGGATTGTCGGAGACCGAACAGGCGGCGGTCACCGTCACGCCGCGTCGGACGCCCTCGTGTTCGGCTGTGGCGATCTGCACGTGACCGGCATAGCGCGCCATGGCGTCACGGTAGAGTTCGGGGGCGATTTTCGTATTGCTCAAATTAACTTGCCTTTGTTCGCGTGTCTCGGAGTGATGCTCGAATTCCGGGCGCGCGGGGCATCTCTAACGGCATTGGGGTACAATGTCTTGCATAGATAGGCGTGCGCGCGCCATTTCAAACCGGGTTTGGCTTTGAAAGGGGAGAATTGCCGCCTCCGTCCGGCAAGCGACATCGCCGGGCGCTTTCCAAAAAGTTATCGGCGCACTAGGGTCCGCACACCATGACTCGTACCGCTTTCGCCCTCCTTTCAGCGCTTCTTGCCCTCGTTGCCGGGCTCGCCCCGGCGTCCGCCGCCGATCTGCGCGTCGGTCTCGCCATTCCGACCGAAGGCCCCTTCGCGCCTCTCGGCCAGCAGATTCGCGAGGGCTTCGAAGTCTGGGAAGCCGAAAACAACAATAGTTTCACCGATCTCGTGGTGGGCGAGGACCGCTGCGACGCCGAGAGCGGGGTTGAATCAGCGGAATCACTGGCCGAAGCCGGCGTCGATATCGTGGTGGGTTATCTCTGCGCCGAGAGCCTCGCCGCTGCCCTTCCCGTCCTCTCCGCCGAAGGCATCCCGGTACTCACGCTTACGGTCCGTGCCGACATCCTCGCCGAAGAAGCCAAGCGCAACGGCTGGCTGTTCTACCGGCTGGCGCCGCGCGACAGCGCCGAGGCCGAGGTTGCCGCCGAAGCCATCACCTCGCTGTGGGCCGACCGCCCGTTCGCGCTGATCGAGGACGGAACCATCCAGGGCCGCGAACTCGTCGAAGCCATCCGCGTCACGCTCGAGGAGCGCGGACTGAAACCGAATTTCATCGACAACTACCGTCCGGGCCAGGATCGCCAGCCGAGCCTCGTGCGGCGCCTGAATGCGGCCGGCGTCTCCCGCGTCTTCGTCGGCGGCGACCGCTCGGATCTCGCCATCATTGCCCGTGATGCCGCGGCCGCCGGACTGGAGCTGCGCTTCATGGGCGGCGACGCGCTCAACGCCCCGCGCGGCGACCTGCCGATCCCCGACGGCACGCTGGCGGTCATCGCCACCGACGCGCTCGCCGATGCGGCCTCGTCCTCCGCAGCAAGCGCCTTCGCCGCCGCCGGCCTGCCGATCGAGGGCCTCAGACTGCCGGCCTATGTCGCGGCACAGATCCTCGGCGCGCTCGCCCCGATGCACGAGAACGGCAACATCGGAGAGTTGCTGCAACGAGGCCAGTACGGCACAGCGCTCGGCATCGTCAGCTTCGGCTCCGACGGCGAACGCCAGCAGCCGGGCTTTTCGCTCGCCGAATGGCGCGACGGCCGGTTCGAGCGGGTGAATGCCGGAGAGGCACAGAACTGAAGGCGCAAAACCAAGGAACCCGCCGTGTCGCCCAGAAACCTGATCACCGACGTCGCAGGCCTCAAGGTCGGAAATGCCGAGAACGCCAGGGTGAAGTCCGGCGTCACCGCCATTCTCTGTGACGAACCGGCGGTCGCCGCCGTCCAGGTGCTCGGCGGCGCGCCCGGCACGCGCGAGACCGACCTGCTCGAACCCCACAACATGGTGGAGGCGGTCGATGCGATCACCCTGTCGGGCGGATCGGCCTTCGGGCTAGATGCCCCCTCAGGCGTGCAGGCCTGGCTGCGCGAACAGGGCCGCGGCTTCCCGCTCGGTCCCCACCGCATTCCGATCGTGCCGGCCGCCATCCTCTTCGATCTCGTCAATGGCGGCGACAAGGACTGGGGACGCTATTCGCCCTACCGCGATCTCGGCTTCGAGGCGGCCGCCGCAGCCGCGGAGACCTTCGCCCTCGGCACAGCCGGGGCCGGCACCGGCGCGCTGACGGCGGGCTACAAGGGCGGGCTTGGCTCCGCCTCGGCGACCACCACATCCGGCATCACGGTCGGCGCGCTCGTCGCCGTCAACGCGGTCGGCGCGGTCACCGTCGGAAGAAGCCGCCATTTCTGGGCCGCCCCCTTCGAACAGGACGGGGAGTTCGGCGGCCTCGGCCTGCCCCATCCGATGCCGGCGGATGCGGTCGAGCCGCGGGTGAAATTTCGCGAGATGATGGCGGGCGCCAATACCACCATCGCCGTCATCGCCACCGACGCGGTTCTCGACAAGGCCGGCGCCAAGCGACTCGCGATTGCCGCCCATGACGGATTTTCCCGCGCCATCTGGCCGAGCCACACGCCCTTCGACGGCGATCTCGTCTTTGCGCTCGCCACCGGCAGGAGCGGCATCAAACCCGATCCGCACCGGCTTCTCGATCTCTGCGCGGCGGCGGGCGCCACCATGGCGCGCGCCATCGCCCGGGGCGTCTACGAGGCGAGACCCGCCGAGGGCGACCTGTTTCCTGCTTGGCGTGCCGAGGGGCGCGACGGGAAATAGCCCGGAGCCGCTTGCGCTCTCCCCTGCCCGGACCGCATAGTCGGCGCGGGGCGTGAGGAGAAACAGACATGATCAGAACCGCTCTCGTCGCATCCGCGCTGGCGCTGGTGGCAGCACCGTCCATTGCCGGCGATTTTTCCGAGTTCCGCCCCATCGGCTTTTCGACCGACGGCGGCGTCTTCGCCTTCGAGGAGTTCGGCGTTCAGGACGGCTCGGGTTTCGCCTACGCGACGCGCTACTATATCGACACCGCCGCCGACAGATATCTGCCCGGCACACCGGTGCGCGTGACGCTCGAAGAGGAGATGAGTTCGGTCAACGATGCCCGTCGCGAAGCTGCGAGGCAGGCCGCTGACATCGAGGCGTCGAGCGGTGCCGCGGCCGATCCCGGCGTTTTCGCCGCCTTCCAGCCGGCCACCGATCCGCAGGCGGATCCGACCTTCCTCCTCTACCAGCCTTTCGCCATAGAGCCCTATCCGGGCGATCGGTGGGCAGCATCGCTCACCGAGAAAACGCTTGCGCCATCCTCGAACTGCACCGCCTTCGATCAGGCCGACAAGGGGTTCCGGCTCGAACTGAAGAAGGCCGGCGAGCCCGGAGCACCAATCGTCCTGCACGACGACAGCTCCATCCCGAACTCCCGCCGCTGTCCGGTCTCCTATCAGATCGCCGGCGCGATGACGCATGCCAACCCGGACGGATCGACAACGCACGCCATTCTGGTATTGATCCGCTCCATCGGCTTCGAGGGCCCTGACGGGCGCTACATCGCCGTGACGAAGAGGATCGACTGACGCTTGCCCGACAGCCCCGCCAGCCATAGCCGCACCGCCGGTGCCGGCCTCTCCGCGCGCCTTGGTTTCGCGCTGCCGTCGTTCCGCGCGGCGATCGTCGGGGCGATCCTGTGGGGTCTCGCCATGACGCTGTCGGCGCAGTTCGCGCTGTGGCTCGAAATCCGGCTCGACACCTTCCATCTCCTTCAGCTTTCGATCCTGTTCTTTGCAGGTGGTCTGATCGCGTGGCCGCTGGCGCTTTTCTGCATCCGCTTCTGCTCCCTGGGTCGCCCTGCGGAGACCTGGTTCGCCGCATCCATTCTGTTTTTGTCTGTCGGCACCGTGGCGATCACCGCCGCGATCTTCGCCTTGCAGTACCGGATCTACTACGCCCAGTGGCATGGAGACGCTTTCACGAAGATCTGGCTCATCCAGCTCGTCTTCACCACCGCCGCCGCCGTCTACCAGTTCGCGGTGATGGGCCTGCGGCTCTATCTACCGCTCGGCGCGGTCATCCTCTTCGCGACCGCCTTGCTGATCGCCCGACGCGCCGGCAAAGCCGCGAGCGACACGATTTTCCCCATCTGAACCGCCCGAGACATTTTCTTTTGCGGCCGGTTTGGTCTAGGACACTGGCACTTCTCCCATTGCCGACCGAAACACGGATACGCCCATGATCCCCCGTTACGCCCGCCCCGAGATGACCGCCATCTGGGAGCCCGCCACCAAGTTCAAGATCTGGTACGAGATCGAGGCGCACGCCTGCGATGCGCAGGCGGAACTCGGCGTCATCCCGAAGGAAAACGCCGAAGCTGTGTGGAAGGCGAAGGACGTGGAGTTCGACGTCGACCGGATCGACGAGATCGAGGCCGTCACCAAGCACGACGTCATCGCCTTCCTCACCCATCTCGCCGAGCATGTGGGCTCGGAAGAAGCCCGTTTCGTCCACCAGGGCATGACCTCGTCGGACGTGCTCGACACCTGCCTCAACGTGCAGCTTGTGCGCGCCGCCGACATCCTGCTCGCCGACATGGAACGGGTTCTCGCGGCGCTGAAGACCCGCGCCTTCGAGCACAAGAACACGGTTCGCGTTGGCCGCTCGCACGGCATCCATGCCGAGCCGACCACGATGGGGCTCACCTTCGCCCGCTTCTATGCCGAGATGGACCGCAACAAGGCGCGACTTGCCGCCGCACGCAAGGAAGTCGCCACCGGTGCGATCTCCGGCGCCGTCGGCACCTTCGCCAATATCGACCCGGCGGTCGAGGAACACGTCTGCAAGATGCTCGGCCTCGAACCCGAGCCGATCTCCACCCAGGTCATCCCGCGCGACCGGCATGCGATGTTCTTCGCGACCCTCGGCGTCATCGCCTCGTCGATCGAGAACGTCGCCATCGAGATCCGCCACATGCAGCGCACCGAAGTGCTCGAAGGCGCCGAATTCTTCTCGATGGGTCAGAAGGGTTCGTCGGCCATGCCGCACAAGAAGAACCCGGTGCTGACCGAGAACCTCACCGGCCTCGCCCGGCTGGTGCGCATGACGGTAATCCCGGCGATGGAGAACGTGGCGCTGTGGCACGAGCGCGACATTTCCCACTCCTCGGTCGAGCGCGGCATCGCGCCGGACGCCACCATCACACTCGATTTTGCGCTCAACCGGCTGGCCGGCGTCGTCGAAAAGATGCTGATCTTCCCGCAGAACATGCTCGACAACATGAACAAGTTCCCGGGCCTCGTGATGAGCCAGCGCGTGCTCCTGGCCCTCACCCAGGCCGGCGTCAGCCGGGAGGACGCCTATGCGATGGTCCAGCGCAACGCGCTCAAGGTCTGGGAGGAGCGGCTCGATTTCCGCAGCCTGCTGCTCGCCGATCCGGAGGTCGTCGATGCGCTGGGCGAGGACGGCATCAACGCGAAGTTCGACATGGACTACCACACAAAGCATGTCGACACGATCTTCCGACGCGTCTTCGGCGAGAGCTGAGCAGGATCTGATATTGCTGTGCAGCATGCCTCGCCATGACTTTGCTGCATGGCAGCATTGGCGAGTTGGCGATTGTTATCCCTCCGGTTCGGGCCCATCTTGTGCACGGGAGAACTCGAACTAAGGGGAAACGAACATGTTTTCGAACCTGCAGAAATTCGCCGCCAAGTTCCGCGTTCCGTCGCAGCACGAACTCGAGATGCGCTACCTCAACGAATCGCGCGACATCTACGATCTCGAATATCGCAGCCGCCAGATCGACAACGGTCACTTCCGCGGCCGCCGCCCCTTCTAAGGGCTCGCGCAACACGCAGTATCGAGGCCGGCTCCCAGCCGGCCTTTTTTATTCGTCAAACCCGCAGAACCCGGTGTCGCGATAACGCGCCCAGTCCTCGACCGTCAGTTCGCCGAGCGGGAGCGAGTAAGGCTCCTTTTCGCCGTCGGCCTCGCGCACGCCCTTGTCGGTGAGCAGATTGATGTCGCATGACCGGGGATCGCCGCCTTCGGCCAGCGTATCGCGGCTCTTGTAGCTGAAGCCGGCCAAGAGCAGCTTTTCCTCTCGCCACGCCAGTGTCAGCGTCTGGCTCCATCGGCTCCGCCCGACGGCGTCGTTATGGGAATAAAGGCGGATCGAACCGTTGGCCGCGATATCGACCGACGGCCTGTTTCCGACCATTCCATCCGGCAAACCACCCCAGACCATGTCCGGATAGTAGGCCTGAGGCGCGATCTGTCCGCGATCCTCGTCCTGACCGAAAAACAGCAACAGCCCGTGGTCGACCTCGCCCGCCGCCTCGTCGGGGCTCAGGAGAAGCACGAGATCGGCCTCGCCGTCGCCGTTCACGTCGCCGGAGGACGCGGAGACGATTCGGTCGGCAAAGGCCGGAATCTCAGCGGCGGAAGCCGCCGACACGGTCGCCGAAAGCCCCGCAAGAGCCGTGAAAACAAGGGCTTTCCGCCGCATACCCATCATCCGTTCCGTCATCGGGGTCTCCTCCGTGGCGGCACTTAAGCACGGCCGAAGGCGGACGGAAATCCAAATCGGCAAAAAGGCAACACTCGTTATCTGCTGTGTCGAACCGTCATCATCTGTGAGCGGCCATGCCGCCTTTCGGCCCCAATCGATGCCCATTTTCCCTCACCAGAACGACCCCGGGCCTGCGTGACAGGAGATGAACACGGGGCGCATTGCAGGAGGCTCGAACGTGACCGACCTACAGGATCACGGCCCGGCGCACGGACGCCGTTACGGCCGGACGAAAGACCAGATCGACACCCAGGACGCCATGACCGTCACCTGGCTCGTCGGCGTGGCGACGGCAATCGTTGCTGGTGGCTATCTCTTTCTCGCCACCGATTCAGGTGTCGACCAAGCGACGCTCGACGCCGCCGTCGGCGCCCGCACGGAAACCGCGGCGCACAGTGACGGCTCCACCAGCGCCATGACGCCGGCGCCGGTCTCCGCCGTCATCAGCACACCGCCGCTCAACTAGGCGATCTTCGTTTTCCGGCGAGGATTTTTCATCGGGGTCAGGTGGTCCCATGCCTCCGGGGCAACGACATGAGATCACCGGCAGCCGCCGCGGTTCAGACGAGCCGCGGCGGTTTTTCTTTCCCGGGCCCACGGCCGCCACGAACCCGGCCCGACATTGACATTCCCGGCCTGACGGACCACATCCCCGCCCATGAAAGTCGCCGACACCGATATCCTCATCGTTCCCGGTTTCAAAAATTCCGGCCCCGACCACTGGCAGACCCGCTGGGAGGGACGATTGTCGTCGGCGCGGCGCGTCGAGCAGGCGGAATGGACCAAGCCGGTCCGCGAGGACTGGACCGAAACGCTCGCGCGCGAGATCAACGGCGCGGAGAAGCCGGTGGTCGTCATCGCCCATTCGCTGGGCGTGGCCACCTTCGTGCAGGCGATCCCGCAACTGAAGAAGCCGGTCGCCGGCGCCTTTCTCGTCGCGCCGCCCGAAGTCGCCAATCCCGATATAAGGCCGAAGCACCTGATGACCTTCGGGCCCTATCCGGACGAGCCGCTCCCCTGCCCCTCGATCGTGATCGCCAGCCGCAACGATCCCTTCGGAAGCTTCGAGCATGCCGGCGACATGGCCAATGCCTGGGGCTCGCTGTTCATCGACGCCGGCCATTCCGGCCACATCGACGCGGCATCGGGCCACGGCCCCTGGCCGGAGGGCACGATGGTGTTCGCGAAGTTTCTCTCGCGGCTGAAGGCGGACGCCTGAGCGGTATCCGTCCTCAGACGCGCACGCGATTGAGAATGGCGTCGGCGCCGGTGCGGATCAGCAGGTCGTCATTGGTCGCGGTGATCATCCGGAAGCCCATGTCGCGGGCGCGGATCACCGATTCGACCGAGGTGGCATAAACCGCCGACAGCTTGCCGGCTTCGGCGCATTTGGTCGCCACTTCGGCGAGGAAGTCCTGCATTTCCGGCAGGTCGGCATTGACCGTCTTGCCGCCTGACCAGGAGATCGACAGGTCCGAGGGGCCGATGAACAGCCCGTCGATGCCCTCCATGGCGAGGATTTCCTCATAGACCTCGACGGCGCGCATGGTCTCGATCATGGCGATCGCCATCGTCTCGCCGTTGGCGGATTTGAAGTAGCTGCCCATCGTCTGTTCGGGGTTGAGCCGCAGCACCTGCGCAGGCCCCCAGGAGCGTTCACCGAGCGGCGGATATTTCATCGCCGCCACGAAGGCCTTTGCATCCTCCACCGAATTGATCATCGGTGCGATGACAGCCTCATACCCCGCGTCGAGCCCGCGCGAGGCGAGATCGTTGCGCCCCACGGGGATGCGCAGGATCGGCGGCTTGCCGGTGGCGAGAATTTCCGGCGGCTCGCGCAGGACGGAGGATTCGGAATGCATGCCGTGCTGCATGTCGACGACGACGGCGTCGAAACCGGCGCGCGCCATGCGCGCAGGCATGCCGGCCGCCGGGTAGGACGACCAGGCAATGAACATCGGTTCGGGGTTTTCGAGACGCGGGGTCAAAAGCACGGGATACTCCTCCTGGATCAGCGGCGGCACACAGCAAAACAAAAACCGCCCCCGGTCAACCGGAGGCGGCTCGCTAACATCGAAATATCGCAGTGGCTATTCGGCCTTGATCTGCTCGCCGGCGACGTGGGCCAGTTCGACCATCTTGGTCCGGATCTCCTCGTCGGAGACGACAACCTGCTTGGCGTCGAAATCACCGCGCACCTTGCGGAACACGTCCTCGTGGCCGGCTTCCTCGAAATCGGCAATGACGACGGTCTTGGCATAGGCGTCTGCCTCGTCGCCGGAAATCCCCATCTTCTCGGCAGCCCAGAGGCCGAGCAGCTTGTTGGCGCGCGCTTCCGCCTTGAATTTCAGTTCCTGGTCATGCGCAAACATGTTCTCGAACGCTTTTTCGCGATCACTGAAGCTGGTCATGGCCTTCTCCGGTTCATTGTTTTGTTTCCGCCCTGGCGGGATCGTCCGCCATAAACCAAATGGCGCGTCAAAGTGCAATGCGATCTGTTGCCCTCTCACCGAATTATCGGTGACTTCGGGCGCTACGGCGTTGTCGAACAGGTCGCGATGGGATAATACCCGACAAAATGGACAATCACGACCGGACGGCTCCCAAACGTCCGGCAAAATGCAGAGATTTCCCCATGAACCGTCGCCGGCGAATTTACGAGGGCAAGGGCAAGATTCTTTATGAAGGCCCGGAGCCCGGCACGCTTATCCAGTTCTTCAAGGACGATGCCACTGCCTTCAACAAGAAGAAGCACGACGTCGTCGATGGCAAGGGCGTGCTCAACAACCGCATTTCCGAGTTCATATTCACCCACCTGAACCGGATCGGCATCCCCACGCACTTCATCCGCCGCGTCAACATGCGCGAGCAGCTGATCAAGGAAGTGGAGATCATCCCGCTCGAGGTGGTGGTACGCAACGTCGCCGCCGGCTCGCTGGCCAAGCGCCTCGGCATCGAGGAAGGCACCGTGCTGCCGCGCTCGATCATCGAGTTCTACTACAAGGCCGACGCGCTCGACGACCCGATGGTGTCGGAAGAACACGTCACCGCCTTCGGCTGGGCGAGCCCGCAGGAAATCGACGACATCATGGCGCTCGCCATCCGCGTCAACGACTTCCTCACCGGTCTCTTCCTCGGCGTCGGCATCCAGCTCGTCGACTTCAAGATCGAGTGCGGCCGTCTCTATGAAGGCGACATGATGCGTATCGTCGTCGCCGACGAGATCTCGCCGGATTCGTGCCGTCTGTGGGACACCACGACCAACCAGAAGCTCGACAAGGACGTCTTCCGCCGCGACCTTGGCAACCTCGTCGAGGCCTATCAGGAAGTCGCCCGCCGGCTCGGCATCATGAACGAGAACGAACCGACTCGCCCCTCCGGCCCGGTTCTGGTGAAGTAAGCAGGGAATACCCGGACCAATGATCAAGGCACGCGTCACGGTAACGCTCAAGAACGGCGTCCTCGACCCCCAGGGCAAGGCCATCGGCCATGCCCTCTCCGGCCTCGG
The DNA here is from genome assembly GCA_964511625.1 of uncultured Hoeflea sp. Taxonomy (GTDB): domain Bacteria; phylum Pseudomonadota; class Alphaproteobacteria; order Rhizobiales; family Rhizobiaceae; genus Pseudohoeflea. The sequence continues at coordinate 53,360 of CAZEJG010000017.1, forward strand.
CTTCGACGGGGTCGGCTCGGTGCGCCAGGGCAAGGTGTTTGACATCGAGCTCGAAGGCACCGACCGTTCTACCGCGGAAGCCGAGATCAAGGCCATGTGCGACAAGCTTCTGGCCAATACGGTGATTGAGGACTACACTGTAACCCTTATCTGAGGTTGCAGGAGGCCGGCATGGCCGATGTCACGCAGGAACTCATGTTCGAACTGCTGAAGCGGGTGCACGCTGATGTTGGCGAGTTGAAGCTGGCTCAGCAGGAAACGAAGGCCGAGCTAATAAATATGCGCGGCACGATGGTCGCCATGCAATCCGATATCCATAATATGTATGGCATGCTGTACCGGCTCGACGACCGGGTGGAGCGTATCGAGAAGCGGCTGGATCTGCGCGAATTCAACGAAGGCCACAGCCCCTACAATCCGGAAGCCTGAATTTTCGCTCTTCGGCCGGGAAATCCATATATCCGCCACTCCTTCCCACTCGCAATCGCGGGCAGAGTCGGCTAAACGGAACTCTCTCCAATCTCCCTTGCAAGCGGACTGCCCATGAAAACCGCCGTCGTCCTTCTTCCCGGCCTCAATCGCGATCGCGACATGATCGCGGCGCTGACCAAGATTTCCGGTACGCCGCCGGTGACCATCTGGCAGACCGAGACCGAGATTTCCGACGACATCGACCTCGTCGTCGTGCCGGGCGGCTTTTCCTACGGCGACTATCTGCGCTGCGGCGCGATCGCCGCGCGCATGCCGGTGCTCCGCGCGCTCAAGGACAAGGCCGAGCGCGGCACCCGTGTCATCGGCGTCTGCAACGGCTTCCAGATCCTCGTCGAGGCAGGGCTGCTGCCGGGCGCCCTGATGCGCAACGCCTCGCTCAAGTTCGTCTGCCGGGAAGTGAAGCTCGAAGTCACCAACGCCTCGACCTCGTTCACCTCGGGCTACACGAAGGGCCAGATCATCCGCTGCCCGGTCGCCCATCACGACGGCAACTATGTCGCCGACGAAGCGACGCTGAAATCGATCGAGGACAAGGGCCAGGTGGTCTTCCGCTATGCCGAGGGCACCAACCCGAACGGCTCGATGAACGACATCGCCGGTATCGTCAACGAAGCCGGCAACGTTCTCGGCATGATGCCGCATCCTGAAAACCTGATCGAGGCCGCCCATGGCGGAGACGACGGCCGGGCGCTGTTCGCAGCCGCGCTGGAAGTCGCCGCATGATCACGGCTTGCCGTTGCGCTGCCCTCACACTCTTCCTGACGACCGCCGCCGTTCTCGCCGGCTGCAACGAAAAATCGTCAGCCCCCTCCTCCGGCGCGCTCCATGCCCAGGCGGTGTCGACCCTGCAGAAGGTCAACACCCAGGCGCATCAGTGCTGGCTCAAGGACGACGCGTTCAAGGCCTATGGCATCGTGCCGGAACTCGACACGTCGGGCACCCCGCGCCTTCTCGTCATCCCGCGCGGCAAGCCACAGGCGCTGCCGCAGCTCGTCATCGCAGCGATGGGGCCGAGCGTCAGCCTCTACGGCCCGCTGACCGATTCCGCCCTCTCCCCCCGCATCAAGGCCGATGTCGGCCGCTGGTCGAAGGGCGCTTCGGGCTGCGCCTGACGATTGTCGCTTCTTCTTTCCCTTCTTCCGGGGATAGCGCCGCCAAAACGGGTGCCATCGGCGCCAATGCTGCGCTATAGGAAGGCCTGACAACGCCCCTAGAACTCCGCGTTTGCCGAAAGACAGTGTCCATGTCCATTCCGAATACCGTCGCCATCACCGAAGACCTGATCGCCTCCCACGGGCTGAAACCCGACGAATACGAGCGTATTCTCGAGCTCATCGGTCGCGAGCCGAGCTTCACGGAACTCGGCATCTTCTCGGCGATGTGGAACGAGCACTGCTCCTACAAGTCCTCGAAGAAGTGGCTCAGGACGCTGCCGACCACCGGTCCGCAGGTCATCCACGGCCCCGGCGAGAACGCCGGCGTGGTCGATATCGGCGACGGCGACTGCGTGATCTTCAAGATGGAGAGCCACAACCACCCCTCCTACATCGAGCCCTATCAGGGGGCTGCGACCGGCGTCGGCGGCATCCTGCGCGACGTCTTCACCATGGGCGCCCGCCCAATCGCGGCGATGAACGCGCTGCGCTTCGGTGCGCCCGACCACGCCAAGACCCGTCATCTGGTGGCCGGTGTCGTCGCCGGCGTCGGCGGCTACGGCAATTCATTCGGGGTGCCGACCGTCGGCGGTGAAGTGGAGTTCGACGCCCGCTACAACGGCAACTGCCTCGTCAACGCCTTCGCAGCCGGATTGGCCAAGACCGACGCGATCTTCCTGTCGGAAGCCAAGGGCGTGGGACTGCCCGTCGTCTATCTCGGCGCCAAAACCGGACGCGACGGTGTCGGTGGGGCGACAATGGCCTCGGCCGAATTCGACGACACGATCGAGGAAAAGCGCCCCACCGTGCAGGTCGGCGATCCGTTCACCGAAAAGTGCCTCTTGGAAGCCTGCCTCGAACTCATGCAGACCGGCGCGGTCATCGCGATCCAGGACATGGGCGCCGCGGGGCTGACCTGCTCGGCAGTTGAAATGGGCGCCAAGGGCGATCTCGGCATCGAGCTCGATCTCGACAAGGTGCCGGTGCGAGAAGAGAACATGAGCGCCTACGAGATGATGCTGTCGGAAAGCCAGGAGCGCATGCTCATGGTACTCGAGCCTTCCAAGAAGGACGAGGCGGAAGCCATCTTCGTCAAGTGGGGTCTCGACTTCGCCGTCGTCGGCAAGACCACCGACGACCTGCGCTTCCGCGTTCTCCACCAGGGCGAGGAAGTCGCCAACCTGCCGATCAAGGATCTCGGCGACCAGGCCCCCGAATATGACCGCCCCTGGCGCGAGCCGGGCCGGTTCTCGCCGCTGCCCGCGACGGAAGTTGCCGAGCCCGAGGATTACGCCGAGGCGCTCCTGACGCTTGTTGGTTCGCCCAACAATTCCTCGCGCCGCTGGGTGTGGGAGCAGTACGACACGCTGATCCAGGGCAATTCCCTGCAGATCCCCGGCGGTGACGCCGGCGTCGTGCGCGTCGAGGGCCATCCGACGAAGGCGCTCGCCTTCTCCTCCGACGTCACGCCGCGCTATGTCGAGGCCGATCCCTTCGAGGGCGGCAAGCAGGCGGTCGCCGAATGCTGGCGCAACCTGACGGCCGTCGGTGCAGAGCCGCTGGCTTCGACCGACAACCTCAATTTCGGCAATCCCGAACGTCCCGAGATCATGGGCCAGTTCGTCAAGGCCATCGAGGGCATCGGCGAGGCCTGCCGCGTGCTCGGCTTCCCGATCGTCTCGGGCAACGTATCGCTTTACAACGAGACCAATGGCGAGGGCATCCTGCCCACCCCCACCATCGGGGGCGTCGGCCTCATTCCCGACTGGTCGCAGATGGCGAAGATCGGCACCATGGCCGAGGGCGACGTCGTCCTCCTCCTCGGCGGCGACGGCACCCATCTCGGCCAGTCCGTCTATATGCGCGACGTTCTGGGCCTCGCGGATGGCCCGGCGCCGGAAGTCCATCTGGGCGACGAGAAGCGCAACGGCGATTTCATCCGCTCGCTGATCCGCAACGGCCAGGCCACCGCCTGCCACGACATTTCCTCGGGCGGCCTCGCTCTGGCGCTCGCCGAAATGGTGATCGCCTCGGGCCGCGGCATGACGATCGACATTTCCGACGCCGCCGGCCCGGCCCATGCGGTACTCTTCGGCGAGGACCAGGCACGCTACGTCGTCACGGTCGCCGCGGATCTCGCCGGCTACCTGATGGTCAACGCCGAAGGCGCGGGCGTGCCCTTCCGCCGGCTCGGCACCGTGGGTGGCGATGCATTCAGTGTCGAGGGCCTGTTCAGCATCGAAGTCAGCCGATTGCGCGCGGCCCATGAATCGTGGTTTCCTGACTACATGGACGGAACCGCCGAAGCTGCGGAATAGATCAACAGGGAGAAGACGGAATGCCGATGAAGGCGGGCGACATCGAAACGCTGATCAAGCAGGGCATTCCCGATGCGACGGTGAAGATCCGCGATCTGGCCGGCGACGGCGACCATTTTGCCGCCGAGGTGGTGGCCGAAAGCTTCCGCGGCAAGTCGCGCGTGCAGCAGCACCAGATGGTCTACGAGGCGCTTCAGGGCAACATGGGCGGCGTTCTGCACGCGCTGGCGCTGCAGACGAGCGTACCTGACTAGACCTCATTCCGATGGCCGGGTTTCTCAATGAATTCATCTCGGGTGTCGTCGACAGCGCGGTCAAGGAACTCACCAAACCCAAACGCCGTCGCCGCAAGTCCACGACGCTGCGCGGCAAGGTCACCTCGACGCTCGAAAAGGCGCTGATCGAGGCCGTTCTGGGCGAGAAGAAGACGACTACCCGCAAGACAAAGACCCGGCGGCTGGCCAAACGCGCCAGCAGCCGGACGCGCACCAAGCGTCGGACGATGCGCAAGTCGACGGCACGACGGACGTCGTAGCCAGCTTCGGCCTTAAATGCCCCTCATTGCGGCATGCTCCCTCTCTTCGTCATGCCCCCTCTCTTCGTCATCCTCGGGCTTGACCCGAGGATCCACGGCCGCCCGGTGCAGGTCCGGCTTGCAGGGCATCCATACCGCTGCCTTCTCCATTCTTCGTCATGCCCGGACTTGATCCAAGTCGAGCGAAGCGACAACGTCGCCCCGGGCATCCGTACCGTTAAGCCGCATCGCGGAATGGATTCTCGGGTCAAGCCCGAGAATGACGAGTGGAGAGATCGTACCGCTACAAAAGCGCGCCACACGCCCCTCTCCCCCTGGCGGGGGACATGTCGGCGCAAGCCGACAGAGAGTGTGCCCTCCTCACATCAAGCACCCACCGCCTATCCCGTCGTCATCCTCGGGCGCGCGAAGCGCGAACCGGGGATCCAGCAGCGCGCAAGTCCTTGCGCGCGAAGGACTCCGCCTTCGTGGAATTTATTGACAGCTTTCGGCTCTGGATTCCGGGTTCGGCTCCGCCGCCCCGGAATGACGGAGGGACCGAGCCCACCTTCTCTCTGCCGCCTTGGTGACGTCTCCCTACAAAAGGCCACAAGGGGGGAGAGAGGAAGATTGCCCGGCCCTCGGCTACTCTCCCATCACCGCGATCACCGTCCCCGCCGGCTCGCGCTTCTCGGAATACACAGCTCCATCCGCATAAAGCGCCGAGACCGAGCCGTCGAAGAACAGCGCGTTCGGGCAGTCGAAGGCTTCCCTGAAGGCCATGCCGAAGCCGTAGAAGTTCACCGGGTCGAGCGAGAGCGCCATCACAACCTCGCCCTCGCTCGTCACGCCGATGCCGTTGCGGGTATAGGTCGACGTCCCCTGCACGAGGAAGCGCGGATGCAGCTCGCCGTCGATGACCAGCATCGGGCCGGACTGGGAAGCGATGCGCGGGGTGATCCCGGCCTGCACATAGGCTTCGGTCTCCATCACGCCGGCCTTGCCGGCCTGATCGACATAGAAGATCCCGTTGGGTTTCAGGTAGAAATTGCCGAAGCCGCCGGAGGTGTTGACCGGCGCGATCTCCGCCCCCTCCTCGACCAGCAGCCCCACCGGGCTCAGGTCGGAATGGTACATGCCGGCATTCATGGCGACGATCGGCTCGCGCCCCTCCGCCTTCATGTGCGCGACAAAACCCTCGACGTCTCCCCAGGGCTTACCGTCCGGGCCGGCGTGGAAAAGCTCGATGTCGGCGCTTGCCGGATCGATTTCGCAGACGACATAGCGAGTGCCATCGACGCTCGTCCTGCGGCAGATGTCGGTCAATCGCTCCACCTCGCTCCCTTCCACGCCCTGCGCCGGCGCGATATCCGCGCGCCGGGCGAGAAACCACCACAGCGCAAGGAGGAGAGCAAGAAAGATCGAGAGCGCGATCAGAAGCAGGCGATAGCGATTCATGCGTGAAATCCCGTGGGCCGACACCGGCCGGTCCGCTTGTATTGTCGCCGCCGAAGGGCTATTTCAGGGCAAGAACCCCGTCGGGCCTTGAACCCGGATGCGAAAGGACAGTCCATGACCGCCATCAATGAATTCATCGACAATGAAGTCAAATCCAACGACGTCGTCCTGTTCATGAAGGGCACGCCGCAGTTTCCGCAGTGCGGGTTTTCCGGTCAGGTCGTGCAGATCCTCGACTATCTCGGCGTCCCCTACAAGGGCATCAACGTGCTCGCCGACGACGATCTTCGCCAGGGCATCAAGGACTATTCCAACTGGCCGACTATTCCGCAGCTCTACGTGAAGGGCGAGTTCGTCGGCGGCTGCGACATTATCCGCGAGATGTTCCAGGCCAGCGAACTGCAGCAGCACCTCGAAGAAAAGGGCGTGCCGGTCAAGGCGGCCTGATCGAGAAGGAACATCAAGAAACGGTTGGAAGAGGCGGATTTTCCGCCTCTTTTCGTTTCCGCAGTGGAGTTTACCCAGAGCCGCACTAAGTTCGTTTCACGATCAAAAAGCAAGGAGGATGCCCATGACCTGGACCGTGTACCTGTCCGGCGAAATCCATACCGACTGGCGCGAGCAGATCGCGGCCGGGGCGAAGGCCGCAAACCTGCCGGTCGCGTTTTCCGCGCCGGTCACCCATCACGAAGCCTCGGACGATGTCGGGGTGGCGATCCTGGGGTCGGAGCCGAACAAGTTCTGGCATGATCACAAGGGCGCCCAGATCAACGCTATCCGCACCCGCACGCTGATCGGCAAGGCCGACATCGTCGTCGTGCGCTTCGGCGAGAAGTACAAGCAGTGGAACGCCGCCTTTGATGCCGGTTATGCCGCAGCCCTCGGCAAGCCGCTTATCGTGATGCATCAGGACGAGCATGCCCACGCGCTCAAGGAAGTCGACGCCGCTGCCCTTGCCGTCGCGAAGACGCCCGACGAGATCGTCGCAATTCTGGACTACGTGATCAACGGCACGCTTTCCGGCTATACCGACGCACAGGAAGCCGCGCAGTGAGCGAGGCGGGCTTTTCCGGTTTCGGCCCGCAGACCCTGCCCTTCCTCAAGGCGCTCGGCTTTCACCAGTCGAAGGAGTGGTTCGAGGAGAACCGCTCAATCTACGAGACCGAGCTTCAGCAGCCGCTCGCCGCGCTGATGGAAGATCTCGCGTCGCGCTTCGCCGACGAAGACATACCGCTCACCTGTTCCGCCAAAACCTCGGTCTTCCGCATCAACCGCGACGTTCGGTTTTCCAAGAACAAGGAGCCCTACAAGACCAATCTCGGCGCGGTCGTCACCCGCTCGGGCTCGAAAAAGGATCCGGGGCTCCTCTATATCAACATCGCGCCCGACAACTGCTTCCTCGCCGCCGGCTTCTACCGTCTCGAGGGCGAGGAACTGCGCGCCTTCCGTGAGGCGATCATCGAGCGGCCGGGCGAATTCCGCGCGGCAACAGCGCCGCTGATCCAGCAGGGCTACAGCTTCATCGATCGCGACAGGCTCAAGCGTCCGCCGCGCGGCTTCGAAGGGATCGAAAACGCCGAAACGCTCGAACTTCTCAAGCTCAAGCATATTGCCCTCTCAAAACCTTTCGACCCGAAGCTCCTCGAAGGGCGGGCTCTCATCGACGAAATGGTGGCCGTCGCCCGCGCCGCCCTGCCACTTCTCGAATTCGGCTGGCGCATCGTCGACCCCTTCCGCGAGGTCGCGGGCGAGGTGCCGGCCGGGCGGCGGTAGGGCTTAAACTTTCCAGTTCGCGCCAGTCGGTCAACATTGTTGACATATTGGGTATTGCTCGTTTGCGGCTCCGGCGTTACCTAGACTTGGTGCGGCAGGCCGCGAGCCATCTCCCGCACCTCGACCAGCGCCCCCGGACGTCTCGCCCGGCCGCGCGAACCTCGTTTGACAACCGATCGCAAGACGCGCGCTTTCAGTGCCGCGACGGATGGAGTGACCATGCTCGACAAGAAGTCCGACCAGCAATCCGCTGCCCCGGCGCCGAGCTACAGACTGCCCGGCACCATAGGCTTCAACGAGTTCATCGTGCTGATGGCAGCGCTCACCTCCATTGTCGCCTTCTCGATCGACATCATCCTGCCGGCCCTCGCCGAGATCGGCAGCGGCTACCGCCTCGCCGACGACAACGACCGCCAGCTGGTGATCGTCGCCTTCACCGTGAGCTTCGGCATCACCCAGCTCGCCTTCGGGCCGCTGGCCGACCGCTTCGGGCGAAAGATCCTGATGATCGGCGCCCTGCTGTTTTATGCCTGCGCCTCGTTTGCGGCCAGCTACGCCCCCAGCTTCGAGTTCCTGCTGGCCGCCCGCGTGTGTCAGGCCGTGGGCGCGGCCGGTGTGCGCATCACCACCTCGGCCGTCATCCGCGACTGTTTCGAGGGTCGCGACATGGCGCGGGTCATGAGCTACATCTTCACAACCTTCATGGTGGTGCCGATCTTCGCGCCGGCGATCGGTCAGGGCATCATGCTGATGGCCGAGTGGCACTGGATCTTCACCTTGCTCGGCATCGGCTCGCTGATGCTCGCGTTCTGGGCGCACAGCAGAATCAAGGAGACGCTGCGGCCTGAAAACAGACGCAGCCTGGCCATCGGCTCGATCGCCCGGGCCGCTGTGGAAATCGCCACCAATCGCGTTGCGGCGGGTTATTCGCTGGCCTCGACCCTGTTCTTTGGCGCGCTGATGTCGATGGTGGTCTCGGTCCAACAGATCTTCGACGACATCTACGGGCTCGGAAACTGGTTCGCGCTCGCCTTTGCCGCCAACGCCGTCGGCATGGCGATCACGAGCTTCATGAACGCCCGACTGGTGCGCACTGTCGGCATGCGTCGCATGTCGCACGGCGCCATGGTCTGCTTCGTCGGTTCATCCTTCATTCTGTTCATGGCCTCACAGTTCGGAACCCCACCGTTCCTGGTCACCTTCGTACTAATGGCGATCTGCATGATGAGCTTCGGTCTCGTCGCCGGCAATTACAACTCGATCGCCATGCAGCCGCTCGGCCATATCGCCGGCACCGCCACCTCGCTGATCGGAACGCTGACCTTCACCGGCGGCGCCGTTCTCGGCGGCCTCGTCGGCCAGTCCTTCGACGGCACGATCACACCGCTCGCCTCCGCCTTTTTCGCTTTCGGGCTGGGATCGCTGCTGATCGTGCTGATCACCGAGCGCGGCAAGCTGTTCACCGTCGAAAACGGCTGACGCGAGCGCTTTCGCTCAGATGAGCAGGTTGGAGATGATCTCGTTGTCGGTGATGTCCTCGTAGCCCATCCCCGCCTCTTCGAAAGCGGCCTTGAGCCTGGGAAAATTCTCCGGTGATTTCGTCTCGATACCGATCAGGATCGAACCGAAATTGCGGGCCGATTTCTTCAGGTACTCGAAGCGGGCGATATCGTCCTCGGGCCCGAGCAGTTCGAGGAAATCCCTGAGCGCGCCGGGGCGCTGCGGCAGCCGCAGGATGAAATACTTCTTCAGCCCGGCGTAGCGCATGGCGCGCTCCTTGACGTCGGGCAGCCGCTCGAAATCGAAATTGCCGCCGGATACGATCACGACGATGGTCTTGCCCGCCACCTTCTCCCTGGGCAGCGACTCGAGCGCAGTGAGCGCGAGCGCGCCGGCCGGTTCGAGCACGATGCCTTCGGTGTTCAGCATCTCGCCGATCGTCACGCAGATGGCGTTTTCCGGCGGGGTCACCACCTGATCGGCCGGAAAATGCTTCAGCAGGTCAAAATTCAGCGCCCCGATCTCGGCCACCGCCGCGCCGTCGACGAAATTGTCGACCTTCGGCAGTTTCAGCCGGCGTCCAGCCCTCAGGCTTTCGGCGAGGCTCGGCGCGCCGGCCGGCTCGGCGAAGAGAAAAGCCTCGTCCGGCAGCCGGTCCTCGAAATAGCGGGTGATGCCGGCGGCTAGTCCGCCCCCGCCGACCGGCAGGATCACCAGGTCGGGCGTCTCGCCTTCGGGCAGTTGCGCGGCGATCTCGGCGGCCACGGTCGCCTGTCCCTCGACGATGTCGATATGGTCGAAGGGCGGCGCCATCATGGCCCGATTGTCGCGCGCGAAATCGATCGCGGCGGCATAGCAGGCGTCGAACGTGTCGCCGATCATGCGGATCTCGATGAATTCGCCGCCGAAGGTGCGGGTCTTGTCGATCTTCTGCTGCGGCGTCGTCACCGGCATGAAGACCACGCCCTTGCGGCCGAAATGCCGGCAGACATAGGCAAACCCTTGCGCGTGATTGCCGGCAGAGGCGCAGACGAACATGTCCGGCCCGCCGTCGACTGCGATCGCCTTGCGGATGAAGTTGAAGGCGCCCCGGATCTTGTAGGACCTGACGGGCGAGAGATCCTCGCGCTTGAGCCAGACGCGGGCGCCGTGGCGCGCGGTCAGATGGTCGTTAAGCTGGAGCGGCGTTTCGGCGAACAGCTCGCGCATCTCGGTGAGCGCCGCCTCGACCCTTGTGGGAAAGCCATCGGGCGATTGAGTTTTGTCCATGGGCGGTCTATTGCATGGCGATTGCCGAAAGCCAACCGGAAACGGGCGGCGCGGCGCGATGACGGGGCATGGCGTGAACGGCCAGACATTACGATCCGCGATCTTCATCGCCGCCATATTCGGTCTCTACCTCGCCACGGCCATGCTGGTTCCGGCCATGGTGGACCTCTACTATTCCAATGACGACTGGAAGGTCTTCACGCTCTCCGCCTTCTTTATCGGCGGCGGCAGCCTCGCCGCGGCCATGGCGACCCGCGGCAATCCCGCCCCCTTCTCCAAGCGTCTGGGCTTTCTCGTCGTCAACCTGCTGTGGCTGACGCTGGCCTTCGCCGGTGCGGTGCCGATCTATCTCTCCTCGCTCGGCATCGGCTTCGTCGACGCGCTGTTCGAAAGCGTGTCGGCGGTCACCACCACCGGCTCGACCGTCATCAGCGGGCTCGACCATCTGGCCCCCGGCATCCTGATCTGGCGATCGCTGCTGCAGTGGATCGGCGGCATCGGTATCGTGGCTCTGGGCCTTCTCGTGCTGCCGTTCCTGCGCGTCGGCGGCTTTTCCTATTTCAAGATGGAATCCTCGGACACCAACGAAAAGCCGTTCGCCCGTTTCGCCGTCTTCGTGCGTGCCTTCTTCGCCATCTATTTCGGCCTGACGGCCGCCTGCGCGCTGCTCTACGGCACCTTCGGCATGGGCATCTTCGACGCCGTCAACCATGCGATGACGACGATGGCGACCGGCGGCTTTTCGACCCGCGACGCCTCCTTCGGGGCCTTCGATTCCCTCCCGCTTCTGTGGACATCGACCGTCTTCATGACGATCGCCGGCATGCCGTTTTCGGTGCTCATCCTGTTCATGGCGCGGGGCCGGCTCGAGGCGCTCAAGGACCCGCAGATCATCGCCTATCTCCTGATCATCGCGGTGGCGACGCTGCTGGTGACGGTCTATCTGAGGCTCGGCAACGGCGACAGCTTTGCCCATGCGATCACCCATTCGGCCTTCAACATCGTCTCCATCATCACCACCACCGGCTACGCGTCGAGCGACTACACCCAGTGGGGTCCGTTCATGGTGGCGATCGCCTTTTTCCTCACCTTCATCGGTGGCTGCTCGGGTTCGACCGCCGGCGGCATCAAGGCCTACCGCCTCGTCATCATCACCAGCGCCGTGCGCGCCGGCGTGCGGCGGCTCATCTATCCGCACGGAATCCACAACATCCGCTACGGCACGGTGACGGTCGATCCGGAGATGGTGCGCTCGGTGATGCTGTTCATCTGCTCCTATCTCTTCCTCTGGGTGGTCGGGGCGATAGCGCTTGCCGCCACCGGCCTCGATCTCGAAACCGCCGCCTCCGGCTCCATAACCGCGCTCGCCAATGTCGGCCCCGGCATCGGCGACCTCATCGGACCGGCCGGCAACTTCGCCATTCTCAGCGATCCGGCGAAGATCATCCTGTCGATCCTCATGCTGATGGGTCGTCTGGAAATCCTGGTCATGCTGGTTCTGTTCTCGCCGCTCTTCTGGCGCGACTGAGCGCGCGGTTGCGCGAAAGACGATCCGACCTCAATCCTTTCGGGTGTTTTTTAGCAGTCCATTAACCCTGTTCGACCTAGGGTTGGAGGGAGATGCGGAGGTTGAACATGCATGCGTTGAATCGAGCTGTCGCAGCCGAGGAGGATCCGGCCGCCACGACGGTTTCAGATCTGCCGTCGCCTGAGACCGCCATCGCGGCCCCGGAGGAAATCGACAAGCTCAAGGGCGCGATGAACCAGATCGGCGCGCGTATCGGCGAATTGTCGGTCAACATCGCCGATACGTCCGGCGTCGTCGGCGACGTATCCAAGGCGCTGTCGCGGCACGCCGAGGATTTTCACGTCCTGACCGGCGACATCGAGTTGATCTCGACATCCAACCAGACCGTGGCCGAAGCTTCGCGCGGCGCGATCGAGGCGGCCCAGTCCACGCGTCTCGGCCTTGCCGAGACCACCGAAAGCATGTCCGGGATCATGGTCAGCGCGGTCGACGACCTCAAGTCGATGGCCAACAGCGCCGGTGAGGTCACCCGCGTGCTCGATGAGATTTCGCAGCAGATCCGCGAGATCCACTCCTTCTCCGAGGCCATCCGCGGCATCGCCACCCAGACGCAGCTCCTCGCCGTCAATGCCGGCATCATGGCAGCCCATGCGGGTGAAGCCGGTCGCGGCTTCGCCGTGGTCGCCGAAGCCGTCAAGCAGCTCGCCGACAAGACCGGAACCGTCTCGCGCGACATGGTCGCCCGGCTCGAGGCGATGCGCGGCGTCGTCACCGACCTGCAGGCGCGCAACAGCGAAAACGAGACGGTGGCGAAAGCCGCCTATCAACGCTCGACCCAGATCGATGCCGAGCTCGAGAAATTCAACGGCTTCGGCCGCACCGTCGAGGGCATGATCGGCGACATCGAGCGGATCACCGCGCCGGTGGAGAACACGACGCAGATCTGCACCCGGGTGCTCGCCCGCGTCTCCGAACTCGACCACGAGATCGTGGGGTCCAGCACGCAGCTGACCAACGCCTCCCACCGCATCGACAAGCTCGTTGGCTTCTCCGAGGACGTCATCGGTCTCGTCGCGGCCAGCGGCATCGAAACCGAGGACACGCCGCTGATCCGCCGCTGCATCGAGGCGGCGCAGGAGGTGGGCGCCCTCTTCGAGAATGCCATCGACGCCGGCATGTGTTCGCTCGGGGACCTGTTCGACGAGACGTATGTGCCGGTACCGAACACCGATCCGCAGCAGGTCATCACCCGTTTCACGAAACTCACCGATACGCTGATGCCGGAGATCCAGGAAGGCATGCTCGACTTCGATCCGCGCGTCACCTTCTGCGCGGCGGTCGACCGCAACGGCTATCTGCCGACGCACAACAAGGTTTATTCGCACCCGCAATCCGACGATCCGGTCTGGAACGCCGCCAATTGCCGCCACCGCCGCATCTTCAACGACCGCACGGGACTGGCGGCCGGTCGCAACACGCGGCCCTTCCTCTTGCAGACCTATCGGCGCGACATGGGCGGCGGCAAATTCGCGCTCATGAAAGACCTCTCGGCCCCCATCGAGGTCAAGGGGCGCCACTGGGGCGGGCTCCGGATCGGCTTCAAAATCTCGGTTTAGACCTCGGAGAGGTCCCGCGCTCGAGGCGGACCTCAAACGCCCCCGTCACTTTTCGGCATCCGCTGGACCATCCCGCCGTTGGTGACGATCCGATCTTGCGCGGGTCCGCCGGAGATGCCAAGTTTTGCAGTGCAACAAGCAGGGGTCGGCTTGAAGCAAAGGACTGCAAAAGATGCAACAACCAAGGGCTATTTCGCGCGAACCAGCACCCAACCATCCCGAAAAACGTCAAATCTTCAGGAATATACGCCCCGCTCCGTGGCTGCCAGTAGGCCGTGGGAACCGCCTCTGCCGAACGGCCCTGGGCGTGCTGCTCGCCACACTGAGCGGCTGCAGTTCCACCCTGACGATGGCCGGGGAACCACTGCCGATCCGGACCCGCGCAATCGCCGTCCAGGGCTATGGATATGGCTTCCCGCTGCTCCTGATGGAACAGACGCGGGAGGCGGCGACGACAGCGCCCTACCCCTGCGGGCTGGGCGCGCCGACCAACCGGTTCAAGCACCTTTTCGCACCGCCCGGTCCCGATTTCCGCGCGGTGGTGCGGCCCAATGTGGATACGCTCTACTCGTCGGCCTTTCTCGACCTCTCCGAAAAGCCGATGGTTCTTGAGGTGCCGGCGATCAATGATCGCTTCTACATGCTCGCCATGCTCGATGCCTGGTCGAACAATTTCGCCGCTCCCGGGACGCAGCAGAACGGCGGCAAGGCAACGCGCTACCTGATCACCGGTCCCGGCTGGACCGGCACGGTTCCGGACGGGATGGAGCGGATCGAGGCGCCGACCTCCCTCGTCTGGATCATCGGACGAACGGAGTTGAAGGGGCGCGGCGATGTCGCGGCGGCCAATGCGGTCCAGAAGAGCTACAGGCTGCATCCGCTGGGTGGGGCTCCGGTGCCGGCGCCCAAGGGCGATTGCCGGTCGATGGCGAGCTACGGCGAAACGCCCGAGGACACGGTCAAGCACCTCGACGGCACGGCCTTCTTCGACAAGCTCGACGGGCTGCTCGCAGCCTATCCGCCGCCCGCGCGCGATGAAAAGATGCTCGCCAAGCTGAGACTGATCGGTGTCGACGGCGACCCTGAGACTTCTGTCGCGGCGCTGTCTCCGCGCAATCGCGAGGCGCTCGACGCCGGCATCGCCCGCGGCCAGGAGATCATCGACAAGTCATTCGATCTGGCGGGCCGGCTCGATACCTGGTCGCCCGATCCCACCCAGGTGCCGCTCGGCGACTACGGCGACAAGTATCTCGTCCGCGCGGTGGTGTCCCAGATCGGCTTCGGTGCCAACCGCAACGAGTTCGCCGTCTACCAGAACACCGCGCGCGACGGCTCGAAGGCTGTGCTCGACGGTTCGAAGGCGAGTTACCGGATGCATTTCGGGCCCGGGAAAACCCCGCCGGTCAACGCCTTCTGGTCTGTCACGGTCTACGACGCGGACGGTTTTCTGGTGGCCAATCCGCGCAACGTCTATGCGCTCGGCACCAATACGGGCCTGAAAGCGGACCCGGATGGCGGGACGACCCTCGCCTTCTCGGCCCAAAAGCCGGACGACGTGCCGGAACAGAACTGGCTCCCGGTGCCGAAGGGACCGTTCGAGGTGACGCTGCGCATGTACTGGCCGGAAGAGCCTATCCTGTCGGGCCAGTGGACCGCGCCGCCGATCGAGAAACATTAGGCGTCGCGGATACCTGCAGCCTGCGGGGCACTCAACCGCCCTCTCCCATCCCCCGCGCGATGTGCGCGGCAAAGGCGCGGGCCGCCGGCGAGCGGCCCGTTTCGGCATGGGCGATGCGGATGCCGAGACGCGGCAGCGCCGGCAACGGATCGCCGAGCACGTGGAGATCGGGCGGCACCGATTTTTCCGTCATCACGCTGACGGCGAGGCCGGAGCGGGTGACCGCCACGAGCCCCGCATGGCTGTTGCTGGCATAGGCGATGCGATAGCGCAGTCCGGCACGGGCCATCGCATCACAGGCCGCCCGGTGATCGAGCGTGCTCGACGCCGTCAGCGCCAGCGGCAGCGGCCCGGCGAAATGGCCGGGAGCAAGCACCTTCTGCGCGCCGACCCAGACCAGCGCCTCGGTTGAGATCACCTCCGCCGCATCGCCGTCGAGCGTCGAGACCAGCGCCAGATCCACCTGCTTGGACTGCAACAGCCGCCTGAGCTGATCGGTCGAAGCCGCCACCACACGGATCTCGATCTCCGGATGGGCCTTGCCGAACCCTTCGAGCAATGGCGGAAAATGCGAGACCAGATAGTCCTCGGGGCACCCGAAGACGATGGAGCCAGACAGCTTCGTGCCATCGAAGGCGCCCAGCGCCTCTTCAGAGAGGCTCAGGATGCGCTCGGCGTAATCGAGAAAGCGCTCGCCGCTGCCGGTGAGCCGCACGCCGCTGCCGGCGCGATGCAGCAGTTCCTGTCCCACCGCCTCTTCGAGCCTGCGCATCTGCATCGTCACCGCCGATTGCGTGCGCCCCACCTGCACCGCCGCGGCACTCAGCGACCCGAGCCGCGCGGCCTGCACGAACGTCATCAGAAGTCTGGGGTCGAGCGGCGCCTGCATATCAATTTTCCTCATATCAGAACCGGAAAACTATCAATTTTCCAGAGATCGCACCAGCCGCTACCATGTGACCCGGTGTTCACCCCCGCACGCGAAGGGATTTTGAGATGTCGAAGAACAACGACCCCGCCTTCTGGGCTTCCGCCGACAAGCACCTCATCCGCTACGCCGGCGCCGGCGCGTTCGAGCCCGCCATCATCGAGCGGGCCAGGGGCTCCTATGTCTATGACGCCGACGGCCGGGCGATCCTCGATTTCACGTCGGGCCAGATGAGCGCGCTCGTCGGTCATTCGCATCCGAAGATCGTCGAGACCGTTCAGCACCAGGTGGCAACCGTCGCGCACCTGTTCTCCGGCATGCTCACGCGCCCGGTGGTCGAACTCGCCGAACGGCTGGCCGCCCTCGCGCCCGGTCTCGACAAGGTGCTGCTGTTGTCGACCGGCGGCGAGGCCAACGAGGCGGCCATACGCATGGCCAAGCTGGTGACCGGCAAGCACGAGGTCGTCGCCTTCTCCAAAAGCTGGCACGGCATGACGGGAGCGGCCGCTTCGGCCACCTATTCGGCAGGCCGCAAGGGCTACGGGCCGGCCGCAGTCGGCTCGCTCGCCGTCCCGACCCCCAACGCCTTCCGTCCGCGATTCAAGAACCCGGACGGCTCGCTCGACTGGCGCACCGAGATCGAGGATGCCTTCGCGCTCATCGACAGCCAGTCGACCGGCAACCTCGCCGCCTTCATCGCCGAGCCGATCCTGTCGAGCGGCGGCATGCTGGAGCTGCCCGAGGGCTATCTCGCGGTGCTCAAGCAGAAATGCCACGAGCGCGGCATGCTCCTGATCCTCGACGAGGCGCAGACGGGCATCGGCCGCACCGGGCTGATGTTCGCCCACGAGCGTGACGGCGTTCAGCCCGACATCATGACGCTATCGAAGACCATCGGCGCCGGCCTGCCGCTCTCGTCCGTCCAGACTACACCGGAGATCGAGGCCGAGGCACACGCGCGCGGCTATCTCTTCTACACCACCCACGCCTCCGATCCCCTGCCCGCCGCCGTCGGCACCGCCGTTCTCGACATCGTCGCGGAGGAAGGGCTGGTCGAGCGCTCGGCCGTCCTCGGCAAGCGGCTCTTCGACGGACTGACGGCGCTCAAAGGCGAGCACGAATGCGTGGGCGACGTGCGCGGCCGCGGCCTGTTCCTCGGCTTGGAGATCATCCGCGACGCCGAAAGCCGCGAGCCCGATCACGACCTCGGCTCGAAAATCTCCGAGGAAGCCTTCCGCCGCGGGCTGAACATGAACATCGTCAAGCTCCCCGGCATGGGCGGCGTCTTCCGCATCGCCCCGCCGCTGACCATCTCCGAAGCCGAGATCGACCAGGGGGTGGGGATCCTGGCGGATTCCATTGCGGCGGTGACGGGAAAGGGACGGAGGCGGGCTGCTAATGTGGCGTGAGGGCACAAAGCTGGTGCGGACGACGGGGATCGAACCCGTATGACCGAAGCCGAGGGATTTTAAGTCCCTTGCGTCTACCAATTCCGCCACGTCCGCACGGAAACGAGCGGTAGCGGACGTCCGCGCCGGGATCAAGTCCGGGGACGATCTGGCAGCAAGACGATGAGGCTGTCGGTCGGGTCGCCCTGCCCTCAGATATGCAGGCTCGCGAGCACGATATAGGCGAGCGAGAGGCCGATGCCGCCGACGACGAGGAAGAAGAGCCAGGCCATCGGCTCGGCGATCAGGGTCTTGATAAACTGCATGGGACGTCGCCCGCTGTCAGTGTGAAACCCGTCGCGCCGGGCTATCCGGTTGCCGGCATGTTCCGGCAGGCACGGGTCCGGGGCCTTCTCCGACCCCCGAAATGGATCACTCCAAAAAGCAAAAAGGCCGGGCTTTAGCCCCGGCCTTTTATAAGCGCCTCGATGATCGGTGCCGGTACATCCATGGTCACCGACCAGAAGCACTAGTCCTTACGCGGCGCGCAGGTTTTCCGCAGCGCTCTTGCCGCTGCGCTGGTCGGTCACGATGTCGAAGGACAGCTTCTGGCCTTCCACGATCGAGTTCATGCCCGAGCGTTCGACAGCCGACGCGTGAACGAAAACGTCCGAACCGCCGCCTTCCTGTTCGATGAAACCAAAACCCTTGGCGGTGTTGAAGAACTTCACTGTTCCAGTGCTCATGACGATTTCCTTTCAATCAGTCATAGAAAATCCGTTGCCGCGCGACGCGCACGACAATCAGTTTTATCGATTTTGAGAGAGGAAGATCGTAGTTGGCGCTTCTCGCGCCAGAGACAAAGTCCGAAAAACAAATTCGATGCTTAATACATAGACCACCAATGCGGCTTTCACAAGGCCGCAAAACTTTTTAGTTCTTTTCCGTCATTCGCCCGACCAAAGAAAAAGCGGCCCGCCTGCGGGGCGGGCCGCCTTCCTTCCGGGCGGCGTCAGCGGAACTGGAGCACCGGACACCCTCGACCGGGAGGTCCAAAGGCGAGGCGTTTGGCAAAGCTGTCTGGCGCGCCGCGAGCGGTCTGGAAGGTTCGCGGCGCGGTTCGTTTCAGCCGGTCTGCCTTACCCGTGGAGCTTCTTTGCGATCTCTGCGGTGCGCTTACCCTGGAATTTCGCGCCTTCCAGTTCCTGCTCGGAGGGCATGCGCGAACCGTCGCCATCGGCCATGGTGGTCATGCCGTAGGGCGCACCGCCGCGCACCTTGTCCACGCCCATCTGGTCCTGATAGCCGTAGGAGAGTGGCACGATGATCATGCCGTGGTGCTGAAGCAGCCACTGTGTGGAGATCAGCGCCAGTTCCTGGCCGCCGTGCTGGGTGGCGGTGGAGGCCATCACCGAGGCCACCTTGTCGATCAGCTTGCCCTGGGCCCAGAGCCCGCCCGTCTGGTCGAAGAAGTTCTTCGCCTGCGAAGACATCATGCCGTAGCGGGTGTTCACACCGAAGATGAAGGCGTCGTAATCGGCGAGTTCCGCCGGGGTGGCGACTTCGCCGACCTTGTCCGTCTTGTAACCGGCAGCCTTCTGCTGTTCCTCGGTCAGAAGCTCGGGGATCTGCTTGATGGTCACCTCGACGCCGGCTTCCCTGGCGCCTTCGGCGGCGGCCTTCGCCATGGCTTCCATATGGCCGTAGCTGGAATAGTAAAGGACGAGCAGCTTGGTCATGTTCAGTCTCCAGTTTCAGATTTCGTTTCGCCGGTTCGTTCCGAGACGAAACCGGCACTCGTGATCTTAGATACTGCGCGAGAGCGTTATGGAAAGCGCCGAAATCATTGACTGACCGTTCACCGGTGCGGCAACGGCCCGCGACAAAGGCGACAGCCGACTTGCCAACCGGTGCGTCAATCGCCAAATGTCTTTTCCTCGAAAGGACATTCCATGGACACGTCATCCGCCTCCGTCACCGCCGCCATGCTCGCCATCGGCGACGAACTTCTGTCCGGCCGGACCAAGGACAAGAATATCGGCCATCTTGCCGAACTCCTGACCGCGACCGGCATCGAACTGAAGGAAGTGCGCATCGTCGGCGACGAGGAAGCGGCGATCGTCGAGGCGCTGAACGCCCTGCGCGAGCGCTATACCTATGTGTTCACGTCGGGCGGTATCGGCCCGACCCATGACGACATCACCGCGGACGCCGTCTCGCGCGCCTTCGGCGTGCCGTGCCTTTACGACGACAAGGCTATGGAACTGATGGGCGCCCATTACAAAAAGCGCGACATCGAGTTCACCGAGGCACGCAAGCGGATGGCGCGGATGCCCGAGGGTGCGACCCATATCGACAATCCGGTCTCGGTGGCACCCGGCTTCGTCATCGGCAATGTCCACGTCATGGCCGGCGTGCCCTCGGTCTTCCAGGGCATGCTCGACAACGTGCTGCCGACGCTGAGGACCGGCCGCAGGCTGCTCTCCCGTTCGGTCACCTCGCCGCTCGCCGAGGGTGACATGGGTGAGGCGCTCAGGGCGGTGGCCGTGGCGCGACCGGCGATCTCCATCGGCTCCTATCCGCGCTTCACGTCCACAGGCTTTTCCAATGAAATCATCGTGCGCGGGACCGATCAGGATGCCGTGGACGAGGGGATCGGGGCGGTTTCGGCGATGATCGAAGAGCTTCTGGAAGCCCGCAAGAACAAGCCAGAGGGCGGCCAGCCGGTCGATTGACCCGGCGTCCTTGACCCTGATCAAGGACGCCCGAGGTGCAAAGGTTCTCACTGGGGGCATCAACCACTTTCGTAACGGAGTGTCCGCCATGACCTACAAGACGATCCTTGCCGTTCTCGCCTGCCCCGCCGATGTCGAACCCGTGCTTGCCACCGCACTCGCGCTTCCCGGCGGCCGCGACATCCATCTCGTCGGCACCCACGGCGAGCCCTCCCAGTTCGTCACCCTGTCCGCGCCCATCGACATGCCCGACCCGGCGACGCTGAACGCGCTCTACGAACAGGCCGAACAACGCATGACGGCGGTCGGAGATGCCTTCACCAAGGCCTGCGAGCGCGAGGGGATCGCCTTCGAGTGGCGCCCTGCGCGTACCCCCGGCGGCGACAGCGCCACCTCGGCGCTGGCCGCGGCGCGCACCGCCGATCTGGTGATCGCCCGCCAGCCGGACGCCGAGAAGGACGATGCCCCGGTCACCGACTTCGAAACGCTGATGTTCGAAAGCGGTCGCCCGGTGCTGATGATCGGCAGCGACGTCACTCTTGCGGCGCCGGTCAAGCGGGTGCTCGTGGCGTGGGACGGCTCGCGCGAGGCGGCCCGGGCGGCTGCCGACGCCCTCCCCTTCATGAAGGCCGCAGGCGAAGTGCAAATCCTCGTCGTCGATCCCGACAAGCTCGCCGACATCGACAGCGCCATGCCCGGCTCCCAGCTCGCCGCCAGTCTCGACCGGCACGGCATCCGCGTGAACGTCGACACGATGGGCAGCGGCATCCGCAGCACCGCGCAGGTCATCGAGGCCCATGTGAAGGCGACGAACGCGGATCTCCTCGTCATGGGGGCCTACGGCCACCCTCGCGTCCGCGAGTGGCTCTTCGGAGGCGTGACGCGCTCCGTCATGCGCAAGGTCCAGGTGCCGACGCTGCTGTCGCGCTGAACGGATCATGGTAGCGACGGCCGAGAGGGGTGGTCCGGCAACGGGCTTATCCCCAGGTCACTCCGGTCCGCCGCTTGCCCTTGAGCCCCTCGCGCGGATAATCGGACAGCGACCGGTGCGTGGCGTGATTGCCGCGCTCCGGGTCCGCCCGCACCCGATCCCGAGCGAGGAGCCGATCATGTCGATGCCCGATGAAAAAGCCTTCCCCGTTTCCTGGGACCAGTTCCACCGCGACGCCCGGGCCCTGTCCTGGCGGTTGTCCGGTTCGGGCGAGAAATGGGACGCCATCGTCTGCATCACCCGCGGCGGCCTGGTTCCCGCGGCCATTCTGGCGCGCGAGCTCAACATCCGCCGCATCGACACGGTGTGCGTCGCCTCCTATCACGACTACACCACCCAGGGTGAGATGCAGATCCTCAAGGAAATCAACCAGGACATCCTCGATACCGAGGGCGAAGGCGTGCTGATCGTCGACGACCTCACCGACACCGGCAAGACAGCCGGCATCGTTCGGGCAATGCTGCCGAAGGGTCACTTCGCCACCGTCTACGCCAAGCCGAAGGGTCGGCCGCTGGTCGACACCTTCGTCACCGAGGTGAGCCAGGACACATGGATCTATTTCCCCTGGGACCTCGGCTTTTCCTACCAGGAACCGATCGCCAAGGATCATCGCGGCTGAGCGCACCCGCCAGCCCCCTGTCGTTGCAGCCGTATTGAACCCCGGCAACGATCGCCTATCTCTCTGATCAGCACCATGATGCGCCCGGTCTGCGTCACGCGCCCGGCAGTCACGTCGCTTTCATGCGCGTGTGGCATCTTGATTGTTACCGCAGATGCCTCAACCCTAGACCGAAGGGCCAACAGCGATTCGCGCCATGACAGCGTTTGACCGGATCTTTTCGATTCTCGACCATTTCCGCCCGACGGGGCCCGGGAAGGTGCGCCCGCATGTCGAGCCGGAAGACCGCGATCCCGGCGCGCGCCAGGCCGCTGCCCTGGTACTGCGCGAGCGCAAGGGTCGGCGCGAGATCCTGCTGATCACAAGCCGCGATACCGGCCGCTGGATCGTGCCCAAGGGGTGGATCGAGGACGACGAGGACGGCGCGACCGCAGCCGAACGCGAAGCGTGGGAAGAAGCCGGCGTCATCGCCACGGCCATCGATTCGGATCTCGGCACCTACGACTACATGAAGATCCGGCCGCAACGCGGCGACGTGTTGTGCACCGTCGACATCCATCTGTTGCGTCTCGAGGAAGAGCGCGGCCGCTGGCCCGAATACAAGCAGCGCAAGCGCAAATGGGTGCGTCTGCGCGAGGCGCTCGACGTGATCGAGGAGCCGGGACTCGTCGATGCGTTGCGCGAAAGCCGGCTGTTTACCGCGGCCTGATCCCGCATCCCCTCGGCCGCCCGTCGAGCTCTCTTCCCGACGTCCGGCTTTTCGAGGTGTGACACAAAAACGACGATTCACCGGCGGATCGTGTCAACCTCATAAATTTGCTTTTCATCGGATTCGACCTCTTTTTGGCGGTCGACAAGCGTCTGGAACGGCACGGTTTTCGGCTCGCGCCCCGGAAGACAGGCGGTTGCGCCGGATGCGGAATATTTTTCGCTGCATCCCCATTTTCCACACCACGCCCGCACAATATGTGGTGTTAAAAAATCCGTCACAAACTACCCCTTGACGGCTGGCACCGAGTCGATCCTTATAGGGTCAAGGTCGCCACGGCGGCGAGGTCGGAGCGGCAAAAGTCGAGTTCCGGATCCGGCCAAATCCACAAATCCGAGGGCATGAAGCACCGGTTTCGTCGCAGAAAGCGACCTTCCGGTCAGTGGGGTGTCGTGACTTCGGGTGGTCGACCTTAAGGGGAAAAAAAGCTGGTAGAAACGCTTTGTTAACACTATATTTAGTGTTTCGGTCCAGCCTGACCACTATATAAGGGACTTCCAGGGGATACCGGAATCACCTTCCGAGTTTCGAGTTTAGAGCTGGCCGCGAAATGACTTCGCGGCTCGAGGGGACACTTTCGCCGTTTGAAGGACCACGCGGCGGTACCGCACGATAGAGGTAGAAATGCGCATCGACAGGCAATTCACGACCCAGGGCCAATCCGCCTATGCGTCGATCCCGTTCCGCAAGGCGACGAGCGAGATCCGCAACCCGGACGGTTCGGTGGTCTTCAAGCTCGAGAACATCGACGTGCCGTCGCAGTTCAGTCAGGTCGCGGCCGACATTCTGGCGCAGAAATATTTCCGCAAGGCCGGCGTGCCGGCGGCGCTGAAGAAGGTCGAGGAAAACGACGTGCCGTCGTGGCTGTGGCGCTCCGTGCCCGACGACAAGGCGCTCGCCAAGCTGCCTGAAGACAGGCGCTTCGGTCCCGAAACCGACGCCCGTCAGGTCTTCGACCGTCTTGCCGGCACCTGGACCTACTGGGGCTGGAAGGGCGGCTACTTCGAAACCGAGGAAGACGCCCG
>CAZEJG010000018.1:0-15065 GCA_964511625.1 uncultured Hoeflea sp.
CAAGTCCCTGCCGGATCAACGGGTCGCAGGTTCAAATCCTGCCCCCGCAACCAAAATCACATTACATTACCGATACAAATAGCTCCGCATACCGCGGACCTCTGTTGCGTTGTGAGGCTCATAACCTGAAATCCTCCGGCCATTGCACAGCAATAGTCCGCCGGATCAACGGGTCGAAGAGACAAAGCCTGCACCCAGCAACCAGATCGCCGCCCAAGCTTCTCGATACCAACCAAGCCCCGAGCGAACCCAGCCGGGGCTTTTCTGCGTCTAGGGCCTGCCAGGCTCATGAGCCGAAGGCCCAATGGGCTCAATGCAAATGCGCTGGCGGGGCACCGCGGCTGCTTGATATTGGGACTCAATTCAATTCCTGCTAAATCATCCTGGTGGGGACGGCCACCGGGAGCGGAAAGAGGCGAGAGCCAACCATGAAGGTTCATAGTTTCAGCACTGATCATTTCGCGGTCGGGGATCGGTATGAAGCCTGGCGGCATCGGGACTGGCCCAGTCTGGCGCCCATAACAGAGACGTGTGCGCCCACGGGAGCCTTCCATGCGCATTGCGAAACCTACATGCTCGGGGCCGTCGCCCTGACCTATACGCGTATCACCGGGCAGATCTATCAGCGTCCCGCCGCGTTCATTCGCCGTGACGGCATCGACCATGTCGGACTGTGTCTGATGCTGGACGGCATCTACAGCGGCGAGACGAAGACCGCCGATTTCTCGGGCGGTGCGGGTACTCTTCTGATCGGTGATCTGGGACGCACGTATGCGCAGGAATCGACTGACGCGCGCACGATCACTCTGATGCTACCGCGGGGGCTTGCGAGAACGCATCTTCCGATTCTCGAAGGCATGCACGGTCAGGTTCTTGGCGCCGCGGAGTCTGCCTACCTTTCCGACCATGTCCAGACGCTTCGGCGCCATCTCCCTGCTCTGCCCGAGACTGCCGGACATCGTCTGGCGATGAGCATCATCCAGTGCCTCGCGGTGTGTCTTGAAACCAGATCGGAGCGTGTGCACGAAGCCGTCTTCCGGTCCGAGAAAGAGCGGGTCGAATGGTATGTAGAGAGGCATCTTGCCGATCCCGACCTCAGCGTGGAGCGACTGGCCGCCCTCACCGGGGTGACGCGCTCGCAACTTTACCGCCTCTTCGCAGACAGTGACGGCATTGCCAGCCATATCAGACGATGCAGGCTTGAGCGTGCGCGTGATCTGCTGGTCGAGCAGGCGAACCGCCATTCTATCGGCGCGATAGCCAAGGCGACCGGATTTCGGGAATTGGCCCAATTCAGCCGCGCGTTCCGCGCGCATTTCGGCATGGCCCCGAGCGAGTTGCGTCCGAAGTCTCGTTGATCCTTCTCTGACTTTCCGGCCCTCTTTACGGAGCGTTCAACGTCCGCAATCACCGGCTCGCGCCCACATGACGGGCCCGATGCGAGCCTGTTGAGCCGCCGGTGGCTCGGGACGGTTCGACAAGCATTGGAACGCCTCGCCAAGGACCATGCGGGCGCCGCCCTGTAGTCTCTAGCAAGAGATGGGGGCCGGAGCATGGCGCTTGTGACTGTGTCTGTGGAACGGCTGCACGCCTGCAGCATCGGTCGGCGCATGGGGCAGTCGGCCGCGACTGCGATGGCGCTTCTTGTTGGCGCCTTGCCCGCGCTCGCACAATCGATAGACGGGTCGGTCGCCATCGAGAACGGCGACACGGTTCGAGTGGGAACGGGGGAAACGCTTGATGTCGCCGGCACCCTTGATGTCGGCCGCATCAGTGACGGCACGCTCCTCATCGAAGACGGCGGCCTGGTGAACTCGAATGGCGGGGCGAGCACTGTCGGCACGGAGGCCGGCGCCCGCGGCACGGTGATGGTGACGGGCCCGGGATCGGCGTGGCGCAACGACGGCACCCTTTACATCGGCTATTTTGGCGACGGCGCGATGACGATTGCCGATGGCGGCACGGTCAGCAACACGGTCGCCGGTATCGGCGGCGACATGGACGCAACCGGCTCCGTGTCGGTCATCGGGCAGGGCTCGGTCTGGAGTATCGACGGCGGCCTCTTCGTGGGTGTGATGGGCGATGGCGCGCTGACGGTCGCCGACGGCGGCGTCGTGGCGCTGTCCGGGGACATGCGCAATGTGCAGGTCGCAGCCCTCGAGGGGTCCACCGGCACCGTCAACATCGGCGCTGCGGCAGGCGGGACGGCGAGAGCGGCGGGGACGCTGTCGGCCGATCGGCTCAGCCTAGGGCAAGGCACGGGCACGCTCGTCTTCAATCACACCGGCAATGCCGACGGCTCGGCCTACATGTTTGCGCCGGCCGTGACCGGCATCGGCACCATCGAGCATCTGGCCGGACGGACGGTGCTGACCGGTTCCAATACCGCCGACAGTCGCTTCGGCGGCACGATGAACATCCGGGGCGGCTCGGTCTTCATCGATGGCGTGTTCGGCGACATCGTGGGGAGCATGGCGGTGATCAATGTGCTGGCCGATGTGGAACTGGCTGGCAGCGGCACGGTCGCCGGCAATGTGAATATCACCTCCGGCGGACGTCTCGGGTTCGGATCGGGACAGTCGCTCGATGTCAGCAATATTCTCAGCGTTGGCCGTGGGGGCAGTGGCACGCTCCTCATCGAAGACGGCGGTGCTGTGAACAGTGATATCGGTCATGTCGGAGGCGCGGCTGGCGCGAGCGGTGCTGCAACCATTACCGGGGTGGGTTCGATCTGGACAAATGGTGAGCTTGCTGTCGGCGCGTCGGGTAGCGGAACACTGCTGATCGAAGACGGTGGCCTGGTGAACTCGAATGGCGGGGCGAGCACTGTCGGCACGGAGGCCGGCGCCCGCGGCACGGTGATGGTGACGGGCCCGGGATCGGCGTGGCGCAACGACGGCACCCTTTACATCGGCTATTTTGGCGACGGCGCGATGACGATTGCCGATGGCGGCACGGTCAGCAACACGGTCGCCGGTATCGGCGGCGACATGGACGCAACCGGCTCCGTGTCGGTCATCGGGCAGGGCTCGGTCTGGAGTATCGACGGCGGCCTCTTCGTGGGTGTGATGGGCGATGGCGCGCTGACGGTCGCCGACGGCGGCGTCGTGGCGCTGTCCGGGGACATGCGCAATGTGCAGGTCGCAGCCCTCGAGGGGTCCACCGGCACCGTCAACATCGGCGCTGCGGCAGGCGGGACGGCGAGAGCGGCGGGGACGCTGTCGGCCGATCGGCTCAGCCTAGGGCAAGGCACGGGCACGCTCGTCTTCAATCACACCGGCAATGCCGACGGCTCGGCCTACATGTTTGCGCCGGCCGTGACCGGCATCGGCACCATCGAGCATCTGGCCGGACGGACGGTGCTGACCGGTTCCAATACCGCCGACAGTCGCTTCGGCGGTACGATGAACATCCGGGGCGGCTCGGTCTTCATCGACGGCGTGTTCGGCGATACGGTGGGGAACATGGCCGCAGTGAAGGTGAGTTCCGGCGGCATCCTGTACGGCACAGGGACGATCGCCGGAGATCTCAGCCTTTCCGCAGGCGGTGTTTTGAGCGGCAGACAGGGCCAGACACTGTCCGTGAACGGCGATCTCACCTTCGAAACAAACTCGCGCTTCGAGGTTGAGGTGACGCCGGGTGGCGCCGACAGGGAACTGGTTGCGGTCAGCGGCATGGCGACGATCAGTGGCGGCACCGTCGCCCATGTCGGCATCACCGGTGCTTATGATCCGACAGCCACCTACACGCTCCTTACCGCCACCGGCGGACTTGGCATCGGAAGCGCTTTCGACCACGTCACGTCCGACTTTGCCTTTCTGGATGCGACCATAGGCTACGAAGCAAATCGCGTCACGCTGACCCTGACCCGCGACGGGACCGGCTTTGCCGACTTGGCCACCACACCGAACCAGATAGCGGTGGCTAGCGGACTGGAAGGTCTGGGCTTTGGCAACGCGCTTTACGATGCGGTGGTGCAGCTCGACAAAGCCACGGCCATTACGGCGTACGACCAGCTTTCCGGCGAGGTGCACGCCTCCGCAGTCACGTCACTCATCGAGGATGGCAGTCCTGTCCGCCATCGTGTCAATGAGCGCATTCGCGCCGCGTTCGGCGATGCGGCTGCGTCTGCTGCGCCGGGCCTGGCCGACGGATACGAGGGGCCGGCGCCGGTCCCGGTCGACGGCGATCAGCCAGGCCTGACTATCTGGAGCAACAGCTACGGACGGTGGGGTTCGACAGACGATGACGGCAACGCCGCGGCCGCTGACCGCTCCTCCGGAGGCTTCCTCATCGGTGCTGACACTCTGCTTGCCGATCAGTTGCGCCTGGGCGTCCTCGCTGGTTCCAGCCAAACCGGAATCGATGTCGGGGCTCGTGCATCGGCGGCTGTCGTCGACAGCTACACTCTGGCCGTTTACGGCGGTGCGCAGTGGCAACTGGCGGAGGGCCTGCTTTCGCTGCGCGGCGGGCTTGCCTGGTCGTGGCACGATCTCGAGACCACGCGGTCCGTCGGCTTCACCGGCTTCGCCGACAGCTTGTCGGCTGGCTACGATGCCCGAACATTCCAGAGTTTCGGTGAGCTCGGATACGAGTTTGAAACTGATTTCGCCCGCTTCGAGCCCTTCATCAACCTGGCCCATATCCACGTCGGAACGGATGGCTTTGTCGAGAGCGGCGGCGCAGCCGCGCTGACCGGCGCCAGCGGCGCGTATGGTGTCACCTTCACCACGCTCGGCATTCGCACCGAGACTGCGATCGATCTGGGGCAGGTCGGTGCCCGCCTCAGCGGCATGCTCGGCTGGCGGCAAGCCTTGGGCGACACGGTACCCAGAAGCACCCTAGCCCTTACGGGGTCGGATGCTGTCACGATCGCCGGCAGTCCGATCTCACGCGATGCGCTGGCGCTGGACGCCGGGCTTGACCTCGACCTTACGTCCAGTGCATCGGTGGGATTGTTCTACCAAGGCGTATTTTCCTCGTCCGCTCGGGATGATGTTTTTACGGCATGGCTCGACGTTCGCTTCTAGGAGACAGACGGTCACGGTTCACACGCTGGCACGCCCGGCCGCGGCTGCACTCCCCGTCAGCAGGCCATCGATACGCTAGAGGACCCAAGGACCGATACTGACGTCCTGGTGTCGGGCAAGGCGTCCATTATGGCGGAAACCCACCGCAGTGGGCTCGATTTCCGTCGCGGGTCGCGACAGCGTCGCCGACCCGGGCGTGTTTCGCGAGCGTTCCAGTTCAGAGCTTTTCCGCCAAACCGCAGATGGCGACGCGTCAGGTGATCTGCGTGAGATAGTGATGGTGGCGGGTGTCGCAATAGCTCTTGCGGAGTTCGACCGGCTTCTGATCGAAGGTCGAGGCGATGCGCTCCACGAGGAGGATCGGCTCGCCGGCCCTGATCTGGAGCACTTCCGCGCGTGCCTGGTCTGTGGGGATTGCGCGCAGTTTCTCCACGACGTCGACGACACGTATGCCGAACTTGTGTTCGTAATATTCGTACGGTGTCTCGAACACGGAACTCCAGTGTCCCCAGTCATAGCCGGGGAAACCCTCTGCCGGAACCGAGAGTATATCGGCGATAACCGGAACTCCGTCGATGAGGCGCTTGCGGTAGGTGCGGTGGACCTTGGCGCCGCGCGCGAGCCTGAGCACGTCGCGCTCTTCCTCCGAGGCGAGAAAGCCGTCTTCGGCGATTACAATGTCGTCGGGAAAGATCTTCGCTCCCGCGTCGGGAACGATGCGGAAGTAGTGATCGATGGCCGAGGTCGGAGAGTGGCTCTGGACGAAGGTGCCCTTGCCGCGCCGGCGGATGATAAGGCCGTCCTGGACCAGTCCGTCGAGCGCCTTGCGGATCGTCCCGACGCTCACCGCGTAATCCGCGGACAGCTTCAATTCCGTGGGCAAAAGAGCACCCGCAGCCCATTCGCCAGCCGCGAGCCGTTCCTTCAAAAGATCGCGAATTTGCAGATGGACCGGGCGTTTGTCGGGTGTTGCGAGAAGAATCATGATCGTCCTTCGCTCAAATTTCGTCGCCACCGCATTTGCGAAGCGGTGCCGGAAAGGTATCCGGAACGAGCCCGCACAATCCATCTTTTCCGGGTAATCCGGGCTTGGCGAAACATATATAGTTTAGAGTGCGCAGTGAAAAGTATGAAGTCCGCACGACCATTATTGCGCCGCGTCATGCTCATCCGGCGTTTGACGGCGAGCCCTCAAATTCGTCTCATCACGACGAATTCAATCACAGGGATCGCAAGACATGAATGCAATAGAGACGGATGTCGTCGTCATCGGAGGCGGAGTGACCGGAGTGGTCGCAGCGCTGGCCGCAAGTCGGGCGGGAGCGAAAACCATCCTCCTGGAATCGCGGACCTTCGTCGGCGGCAACGCCACCACCGGCCTGTGCCTGCACAGCTTTCTGACCCGCGACCGGCGCCAGGTCGTCTTCGGCATCGCTCAGGAGATCGTCGACCGGCTTAAGGCGCTCGGCGGCTCTGTCGGCCACGTTCCCTATGACGGCTTCGTCAGCGCGGTGACCCCCGTCGACGGAGACATCTTCCGCATCACCGCTACCGAGATGCTTGCCGAGGAAGGCATCCAGATCATCTACGGCTGCAACGTGGTGGGCGCCGAGGCGAGCGAAGGCTTCGTCAAGCATCTGACCGTGGCGATGAAGGGCGGATTGCGCCGGATCGAGGCCAAGTCATTCATCGATTCCACCGGCGATGGGGACGTGGCCGCCTATGCCGGGGCCACGGTGCGCATCGGCGACAGCAAGACCGGCAAGATGCAGCCCGTCTCCATGCTGATGCGCTTCTTCAACGTCGATACCCGCCGCATCGCCCAGGAGATCGGCGAGGTGAATCCCGCCATGGCGTCCAAGGACGGCAGCGAACCTTTCCCCGTCTATTTCAACGGCACTTTCAGCAAGTGGAACGACATCATCCGCGAGGAGAAGATCTTCCCCAACGAGGACCACAAGGTGTTCTTCAACACCACGTGGCCGAACCAGATCAACGTCAACACCTCGGCCGTCTTCAACGTCGACGGCACCGATCCGCTGGCGCTTTCCAAGGCGACGGTCGATCTCACCCGACAGGTGCGCAAGGCGGGCGATTTCCTCAAGAAGCACGTCCCCGGTTTCGAGAACGGTTATTACATTCCGGCCATCTTCGCCGGCGTTCGCGAAACGCGCAACGTCTTGGGAGAATACGAAATCCAGGACGATGACGTGATGTCGGGCCGAAAGTTCGAGGATACGATCGGCGAGATCTGCTTCCCCGTCGATATCCACGACCCCGACACCGGGCAGGCCCATTTCTACGATATCGGCGGCGACGGCGCCTTCGATGTGCCTTATCGTTCGCTGGTGCCGAAGGGTTTTTCAAACATCCTGGTCGCCGGGCGCTGCATTTCTGCCACCTCCTACGCGCATGGAGCCACCCGCAACATGGCGCCGTGCATGGTGACGGGCCAGGCGGCCGGTGTTGCGGCGGCGCGCGCGATGCGAACCAACACTCCGGTGGCCAATATCGATATTCCAGGCCTCCAGCAGGAATTGCTCGAAGGAGGCGTTTATCTCGGGGGGAAAGCTGCCTGAGATCCGGTCAGGCCGCGCGACCCGGGATTGGATCGGGCGGCTTTGATCGCAAATTACGGCCCGTCGCCGGCCTGACGGCGGCGGATCATGCACACATTATGATAGGGAGGATAATCATGACCATAGCTGCAAGAACATCGGCGCTTCTCGCAGGCGCTTTCGTGGCCATCTCGGCATCCGGCCTGGCCCTGTCGCCGGCGCTTGCCAAGACGCTGAAGCTGGCACACGTCCAACCCGAGAGCCATGCGTTCCACAAGGGCGCGGTCGCCTTCAAGGAGGCACTCGAAGAAGCGTCCGGCGGCGAACTGACGGTCGACATCTTCTCGAATGGGGTGATGGGCAACGAGCGCGACCTGCTCGAGGCGCTGCAGATCGGCACCGTGGACGTCATCAGCGTGACGTCGGCGCTGACCGGCACCTTCAACGAAGACTATCAGGTCTTCAGCCTTCCGTTCCTGTTCGACAGCTACGAGCATGCCTTCGCCGCCATGGACTCGGAGGATATCCGCGGCAAGATCGAACCGGACCTGATCGACGTCGGCATCCGTCCGATTGCCTACTGGATCGGCGGTGCGCGCAGTTACTACGGTCTTCAGCCAGTCGAGAACATCGGCGATCTGGCGGGGCTGAAGCTTCGCACGATGGAAGCGCCCTATTACGTTCGCGCCTGGGAGGATCTCGGAGCGATACCCACGCCGCTTCCCTTCGGCGAGGTCTATATGGCGCTGCAGACCAAGATGGTCGACGGCGCCGAAGGCGGCATCAACACCTATGTCAGCAAGAAGTTCTACGAGGTCGCGCCGAATGTCGCGATGATCAATTATGTATATTCGGTGCAGCTCCTGCATATATCGCAGAAAACCTGGGACGGACTGTCGGAGCAAGAGCAGGGATGGGTGAGCGAAGCGGCGCAACATTCAGCGGAGGTCGAGCGCCAATTCGTCCTTGACGAAGACGCCTCGCTCGAGGAAACGCTGAAGTCCCATGACGTGAAGGTCACGCATCCCGACATCGGGCCGTTCCAGGG
The DNA here is from genome assembly GCA_964511625.1 of uncultured Hoeflea sp. Lineage (GTDB taxonomy): Bacteria > Pseudomonadota > Alphaproteobacteria > Rhizobiales > Rhizobiaceae > Pseudohoeflea. Next base: position 8,637 of record CAZEJG010000018.1, read on the forward strand.
CAAGGTGGAAGCCGTCTACACCATGTTCCGGGAAGAGTTTGGAGAGGACACCGCCAAGCTCGTGGACGAGATACGCGGCCTGAAGGCCGAGTAAGACAAGGCTCTGGGAGGAGCGTTCGTGGCGCAGCAAGAAACCGACGAGGCCGGCCGGATGGCCGGCCGCAATGGGAATCCGTTTTACTTCCGTTGGATCGATGGGGGGCTCGAGGCCGTATGTGGCTTTCTGCTCGTCGAGATCGTGGTGCTCCTGTTTGCCAATGTCATTGCGCGCTACGTCTTTGTCGTGCCCCTTCACTGGGCTGACGAGGTGGTACGCTACTCCTTCACCTGGCTCTGCTTCCTGTCCGGCGCCCTCGTCATGCGTTTTGCCGGGCACATGGCGATGGACATGTTCACGGACGCCTTTCCCGCGCCGGTCGCCCGCACGATCCGGATCGTGGTGGAGACGGCGGTCGTGATCTTCCTCGCGGTTCTTGTCGTCTATTCCTGGCAGATGGCGCAGATCGCGGGGGGGCAGAAATCCAGCACGCTCAGGATATCGATGATGTGGGTCTATCTGGCGGCTCCGGTCGGGAGCGCCTTCATGTTGTTCTATTCGCTCCGCCGTCTTGTCGGTTACCTCAGAGGTTCGGATACCATTCGGCTTGACGAGAGGGATGTCGCGCAATGACCCTGACGCTCTTTGCCGTTTTCGCCGTCTGCATCGTCCTTGGCGTGCCCGTCGTCTTCGGCCTCGGCATCGCTTCCCTCGCCGCTATTCTCTATGAGGGCATGCCGGTCCTCAGCCTGCCGCAGCGGATCATCCCCGCCATCTCCGACAATTTCTCCATCGTCGCCATTCCGCTGTTCATTCTCGCCGGCAACATCGTTGGTCGGGGTGGCATGGGCGAACGCATGATCCGGCTCGCCAATGTCTTCGTCGGCCGTTCACGCGGCGGACTGTCGTCGACGAACATCGTCGCCTCAATGTTCTTCGGCGGCATTTCGGGGTCGGCCACCGCCGATACCTCGGCGATCGGCTCGATCCTCATTCCGGCCATGGTGAAACGCGGCTATGACCGGGCATTCGCGACGGCCGTCACGGTCGTCTCCTCGCCGCTCGGCACGATCATTCCGCCCAGCATTATCGTCATCGTCTATTGCTGGGTAACCGAGGTCTCCGTCGGTGCCATGTTCGCCGCCGGTTACCTTCCCGGCCTGCTTATCGGTCTGGTCCTCATCTTCACCGGCTGGGTGATCTCGGTCCGCCGGGGCTATCCGGTGTCCGACTCCGTATCGCTTCGCGAGGCTTTGCAGATCGTACTCGATGCCATTCCCGGCCTGATGACCGTGGTCATCATCATCGGGGGAGTGGTGGCGGGCGTCTTCACCGCCACCGAAGCCGGTGCCATCGCCGTCGTCTACGGCACGCTCGTCTCGATGTTCGTCCATCGGGAGCTCAGCCTCGCCGACTTCCCCTCGATCCTGCGCGATTCTGTGCTGCTGACGGGGGTGGTGGCGCTCATTCTCGCCTTTGCGGGCGCTTTCGGCTGGCTGATCGCCTTCGACCGGGTGCCCTATGCGGCCGCCGAGCTTCTGGGCGGGCTGTCTCCTTCGATCTTCCTTCCCGGCTACATGATCCTGCTCCTTATTCTCGGCACCTTTCTTGCTCCGACGGAGGCGCTGATCATCGTCACGCCGATCCTATACCCGGTGGCTCTCACCCTCGGCATGGATCCGCTGCATTTCGGGATGGTGACGATCACCTGCCTGGCGCTCGGCCACATCTCGCCGCCGGTGGGTTTGTGTCTCTTTGTGGGGTCCGCTGTCAGCGGGCTGCCGGTGAAGGATATCGTCCGGGCGCTGTTGCCCTTCTATGTGGCGAGCGCGATTGCGGTGCTGATCATCGCTTACGCGCCGGTGATCTCGACGGCTGTCCCCCGCGCCCTGGGCTTCTAGCGTTCCGCGAGTCGGCGGCGCGACGCATCATCAGCATGCGCCCCCGATGCGGCACGCCACAAATCGATGGCGACTGGACGACGAGCTAACGCACCAAGCCATCAGAGGCATGTTCCCCTCCAGATTCCGGGCCGGAGGTGCGCTCCGTAGCCCGGACGATTACGTGTCGCGGCCAACCGTTTGACATTTCGACGTCAATGGCTACTGTATCCGAAATTCTGATTGTTAAGAGATTTTGGGGGATGGTTGATGCCGGGGAATTTTCTGTTGGTCGATCCCGCAAAGGACGGTGCCGTGCTTCGCGGACTGGCGTCGCAGGCGCGCCTCGACATTCTCGGTCTGCTCATCCGAAACGGCCCGACGAACGTCAACGTGATCGCCGACAGCCTGCATCTGCCGCAGTCCTCAGTCTCCTCCAACATCAAGATTCTCGAGGAGGCCGGCCTCGTCCTGACCGAGACCCGCAAGGCGCGAAAGGGCATGCAGAAGATCTGCCGCGCTGCCTATGACGAGGTCATCATCACCTTCAAGAACGAGGTCAAAGCCGACCGTGACGACCATATCGAAGTCTCCATGCCGCTCGGTCTCTACTCCCATTGCGAGGCGTCCGCGCCCTGCGGAATCTGCTCGACGGAAGGCGTGATCGGGCTGCTCGACGTGCCATCGTCCTTTCTTGAGCCGGACCGGATGAAGACCGCTCTCCTGTGGTTTACGAGCGGCTTCGTAGAATACCAGTTCCCGAATAATATCAATATTGTAGGTAAGAAATGCAAAGCGCTTGAAGTTTCGTTCGAGGTCAGCTCAGAAGTGCCGGGTACCAGTCCCGACTGGCCCTCAGACATTTCCGTTTCTATTAACGGAGTCGAGCTGGGCGACTGGACTTCGCCCGGCGATTTCGGCGACAAGCGCGGCCTGTTCACGCCGAGCTGGTGGAAGCTCGCGGGCTCGCAGTACGGCATGCTGAAGACCTGGCGGGTCAACGGCAAGGGCACTTATGTGGACGGGGTGAAGATCTCCGATGTCACGTTGTCCGACCTGCAGCTCGAAGGCCATCGCTCGATCCGCTTGCGCATAGAGGTCAAGCCCGATGCCCGTCACCCCGGCGGCATCAACATCTTCGGCCGCGGTTTTGGCAACTATGACCAGGACATCGTTCTGCGCCTGCATAACGATTCCTGATCCAGCCCTCTTTTCCCCCGTTTTCCGACTGCTTGACGAGCGGATCGAAATTTGAGATGTGTATCATAAATACAGATCAATATCGAAAAACAAAATGCATTGGGAGGAAGGATGCGGGTCTCGGCCACGGTCCATCGCGACTTCAGGATCGCCACCATCGACGATCGGATCTATTCCGCGTTCATCGAGCATCTCGGGCGTGCCATCTATTCGGGCATCTACGAGCCGGGTCATCCGGAAGCTGATGATCTCGGTTTCCGCAAGGACGTTCTCATGCTCGTCCGAGATCTCAATGTCCCTGTCGTCCGCTATCCGGGCGGCAATTTCGTATCCGCCTATGACTGGAAGGACGGGATAGGGCCGCGCGAGAACCGCCCCATGCGCCTCGACCTCGCCTGGCGCACGAAGGAAAGCAACCAGATCGGCGTCAACGAATTCGCCCAGTGGTGCGAGCGCGCCGGCATCGAGCTCATGCTCGCCGCCAATCTCGGCACCGGCACCCTGCAGGATGCCCGGGAGTACATTGAGTATGTGAATCATCCGGGCGGCACCGCCTGGTCTGATCTGCGGCGTTCGCACGGCTACGAGAAGCCGCACGGCGTGAAGATGTGGTGCCTCGGCAACGAGATGGACGGCCCCTGGCAGATCGGCCACCGCACCGCACACGATTACGGACGTATCGCCGACGAGACGGCGAAGGCGCTGAAGGGTTTCGACCCGACGATCGAGACCATCGTCTGCGGTTCGTCGAACGACGAGATGGCGACCTATCCCGACTGGGAGCGGATCGTGCTCGAGGAATCCTACGAGAACGTCAATTACGTTTCGCTGCACAAGTATTTCGGCAACCGCAGCCACGACACCTTGAACTTCCTCGCCAAGGTTGACGTGATGGGCCGTTACATCAAGACGGTCGGTGGCATCATCGACTACGTCAAGGCCAAGAAGAAGGCGAAGAATGACGTCTATATCTGCTTCGACGAGTGGAACGTCTGGTATCACAAGCGCTACCAGGAAAAGGATGCACTGAAGACCTGGGACTGGCCGGAAGCGCCGTCGCTGCTCGAGGAAGACTACAATTTCGAGGATGCGCTGCTCGTCGCAGCCCTCATCAACGAATTCATCCGCAATTCCGATCGCGTCAAGATCGCCTGCATCGCGCAGCTGATCAATGTCATCGCGCCGATCCGCGCGGAGCGCGGCGGCCCAGCCTGGCGGCAGTCGATCTACTGGCCCTATCAGCTGGCGAGCCTCTACGGCCGCGGCGAGGCGTTGCAGGTGGCGCTCGATTGCCCGACCTATGATGTCCGCGTCGCCGACGACGTCACCTATATCGACATGTCGGTCACCCGCGAGACGGAGACCGGGATCATCACCGCCTTCATGGTCAACCGGCACCTGACCGAAACCGCGGAATTCGCCATGGACCTGTGCGGCTTCGATCCGACCCGGGTCGTCATGCATCAGGTCATGGAAGGGCACGACCTCAGGGCCACCAATTCGGCCGCCGAGCCGGACCGTATCGCGCCCGTGCAGGGAGAGGGTGCAGTCATCGAGGACGGAAAGCTCAAGGCGCGCCTCGGACCGCTCTCCTACCATGTCATCCGCGTGGAGGCGCGCTGAACTCGGGAGGACGAAGGCACGCAGGCTTCGAACCCAAACTGATCCATTCACCAAGGGAGGAAAGAATGAACGTCAGACACACCTGGAAACTCGTCACAGCCGCGGCCGTCTTGGCCGGAACGGTCTCGTTGCCGGCCATGGCGCAGGAGCAGATCCGCATCATCGGCCACCGCTCGCCCTCCGTCGAATATTATGCGGGCGCCATGCAGAAGGCGTTGCCCGAAGGTCGGGTCAACGTCGAACTCATGCCGATCGACAAGGAAATGGAACTGGCTTCCATCACGATGTCGTCCAAGTCCGACGCCATCGACGTGCTTTACCTCACCGACTCTTCGCTCAAGCGCTTTGCCGCCAACGGCTGGCTCGAACCGCTCGATGATCTGTGGGAGAAATACAAGGAAGAGTACAAGCTCGACGACTTCCCGGAATCGATCATGGAAGCGGTCAGCTACAACGGCCACATCTATTCGATGCCGGTGCTGACCAATACGGAGCTGTTCTTCTACCGCAAGGATCTCTTCGCGGAGAAGGGTATCGAACCGCCGAAGACCTTCGAGGAGTATCAGAAGGCCGCCGCCGCCTTCGATTCCGGCCGGATGGCCGGCACCATCATGTCGCTCAAGCCCGTCGACGCGGCGCTCAACGAGAGCCACTGGTACATGAACGCCATCGGCGACGGCTGGTTCGACGAGAATTGGAAGCCGATCTTCAACAACGAGGCCGGCGTTGCCGCGATCACCAAACTCAAGGAAATGTCGGACTACGCGCCGCGGGGCTTCACCGCGCATGCCAACGACGAATCCACCATCAACCTGCAGCAGGGGTTGGCGGCCATGGGCCTTCAGTGGTTCACCCGTGCGGCCGCGATGGATGATCCAACGAAGTCGCGCGTCGTCGACCAGATCGACTGGGTCGCGCCTCCCGGCGGCGGCGCACGTCTCGCCAATGACGGATTCGCGATTTCCGCCTTCTCCTCCAAGGACAAGGAGGAGATGTTCAAGATGATGGCCGAGGCCGCATCGGTGGAGAGCATGACCAAGGGCGCGGAATTCTCCATGCCGCCGCGCCGCTCGGTGCTCGCCAACGAGGAACTGGCGGCCAAGTACCGCTGGTATCCGGCCGCCCGCGCTGCCCTCGAGACCGGCAAGCCGTTCCCGTCCATGCCGGACTTCAACGACGTCGGCGAGATCGTCACCCGCCACATCCTGCGTGCCGTGACCGGCGAGGTCGAGGTCAAGGCTGCGCTCGACCAGGCCGCCAAGGAAACCGAGGAACTTCTCGCTTCGCGCGGTTACTACGACAATTGAGACGAAACCCTGCGGGCCCGTCGCGGACGCGACGGGCCCGCGATCCTTTCGCTGACACGGGAGTAATCCGCATGGTCCGTTGGCAAAGAGGCCTCTGGCTGTTCTGTCTGCCCAGTTTCGGGCTGCTGGCGATCGTCCTCCTGTGGCCGCTGTGCTACGCAATCTATCTCAGCTTCTTCGACTACTATCTGGGTTCGGACGCCCGCCAGTTCGTGGGACTCGGAAACTATGCCGACCTGCTGACTGAAGCGCGACTGTGGAATTCCATCTGGACCACGGTCATCATCGCCTTCGGCTCCGTCGGGCTCGAATTCGTCCTAGGCCTGTCGCTGGCACTGGCGCTCTACCGCGTCAATATCGGCTCGAAGGTCTTCTCGACGCT
>CAZEJG010000018.1:15165-73810 GCA_964511625.1 uncultured Hoeflea sp.
TGCGCCACGTCATCATCCCGGCGCTGATCCCGGCGATCATCTTCACCATCTCCGTGCGCCTGATGGACGTCTTCCGCTTCTTCGACACGATCTACGTGCTGACCGGCGGAGGCCCCGGCACGGCGACGGAAACGGTGACCATGTACACCTACCAGCTCGGTTTCCGGATGCTGGAGGTAGGCAAGGCCTCCGCTCTCGGCGTGATCACGTTGATCATCGTCGCCACCCTCCTTCTGACCATCAACCGGGTGCTGACCCGCATCTACCGAAAGGGAGACCAATGAGCGCCAGGGCCATGCCGCGCCGGCGCAACGAATATCTCCTCTTCGTCGCGCTGTGCATCTTCACCTTCGTCAACCTCATCCCGCTTCTGTGGGCGGTGTTGACCTCGTTCAAATATCCCGCAGATGCCTTTACCATTCCGCCGACGCTGATATTCGAGCCGACGCTCGAGTATCACCGCGAGGTCTGGTTCGAGAACGACTTCTTCCGCTACCTGATCAACAGCCTCATCGTCTCGGCCGGGACGGTGCTGATCTCGGTGCCCTGCGGGAGCCTCGCGGCTTACGCGCTGTCGCGCATCCCGCGGAAGAATTCCGGGCCCATCCTCAGCGTGCTGTTCACCATCCGCATGTTCCCCCACATGCTGCTGGCGATCCCCTTCTTCGTGATGGGCACGTTCCTCGGCATGATCGACAGCTACCCGATCCTCATCCTGGCGCTGGTGGCGATCAACCAGCCCTTCACGATCTGGCTGATGCACGGCTTTTTCCTGGAAATCCCGCGCGATCTCGACGAGGCGGCGGCGATCGACGGCTGCACCTCGTGGCAGGCCTTCCGCATTGTCATCCTGCCGCTGGCGCGACCAGGGATGACGGTGGCGGCGCTGTTCAGCCTGCTGATGTCCTACAACGAGTTCCTGTTCGCGCTGGTGCTGACGGGCGTGGAGACCAAGACACTTCCCGTCGCAATCGCCTCCTTCGGCGGCGAGGACATCTCGTTGTGGTCGATCTCGGCTGCCGGTGCGGTGGGCATCATGCTCCCCATCGTGATCATCATGCTGCTTTTGCAGCGCAACCTCGTTCGCGGCCTCACCGCCGGCGCGGTCAAGGGCTGACGCCATGACCGCGCCCGCCCTGGCCCAATTTCCGGAGTAAGAAACATGGCTCCCCTGACGATTACGAAGGCGACCAAGTCCTTCGGCAACCTGACCGTCCTCCACGGCATCGATGTCGACATCGCCGACGGCGAGTTCGTCGTCCTCGTCGGACCTTCCGGCTGCGGGAAATCAACGCTCTTACGGCTGATCGCCGGGCTCGAGGATATGACCGACGGGCAGATCAGGATCGGTGACCGCGACGTCACCTATCTTCACCCCAAGGATCGCGACATCGCGCTGGTCTTCCAGTCCTACGCGCTCTATCCGCACATGACGGTAGCCGAGAACATGGGTTTCTCACTGCGCATGCGCGACGTGCCGAAGGACGAGCGCGAGAGCAAGGTGGCCAACGCCGCCCAGATTCTAGACCTCACGCCGCTGCTCGAACGCTATCCGCGCCAGCTTTCGGGCGGCCAGCGCCAGCGCGTCGCGATGGGCCGCGCGATCGTGCGCGACCCGCAGGTCTTCCTCTTCGACGAGCCGCTGTCGAACCTCGACGCCAAGCTCCGGGTGCAGATGCGCGCGGAAATCCGTGAACTGCACAAGAAGCTCGGCGCGACAATCGTCTACGTCACCCACGACCAGATCGAGGCGATGACGATGGCCGACAAGATCGTCGTCATGCGCGGCGGACATGTCGAGCAGATTGGTTCGCCGCTCGATCTCTACGACGCGCCGGCAAACGTCTTCGTGGCGGGTTTTATCGGTTCGCCGTCGATGAACCTCCTGTCGGGCAGTATCGACGCTTCAGGTGTCTTCACCTCGCAGAAGGGGGCGAAGATCCCGCTGGCGCAGCCGGTCGGCATCGAGCAGGGCCGTGAGGTCGTGCTGGGGCTAAGGCCGGAGGACATCAAGATTGCCGAGGATGGCGTCGAGGCCGGCATCCGTATCGTCGAGCCGACGGGTGCGGAACTCCACGTCATCCTCGATGTGGCCGGCGAACCGATGACGGCGGTCATTCACGGCCGGCCTGATATCCGCGAAGGTGAGACGATCCGCATCGCCATCCCGCAGGACAAGCTGCACTTCTTCGACGAGAAATCCGGCGACCGCATTCAAGCCACTCCCTAAGCACGGCAAGATCAGGTCATCGGAATGTACCGCGCCTCCGGCTCCCACCGGGGGCGCGGGTTTTTAGTAGGACACGCATTTGCCTGCGTTAGGCGGCGTCGCGTTGAGGCGCGCGTTCGCCCGCGTGGCGCGAGGTCGCCACCAGACTTTCAGTTCTGGCGATGCGCCTGCCCACGATGGTGAAGGCGGTGCCATAGTCGACGGAGGTGCGGATGATGCGGCCCCAGGCTCACGGCAATGTTGGCGCCCTCCTCGAAAGTCATGACCCTGACGGGTTCGCTGCCCTGGTCGTCACAGCAAGCCACGACCGCGTCGACGTCGCCGCGCGAGGGGCGGGATGAGCTTTTCGCAACGCGGCAGTGGCGTGATGAAATACCGTCCGGGGGCCGGCCTTGTTGAAAACAAACGTTTATCTGGTGCGGGAACCTTAGAAGATCGGAATATTTTCCCGAAAAATAACTTGCAAACGAGGCAGGTATTCCGGCTCCTTGGAGCCGCGCACAGCGGAGACGAGAAGCTTGACGACCTCGCGGGCTTCCACGCGCGGGTTCTGGTCGATGACGGCGTCCATCGTTCGATCGAGCAGCATCATGCGCGTGGCGTCGGTCAGGTCGTGGCCGATGAAGACAATGTCGCGCCCGCCGTCCGCTTCCCGCAGGGCGCGCCCGATGCCCTGGTTGCCGGAGCCGATATTGTAGATGCCGCGCACCGATTTCGAGGACAGGAGGTGTCTCGCCGCGTCGTAGGCCCGTTCCCGGTCTTCGCTGATCGGAATGATGTCGACGATGTTCAGCGTCGGGAAGTCCTGGGCCAGGATCGAGCGGTATCCCATCTCGCGTTCCTCGTGGCCGCGATAGGCGGAGGAACCAATGAAGATGGCGGTGCCGCTGTTTTCACGGTCGCCGAGAAACCGCCCCATCAACAGCCCGGCCAACCTGCCCGCCGCCCGGTTGTCGATACCCACGTAGCCGAGCTTGTTGACCGAGGAGATGTCGGAGACGAGCGTGGCGATGCGGATGCCGGTTCCGGCCAGATAGTTGATCGCTTCCCGGACGATCGGATGGTCGAGCGCCACCAGCGCCACCGCATCCGTCTTGCCTTCGAGTTCGCGCAGTTTCTGGGCCAGGTTTTCCGGGTCAAAGGCCTCGATCAGGTGCAGGCTCGCATTGATGCCGCCATAGGCCGCCGCCTCGTCGAACAGGTACTTGCGCAGCATCAGCATGAAGGTGTTGTTGCCGGCCGGCAGGATGAACTCGATCCGGATGTCGCTGCCGGCGTGGGCCATCGGCCCGAAATAGCCGAGCCGCGTCGCCACATCCATGACGATGGTCCGCGTTCTTTCGCGAACGCCGTCGCGACCGTTCAGCACCCGGTCCACGGTGGCCGGGGAGACGCCTGCTTCCTTCGCAATATGGGAGACGGTCGTGCGCATGGTCATTCCGCTGATAAGTCTTGATGTTATGATGGCCTTATGGCGCATCAAAAACAATCATAATCTGATTCTATCCCGGTAATGCGCGGGAACGAGGCCATCATGGACCATAATGACGAATAATGATGTAAAATGATGCATTATTCTGATTGCGCGCGTAGGGTAAAACCTCAATTCTCCCGATCAGGCGATGAGGACGCCTAAGTGGGAGGACATCATGAACATCACATCCGCAATTTCGCGGCGGCGGCTCCTGTCGACCGCGGCAAGTGCAGGGCTCGTCACAGCGCTCGGCGCACCGCTTTATCTGCGCCCCGGACGCGCCCGCGCCGCTGACGGCCTGGCAGACGGCATGGTCGGCGGCCCGACCGGCTTCGACGGTGCCGAGCGCTACCAGTACGGTCCCGATACCCCCGAGGCCCGCGCCATCGAGGCCATCAAGGCGCTCAAGGGTGCCGGCAAGGCGCCGGACCGGATCGTTCTCGGTCTGTCTGACGGCTCCATCGGCCAGCTGACCCAGCCGTTCCCGGAGGGCGCGCCCTCGATCAAGGAGCTCTGGGAAGCCGAGACCGGCATCACGCTCGATATCGTCGGCGTGCCCAACGGCCAGGAATTCACCAAGGTGATGCAGGACGTTTCCACCAAGGGCGGCGCCTTCGACATCTATGCGGTCGAATGGAACCGTCTGGGCGATCTCGCCGAGACCGGCGGCATCGTTAATCTCGACGAATATGTCGCGGCCCACAAGCCCGAGTGGGACGACCCAGAGCGCGGCTATGTCGGCGGCGAGCAGGGCGTCTCGCTTCTCAACAATTACCGCGGCTCGACCTATGGCGTTTCGCTCGACGGAGACTTCCAGATCTGGAACCACCGCACCGATCTGTTCAACGATCCGGCCGAACAGAAGGCATTCGCCGACAAGCACGGCTACGAACTGGCGCCGCCTACCACATGGCAGCAGCATGACGAGATCGCCGCCTTCTTCCATCGTCCGGACCAGGGCCTGTTCGGCTCCACCGACCTGCGGAACCAGGGCTGGGGCTATACCAACTGGTACCAGCGCTTCGTCTCGATGGCATCGCCGAACCAGTTCCTGTTCAATGACGACGGGAGCCCTCTGATCAATTCCGAAGCCGGCATCAAGGCGACGCAGGAATATATCGACTCGCTGGCGCATCATTCGCCCGATGCGATCTCCTGGGGGTGGCCCGAGCAGTACGGCAACTTCGCCTCCGGCGGCGCTGCCATGACCTGCGCCTTCTCCAACCTGCCAAAGTTCCTCGACAACCCGGCCAACGAAGGCAGCAAGGTCACCGGCAAGGTCGGATCGCACCTCCCGCCGGGCCGCGAGATCGACGGCAAGCTGATCCGCCGCACCGTTCTCTGGCTCAACCTCTCGGCCTCGGTATCTTCGCAGAGCAAGTACCCGGAAGCGAGCTACCTGTTGCTGCAATGGTTGGGATCGAGCCGCATCTATTCCTGGATGACGGCAAACCCCGGCGGCTATTTCGACCCTTTCCAGCTGTCGAACTTCGCCGATCCGCTGGTCCGCCAGACCTACCACGACTACCATATGGACGTGGTGCGCGAGAGCGTGGCCCGGACCGTGCCGACGATCAATTATCCCGGTGCGACCGCCTTTCACAACGCGCTCGACGAAAACCTGGTCGCGGCGCTGACCGGCAGCAAGTCGGCCGCAGATGCGATGGCCGATACGGAGCGGCAGTGGGAACGCGTCGCCCGCCGGGTCGGCGAGGACAAGCTGATCGAAGCGATCAAGGCCAACAAGGCGGCCTGGCCAACCATTACGGATCCTATCGGCTGACGAGATCACTCCCAAGCGACCGGATGCGGGGCGCGTGTTTTGTGCCCCGCATCCCCTTCCCAGAGACCTGGACGTATCATGAACCGCTCCCTGTCATTCGAGATCTTCCGTTACGCGGCGATCCTGACCATTGTGGCGCTGTCGCTTGTCCCGACGCTATGGATGGCGTCGATGGCCTTCAAGCCGATTGCCGAGTGGTCAGCCACCGGCGCGGACCTGACCTGGTGGCCGAAGAGCCCGACGCTCGACAATTTCCGCTTCCTGTTCGGCGAGAGCAATTCCGACCTGATCGTGGCGCTCGACCGCACCGCCGGACGGCCGATCCTGGCGTCGCTCCTGTCTGCCGTCTTCGGCACGCTGATCGCGATGATTGCCGGCACTTCGGCCGCCTATGGCCTGTCGCGCTTCGGCTCGGGCAACAACCTTCCCCTGGCGCTGATCCAGCTCCGGATTTTCCCGCCGATGGCGGTGATGATCCCGGTCATGATCATGTGGGCCTTTCTCGACCTCATCGACACCTGGTACGGCCTGGCGCTCGTCTACGGCATCGTGACCATGCCCTTCGCCTTCTGGCTGATGAAGACCTTCTTCGACGACATGCCGCGGGAGATCGAGGATGCGGCTCTCGTCGAAGGCTGCTCGCGGCTGCGGGTGTTCTGGAAGATCACGCTGCCGATGATGCGCCCGGCACTCGCGAGCTCCGCCCTCTTCGTCTTCATTCTCAATTGGTCCGACTATCTCATCGGTCTCCTGCTGACGACGCGCGATTGGGTGACCATCCCCGTCTACATGGCCTCGCTGTCATCCTCGATGACTGGCCAGCTCTATGGCGCCAAGGCCGCCCTCGGCCTGATCGCCGCCATTCCTCCGGTCATTCTCGGTATCGCCATCCAGAAGCATCTGGTCCGCGGCCTGACCTTCGGAGCCTTGAAGCAATGACCGCTGCAAGCCTCGAAACCACACCCGACGTGCTCGAGCATGAGGATACCCGCGACAGCCGCCGCCTCGGCTTCTGGCTGACCCTGCCGGCGCAGCTCCTCGTTCTGTTCATCGCCGTCTTCCCGATTTTGATGCAGATCTATATCAGCCTCACCGACTGGTCCCCGCTCGATGGCATCGGCTGGTGGCAGGCCCACGAATTGTGGAACAGCTTCGCCAACTATACCGATCTTGCCGCTGACGATCGCTTCTGGTCGGCCCTGGGACGCACGGTGCTGGTCATGGCCATCTGCGTGCCGGTGGAATTCCTGCTCGGCCTCGGCCTGGCGATCCTGTTCGTCGACAATTTCCCCGGCCGGCGTTTCCTCTATTCGGTGCTGCTGATCCCGATGATGGTGGTCCCCGCGGTCGCTGGCTACATGTTCTTCATGCTCTTCCAGTCCGGCGGGCCGGTGAACGACATCCTGTCGTTCTTCTATGGCGCCCCGGTCACCATCGCCTGGCTCTCCGACCCCGATCTCGCCTTCTTCGCGGTCATTGTCTCGGATGTCTGGCAGTGGACGCCGCTGATGTTCCTCATTCTGCTGGCTGGTATGGTCGGCGTGCCCGAGGACCAGCTTCGCGCCGCCACCCTGCTCGGCGCCTCCTGGATAACCCGTTTCCGGACCATCGTGCTACCGCGCATGAAGACCATCATCATCATCGCGCTGGCGATCCGGGTGATCGAGAACTTCAAGGTGTTCGACAATTTCTACATCATGACCGGAGGCGGCCCCGGAGTCGCGACCGAGACCATCTCGATCTACATCTACAAGGTCACGCAGCAGGAACTGATCTGGGGCTATGTCGCGGCCGTCGCGCTGGTCATCCTCATCTCGCTCTCCGTCGTGTCCGCCTTTGCAATCAAGCGCATGGCGCAGAGCAGGGAGCTGGGCAAGTGACCTCAATCCATCTTGAAAATCTCGGAAAGACCTTCGGCAGCTTCACGGCGCTGAAGAACATGAACCTCGAAATTGCCGACGGCGAATTCGTTGCGCTCCTCGGGCCCTCGGGCTGCGGCAAGTCGACGACGATGAACATGATCTCGGGCATGATCGAGCCGTCCGAGGGCCAGATCCGCTTCGGCGAGCGCGACATGCGCGGCGTGCCGATGGGCCGACGGGGCGTGGGCTTCGTCTTCCAGAACTACGCGATCTTCACCCACATGACGGTCTACGAAAACCTCGCCTACGGTCTGCGCGCCACGGGCGTCGCCAAGGCCGAGCGCGATCGCCGGGTCAAGGAGATGGCCGAGTTCCTGCATCTCACAGCGCTCCTCAAGAAGCCCGCCGCGGGGCTTTCGGTCAACATCCTCCAGCGCCTCGCCATCGGTCGGTCGGCGATCATGGAGCCGGCGATTTTCCTCCTCGACGAGCCGTTGTCGAACGTGGATGCGGCCTTCCGTGCCGTCATGCGCACCGAACTCAAGCATCTCCAGCGCGAGTTCCGGCAGACCATGGTCTACGTCACCCACGATCAGCTCGAAGCCATGACGATGGCCGACCGCATTGCGGTTATGGACCATGGAAAACTGCTACAGGTTGGCACGCCGATCGACGTCTATAACAACCCGTCCAGTGTCTTCGTGGCAGGTTTTCTCGGTTCGCCGGGCATGAACCTAGTCAACGGCACGACCGTGAAAAAGGATGGTGTCATGCGTGTCGATCTCGGCGAGGCCGGGCTCACCGCGCCGCTGTCGCAGGCGCTTCCAGAGGGCAAAAAGGTTGTCTACGGCTTCCGGCCGGAGCACTGCGAACTGACCGACGGCGAGGGCATCAAACTGCCCGTCACCTTCGTCGAGCGGATCGGGGCGCGCACCATCCTGCACATGGGAAGGGATGGCACGTCCATCAAAGGCGTCTTCGACAACCGGGTGCCGGTGAACTCCGGTGAGACCATCGGCATTGCCGTCGACCCGTCCAACGTTCGGCTGTTCGATGCGGACACGGGCAATGCGATCAGGGAGGCGCACTGATGGCCTCGATCGCATTCCGCAATGTCACCAAGCGCTTCGGCGATACGGTCGCGGTCGACGATGTCAGCTTTGAGATCGCCGACAACGAGTTCTTCTGCCTGTTCGGTCCGCCGCTTTCGGGCAAGACCACGATCCTCAAGCTCATCCTCGGCCTCGAACGGCCAGACGAGGGCGAGGTGCTGATCGGCGGCGCGCCGGTCAACCACGTCTCGCCGGCCCGGCGGAATGTCGCGATGGTGTTCCAGAACCTCGCGCTCTTCCCCCACATGACGGCTGAGGAGAACGTCCGCTTCCCGCTCGTCGAGCGCGGGATCAGCGCCGAGGTGATCGCGCCCCGCGTCGCCAGCGTGGTGGAGAAGCTCCATATCGGCCACATCCTGCACAAGTCGCCGGCGCAGCTCTCGGGCGGGGAACGGCAGCGCGTGGCGATCGCCCGCGCTCTCGTTCGCGATCCGGTCGCCTATCTGATGGACGACCCGATCTCCGCGCTCGATGCCCGCCTGCGCGAGGAAACCCGCGTCGAGCTCAAGCGCATCCAGCATGAAATGGGACGCACGCTCGTCTACGTCACCCACGATCAGGAAGAGGCGATGTCGGTCGCCGACAGGATTGCCGTTCTCGAACACGGCGCCATCCGTCAGATCGGCGCGCCGTCCGAGATCTACGACAATCCGACATCGGCTTACGTGGCCGGGATGCTCGGAGCTCCGGCGATGAACCTGATCGCGCTCGATGCCGGCAGTTCGAGCGCGCTCGACGGCGCACTGCCGCTTCAGGGAATGCGTGTCCCCGCAGGTGCGACGCAGATCGGCATCCGGCCGGAGGATCTGGCCGTCGACTATGACGGCAATGGGGCCGGCAACCCGGTCCAGGTCTACGAGGTCGAACCGCTCGGCGGCGTGACCGTGGTCACGTTTCAATCGGGCGAGACGTCGCTCCGGGCCATGGTCCGGGGTCAACCGCGGATCGATCCCTCGAGCCGGGTGTCGCTCTCCGTCACGAACGGGCAGGCATGCTTCTTTGATGCCGAAGGACAGGCGGTGAGGGCATGAGGATGAGGACGGAAATCTTGGGAGGATACAATGAATTTTGAACCGGACCCGCAGGTGCGTACGAAGGACTATGCGATCGGCTGCATCGGCGCCGGCATGATCATGGCCGAGTGCCATCTTGCCGCCTATGCCGAAGCCGGCTTCAAGGTCGCTGCGATCGCCTCCCGCACGAAGGTCAACGCCCAGGCCGTCGCCGACCGCTGGAAGATCGGCACGGTTCACGACACGCCTGAGGAACTGATTGCCGACCCCGCCGTCGAGATCGTCGACATCGCCTATCCGCCGGATCTCCAGCCGGATCTGATCCGCAAGGCGCTGGCCGCGCCGAACGTCAAGGCGATCCTGGCCCAGAAGCCGCTTGCTCTCTCGCTCGAAGAGGCGAAGAAGCTGCGCGACGAGGCTGCCGCCGCCGGCAAGATCCTCTCGGTCAACCAGAACATGCGCTACGACCAGTCGATGCGCGTGCTCAAGCAGATCATCGACGGCGGCGAGCTCGGCGAGATCGTCTTCGCGCAGATCGACATGCATGCGATCCCGCACTGGCAGGGCTTCCTCGAAGGCTACGACCGGCTGACACTGTCGAACATGAGCGTGCACCATCTCGACGCGCTACGCTTCCTGTTCGGCGATCCGGTTGAAGTCACGTCGCTCACCCGCCCCGATCCGCGGACCAGGTTCGAACACTCGGACGGCATCGTGGTGTCCACGCTGCGCTTTCCGTCCGGCGTCGTGGCGGTGTCGCTGGAGGATGTCTGGTCCGGCCCTCGGGCCGAAGGCTACGAGGACGACCAGCATATCGGATGGCGTGTCGAGGGAACGGAAGGCGTGGCGAAAGGCACCATCGGCTGGCCGACCGGTGCTCCGTCGACTCTCGCTTACGCTTCGCAAAAGACGACCGATGGCAAATGGGTCTCGCCCGATTGGGAAACCATGTGGTTCCCGCACGCCTTCATCGGCGTGATGGAGCAGCTCCAGCACGCCGTCAAAACCGGAGAGGCACCTGCTCTCTCCGTCGCCGACAACGTCAAGACCATGGCGCTTGTCGAAGCGGCTTACCGCTCGATCGACGAGAAGCGGACGGTCGCACTTTCCGAAATCAAGATCGACTGAATTCTAGGGAGGATTTCATCATGATGCAGACAGGTATCTTCACGGCCTATTTCCCCTACACGCTAGAGGAATCGGCCAAGGTCATCCGCGGCCACGGCTTCAACACCGTGCAGCTCGACATGCACTTCAAGGACATGGATCTGAGCGCCGGCAACATCACCAAGGAGAAGTGCGTCAAGATCCGAGAGACGTTCCGCGATCACAATCTGCCGATCAGCTGCATTTCCGGCTACACCAACATCGTGCACCCGGACAAGTCCGAGCGCGCCAAGCGAAACGGCCTCCTCAAGGAGATCATCGCCAACGCGCAGCATCTGGGCTCGCCCTATGTGATATCGGAAACCGGCACCTTCGACACCGAGAGCGACTGGGTACACCACCCGAAGAACAAGACACAGGAAGGCTGGGACGACTGCCGCGAAGTCATCCGCGAACTGGCCCAGCACGCCTATGATCACGGCGCTGTTTTCCTGCTCGAAACCTATGTGAACAACGTGGTCGGTTCGGTCGAGGAAACGCTGCGCATGTTCGCCGAGGTCGACCATCCGGGTCTGGGCCTGCTGATGGACCCGACCAACTATTTCGAGGCCCACAACATCGACAAGATGGACGAGACGCTGAACTACGTCTTCGACGCGCTGTCGGACAAGATCAAGATCGGCCACGCCAAGGACGTCAAGCGTTCGGGCGACGACAAGGCCGAGAAGCATGCCGATATCGGTGACGACACAGCCCATGAAAGCCACACCTTCCGCGGCGTTGGCGAGATCGAGCTGCCGGCTCCGGGCCTGGGCGAACTCAACTACGATCTCTACCTCAAGCGTCTGGCCCAGAAGCATCCGAACATCCCGATGATCATCGAGCATCTGGAAGAAGCGGACGTGCCCCGTGCCAAGAAGTTCCTCGACGGGAAGCTTCGCGCCAACGGTCTCTGATCAGAACGGGGCCGAGGGCAGGGTTCTCGGCCCCCACTCGAAACTTGACAACATGACCGGGCGCCAGCCGCGCGCCGGAAGGAAGGAGATGTCCCATGGTGCAGCTCTACGGGAAAGCCATGTCTCGCGTCGACGTGGCTGCCCATGCCGGTGACCTGACCCAGTTTGCCGGCGTGCGGTTGATGACCCTGGGCGACGGCGTCGAGAACGGCATCCGCATGCTTGAGTTCCGCACGGGAACCGGTCTGCGCTTCACCGTCCTCGTCGACCGGGCCATGGATATCGCCGACTGCGACTATCAGGGCAAGGCGGTCGGTTGGCATTCGCCTTCGGGCTTTCGCCATCCGGGCCTGCACGAATACGAAGGCGAGGGCGGCCTCGGCTGGATGCGGTCCTTCTCCGGCCTGATGGTGACCTGCGGTCTCGACCACATCCTCTTCATGTATGACGCGCCCGCCGACAATTACGTCTACGGTCCGCGCAAATCCGTCAGCCAGTCGATCCACGGTCGCGTGGGGACCATCCCCGCGCGCCTGACCGGCTACGGCGAACGCTGGGAAGGCGATCGCTGCATCCTCTGGGCCGAGGGCCGGGTGCGCCAGGCGACTGTCTTCGGCGAACACCTCGAACTCGTTCGCCGTATCGAGGTGGAGGTCGGCACCAACGACATCCGGCTGTCTGACAGGGTCGTCAATCTCGGCTTCTACAAGACCCCGCACATGTACTGCTATCACATCAACGTCGCCCATCCGGTGCTGGCCGAAGGCTCGCGCTATCTAGCCCCGATCCGCGACGTCGTCTGGGCCGCCCATGCGGGCGACGACTATCGCAAGCAGAATGTTGGCTACCGCACGGCGTCCGCGCCCATCAATCCGTTCCACGAGCAGGTCTGGCAGCACGAGATGGCGGCCGACGGCAAGGGCGAGGTTCCCGTGGCGCTGGTCAACGACGTGCTCGGCCTCGGCTTCGAGGTCACCACACGCAAGGACCAGTTCCCCTGCATGTACGAATGGCAGAACTTCCAGTCGGCGCATTACGCGCTCGGCATCGAACCCTCAACCAATCATGTGCTGGGGCAGGGTGCGGCGCGTGAGCGCGGCGAGATGATCTGGCTCGAGCATGGCGACGAACGCCGCTACGACACCCGCTTCCGCATTCTCACCAATGCCGACGAAATCGCGGCTTCCGAAGCCCGGATTACCGGTCTCGCCGCGCAGCCCGATGAGGACTACCCCGAGCTCTCCGGCAATTTTGAACCGATCCGGGGGCGTGCATGAACAAGGCGGCTTCCGTGAACACGCAGGACAAAGCTGAAACGCTCGCCGGCAAGACGGTGCTCTATACCGGTGCCGCTGGCGGCCTTGGCATGGCGACGACGTTGCGCATGCTCGACGCCGGGGCCTCTGTGGTGGCGATCGACAACGATCCGGTCAAGTGCGAGGAACTGCGCAAGGCGGTTTCCGAGGAGCAAGCCGCCCGGCTCATCCAGCGCGATTTCGATCTCTCCGACACTGACGCGCTTCCGGCCAAGCTCGAAGCGCTCGCCGCCGAGACCGGCGGCTTCGACGTGGTCATCAACAATGCGGCCATGTATCCCGCCCGTGCCTTCGAGGATTACTCCATCGAGGAGTACCGCAAGATCCAGCGGGTCAATGTGGAATCCCACCTGATGTGCGTCCGTGCGGCACTCCCCGGCATGAAGGACCGCGGCTGGGGTCGGATCATCAACATCGCCTCGATCACCTTCTATGGCGGCTGGCAGCATCTGGCGCCCTACGTGCAGTCAAAGGGCGCGCTCATCGGCCTGACGCGGGCGTGGGCGCGGGAATTCGGCAAGTATGGCGTGACCGTCAACGCCATTTCGCCAGGCGCCTTCCCGACGGACGCGGAGAAGATCCACGCCGATCCCGAGGGCTACAACCGCTACGTTCTCGAGAACCAGTCCGTCCAGCGGCGCGGGCATGCCGGCGACATCGCCGGCACGATCCTGTTTCTCACATCGGAAAACGCAAGCTTCATCACCGGCCAGACCATCAACGTCGATGGCGGCTGGGTCATGCAATAAGGAAAGGATTGTTTCGTGGGCATTCTCAGCGGGTATCGGGTTCTGGACTGCTCGATCGCGATGGCGGGGCCGTTTGCGGCCCAGCGGCTCGGGGATCTGGGCGCCGATGTCGTCAAGGTGGAACCGACTACCGGCGAGTGGCAGCGTCACGTCTCGGCTGGCGGCGCCACCGGCAACAAGATCAACGTCTCCTTCCTGTCATTGAACCGCAACAAGCGTTCGCTGGCCGTCGACCTGAAGAGCGATGGCGGCCGTGAGGTCATGGCCGAACTCGTCAAGTCCGCCGACGTCTTCATCCAGAACTACCGGCCCGGCGTCGCCGCGCGCCTGGGCGTCGATTACGAGAGCCTGTCGAAGATCAATCCCAAGCTCGTCTATGTCTCGATGTCGGGCTATGGCGAGGACGGTCCCTACGCCCAGCGCCCCGGCCAGGACCTCCTGCTTCAGGCGATGTCCGGTGCCATGCGTTCGACCGGCCGCGAGGGCGAGCCACCCACCCCGGCGGGCATGTATCTCGCCGACGCGATCACAGCCTACACCGCCTTCGAGGGCGCGCTCGCGGCGCTTCTCCACCGCGAACGCACGGGCGAGGGCCAGTTGGTGCAGGTCAACATGCTCGATGCCATCACGACTATCCAGATGCAGGAGCTTTCGGTCTACACGGTCGGCCACAAACCGCAGACCCGCAGCGCCGAGCCGCATGCGCATGTCTACATCCGCTCGCCTTACGGCACCTTCAAGACGTCGGACGGCTATCTTGCGCTCGCCTTCCCGCCGCTCAGGACGCTCGGCGAGATCATTTCCGAACCCGCACTTCTTGAGATGAACGACGAGCGCGACGGCTGGGAGAAGCGCGACGAGATTTTCGCACTCACCCGGGCCAAACTCGAGGACAGGTCCACGGCGGAATGGCTTGACGCCTTCTCTGCCGCCGGCATCTGGGCCGGGCCCGTCTATGGCTACGAGGATCTCGTCAACGATCCGCAGATCGCCCACAACAAGACCTTCATCGAATACGACCATCCGACCGAAGGTCACATCAAGGCTCCCGGCTTCCCGATGCGGTTCTCGAAAACGCCGGCCACCGTCGAGCGCGGCGCACCGCTGGTGGGCGAACACACCGCTGAAGTCCTCAGGCAAGCCGGTTTCAGCGACGAGCGTATCGCCACCCTCGCGCAGTCCGGGGCCATCGTTTCCGGCAAAGAGGCCTGACCATGTGGGAGGGCCTGACCTGGGACCACCCTCGCGGATTTAACGCCCTCAATGCGGCTTCCCGGGACGCCAATGTTCCAGGAAGCGGCCTGATCAGTTGGGATGTGCAGCCGCTCGAAGGCTTCGAATCCGCGCCGATCGCCGATCTGTGCGCGCGCTACGACCTGGTGGTTCTCGACCATCCGCATGTTGGCGAGGCCGTGGAGGCGGGATGCCTTCACCCGATCGAGGATGTCTTCGGTGGGGATCTCATTGCCTCTCTCGAAACGGCATCGATCGGCCCCAGCCTGTCGAGCTACCGTTTCGCGGGAAAACATTGGGCGCTGCCGCTCGACGCCGCCACGCAGGTCATGGCCGTTCGCCCGGATCTCGTCGCCGATGCTCCCGTCGAGTGGGAGGACGTCCAGGCGCTTGTCGACGGCGGCGTGCCGGTGGCGGCCTCCATCGCCGGTCCGCATGCGATCCTGTCCTTTTTCTCGATCTGCGCCGTACTCGGCGAACCGCCGGCAGTGGTCGATCCGGATTTTCTGGTCAGCGCCGAGACCGGCGCCCGGGCCTATGCAGTCTTGTCGAAGATCGTCCGGGCGATGCCGGAACATGCCAAGGCACTCAATCCGATCGGCCTGCTCGATCTCATGGGCCGCGAGGACGGCATCGCGCTGTGCCCGCTCGTCTATGGCTACGTCAACTACAGCCGGCCCGCTCCCGGTCGGAAGAAACTGCGGTTTCACAATGCGCCCCGGTCCTCCGTCAGGAAACCGGTCGGCACGCTGGGCGGTACCGGCATCGGCTTTTCGAAACGCAACCGGCCCGACGCGGCATTGAAGCAACACATACTCTGGCTGATGGGGAAAGATGCCCAGTGCGGTTTCATTCCCGCCCATGACGGCCAGCCTTCGCGCCGCGAGGCCTGGCACGATGCGGGGATCAACGCCGCCTGGGGTGATTTCTACGCCAATACCGCCGAGACGCTCGAGCACTCCTACGTCCGGCCCCGTCACTCCGGCTACATCGCCTTCCAGACCGCGGCGTCCGCGGCCCTTCGCGAGAGTTTCGCGAGCGACAGGCCGGCAGGCGAGGTCGTCGCGCATCTCCAGCAACTCTACGCAGACAGCCGCCACGGCGGAGAAAGGTAGACCGATATGTCCGGCACAATCGGCTTCGAAACGGATGGCCATGTCGCGCTCATCACCATCGATCGGCCCGAAAAGCTCAATGCCATGACCCCGGAAATGGCGGAAACGCTGGTCGAACTGGCGGGGCGGTGCAACGCCGATGACGAGATCCGCGCCATCGTGCTGACAGGCGCTGGGCCGCGGTCCTTTTCCGCGGGTTCCGACATTCGCGCACTCGACGGCTATCCGACCCCCTGGTCGTTCCGCCAGCGGCAGGATTATTGCGACGCCATCCGCCGTATCACCAAGCCGATCATCGCCGCGATCAACGGCTACGCCTTCGGCGGCGGGCTCGAAACCGCCATGTCCTGCGACATCCGTATTGCCTCCGAGAATGCGAGCTTCGCCGCGCCCGAGGTCAAGCTCGGCTGGATCGGCGGCGGAGGCATGGCGACCTTTCTGCGCTCGGCTGCCGGTCCCTCCAACGCAGCCCTCATGCTGATGACCGGCGATCCGATCAATGCGGAAACCGCGCTCAAATGGGGCATCGTCAGTGAGGTCGTACCGCAAGCCGACCTGGTGACGCGCGCGAGGGAAATTGCGACCACCATCGCCTCCCGCGCACCTGTGGCGGTGGAGACGGCCAAGCTTAATCTTGCGGCTGCCGCATGGATGCCGGCGGAGAACGCGATCGCCTATGAGCGCGATCTGCAGACCATCTGCTTTGCCACCGAGGACGCCGCCGAAGGCCGCCGTGCCTTTGCCGAAAAACGCAGTCCGGACTTCAGGAAGAAGTAATGACGACACTGGCCAAAGTCGGGGCGCCGGCACTCCGCTCCCTTCTTCGGCACCGGGAAGCCTCGGTGCTGATCATGCTGTTGGCGATCGCGGTGTTTCTCGCCTTTTCCAACGAGTACTTCCTGTCCTCGCGCAATCTTCTCAACGTCGGCCGTCAGGCCTCTGTCGTGGCGATCGTGGCGCTGGGGCAGGCGCTAGTCATCATCGCCCGCGGGATCGATCTCTCGGTCGGCTCGGTGATCGGCGTGTCGGCGGTCGTCGCCGCGGTCGTGCTGCAGGCGACCGGTATCCAGTCGCTCGGCCTTGTCGTCGGCCTGCTCACCGGTCTGGTCTGCGGTATCGCCAACGGACTGATGGTCACGCGGCTAAGGATCAACCCCTTCATCGCCACGCTCGGCATGCTCTCGGTGGCGCGGGGGATAGCACTTCTGGTCACCGGCGGCATTCCCGTGATGTTCACAGGTTGGGCGGAATTCCTGGGCGCGGGCCGGATCTGGCAGATCCCCGTGTCCTTCATTCTCATGCTGGTTCTTGCGCTCGCGGTCCACATCCTCGCGACTAGGCACCGGCTCGGTCGCGAGATCTACGCCATCGGCGACAATCCGAAGGCGGCTCGGCTCGCTGGCATCGACCTGAAGAAGACCCGGCTCTTCGTTTTCGGCTTCTGCGGCTGCCTGGCAGGCCTCGGCGGGGTCATCCTCGCCGGCAACCTGGCGAGCGCCGACCCCAATCTCGGCATGGGCTACGAACTCGACGTCATCGCCGCCGTCATTCTCGGCGGGACGGCGCTCAATGGCGGCCGTGGCTCGATCATCGGCGTGGTCATCGGCGCCATGCTGATGGCTCTGCTCAACAACGCTTTCGTGCTGCTCGGCATCTCGGCCTATTGGCAGGTCGTGACCAAGGGACTCGTGATCATCATCGCTGTCGGGATCGACGGGTTGCAGCGCAGGGAAGACGACGAATGACAGCCTTGAGGAGGATAAAATGAAACTGAAACACACCCTGGGCGCGGTGTTCGCGTCCATCCTGTCCGCGGCGCTCATGGCTTCGCCCGCTCCGGCGCAGGATCTGCCCGAAGGCGCGACGGTCGCCGCCGAAAAGGCCGCCGACAAGGAGGTCCGCATCGCCTTCCTGTCGTTCCAGAACAACCCGTTCTGGATCCCGGTGACCGACGGCGCCAAGGCCGCGAAGGATTATCTCTCGGGCTTCAACGGCACCGTCGACTATGTCGATCTCGGCAACGAACTTTCGGCCGAAGCGGTGGTCTCGGGCATCGAGGGCGCGCTCGCCCAGCAGTATGACGGCATCGTCGTCGTACCGATCTTCGACGGCACCGCCCGCATCATCGACGAGGCCGTCGATTCCGGCGTACCGGTCTTCAACATCATCGCCGAAGGTGGCGTGCCCTCCAAACGCCTCGCTTTCATCGGTCAGGACGCGACCGCCGCCGGCAAGCAGATCGGCGAGTTCATCGTCGACAAGATGGGCGGCGAAGGCAAGCTCGGCGTCATCACCGGCTATTTCGGCGCGACACAGCACAACAACCGGATGAACGGCGCGCTCGACTACATCAAGGCCGAGGCGCCGAAGATCGAGATCCTCGGTCCCTTCGAGAACAAGGACAAGGCCGAAAGCGCCTATTCGCTGGTCGAGGACATGCACACCGCCAACCCGGACCTGAAGATGGTCTATGTGACCGCAGGCGGTCCCTACGGCGCGGCAAAGGCCGTGCAGGATCTGGGACTGACCGGGAAGGTCGGCGTCGTCGGTTTCGACCACACGCCGGAGAACGTGCGCTATCTCGAAAGCGGCGAAATGGTGGGCCTGCTCGACCAGGCGCCCTTCCAGCAGGCCTTCGATTCGACCGTCATGCTCTTCAACTATCTTGTGGCAGGCACCAAGCCGCCGAGCGATGTGATCGCGGTTAAAGGCAACCTGATCACCCCGGACAACGAATGATGCAAGCGATGACCCGACAGGGCAGCGAACAGGGGGGCGGCGGCAACGCCGTCCCCGTGGCGCCGTTCGTCCGCCTGAGCAATATCTCGAAAAGCTTCGGCAGCGTCGCGGTGCTTGAGAATGTGTCGCTGGAAATCCGCCCGGGAGAGGTCGTCGGTCTTCTCGGCGAGAACGGCGCCGGCAAATCGACGCTGATGAAGATCGTCTCCGGGGAACATGCGCCCGATCACGGGCGCGTCGAGATCGAGGGACGCGAAACGCAGCTCACCTCGGTCGCGGAAGGCATCGAGTGTGGCATCAGCTTCGTGCACCAGGAATTGTCGGTCGTCGGCGCGCTCAGCGTGGCCGAAAACCTGTCGCTCGGAGATCTGCCGCGCAATCGCCTCGGCTTCGTCGACCGCAACCGCATGCGCGAACTCGCGCGCGAGCGCCTGACGCGCATTGGGGCGGGGGCGATCGGGCCTGATCAGGAGGCGGGCCTCCTGCGCGCCGGCGAGCAGCAGCTCGTCGAGATCGCCCGCGCCGCCGCGCGCAATCCGAAGCTTCTCATTCTCGACGAGCCGACATCGTCGCTGACCCCGCGCGAAGTTGAGAATTTTATCGATTACGTCGAGAATGCACGCGCGGCGGGGACGGCAATCATCTTCATCACACACCGGCTCGACGAAGCGATCAGGCTTTGCGACCGGATCCTGGTGCTGCGCAATGGCGCAATCGTGTCGGAAAACCCCTCGTCCGAGGTCACCCGTGAAGGCATCATCTCGGACATGACCGGCAAGCCGGCGATGTTCGAGTATGCGCGGACACCAGCGAGCGACGGGCCGAAGGTGCTTCGCCTTTCCGAAGTCGGCGATGGCCAGCACATACGCGACATCTCGCTCGATGTGGCCGAGGGCGAGATCCTCGGACTTTTCGGTCTTGTCGGGGCGGGCCGGACTGAATTGCTCGAAACGATTTTCGGCGCGCGGCCGCTCGCAACGGGCCGGATGGAATTCCGCGGCGAGGCCGCACGGTTCGCGAACCCGACGGAAGCGCTCGCCAAGGGAATGGCAATCGTGCCGGAAGGGCGGAAGATCGCGGGCATTCTGCCGCAGCACAGCGTTCGCTCCAATATGTCGATCAGCAGTCTCGGGTCAATGAGCCCGGGCGGGATCGTTGATCGCCGCCGCGAAGCGGCAAAATCCGAGAGCTACCGAGACAGCCTCAGCATCCGGATGGCCGACGACCGGCAGATGATCGGAACGCTGAGCGGCGGCAACCAGCAGAAGGTGCTCTTCGCCCGCGCGCTGATGACCGATCCCAGGCTTCTGCTCCTCGATGAACCGACCCATGGTGTGGATGTCGGGGCCAAGGCCGAGATTTACGAGATCGTCTCCAGCGCTGCCGACGATGGCCTGGCGGTCATCATGGCGTCTTCGGAAATCCCCGAGATCATGGCGCTCTGCGATCGCGTCGCCGTGCTCTCCCTCGGACGTCTGGTCGGTATTGTCGACCGCGTCGATCTCTCCGAACAGCATTTGCTGTCGCTTGCATTCGAAGGACATGCCTGATGAACGACTTCCGCCTGCCCGCCGAGGGCGTCTATCTCGGCCGCATATGGTCGCCCGAGGCGAAAGGCCCGTCGGTCGTCACAGTCCGGGGTTCCGAAGTGATCGACATCACCTCGCAGGAAGCGCCGACGGTCCGCGACATCTGCGAGATGGAGAATCCGGCCGGATATGTGCGGAATGCGCCGGGTTCCTTCGTCGGAAACCTTGCGGCCATTGCCGGAAACAAACCGGCCGAACCCGGCAAGCCGCATTTCCTCGCGCCCTGTGATCTTCAGGCGGTCAAGGCCTGCGGCGTCACCTTCGCCTCCTCCATGGTCGAACGCGTCATCGAGGAAAAGGCCGCCGGCGATCCTGCCAGGGCGCAGGACATCCGTGCCCGCGTCGGCGAGGCGATCGGCGGATCGCTGCGCAACATCAAGGCTGGTTCGGAGGAGGCCGTCGCGGTGAAGGCGGCGCTGATCGCGGAAGGCCTCTGGAGCCAGTATCTCGAAGTGGGCATCGGCCCGGATGCGGAGGTCTTTTCCAAGGCGCAGGTTCTCTCCTCGGTCGGTCCCGGCGCGGATGTCGGCGTGCATCCGATTTCGAAGTGGAACAATCCGGAGCCGGAAATCGTGCTCACCGTCTCTTCCAAGGGAAAAATCGTGGGAGCTACCCTCGGCAATGACGTCAATCTGCGCGATGTCGAAGGGCGCTCCGCCCTTCTTCTGGGCAAGGCCAAGGACAACAATGCGAGTTGCGCGATCGGACCAATGATCCGCCTGTTCGATGACGGTTTCTCGCTCGACGACGTCGGCAGCGCCGAACTCGACCTGACGGTCACCGGCGCGGACGGGTTTGTGCTGAACGGTCACTCCTCGATGAAGGAGATCAGCCGCGATCCCGCCGATCTGGTCACGCAGACGCTCGGCCGCCATCACCAGTATCCCGACGGCCTGATGCTATTCCTCGGCACACTGTTCGCGCCGACCCAGGATCGTGACGCGCCGGGCGAAGGTTTTACGCATAAAGTCGGGGATGTCGTAACGATCTCGTCCAGAGATCTCGGTAGTCTGACAAACAGGGTTCGGCTGTCGACCGAATGTCCGGAATGGACGTTCGGCCTGGCGGCATTGATGCGCAATTTGGCGCGACGGAACCTTATCTAGAAACACGATCTCAAATGGGTGAGGCACTTTTTTGCAAGCGACGAGATCGTGCCCCAGTCATGTTCCCTGCGCCGCTAAACTTTCAGTCTCTCCGGCAGTTTGCTGTTTCCAATGTCATATGACGGGGCATAAACTTTCTCCGATGCGAACTGGATCGGACTGAAGGCGTGCGGCGTTGATCTGGGCGACCTTCAGTGCACAAGCCTCCGCGCAATCACGCCCCCGCAACCAAATTCAAAACAGCTTCTCAGAATGACAAAAGCCCCGTGCGCACCCCGCAGGGGCCTTTTTGCGTTCGGCGTCTGTCTGTCCCTTCGCAAAATAGGAGAGCACGGACAATTCAGGTCAAAGGTCAAAGATTTTCGGGTGACACGATGGAGGCTTCTGCGCGGCGTTACGCGCGCATCTCTCCTTTCAGCCCACCGAGGGGCGGGCGCGAGCCATCGCTACACTTCGGGATGGATCCCGAACTCCATATTACCAGCAGCGCTTATAACAAAAGGCGATGCAAGCTGCCGAACATCGCATAATCATCCACCTCATCATCCGTTAGAGTTCTCTCATGGGAGGAGCGACGTACGGGTGGAGGTCCGTACGCTGCCGGAGTTTTCCCGGAATTGGGTGGTCAATCCAGCCAGATCGGGAACAAGCGATACTCGCGGCTTGCTAGTGTCGTGCTGTAAACGGCCACTGTGCAGAACTTCTCCAATAGATTGCCGTTCGGCAGCTTGTTTCGTGGGTAAGACGAAAGGCTGACAGCGCGCATGCGTGACGTGGTCACAACGTCGATGAGGTGTCCGGGCCGGCTATCAGCGGTGGCGCGTACCTTCATCGGGGGGAATGGCTTGTGAAGGGAGGAACTTATTTTGGCGCAAATCAGTGGCTATCACCACCTGACGCTTTCCACGGACGGTGCCCAGGAGGACTTCGATTTCTACACGAAGGTGCTCGGGCTTTATTCGGTCAAGCGCACGGTGCTGTTCGACGGTGTGCTTCCCGTCTATCACCTCTATTACGGCTCGCCCAACGGCGATGCCTCGACCATCATAACGACATTCCCCTTCCGCAAGCCGGGCGTCTACGGACGTCGGGGCACCAATCAGTCGCGCACGATCATGCAGACCATTCCCAAGGGCGCTGCCGACTTCTGGGTCGATCGGCTGAACGGTCGGGGTATCGAGGCTGCCAAGATCACCCGCTTCGGCGCGGATCGCGTGGTTTTCGCCCATCCTTGCGGCATTCCGCACGAACTGGTGGAAAGTGACAGCGACAACCGCGCGCCGATTGTCAACGAGGCGCAGGGCATCAGCGCCGATCACGCGATCAAGGGCATCTACGGTGCGGTTGTTGCCTGCTTCGACCGGACCTCGATGGACGATTTCATGACCATCGCGCTGCCGCTCGAAAAGGAAACGGATTCCGACGAGGGTACGGTCTACCGGGTGCCGGATGCGGATGGGGTCATCCAGCGCGTCGAGGTCATCACCGACCGGGAAAGCCCGCAGGGCACATGGACGCTGTCTGGCGGCACGATCCACCATCTGGCGCTCAACACCGGTGACGAGGAGAACCAGATGAAGCTGCGCGCCCATATCGAAGGGCTCGGCTTCACCGACATCTCCGAACAGAAGGACCGGAACTACTTCAAGTCCTGCTATGTCCGCTCGCCGGGCGGTGCGCTGTTCGAACTCGCCTGGACCACGCCAGAAGGCTGGGCCCGTGACGAGCCTCCCGGCCAGATCGGCAAGACCCTGGTCTTCCCGCCCTGGTTCAAGGACCGCGAGGACGAACTGCGTCAGGGGCTGGAAGAGGCCGAGTTCGCCTGATGGCGACCGAGGCTCTCCACATTCGGGCCGGCACTCGAACCAGGGCGCTTTGCGTCCTGGTTCACGGTCGTGGTCAATCGCCCGAGGAAATGCAGTCGCATATCATCGAACGGCTCGACGTGCCGGATGTCACCTTCGTGCTTCCACGCGCCGACGGTGGGGTCTGGTATGAGGTCAAGGCTGTCGATCCGCTGACGGATGACGGCCGGGCGGCGCTGGAAGCATCGCTTGAGCATCTGGCAGCAGATATCGCCGAAACACGGGCAACCTATGGTGAAAATCTGCCACTGCTTCTGGCCGGCTTTTCGCAAGGAGCCTGCCTTTCGCTCGAATATGCCTTCTCCGGTCGTCCCGCTCCGGAAGCGCTCGTCGCCTTCACAGGGTGTCGCGTGGGCGTGCGTTCGGATGATCGTCCGCACGCACTGGCCGACGGGTTGCCTGTCTATCTGACCGGTTCCGACGCCGATCCATGGATCCCGACCAGCGCGTTCTGCGAGGCGGTGCTCGAGCTCGGGAAGGGGCGGGCGCGGTTGCGTACCGATGTCATGCCCGGACGCGCGCACGAGGTCGCCGATGCCGAAATCGCGATGCTCCAATCGATCCTGACCGACCTCGCCGCCGGCGGTCCCGTCACCATGGGGGCGGCACGCTAGACATGTCGCATGTCCGGCGCTGCACGGCCGGGATTGCGAAACCATAAAAGGGAGAGAGACATGATGTTCAACAGACGGAAGTTCATGACAACGAGCGCGGCGACAGGGCTCGCGCTCGCCGCTCCGGGCCTTGCGGCACCTGCCATCGCGCAAGGCCGAAAAATCAAGCTCGGCTATGTTTCGCCGCAGACCGGTCCGCTTGCCGGTTTCGCCGAGAGCGATGCCTATAACATCGCGGCCTTCCTGGCTTCGCCGCACGGCGAGAATTTCGAGGTCGTCGTCAAGGACAGCCAGTCGAACCCGAACCGGGCCGCCGACGTCGCCAAGGAGCTGATTCTCAGCGACGAGGTGAACATGATGCTCGTCGCCTCGACGCCGGAAACCACCAACCCGGTGGCGGGCGTCTGCGAATCCGAAGGCCTTCCAGTGGTGTCCACCGTGGCGCCCTGGCAGCCCTGGTTCATCGGTCAGCAGGGCAATCCGCGCGATCCGTCGAGCTGGCGGCCCTTCGACTACGCCTACCACTATTTCTGGGGCATGGAGGATGTCATCCGCGTCTTCACTGCCATGTGGGATCAGCTCGATACCAACAAGAAGGTCGGCGGGCTGTTCCCTAACGACGCGGACGGTAATGCCTGGGGCGATCCGGAGAACGGCCTGAAGCCGGGACTGGCTGCAGCCGGTTACGATCTGACCAATCCGGGCAGCTTCCAGAACCTGTCGGACGATTTTTCCGCGCAGATCAACGCCTTCAAGTCGGCCAATACCGACATAATCACCGGCGTTCTCATCCCGCCGGATTTCACGACCTTCTGGAGCCAGTTGCGCCAGCAGAGCATCACGCCGAAAGCGGTCACCGTCGCCAAGGCGCTCTTGTTCCCGCAGTCGGTGGAAGCCCTCGGCGATGCCGGACACAACCTGTCGTCCGAGGTCTGGTGGACGCCTTCGCATCCGTTCAAGTCGTCGCTGACCGGTCAGAGCTCGGCTGATCTGGCGTCCGATTTCACTGCCCAGTCGGGACGACCCTGGACCCAGCCGATCGGCTTCGTGCATTCGCTGTTCGAAGTCGCCGCCGACGTGATGGGCCGCGTCGACGATCCGACCGACGGCGACGCCGTCGCCGAAGCACTGGCGGCGACAGACCTCGAGACCGTCGTCGGCAAGGTGGCCTGGAACGGCGCGGGCGTGCCCGAGTTCGCGGCCAAGAACGTCTGCAAGACGCCGCTGACCGGCGGTCAGTGGCGGATGAAGGACGGCGGCTACGATCTCGTCATCGTCGAGAACGGCGGCGCGCCCGAGATCCCGACCGGCGGAGAGATGGAAGCGCTCTCCTGATCCTGATGCGCCGGGATCATCCGGTCCCGGCGCAACCTTGTGTCCCGCTCGGGTCAGTCGGGAGACGGCGCGGTGCTGTTCTCGCGGACTGCAGCGGGGACGTCCAATCGACCATTCGCAAAATTGTCGTCCGGTAGCCGAGCGGCTTTTCATCGTCGGGAGGCTATTGCCGGTTTTTCGGTCCAGCCGACTTATAACCACGGGTGATGTTTTCACGCAGTCATCCGATCTTGCCGCCGGTGCGCCGGGGGTAAGGTGAAATTGAGGAGGCCGCCAGCGAAAGCGCGGCCGGGAGATCGAGGGGAGAGCCATGGCTATCCTGGCAGTACAGGGTATGTCGAAGAGTTTCGGCGCGCTCACGGTGGCCGACGATGTCAGTTTCGAGCTCGCCGCCGGCGAGGCGATGGGCATCATCGGTCCCAACGGGGCGGGGAAGTCGACGCTCTTCAATCTGATCGCGGGCAATCTGCGGCCCGATGGCGGTCGCGTGGTTCTCGACGGTCGCGACGTCACCCAGGAAACCGCCATGCAGCGCTGCCGCAGCGGCATTGGCCGGTCGTTCCAGATCCCGCAGCCCTTCGATCATCTCTCGGTCTACGAAAACCTTCTGGTCGCCGCGCGCTTTGGCGGCGGCGTCAGCGCCTCGGATGCACCACGGCTCTGCATGGATATTCTCGACAGGGCAGGGCTCGCGCATCTGGCGACCCACAAGGCCGGCGCGCTGCCGCTTCTCAACCGAAAGCGCCTGGAGCTGGCGCGCGCGCTCGCCACGCGTCCGCGCATCATCATGCTCGACGAGATCGCGGGCGGCTTGACGGACGCCGAATGCGGCGAACTCGTCGCCACCATCCGCGCCATTCATGCCGAAGGCACCGCGATCCTCTGGATCGAGCATGTGCTGCATGCGCTCAACGCCGTCGTCAGCCGGCTGATGGTCCTGAATTTCGGCCGCATGCTGATGGTCGGCAAGCCCGACGAGGTGATGGCCTCGCCGGAAGTGCGCGAAGTCTATCTGGGGATCGAGGCATGACCGCGCTTCTCGAAATCCGCGAGCTGACGGCTCACTATGGCGACTTCCAGGCGCTGTTCGGCGTCGATCTCGTGCTCGGGCAGGGCGAGACGCTCGCCATCATCGGTGCAAACGGTGCGGGAAAGACCACGTTGATGCGCGCCATCACCGGGATCGCCAAGGTGACGGCGGGAACGGTGACGCTCGGCGGCAAGCGCATCGACCCTCTGGCTGCGCCGGATATCCTGCGAGCCGGGATCAGCATGGTGCCCGAGGGCCGGAAACTCTTTCCGAGCCTCTCGGTCGAGGAAAACCTGATGATCGGCGCGCATGCGCGCAAGGGCAGCGGATTCTGGACCCTTGAGCGGGTGTGCCAACTCTTTCCGGTTCTCGCTGAGCGGCGGCACCAGCCGTCGACCTCGCTGTCCGGCGGTCAGCAGCAGATGGTGTCGATCGGGCGAGCGCTGATGTCCAACCCGTCGGTTCTCCTGTGTGACGAACTCAGTCTCGGGCTCGCGCCCGTCATCATCCGTGAAATCTATGCGGCCTTCCCGACGATCCGTGAAAGCGGGACGGCGATCATCGTCGTCGAGCAGGATATCGGCCAGGCCCTGCAGGTCGCCGACAGGGTCCACTGCATGATGGAGGGGCGCATCACCCTGTCCGGTCGGCCCGACGAATTGTCGCGCGAAGCCATTCACGATGCCTATTTCGGGATAACCCATTCATGATCTGGCTCGATACCCTCATCCAGGGACTGCTGCTCGGCGGTTTGTACGCGCTTTTCGCCGCAGGTCTCAGCCTGGTCTTCGGCATCATGCGGCTGGTCAATCTGGCCCATGGCGACCTGATCGTGCTCGGCGCCTACGTCATTTTGGGTATCGGTACCGCCTTCGGTCTCAACCCATTTGTGGCCGCACTTATCGCGCTGCCTTTAATGTTCCTTCTGGGCTGGGTTCTTCAGACGGTGCTCCTCAACAGGGTGCTCGGAGACGACATCCTGCCGCCGCTGCTCGTTACCTTCGGGCTTTCGGTGGTGATCCAGAATGCCCTGCTGGAAGGGTTTAGCGCCGACAGCCGCAAATTGCCTGTCGGTCCCATCGAAGCGGAGTCCTTTTCCATCGGCTCTCTCAGTGTCGGGGTGATGCCGCTGATCACCTTCGGCTCTGCCATTCTCGTTATCCTGTGCCTGAACTGGATTTTTTACCGCACCGCCCTCGGTCGCGCCTTCCGCGCTACCTCCGACGATGCCGTCACGGCGCAACTCATGGGCATCCGGCCGAAGCGCGTCTTCGCTCTCGCCACCGGCATTGCGTTGGTCGTTGCCACCATCGCGGCGCTTTATCTCGGCGCGCGGGCCAATTTCGATCCGTCGATCGGGCCGGCACGGCTCCTCTATGCCTTCGAGGCGGTGATCATCGGCGGCCTCGGCAGCCTTTGGGGCACGCTGATCGGCGGCCTCGTCATCGGCGTGGCGCAAGCCTTCGGTGCGGCGCTGAACCCGGAATGGCAGATCCTGGCCGGCCACGTCGCCTTCGTCGTGATCCTGTTGATAAAACCGCGCGGCCTGTTCCCGCGCGCCTATGATTGAGGACCGGAGATGAAAAACGTCCTTGGCCTCCTTTGCCTCATCGTCATCGTTGCCGCCCTGGCCGTCATTCCGCTGTTCGGTCTGCGGGCGCTCGTCCAGGATCTCTTCATGGTTCTGTGCCTGCTGGTGCTGGCGCTCAACTGGAACATGCTCGCCGGTTTCGCGGGTCTCGTCTCCGTGGGTCAGCAGCTCTTCGTCGGCGTCGGCGCCTATGCCATGTTCGCCGCGGCCATCCTGTGGGGCCTCGACCCGCTGACCGGCGGCCTGATCGGCGGCCTCGTTGCGATGGTTCTCGCAGTCCCCGTCGCCTTCTTCGTCTTCCGGCTCAACGGCGCTTACTTTGCCATCGGCACATGGGCTGTCGCGGAAATCGCCCGCCTGTCCTTCAGTCAGTGGCGTGCTCTCGGCGGAGGTACCGGCACGGCTCTGCCGCGCGGTGCGGCGCGCGACATGCCGGGCGTGCAACTCATCCGCGACGTGCTCGGGGTCTCGCCGGCCGCCGCTGTCGATATGCTGACGTACTGGCTGGCGCTGGGACTGGTCGTGGCGATGCTGGTTGCGAGCTGGATGTTCCTGCGCTCGCGCATGGGACTCGGACTGCAGGCCGTTCGGGACAATCCGGTTGCGGCCCGCTCAGTGGGTGTCGACCCGGTCCGTCTGAAGGCGCTGGTCTTTCTGCTCACGGCGTTTGCCACCGGGATATGCGGCGCGCTGATCTTCATTCAGACGGGACGCATTTCGCCCGACTCGGCCTTCTCGGTCATCGACTGGACAGCCTTCGTCATCTTTATCGTCGTCATCGGCGGTATCGGCACGCTGCCCGGACCCATCATCGGGGTACTGGTGTTCTACGGCTTGCAGAGCCTGCTGTCCGATTACGGAACCGTCTACCTCATCGTCCTCGGCGTGCTGGGGATCGTCGTCATGCTTTTCGCGCGGCGCGGTCTGTGGGGAGCCTTCACGCAATGGACAGGTTTCGACCTGCTGCCGCTCGAGCATGCACCGCCGAAGCGCCCCAACACCGGCGCCCGGCGTAA
Source organism: uncultured Hoeflea sp. (assembly GCA_964511625.1). Taxonomy (GTDB): domain Bacteria; phylum Pseudomonadota; class Alphaproteobacteria; order Rhizobiales; family Rhizobiaceae; genus Pseudohoeflea. Next base: position 44,001 of record CAZEJG010000018.1, read on the forward strand.
AACGTGATCCATTCAGGGAGAGAAAGATCGTGAGCTATTTCACCGAGACCAATTCTGTCGAGACGGTCAACGAGCGCATGAGCGCGCAGACCGATCCGCGTCTTGCCGAGATCATGGCGAGCCTGGTCAAGCACCTGCACGGCTTTGCCAAGGAGGTGAACCTCACCCAGGAGGAATGGAATTTTGCCATCGGCTTCCTGACGAAGACCGGGCAGATGTGCTCGGGCGAACGGCAGGAGTTCATTCTGCTCTCCGACGTGCTCGGGTTTTCGATGCTGGTGGACGCGATCAACAACCGCCGGCCGGAAGGTGCGACCGAGAACACGGTCTTCGGCCCGTTCCACGTCGCGGATGCCCCCATCCGGGAGATGGGAGCTACGATCAGTCTCGACGGGAAGGGCGAAAGCTGCCTGTTCGAGGGCCGGGTGCTCGATCTCGACGGCAATCCGATCGAGGGCGCTACGGTGGATGTCTGGTCGGACAATGCGGACGGCTATTACGACGTCCAGCAGCCCGGAATCCAACCCAGGTGGAACAATCGCGGACGTTTCATCACCGGCGCAGACGGAAAATACAGCTTTGTCGGCATAAAGCCCGTCAGCTATCCGATCCCAGATGATGGACCGGTCGGCAAGATGCTGGGGCATCTCGGTCGGCATCCGTACCGGCCTGCGCACATGCACTACCTCGTCACTGCGCCCGGTTACGAGAACCTCGTGACCCATACGTTCGTCGGTGGTGACAAGTACCTGGAATCGGATGCGGTGTTTGGTGTCAAGGACACGCTGATTGCACCCTATGAAAAGGTCGACGACGGTTCGACGCTCTGGCGCTCGCCCTTCGATTTCGTGCTCGTTGCCCAGTGAGGGTGTCATGCCCAACGTCAAGATCTTCATCGACGAAACACAGTATGATGAGATCAGGAGCGGGCTGGCGGCCTTGCTGCCCGACCTGAGGACCGAATTGTGTTCCAGTCTGAAGGTCGACAACAGCGCCTTCCAGATCGCCATCATCCCGGTGCTGGGCATGTCCGATCAGCCGCGGATCAATGTCGAGATGCAGCTCCTGCCGCGGCCAGAGCGGACACGCGAGGCGGTCTGTGAGCTCGCCGGTCAGGTGCGCGCCAGTCTCGGCAAGATAACCAAAGAGCATGTGGCCGTTCGGGTGGCCATGCTCGATGCGGCGAGCTATGTGGCGCTGAAGTAGGCGGCGAAAGCCCCTTGTCAGCTGCGGCGGTGGGTGACCTGGTCGGCATGGTCCATGCGTGCCTGCAACCGCTCCGATTCCAGCTGTAAAAAGCTGATGAACTGTTGTGCCGCGGGCGGCCGCTGCCGGTCGCTCTTGGTCAGGATGCCGAGTTGGCGGTCCGGATGGTCGATCTTCAGCGGCAGGACGGCGAGCGGTATCGTCCGCCGGGTCTGGAAGACCACCGAGTAGGGCAGCACCGTCAGCGAATCCGATCCCGTCAGCACCGACTGGATCGACGCGAGTGTGCCGCCCGAAAAATTCACCATGAAATCTTCTTGGCCGATCGACTTCAGCGCGCGTTCGAGGTCGCGATAAAGGGGGCTGTCGGCCGGCGGGGCGATCCACGGATAATTGGCGATTTGCGACAGGGTGATCGCCTTGACGCGCGTCAACGGATGGTCGACCCGGCAGGCAATGACGTTACGGCCAGAAAGCAGCGGCAGAAAGTCCATGTCCGGGGGGACCTGACGGGGATGAAGCGGCAGGATGGCGATGTCGAGCCCGCCATTCTTCAGTCCGGCCTCAAGCGTGTCGAGGTAGCCGTAGGATTGATCGATATGGACGTCGCAATTCCGCGACTGGAATTCGGCGATCATGGTCGCGATCACCCCGTCGGTGAAGATCGGCGACCCACCGACACGAAGCCGCCCGGCCAAGCCTTGGCGGAAGCGTCTGACCAGCAGGCTGGCGTCCTTGTTGGCGGTGCGGATTCGGGTGCCCAGACGCGCCAGGCTGGCGCCGAGCTCGGTCGGACGCAAGGGACGGCGGCCGGGCTCGAAAAGCGGCATCCCGATGCGCTTTTCCAGAAGCGCCATGCTGCGCGAGACCGACGGCTGCGACTTGCCCAGTTCGTCCGCGCCTTCGGTCAGGCCGCCCTTTTCGACGATGACGGCCAGTATTTCGAGGTGTTCGCTGTCAATCTTCATAACGTAATGCGATATTATATTCCGCACATCCGATCAATATTTCTCTGTGTTTCGGTTAGTCTCCAGATCGAAATCAGGAGGAGGGGAAACCCAGTGTCGTTTTTCCGCGAGGAGTTCACCGCGCGCAGCGCAGCCGTGCGCGTTCGCTTTGGTGCCGGCGTTCGCCGGTCCGTCGCCGAAGAGATCGAAGCGCTCGGCGCCAGCCGCGCCCTGATCCTGACCACTCCCGAGCAGGCCGCTCTGGCCGATGAATTTTCCGGCTATTGCGGCAAGCTTGCCGTCGGTCGTTACACGGGCGCGACCATGCATACACCGGTTGCCGTCTCCGAAGACGCCACCGCGCAGGCGCGCGAAATGGGCGCGGACGTTCTGCTGTCGGTCGGCGGCGGCTCGACGATCGGTCTCGGAAAGGCGATCGCGCTGAGGACCGACCTGCCGCAGATCGTCGTGCCGACCACCTATGCAGGCTCCGAGGCGACACCGATCATCGGCCAGACCGAAAACGGCGTGAAGACCACGCAGTCGACGCCGAAGGTCCAGCCCGAGGTGATCCTCTATGATGCCGAACTGGTGACCACACTGCCGTTGCAGATGACCGTGACGTCCGCTCTGAACGCCATGGCGCACGCGGCGGAGGGGCTTTACGCCCGCGACCGGTCACCGATCTCGACCCTGATTGCGATCGAGGGGCTGCGCGCCTTTCGCGATGCGCTACCGAGGGTACTGGACAATCCGACCGACACGGCCGCGCGCGGCGAAACGCTCTACGGCGCATGGCTTTGCGGGACGGTTCTCGGACAGGTCGGCATGGCGCTTCATCACAAGCTCTGCCACACGCTTGGCGGCAGTTTCGACCTGCCGCATGCGCAGACCCACGCGATCGTGCTGCCGCATGCCATCGCCTACAACGCGAAGGCCGTTCCGGACCTGCTTGCGCCGCTGGCAGAACTCTTCGGCGACGGCAATCCTGGTCTCGGTCTTCATCGCTTCGCCAGGAAATCCGGCTCGCCGATGGCGCTGAAGGATCTGGGGCTTGCGGAAGCCGATCTGGATCGTGCGGCCGATCTTGCGGTTGCCAATCCCTACTGGAATCCGCGAACTGTCGAGCGGGATGCGATCCGCAAGCTCTTGCAGGCCGCATGGGCGGGAGAGGAGCCCGTCGTCTGAGTTTTCGGCGGGCAGGGGCCCGCGTCTTTTGTTGCCTTTGGGAGGAGACTACATGCCCGATATCACAACCGATGTGCTGATCATCGGAACCGGCCCGGCGGGTTCGGCCACGGCCGCGCTGCTTTCGACCTACGGCGTCGAGAACATGGCGATCAACCGCTATCGCTGGCTGGCCAACACACCGCGCGCCCACATCACCAACCAGCGCGCCATGGAAGTGCTGCGCGATCTCGGGCGCGACGTCGAGAACGAAGCCTACATGTTCGCCACCCATCAGGACCTGATGGGCGAGAACATCTTCTGTGAAAGCCTCGCCGGCGAAGAAATCGGCCGGATGAAGGCCTGGGGCAACCACCCGCTTTCCAAGGCCGAGCATCTGATGTCGTCTCCGACCCAGATGAACGACCTGCCGCAGACCTTCATGGAGCCGCTCCTGTTCAAGACGGCCTGCTCGCGCGGCACCCAGGCCCGGATGTCGACCGAATATCTGCGCCATGAACAGGATGCTGAAGGTGTCACGACCACCTGCCTCGACCGTCTGACCGGCCGGGAATTCACCATCCGCTCGAAATATCTGGTCGGTGCCGACGGCGGAAAGTCGCTGGTGGCGGAGAACGAGAACCTGCCCTTCGAGGGCAAGATGGGCGTCGGCGGCTCGATGAACATCCTGTTCCGTGCCGACCTGTCCAAATATGTCGCCCATCGCCCGTCGGTGCTCTACTGGGTGATGCAGCCGGGCGCCGATGTCGGCGGCATCGGCATGGGTCTGGTCCGCATGGTGCGGCCGTGGAACGAGTGGCTGATCGTCTGGGGTTACGACATCAACGCGCCGGAGCCGGAAGTGACACCGGAATTCGCCACCGGGGTGGCGCGCCAGCTGATCGGAGACCCCGATCTCGAGATCGAGCTGCTGTCGGCCAACACCTGGACCGTCAACAACTTCTACGCCACCAAGACCTCAAAGGGTCGCGTCTTCTGCATGGGCGATGCGATCCATCGCCATCCACCGTCCAACGGACTGGGTTCGAACACTTCGATCCAGGACGCCTTCAACCTCGCCTGGAAACTGGCGATGGTGCTGAAAGGGCAGGCCGGCGAAAAGCTGCTCGACAGCTATGACGCCGAACGCGCGCCGATCGCCAAGCAGATCGTCACCCGCGCCAACCAGTCGATCGCCGAGACCGGTCCGATCTTCGCCGCCCTCGGCATGGCGGAAGGCGTCGATCCGGAGCAGATGCAGAAGAACCTCGAGGCCCGAACCGACGGCACCGCCGAGGCCGAGGCGCAGCGCGAAGCGATCCGCAAGGCGATCGCCTTCAAGAAATACGAGTTCGACGCCCACGGCGTGGAAATGAACCAGCGCTACCGTTCCAATGCGGTGGTGACGGACGGCCAGATCGAGCCGGCCTTCCAGCTCGATGCCGATCTGCATTACCAGCCGACCACCTGGCCGGGCGCGCGGTTGCCGCATGTCTGGCTCTACCGCCATGACGACGGGGCCGAGATCTCGACACTCGACATCTGCGGACATGGTCGCTTCACCCTGCTGACCGGACTTGGTGGCGAGCCCTGGGTGACGGCGGTGCAGAAGGTCGCCGAGGAGCTTGGGCTGGAGGTCGAAGCCCATGTGATCGGCCCGCGCCAGACATACGTCGATCACAGCGGTGAATGGGCGCGACTGGCCGAAATCAGCGACAACGGCTGCCTGCTGGTGCGGCCGGACCACCATGTCTGCTGGCGCGCCACTTCTCTGTCGGACGATCCGAAGGGGGATCTCGGCCGGGTGCTGAAGACCATTCTGGCGCGCTGACGAGCGCGCCTTCATTGACGACCGGTGTCCGGGCCCGCGCTTTTCAGGCGCGCGTCTCCGGACGCAGTACGGAGAGTATCCCATGGACAAGACAGTCGCTTCGCTCGAGGAGGCGGTTTCAGGTATCGGCGACGGCGCCAGCGTCATGATCGGCGGCTTCGGCGGATCGGGCGCGCCGATTGAACTGATCCACGCGCTGATCGACGCCGGCCCGAAAAACCTCACGGTGATCAACAACAATGCGGGCAATGGCCATGTCGGCCTTGCAGCCCTCATCGAACAGGGGCAGGTCGCCAAGCTGATCTGCTCGTTTCCGCGTTCGGCCGATCCAAAGGTTTTCACCGACCTTTATCTGGCCGGAAAGATCGAGCTGGAACTCGTCCCCCAGGGCACGCTCGCCGAACGGATCCGTGCCGGCGGCGCAGGCATTCCGGCCTTCTACACGCCGTCGAGCTACGGGACCGATATTGCCGAGGGCAAGCCTGTTGCCGAGTTCGATGGCCGCCCTTACGTGCAGGAGCGCTGGCTGAAGGCTGATTTCGCGCTGATCAAGGCAGAGACCGGCGATCCCATGGGCAATCTCACCTACCGGATGGCCGCGCGGAACTTCAATCCGCTGATGGCCATGGCCGCAGCCACGACGATCGCACAGGTCACACGGGTCGTTCCCCTCGGCGAGATCGATCCCGAAACGGTGGTGACCCCCGGCATCTTCGTCGACCGACTCGCGACCGTGGCCAACCCGAAGCAGGAAGAGGTTCTCAACCGCGAAGGCGCGGCCTATCCGGAGGTGGCGGCATGAGCCCGCAACTCGACACCATCAAGCTCTCCAATGCCCAGATCGCCTGGCGCGCGGCGCAGGATCTCGAGGACGGCGCCTATGTCAACCTCGGCATCGGCTTCCCCGAGATGATCGCCACCTTCCAGCCGGAGGGCCGCGACGTCGTCTACCATACCGAGAACGGCGTCCTCGGCTTCGGCGAGGCGCCTGCCGCCGGCGAGGAAGACTGGGATCTCATCAATGCGGGCAAGAAGGCGATCACGCTCAAGCCGGGCGCGGCCTTCTTCCACCATGCCGACAGTTTCTCGATGGTCCGCGGCGGGCATCTCGATCTCGCCGTGCTTGGGGCCTATCAGGTGGCCGAGACCGGTGATCTGGCCAACTGGTCGACCGGCAAGGGCGGTGTGCCCGCCGTCGGCGGGGCCATGGATCTCGTCCACGGTGCCAAGCGCGTGGCGGTCGTCACCGATCACGTCACCAAGACCGGCGAGGCGAAGCTTCTCAAGCGCTGCACCATGCCGTTGACCGGTGTCGGCTGCGTGACCCGTGTCTACACCTCGCTCGCGGTTATCGATATCGAGAACGGCCATTTCGTGCTGCGCGAGAAGCTTGCGGCGATCTCCTTCGACGATCTGCAGGCCGTGACCGGCGCAGAATTGAAGGTCGACGGCGCGATCGGCGATCTCGTCGCGAAGGCACTCTAGAAGGAACACGGAACGATGGCTGACGCTTTCATCTGCGATTACATCCGGACGCCCATCGGTCGCTTCGGCGGTGCGCTGGCTATGGTGCGCGCCGACGATCTGGCCGCCATTCCGCTCAAGGCGCTGATGGATCGCAATCCGGGCGTCGACTGGACGGCGATGGACGACGTGATATTCGGCTGCGCCAACCAGGCCGGCGAGGACAATCGCAACGTCGCACGCATGGCGCTTCTCCTTGCCGGCTTGCCGGTGGAAGTTCCCGGATCGACTGTCAATCGTCTCTGCGGTTCCGGGATGAACGCGCTCATCGATGCGGCCCGCGCCATCAAGGCCGGGGAGGCGGAACTGATGATCGCCGGTGGCGTCGAATCCATGAGCCGCGCTCCCTTCGTCATGCCCAAGGCGGAAAGTGCTTTTTCGCGCTCGGCGGAGATTTACGACACGACCATCGGCTGGCGTTTCGTCAATCCGCTGATGAAAGCCCAGTACGGCGTCGATTCGATGCCGGAGACCGGCGAGAACGTCGCCGAGGATTTCAATATCTCGCGCGAGGACCAGGACGCCTTCGCATTGAGAAGCCAGCAGAAAGCCGCCGCCGCTCAGGCGAACGGCCGTCTGGCGAAGGAGATCACGCCGGTCTCCATTCCACAGCGCAAGGGTGATCCGGTGATCGTCGAACGTGATGAGCACCCGCGCGAAACGAGCATGGAAGCGCTCGCAAAGCTGCGCGCTCCCTTCCGCGAGGGCGGCTCAGTCACCGCCGGCAATGCCTCTGGCGTCAATGACGGCGCGGCAGCGCTGATCGTCGCCTCGGAGGCTGCGGCCAAGACATACGGCCTGACCCCGATCGCGCGCATTGTCGGCGGTGCGTCCGCTGGTGTGCCGCCGCGCATCATGGGGTTTGGTCCGGCACCGGCCTCGAAGAGGCTCATGGCGCGCCATGGTCTGACCCGAGACCAGTTCGACGTCATCGAACTCAACGAGGCCTTCGCATCGCAGGGGCTGGCGACGCTCCGCGACCTCGGCATCGCCGACGACGATGCCCGGGTCAACCGCAACGGCGGGGCGATCGCGCTCGGCCATCCGCTCGGCATGTCGGGGGCAAGGATTGCCGGAACGGCGGCGCTCGAACTTTCGCTCAACGGCGGTCGCTACGCACTGGCGACGATGTGTATCGGGGTCGGGCAGGGGATCGCGATCGCGCTGGAACGGGTCTGATTGATTGGATTGACGGGCAGGCTGCATGTCTCCGAGCTGGAAACCCGGTATAGCCGGCGTGTTTCCGGATTATCCGCGCAGGTCGCCGAACGGTTTGTCCAAACTGCTTCTTGCGGCGGTATGCTGCTACAAGCCTCCGCGCAATCAGGCCCCCGCAACCAAATCAAGGAAGCTTCTCGATCACTCAGAACCCCGCGCGCCTCGCCCGGGCTTTACCGCGTTCAAACCTCGCCGGGATATTTCAATCCGATCTTGTCCCTGATCGCATCCAGCGCCTGCATGATGGCGTGGGTTTCCTCAATGGGCATGATTGTCGAATCCGTCCCGTCCCGGACGAGACGCTCCATTTCGAAGGCCTGGAACTGCATGCCGCGGCCAGGCACTGTGTCGGTGAACTCCTCGATGAGGTTTCCATCGTAATCTCGGACCCGGAAGCTGGTCGGCTCGTACCAGATTCCGTCGATCTCGATGCGTCCCTTGCTGCCGTAGACGAAGGCGGTGTTGGGGCCGGCGCAATCGAGAGCGGAAACCGACGAGGAGGTGACGCCGCCGGCATGCTCCATGAGAATGGAGATTTCAGCGTCCACCCCGGTTTCGCCGAAGCGGGCGAGGGGTTCAATCCGCTGTGGCGCTCCCAGCAGATCCCATGCAAAGGAGACCGGATAGATGCCGAGGTCGAGCAGCGCGCCTCCCCCAAGTTCGGGGGCATTGAGGCGGTGGGCGGGGTCGCTCGGCAGGGCCTGGCGGTGCTCGGCCGTCAAGGAGCGCAATTCGCCGATCATGCCATCGGCGACAATTTTACGGATTCGCACCATGTGCGGCAGGAAGCGCGTCCACATCGCTTCGAGCACGACGAGGTTCTTTTCCTTCGCGCGGTCGATGACCTCGCGGGCCTCGGCCGCGTTGATAGTGAAGGCCTTTTCGACCAGCACATGCTCGCCAGCCTCAATGGCAAGCAGCGCATCACGGGCGTGCATCGGGTGCGGGGTGGCGACGTAGATAATGTCAACAGCCGGGTCGGCGACGAGTTCCTCATAGCTTCCATGGGCGGACGGGATGCCGAAGCGGGCGGCGAACGCTTCCGCCTTGTCCTTCGACCGTGAGCCCACGGCCGTGACATTCATGCCGGACAGGTTCAGATCCTGCGTGAAAAGTTCGGCGATCCATCCGGTTGCGAGGATACCCCATCCCGGTTTCGTATTCGACATAGCGCCCTCTTTTGATCTGGGTTGGCGGGAGTGTCGGCCGATGACGATCACTCGTTCATTACCTGCATAACGGGACAGCGGGAGGATTGACAGTCCTGAATGCTTGTATACAGGTATGGAGAGAGTGAATATCTGGAGTGACCATGGGACACGAATACAGCCCTTCCGAACTGGCGACCCGCGAAGATCTCGCAGCTGTCTATCGCCTCATTGCCCATTTCGGCATGGACGATCTTATCCATACCCACGTGTCCGCGCGTCTTCCCGATGAGCCCGACAAGCTGCTCATCAACCGCTATGGCGACCTGTTCAAGGACGTGACACCCCAATCCCTCGCCGTCATCGACCACGCTGGCAATCAGGTGCGCGGGCCGCAAGTGCCGATCAACACCGCCGGCATCGTCATTCATACAGCCGTCCATCAGGCCCGACCGGATGCAATCTGCGTGGTCCACACCCATACCGCGGCTGGCGTGGCGATCAGTTGCCTCGAAGAGGGATTGTTGCCGCTCAACCAGACGGCGCTCCTGTTTCACGGTCAACTCGCCTACCATGCGTTCGAAGGCATCGCGCTCGACAAGGACGAGCAGGAGCGTCTGGTCGCCGATCTGGGAACGAAGCGCGCCATGATTTTGCGCAACCACGGACTTCTGACTGTGGGGCGGACCATCGGCGAAGCGTTTTCGCTGATGTACAATCTCGAACAGGCCTGCCGCATCCAGCTCGCGGTCCAGGCGACCGGTCAGAAACTGGTCATGCCGGATGTCGCGGTCCAGGACAGGACCGCGGCCCAGTACGAAGGCGACCCTGACGGCTCGGCGGAACTCGAGTGGCTCGCCATGCGTCGCCTCGTCGGGATCTGAGCGGGGGCTTTTGAGTTTGCGTGTCCTTCTGGCCGATGACCTGGCCTGTACGGATTCCTTCGAGACGGCTTTGCGGCTCAGGGAACCCGGGGTCCTGGTCTATCGTTGGCCATCCCTGCCGGCCGGGGAGGACTTCGACGTCCTGCTCGCCTGGGCTCTTCCGGATGGGATGGGTCGCGTTCCGGACAGCCTGGCTTTTGTGTTCTGCTTCGGCGCCGGTGCGGACCAGCTTCTCGCCGATCCCCGAATTCCCGCGCATGTGCCGATCGCGCGGCTGGTGGATGAAAACCAGGCGGCGCAGATTGCCGACTATGCGGCGCATGTGGCTTTCGACCGGCTGCTCGATCAGGCAGCGGGAAAAGAGGATCAGGCGCGGGCGCTCTGGCGTGAGCCTGACGGTCCGCGAAGGACGCGCAATCAATTGCGAGTCGCCGTTCTCGGTCTCGGCCATATAGGTGGTCGCGTCGCGTCGGAACTCGCGCGCATCGGCTTTTCGGTGCGGGGCTGGTCGCGCTCGGCGAAAGCCGTTCCGGGTGTGGCGAGCGTCGCGGGAGATGATGGTCTTGTTGCGGCCGTTGCGGCAGCGGATGTACTCATCAATCTTTTGCCGCTAACCGCCGAAACGGAAAACATACTCTCTCACAATCTCTTCTCGCGCCTTGCGCCCGGCGCCTATGTGGCGAACCTGGGACGCGGAGGTCACCTCGACGAGGCAGCCCTTTCGGCTGCGCTCGAAAGCGGACAGCTCGGGGCCGCCTGGCTGGATGCGTTCCGCCAGGAGCCGCTGGCGCCGGATCACTGGTCCTGGAGGCATCCACGCATCACGGTCACGCCTCATCTGGCGGGCATACCGACGGCGAGCGGAGCGGCCAATTGCCTGGCGGACTGCATCGATGCCTATCGTCGCGGCGTGCCGCTTCCGAACCTCGTGCGGGACGGTCAAGCATAAGCTGGAGAACAGCTAATGCTCAAAAAACGGGCTTGACTTATTTTTATGCTGAATGCCAGTATACAGCCATGCAGAGATTAAATCCCGTCTCCTATGAAGATCCCGCCGCACGCCGGAATACCGTGTCCGCGAAGGCGCTCGTCGAATTGCGCGAAGCCATTCTCACCACGCGCGTGAAACCGGGCGAGGGACTTTCGGAGACCGGTTGCGCCACGGCGCTCGGCATCAGCCGCACCCCGGTGCGGGAAGCGTTCGCGCGTCTGTTCGAGGAAGGCCTGATCGAGATCGCCTCGCCGAAGGGCACCTGTGTCTCGCTGATCGACATGAACAGAGTGCGGGAAGCCATCTTTGTCCGCTCGACGCTGGAGAGCGCCGTCGTGGCTGCTGCCGCGGAGGTTCCGTCCAGCGAGGTTCTCGACGAACTGGAGATGTTCATCTGGCAGCAGGAGCGCGCCGCTGAAAAGCAGGACATGACCGGCCTCCACCAGGCGGACATGCGGTTCCATTCCGCCTTGATGCGGGTGCTCGGTATGCCGACCGCCTGGACGGCTCTCCAGCACGTGACGGCCGACATGATCCGCGTGCAGTTTCTGGTCGGGCTCAGGCCCGACCATGTCGAGCACATCCTGCGGGAGCATCGCGCCATCCTCGCTTCGCTTGGCAAGGGTGCGTTCTCCGAGGCCGCCGCGCTGCTCAAGGATCACATCAGCAATGTCGGCTATGACCAGGAAGCGCTCAGAGCCAAGCATGGCGACTATTTTCGTCCGGAAGGACGGCTGTGATGGGGCGCCGCCAAATAGCGACACAATTTTTGCGAACTAGTAAACCGGTTTACAATGCTGTTTTTCACGATAATTCGCTGAATTGCCGATGCGGGAGGTCGCTTCCATGACCCGCATCACCATAAGGCACGTCGCGGAAGAGGCCGGTTATTCGGTCACCGCGGTCTCCCGTTATCTGAACAAGCAGATTTCGCTGCCTGAGCAGTCCGCCAGGCGCATCGACGAAGCGGTCGCCAAGCTCGACTACAAGCCCAATGCGCTGGCGCGGCGGCTGACCCGGGGCAAGAGCGAGACGATCGGCTTCATCACCTCGGATATCGCCTATCCGCTGTTTGCGGCGATCGCCAGCGCTTCGGAAGCCGAGGCCGCCGCCCACGGCTACAGCCTCTTGATGTTCAACAGCCGGAATCTTGTCGAGAACGAAATCTCGTTCCTCTCGCGGATCGACGATCTTCAGGTCGAGGGGGTCTTGTTGATGACCAACCACTCCGACCACGGGCCTCTTGCGAAGAAGATCAACCAGAGCGGCAATGTCGTCCTGATCGACGAGGACGTGCCTGATGCGGATGCCCCGCGGCTCTTCGCCGACAACATTGCCGGCGCACGGATTGCCACCGAGCACCTGATTGCCGCGGGGCATCGTCGCATCGCCATCATAGCCGGGCCTGACGCGCTCCTGAGCTCGACAGAGCGTCTGGCCGGTTTCCGCGAAGCCATGGCCCAAGCGGGCATTCCCGTTGACGAGGATCTCGTCTTTGCCGGGCCGTACGAGGAAGTCACCGGAGAGACGGGTTTTGCGACCCTGATAGACCGGCCGGAACCGCCGACCGCCGTTTTCGCGTTCGCCGACATGCTCGCCATCGGGGCGATCAAGCTGGCGCGAAAGCGCGGCCTCAGGATACCGGAGGATGTGTCGCTCATCAGTTTCGACGACATCCACCACGCCGAAGTTCTCGATCCGCCGCTGACGACCGTACGCCAGTCGCCGGAGGAATTTGGTCGGCGCGGGGTCAACATGCTTCTCGAGCTCATTCGCGGAAAGGAACCGCAGCAAGCGGTCCAGCGGATCGGTGTCGAGTTGATCAGCCGAAAATCAGTGTGCCCGCCAAAGGCGACGGGAGGTGCCGGGCGCGCTTGAGATCAGGATGTGCAGAGTTGCCGCGCGTCCATGGGGAGGAACCAGACGAACCTCGACCAACCATAAAAAGGGAACAGCACCACATGTCAGTCAATCATTTCAGCCAGGATGCGGCTCAGATCGCGCTTGAAAAGTTCAAATCCGGTCAGATCAGCCGTCGCAGCTTCATGACCGCGCTGGCGGGCCTGGGGCTTGCAGCCACCTTCAAGCCGGGCGCGGCCTCGGCAGACGTTTCCGAAATCGTCATCTGCAACTGGGGCGGCGCCGCCCTGGAGGCATTCCAGAAGGCCTATGGCGAGCCGTTCACCGAAGCCACGGGCATCGAGGTCGTCGTCGACGGCGCCGGTCCCTCCACAGGCGCGGTGCGCGCCATGGTCGAATCCAAGAACGTCATCTGGGATGCGACCGACGGCGGCATGGTGGATGCGACCACGCTGGGTGCCGGCGGCTATATCGAGCCGATCGACTACTCGATCGTCGACAAGTCGCTGGTGGGCGAAGGCCTGGCTGCCGAATACGGCATCTGCAACTACACCTTCTCCAATGTGCTAGCCTACGACATCAAGAAGACGGGCGACACCGCGCCTACGAGCTGGGCCGACTTCTTCGACCTGGAAAAATATCCGGGCAAGCGCACCATGTGCAAATGGATCCAGGGTCAGCTCGAATCCGTTCTGCTCGCCGATGGTGTGAAGCCCGAGGACATGTACCCTCTCGATGTCGACCGCGCCTTTGCGAAGCTCGATCCGCTGCTGCCGGAGATCATCTTCTGGGAAGGTGGCGCGCAGAGCCAGCAGCTCTTCCGCGACGGCGAGGTGGTGATGGGCAACATCTGGCACACCCGCGCCAACCTGCTCCGTAAGGAGAACCCGGAGTTCACCTGGACCTGGAACCAGAACCTACTGTTTGCCTCCGCCTGGTCTGTGCCCAAGGGCAACCCCTCCGGCAAGAAGGTCTTCGACTTCATCAACTCGTCGCTTCAGCCGGAAGGCCAGGTGGAACTGCTTCGCCTGATGGGCAACGGCCCGTCCAACCCGAAGGCGCTTGCTCTGATGACCGAGGAAGACAAGGCAGTCTACGCCCTGGCTCCGGAGAACGCGAAGAACAACCTTCCGGTCAGCGCCGCCTATTACGCCGAAAACGAAGCCGAGCTGCAGAACCGCTTCCTCGATTTCATCTCCCGCTAACCTGCAGGGCCGTCGCCGCACCAGTTGCCGCGACGGCCCGCCGATGGTGATCAAAGTGACCAATTTCGAGCGGTGGGCCTTCATGCTCACGGTGCCGGCCGGCGTCGTGGCCATCGGGCTCTATGTCTTCCCGATCCTTCAGGTTCTGGCCCTGAGCGTGACAGAGCCGAGCTTCGGCTTCGGGAATTACGTCAGCATGTTCCAAAACCCGGCGATCGGCCGGGTGGTGCGGACGACGCTCATCGTGTCGGCGGTGACGACGCTCTTCACCATCGTCTTCAGCTACATCGTCGCTTTCGCGCTCGTGCAGATGCGCCCGAAGGTTCGGCGCTTCGCCATGTTTCTCGTCATGCTGCCGTTCTGGATTTCGGTGCTGGTGCGCGCCTTTTCCTGGATCACCATCCTGCGCCGCAACGGCGTTCTCAACTCCGCACTCGTCAAGGCCGGCGTGATCAACGAGCCGCTCGAGCTGATCTACAACCCGCTCGGCGTCATCATCGGCATGGTTCACTACATGATGCCGTTCGCCATCCTTTTGCTTTACGCCAACCTGACGGATATCGACCAGCGCATCATCCAGGCCGCCCGGTCGCTCGGTGCACGGGCGCCGACCATCTTCTGGCGCATCTGGCTGCCGCTTTCCACGCCGGGTCTCGCGATCGCCACGCTGTTCGTCGTCATCTTTTCCTTCGGCTTCCTCGTTACCCCGGCCATCCTCGGCGCAGGGCGCGTCTTGATGATCGCCGAATACATCTCGGTGCAGATCTCGAGCACCCTTCGCTGGGGCGTGGCGACGGCGCTGTCGACGACGATGCTGATCTGCGTTGCCGCGGCGATTGCACTCGCCATGCGCCATCCGGCCTTCCGTAGCGCTTTCGGAGGATCGCAGAAATGAGTTCGCGCATGACCTTCTTCGAGCGCACGCTGCCGCGCCTCGTGACCTGGCTGCTGCTGGCCTTCCTCTTCCTGCCGATCCTGGTCGTCATTCCGGTATCGCTGACCGACAAGAGCTACCTGTCGCTTCCCGACGGCGCGATCTCGTTCCAGCACTATGCCTCGCTGCTGAATTGGCGGGCCGGCTGGCTGCCGAGCATCTTCACGAGTATCGGCATCGCCACCGCCTCGAGCATACTCGTGACCATCATCGCGTCGGCCTTCGCGATCGGCGCCTGGGTGCATGCGGGCCGCTGGCCCAACCTGCTTCGGCTGATTCTGCTGTCGCCGCTCATCGTGCCGCCGATCATCTACGCCGTCGGAATGGTGCGCCTCTGGTCTCGCTTCGGTCTCCTCGATACCTGGATCGGCGTCACGATCGTCCACGTCATCCTGTCCATGCCGCTGGCGGTTCTGGCGATCGGCGCGTCGCTCGCCAATCTCGATCCGCGACTCGTCCAGGCGGCGCGTTCGCTGGGTGCGCGACCGCCAACCGTCTTTTTCAGGGTGATCCTGCCCAACATCCTGCCGGGTGTGGGCGCGGGAGCCGTGCTCGCCTTCATCACCTCCTGGGACGAGATCACCGTTACGCTCTTCATCACCAGCCGCCATGTGGTGACGCTGCCGCGCAAGATCTGGACGAGCATCGCCGATGCCGTCGATCCGGCGCTCGCCGCCATTGCCGCGGTCATGCTGATCGTCACCGTCGTCGCGCTGCTTTTGCGCATGCTTGTTTGGGATCGCCGCAATCAGGCGCGCCGCTAGACCTCACGATTTACAGTTACCGAGAAAGGAAGTTGCAACATGAGTGCTCACACCCCCTCAATGAGCGAACACGAATACCGGGAAGCCAAGTTCTTCCAGACCTTCGGTTCGGTTCCCACGCCCGGCTTCACCGACCCTGCCGAACAGACCGCCGTGTGGGGCCGTCCGTGGGGTTGCACCAACGATGTCGGCAAGCTGCGCGCCGTCCTCATGCACCGCCCCGGCGATGAGCTGAACATCGTCGAGAACAAGCCGATGCCGGAAACCGGCGGTTTCGGCGATCCGGAAAAGGGCTGGTACTGGATGGGCAAGACATTGCCCGATCTCGCCGCCATGCAGGCCGCCCATGACCGCTTCACCGACCTTCTGCGTTCGGAAGGTGTGGAAGTGATCTATGTCGACAAGGCCGCTCCGGGCGCCATGAAGCAGATCTACTGTCGCGACAGCGTCATCGGCGTGAAGGGCGGCGCGATCGTCACGCGCCTGGCCCGCAAGGTGCGCCGCGGCGAGGAGCTGCCGGTCACCCGCGCCCTTGCCAATGCCGGCTGCCCGATCCTCGGCACCCTTCACGGCGAGGCGGTGTTCGAAGGCGGCGGCTTCGCGCTGATCGACGAGAAGACGGCCGTGTGCGCGGTGTCCGTCGCCTGCAACGAAGAAGGCGTCCGCCAGGTCGAGAGCATTCTCAACGGTCTCGGCATCGAACTGATCAAGCTACCGATGCCGGGCTACCGCATCCACATCGACGGCTCGTTCAACATGATCGACCACGAGACCGCGATCATCAACATCAACGAGCTGCCCTACTTCTTCATCGAATATCTCAACAAGCGCGGCATGAAGCTCATCGAACTGCCACCGGAGGACAATGCGTTCTCGCTCAACTGTCTGGCCATCGCACCGGGCAAGGTGATCATGCACGAAACCCGTACCCCGCGTCTGGCCGAGCGTCTCGACAAGGCCGGCATAGAAGTGCTGACCATCGACTACGAATGTGTTGAACTCGGTGGCGGCGGCATTCACTGCTCGACCGGCCCGCTCGCGCGAGACCCCAGCTAAGATGGCCTTTCTCGACATCAGAAAACTGCGCAAGACCTACGGGACAGCGATTGCCCTCGATGGGATCGACCTGTCGGTCAAGGCGGGTGAGTTCGTGACCCTGCTCGGTCCTTCCGGGTCAGGCAAGACAACCCTTTTGATGTCGATCGCCGGTTTCACCAGGCCGGAGGAAGGCGGCATCGTGGTTGATGGACGTGACATCACGGACATGGATCCCGAGGACCGTGACTTCGGCCTGGTCTTCCAGGGCTATGCGCTCTTCCCGCATCTGTCGGTGGCGGAAAACATCGCCTTTCCGCTCAAGGTTCGCAAATGGGACAAGGCCCGCGTCGCCGCCCGGGTCGAGGAGATGCTGACCCTCGTCGGCCTGCAGGACTATGCGTCGCGCAAGCCGAACCAGCTCTCCGGGGGACAGCAGCAGCGGGTGGCGATCGCCCGCGCCCTGTCCTACGGCCCGCGCATCCTGCTGCTCGACGAGCCGCTCTCGGCGCTCGACCGGAACCTGCGGGAATCCATGCAGCGGGAGCTCAAGCGGCTGCATCAGGAGACGGGGGTGACGTTCATCTTCGTCACCCACGACCAGGAAGAGGCCTATGCGATGTCCGATCGCATCGCCGTCTTCCAGTCGGGCCGTATCGTTCAGGTGGGCGAGCCGCGCGAGATCTACACACAGCCCAAGTCTTTGTTCGTTGCGGGGTTTCTCGGCGGCAACAACATATTCAAAGCCAGCTATTCGGCTGCGGACGATACGGTCTCCTTCTTCGGTTCGACTTATCCGGCGCCGCCGCAATTTGATGCGTCGCTGGTCGGAAAGGACGGGGAGATCGTCGGCTGGATCCGACCAGAGGATATCTCGATTTCCGATGGCAATGGAGACGGGATGCTGTTCGAGGCGAGTGTGGTCGATATCTCCTTCGCGGGTGCTGCCGAAAAGCTCGCCGTGATCGCACCCGACGGACAGGAACTCGGCCTCACCCTGCCGATGGAGGCCACGCGCGACATCCGGCGGGGGGCGACCGTCACCTGTCTGGTCAAGCCGCAGAATCTGGGATTTCTGGCGCCAGAGACATGACAACCGGCTGAACGGATGACGACGTGAATGGAGATCGTTGTCTCTTTCCGCTCTCGCTGCAATTACAGATAGAAGAAGAACCAAATGACAATTTCGCTCAAGCCCGTCACCATTCCGGATTTCGGTATCCCGCTCGAACGTCCCGCCATTCCGGCGGAGACCTACGCGTCGCGCTGCGCGACGGCATTCGAACGCTCCAGGGCCGACTGGATGGTGGTCTATGCGGACCGCGAACACTTCGCCAACATCTCGTTTCTGACCGGCTTCGAACCCCGCTTCGAGGAAGCGCTGCTGCTGCTCGGGCCGAACGGACGCAAGATCGTCATTACCGGCAACGAGAACCAGGGCTATACGCCGATCTCACCCCTCGCGGGGCTCGAAACCATGCTGTGCCAGTCGCTCAGCCTGATGGGGCAGGATCGCAGCGAAGAGCGGAGCCTTGCCGCGGTGCTTGTTGAAGCCGGGATCAAGCCGGGCGATACGGTCGGGCTCGTGGGATGGAAATATATCGAAGCCGCAGAGTCCGGCCTCGACCGTCCCACCTTCTTCGTTCCCGCCTATGTGGTGGATTCGCTCCTTCACGTGACCGGGCCATCGGGCACGGTGAGCGATGCCACGGCTATCCTCATGCATCCGGCGGAAGGGTTGCGGACGATCGTGGATATCGACCAGATCGCCGAGGCGGAATGGGCGGCCACGCGCGCCTCCGCCGCCGTCTGGCGGATCGTCTCGGGTTTCCAGCTCGGCGACAGCGAATATGCCGCTGCCGCGCGCATGGGCTATGCGGGCGAGGCCATGAACTGCCATCCGATGATGTCGACCAGCGATGCGAGCGCCCAGGTTATCGGTCTGCGCAGCCCGACCGCGCGCATTCCCGGCAAGGGGAATGGGGCCACGACAGCGGTAAGCTACTGGGGCGGCCTGACCGCGCGAGCGGGCCTGATCACCGACATGGACGAGGATTTCCTCGCAACCGCCAAGGCCTATTTCGCAGGCCTCGTGAGCTGGTACGAGACCGCCGATATCGGCGTCGAGGGCGGGGCGATCCACGAGGCGGTCGTCTCGAAACTTGCCGAGGGCAAGCTGAAGTCCGCGCTCAATCCGGGTCACCTGACCGGACACGAGGAATGGCTGCACTCTCCGATCCGTCCCGGCTCGACCGAGAAGATTGCCTCCGGCATGCCGTTCCAGGTCGACATCATTCCGGTGCCGATGCCGAACGGCTGGAGCCTGAACTGTGAGGATGCGGTGACTTTCGCGGACGCGGATCTTCGCCGGAAGCTGGCCGCGAAGTACCCAGAAATCGCCGCCCGTTTCGACGCCCGTCGGGCTTATGTGAAGGGCCAACTCGGGATCGAGGTGCGCGACAACATCCTGCTTCTGTCCAACATTCCGCTCAGCCTGGCACCGTTCTGGCTCGCTTCGAACTTGCTGCTGGCGAACGAGTGAACAAGAGGTGAGGCGGTGGGCTGCCGCCTTCCCCTTTCGCGAGCTGTTACCGGCTCAGCGCAACGTGGTCTCGCTGTGAAACGTCAGACTGCCAGACTGCGGTGACAAGCTCTTTGCCACTATGCAGAGAGATTGCCGACCACGCGCAGGCGAACCCTGAGCGGGTTGCCGGGAATGTAGGCCATCGGCACGTCCTCGATGTCGAGCACGTCGAGCGTCAAGAAGTCCGCTCCCGCCTCCACGGCCCGTTTTTCGGCGATGTCCCTCGCGGTGTCCAGCGCCTGCTGCCGATCGAGATCATAGAAGATCTGGTCGCATTCGCCGCTGACCTGTGCCATGGCCGCGCCGACCGCATTGGCGACGCCCGCATGTTCGACCTTGATGACCTGCGATACGCCGGACAGGGCGTCGGGAACGAGAGCGGCACCACCGCCGACGACGATGACGGGAAGGTCGGCGGCGCTGGTCTTCATGCGATCGACGAGATCGGCGAGCCGGTCGCGGATCCAGGCTTCGACATGTTTGACGAGGGTTTCAGGCAGGTCATCGACATGGCTGCGGGTTCCGAAATCCATGCGCCCCGCATGGACCGCCATATCGGTCAAAGTCAGCGCATCGCCGCCCTTCACCCGTGCCTTTTCCGAAATCCTGTAGCCGACGCTTGCGGGACCGATGCTTCCGGTCGCCTCGTCGACAATGGTGCCGCCTCCGAGCGCGATCGCAAGCACGTCCGGCATGCGGAAGAAGGTGGAAACGCCGCCGATATCGACCTTGGAATTGGCTTCACGCGGAAAGCCCGAAACGAGCACGCCGGCATCGGTCGTGGTGCCGCCGACATCGAGGACGATCGCCTCGTCGCGGCCCGAGAGCATCCGCGCCCCGCGCATGCTGTTGGTCGGCCCCGAGGCGAAGCACAGGACGGGGAACCGGGCCGCTTGGGCTGCCTGCATCACGGTGCCGTCGTTCTGGGTCAGATAAAGCGGCGCCTTGACGCCGCTTTCGCCGATTGCATCCTTGAAGGCTGCGATCGTCTCGCCCGCCAACCTGTGCAGGGCGCTGTTGATGATGGTGGCGTTTTCCCGTTCGATCAGTCCGATGCGTCCGAGCTGGCTCGACAGCGTGATGCTGACGTCAGGCGCGATGTCGGCCATGATGGCCGCGGCCTCTTCCTCGCATTTCGCGGTCAGCGGCGAGAAGACGGCGGTAATCGCTGCTGCCGTCACGCCGCTCGCGCGGATTTCGGAGGCGACCTCCCGCATGCGCTGGCGATCAAAGGGAACGATTTCCCGTCCGTCGAACTCGTTCCCCCCGCGCACCATGAAGACGGGGCCTTCGACTTCGCGGCGCAAGTCCGCCGGCCAGGCCTGCATGGGGAGAATGCTGTGGGCCGCCGGCAGTCCGATACGGATGACGGCGACCCTGGAAAGTCCGCGACGCTCGATGACCGCATTGGTGAAATGCGTCGTGCCGATCATGAT
The DNA here is from genome assembly GCA_964511625.1 of uncultured Hoeflea sp. Lineage (GTDB taxonomy): Bacteria > Pseudomonadota > Alphaproteobacteria > Rhizobiales > Rhizobiaceae > Pseudohoeflea. Next base: position 64,735 of record CAZEJG010000018.1, read on the forward strand.
CGCCCGTATCTCCCGGGCGTCGGGGCTGGAGCCGCCGTCGAGGATATGGTCCATCGCCGTGCGAATGCCGCTGGTCACGTCCGAGGTGGTGGCCGTCTTGATCGAGCGCAGGATGCGGTCGCCGTCGAGGAGGACGGCGTCGGTGTTGGTTCCACCGACATCGATGCCGATACGCTTCATGCCAGCTGCTCCGTGAAAGGTCGGTAATCGAAATCGAAGCCGAAGGCGCGCGGCCCGACGACGGCAAGCCCTTCGGAGCTGGTCATGATCGGATCGGCGGGCAGGGCGACGACGGAGACGCGCTGACCGTAGCGCAGCACCTCGGTGCCGATGGCTTCGGCGTTTTCCTCATCGAGCACGGTGATGAGATCAGGAACGCAGGCGACAATCTGTCCGTCGATCTTCGCCACCGAGAACTCGTTCTGGAAATCGATTTCGAGCCCTAGGCCCTCGAAGGAGCCTCGTCCCTGAAGCACCGCCTTGCCGCGCACGAAGCCGTCGGTGGTGCGCCGGTTGACGTCCTGCACCTTGCCGGTGAACAGAAGTGCGCCCTTTTCGGCCGCGAGAACTGCGTCGACGGGGTTTGCACCCGCCTCCTTCGCCGAGATCACCGCCCTGCCGATCCTGATGGCGCGGCTGACGGAATTGAGGATGGCATGATCCTTGACCTCGCGGCCGGAACGCGGGGCGGCGCAGGTGCCGGCGATCGAACCGAGTTCGACGACCGTCTTGCGGCCGATGCGCTCGACACGGGTGGCGTTTTCCGCTTCCGCGATGATCATCGCGTTCTGGCGGATATCGGCGATGGCGAAAGGTGCGACGGACAGGCCGCGGATCGCGAAACTCGCCATCTGGGCTTCCGGAAAGGCACGGCCCATGGTGTCGGCATCAATGACAGGAAGACCGAGTTCCATGCCGACGAGCATGGCGAAGAAGGCGTTCTCGCCGCCGATCTCGATCGACATGATCGCGTCGAACGGCTTGCCGCAATGGGCTTCCATCAGGCGCACGGCACGGCAGATCGAGTCAGGCTCGGGCAGCCTCTCCTTGGTCACCAGCGGCGCGCCCATGATGCAGACGACGGCCACGCGTGCGTCGTCGGCGAGTTCCTGCGGATCGACGAGGGTGATCCGCCGGCCGCGCTCATACTCGGCTTGCGCGCACATCAGTTCCAGGTGCGGGTGATTGCCGCCGCCGGTGCCCAGTACGCCGGCTCCGATGGCCAGCGCCTCCAGTTCGTCGAACTCCAGTTCACGCATTCCGTATTCCGTTCGAAAGAGCTTGTTTTATCGGGCGACCAGCCAGGACAGCGAACCGTCCCAGACGAAGCGCACCCTGGATCCGCGCTCGGGCGGCGGAGTGATGGCCTGTTCGTGGGCGACGAAGCTCGATCCGTCCGGCAATGTGCCGACGATCTGTTGCACGGCGCCTGAGAACAGCACTTCCGACACGGTTGCCTCGATCGATGCCGACCCTGCGCCTCTATCGAGAGCCGCCGTCGAGACCAGTTCGGGGCGGACGACGATGGAAACCTTGTCGCCTGTTTGGAAATCGCGCGCGGCATCTGCGGGCACGCCGTCGACAACCCGGCCGCCGATCGTCAGCTTTCCGCCTTGGGCGACCTCGGCGTCGAGAAGGTTGGCGCCGCCGACGAAATCCGCCACGAAGCGCGTCGCCGGCTGTCGGTAGAGTGTTTGCGGCACATCGAACTGCTCGATCCGGCCACTGTTCATCACCGCAATGCGATCGGAGAGTGTCAGCGCCTCTTCCTGGTCGTGGGTCACTGCCACGAAGGTCAGGCCGAGTTCGCGGTGGATTGTCTTGAGTTCGGTTTGCATCTGCTTGCGCAGCTTGAGGTCAAGCGCGCCGAGCGGTTCATCGAGCAGAAGTACCGACGGCCGGACGACGAGGGCCCGGCCGAGCGCCACGCGCTGCGCCTGCCCGCCGGAGATCTCGCTCACGCGCCGGTTGCCGAAACCGGTCAGATTGATCAGTTCGAGCATGTCGCCGACCGCACGATCGATCTCGCGCTTGTCGACCTTGCGCATGCGCAGGCCGAAACCGATGTTCTCGGCGACGGTACGGTGAGGGAAGAGCGCGTAGTCCTGAAAGACCATGGCCGTGTCGCGCTTGTAGGGCGCGAGCCCGACGACGGATTTTCCTGCGATGCGGACGTCCCCGGTGGTGGGATCGGCAAAGCCGCTGATCATCCTGAGAAGCGTCGACTTTCCGCAACCGCTTGGTCCCAGAATGGTGACGAACTCGCCTTCGCCGACGGACATCGAGATGTCATGAATGGCGATCGTGTGCCCGAAGGATTTGGTGATCGAGTCGATCTCGACGGCGTAGGGAGGGCGGTCTGTCATGCGGAGCGGGCTCTGTTGGTTAGTCGCGTCTGACGGATGATCCACAGCTGCGAGACGAGGCTGACGGCCAGCGTCACGATGATGATCAGCGACGAGAGGGCGTAGACCTTCGGCGAGATGACCTGGCGCAAGGATGTCCAGATGCTGATCGGAAGGGTTTCCGTGAAGCCCGCCACGAACCAGGCGACGATGAACTCACCAAAGGCATCGGTGAAGGCGAGCAGGAACACCGAGATCAGGGCCGGGCGCATCAGCGGCAGCACGATTTCGCGGAACACGGTCAGCTCGTTGGCGCCCAGGTTCATGGCCGCCTCGATGTAGCTGCGGCGGAAGCCGAGGAAGCGCGAATAGAGGATCAGCGTCGCGTAGCTCGAGGTGATGGTTGTGTGGGCGAGAATGATCGCCGGCTCGCCGATGGCGCTCGGAGCGGCCCGCATCAGGATGACGAGGCCGAGACCGAGCACGAGCTGTGGCAGGACGACCGGGCCCAGGACCATGGCCATGACGAGCGACTTGAAGCGGATCTGCTGCCAGGCGAGTACCATCGCGGCAGGCATGGCGAGCAACGTAGAAAGCAGCGCCGAGATGATGGCGAGCCGAAGACTGGTCAGCAGCGACCCGACGAGTTCCTGGTCTTTCAGCATCTCGCCGAACCAGCTCGTCGTCAGTTCTTCGATCGGCAGGCCCGGGATAGGCTTGGCATCGAAGGAGAACAGGATGATGACGGCGATCGGCAGATACAGGAACAGATAGATCAGCGTGGCGTAAAACCCGAGTGCCATGCGCCGTCCCGACGCGCCTGCCGTGGCCTGGTTCGCGCTCATAGCTGTTCTCCGCTGGCTTTGCGGAACCACTTCATCGACACAGCGAGAAGCACGAACACGATGGTGAGCAGCACGATGGCGATGGCAGCACCTGCCGGCCAGTTGAGCCGTCGCTGGAACTCGTCCTGGATGATCTGCGAGATCATGAACTGTTTGCCCCCGCCGAGCAGGGCGGGCGTGACGAATTCACCGAGGCCGAAGATGAAGCAGAAGACCGCGCCGACAATCAGGCCAGGCAGAGCCAGGGGCAGGGTGACCTCCCAAAAAGCGCGGAACGGGCCTGCGTTCAGATCCTTCGCGGCCGCAATCCAGTTGTCGTCGATCGCTTCGATCGAGGCGTAAAGCGGCAGCACGTAGAGCGGCAGATAGGCGTAGATCAGGCCGATCGACGTCGCGACCGGTGAATAGAGGAGGAAGCCGAGCGGATGATCGACCAAGCCGGCGCCGACGAGCGCCTGATTGATCACGCCGTTTTCCCCGAGCAGAAGGCGCCAGGCGGCCACCCGCATGACGATGCTGATCCAGAACGGGGCGATGACGGCGACGAGCAGGAGGCCTTTCATCGGCCCCGCCTTCTTGGCGATGAAATAGGCGATCGGGAAGGCGAGCAGGGCGCAGACGATGGTCACGAAAGCTGCGGTCTGGACGGACAGGGCAAGGGCCCGCCACATCGCGCCGTTGGCGAAGATCGCGGTATAATTGTCGAGCGTGAAGTCCGGCACCATACGGTAGCTTCTGGTCCGCCAGAAGCTGATGACGAGAAGCAGAAGAACTGGGACGACGAAGAAGATGAACTGCCAGAGGATCAATGGCAGCAGACCTGCTGCGGCCATCAGTTTTTTCTTGCGCTCAGCGCGCGCTGATACATCTGGCGTTGGTGCAGTGCTCATCCGGCGAACTCGTATTCGCTGCGGGCGAAGGCCGGAGCCGGATAGGCCAGTTTCGACTGGCTGAGGCCCGTTGCCACCATTGCCCGCGCGGTATGGAGCGCAACCTTGCCGGGATCGATGACCGGGACATAGGCACCCAATCGTTCCTTCAGGGCGGCTTCCACCGAGAGCGCCATGTCGAAGCCGGTTCCGGTGCAGCCCATGACGAAGCATTCCGCGCCGTCGCGTTCGACACTGTCGATGCATTCGTCGACGATGTGCGCCAGGTGGCTTTCGTTCAGTTCCATCACACTGGCATCGGCCGAGCGGACGGAGGCGAGATTCTGGCTTAGCCCGTAGTGGCCGACGGTGCGCCGGATCTGGGAGAAGAAGGACTTTTCGGTGATCACCACCGTAAAGCGGGTCGAGATCATCGCCGCCATGTGCAGCGCAGCCTCGCCTTCGCCGACGATCGGAATGGAGACGAGTTCACGCGCGCCGGCAAGGCCAGGATCGGTGAAGCAGGCGATGGTGCAGGCATCGACGCCATCGGCCTCGGCCTCCTTCGCAAGCTTCATGACTTCCGGCGCGGCGAGCGTGGAGTCGAACCCGCATTCGATCGAGCGCGTGCCGCGTTTCAGCGGCACGGCCGATATCGTCACGCCATCTCCGGCAAAGGAACGGTATTCCGCCTCAGCCTTGCCGACGAGCTCCGGACTATCGAGCACGGGGACGATGACGCGTATGTGCATGCTGGCAAACCTTGTTCGGGAAAAGCGGTTCAGCTGGTCTTGAAGGCCTGCCAGCCGTCGGCCCAGGCCATGTCGTCGACCGGCGCCATGCTCATCTCGCATTTGGAGACCCACTCGTCCATCTTGTCCAGCCCGAGCGCCTTGACCTGCTCGGCGGTGAGCAGGTCCTTCACCTTGCTGTTGGTGACGGCAAACTTGTCCGCGCCCCAAGCCATCTGCTTCATCGCCTTGGCGCTGGTCATGTAGTCGACATAGGCAAGGGCCGAGGCCAGATGCTCGGTTCCGCGGACGATCTGCAGCGATTCCATCCACATCGCACCGCCCTGCTTGGGAATGGTGAGGTCCACATTGGCGCCGGCGAGGCGCGCGGTCGTGCGCACGTTGTCGCTCGACGAACCCCAGACCATCCAGGCTTCGCGGTTGGCAAGGTCGGACTTGACCGTTCCCATGTCGGCCTGAAGGGCGCGCATGTTCGGACGGAAGGCGATCATCTTGTCGACGATCTTCTGCAACTCGTCGCCGGTCGCAGTCTCGGGCTTTTCCATGCCCAGCCAGAGACCGGTCATCCAGAGATAGAGTTCGGGCCAGTCGATGATCTCGACGCGATTGGCGAGCGACGGATCCCAGGCGAGTTCCGCGTCACTTGCCGCTTCCGCGGAAATCTTGTCGGGCCAGTAGACGAAACCGTTGACGCCGAACCGCGTCGGGATGGCGTAGACCTCGCCGTCATACATGGTTTCCGGCCGGTTCAGGAACATCGGCATTGTTTCGTCGAGCGAGGAGAGCTTGGACGTGTCGATGGGAAGCGTCAGGCCGGCCTCTGCGAATTTTGAGGTCCAGACGGCGTCCGGGTTGATTACATCGAACTTCAGCCCGCCGGCCTGCACGAGGCTCAACTGAGCGCCGTTGCTCTCCGCTTCCTTGACGTTGAGCTCGACACCGGTCATCTCCGTGAAACCCTTCATCAGCTCCGGATCATCGTAACCCGACCAGGCCAGTACGTTGAGCGGTCCCGTCAGCTTCTGCTCGTTGGCGAAGGCGGGCTTGGTGAAGTCCACCTGCGAGGCCACGGCGGCGAACATGGCGGCATTGGCGCCGTGCCGCAGCAGGTCGCGGCGGGAGAGATTGAAGGGTTTCGCTTCCGCGGTGAAATCGTTCGTCATGTCTCATTCCCCTGAGCTGTTTGCCTCTGCAGAGGCTTTTTATGATGAGAAAACTCCCATCAAGAATAGTGGATGGCTCTCTGATCGGGCTATAGTGACTGCAGTCACGGGAGTCTCGTCGCTCGGGGGCGAACGGTACGAAACTTGCTTTCTGCCGGAGAGAAGCTGAAAGGTGAATGTATGACTGACAGTCTCATGCTGACGCAAGCGCCCGCATTCCCCGTCGGGGCCGGAGTGCTGTTCGCCCGTGCTCTGAGAAACCTCGGTACATCGAGTTTCTACGAAAGCCTGGTCGATGTCGTTTGCGAGATGATCCCCTGTGATTTCTGGATCATCGCCCGCTATAATGCACGCAGCAAGCCGCTCATCGTCTCCGAAACCGGCATGAACATATCGGCCAAGGCCAGCTATTCGAACAAGCTCTGGCGGCGCGATCCCCTGCCGGACCACGCCACGGGCGGACTTCATCAGGTCGTCAGCCTGCAGGAGCTGCGCCGCAGCGGCGCGCTCGACACCGTCTATTCGCGCTATCTGAAGACGCAGCTCGCCGTCGAGGATGAGCTCGCGTTGTTGTTCCCTATCAGCGACGGCAGCTTTCTCGCTCTGTGTCTCGACAGGCAGGACCAGTCCTTCTCCGAGGCGGAACTCTTGCTGGCGCGCGAAGTGCAGACCGTTCTGGTCGAAATGCACTACCAGCATCTTCTTCGTGCGATCGACCGGCAGGTCTCGCTGTTTCTGCACAACAACAGTCTGGGGAAGCCGGAGGTCCTGATCGTCGGGTCCGACAACAGCGTGCTCTACAAATCCGACACCTGGTCGACCGCCGCCGTCGAGGCCTTCGAGCGGGAGCCGCAACCCGGCGAGCTTCGCTGCGGACAGGTGGCCGAGACGATGGGCAGGAACGGCTGGTCCCTGACGAGACTGCACGAGAATTCGGGAGACGCCATCCTCGCCGGCGCCGACGTGTTCCTGTTGCGGCGAAACAAGCCCACGCTTTCGGACCGTGTGACGGAATTTTCGCGGCTGCACCGCCTGACCGAACGCCAGCAGCAAATCCTCGCTCTGGCGCTTCAGGGGCATCCCAACGTGGCGATCGCCGAAAAGCTGGGCATCTCCGTTGGCGGCGTGAAGAACCATAAGCTGCGGCTTTACGAGAAGCTCGACATCACCAGCGAGCGTGAACTCGTGCCCGCCCTCTTCACCCATATCTAGCCGTCGTCTTCCGGTCCCTGGTGACTGCGGGCATCATTGCGCGACAGGGTTCGTCGTGGTCGCCTGTGGGCAATCAGCCGGAGACCCGGAAGCAACCGGAGACGTTGTCATGCCGATCGATACCGCCTTTCTGTCCGTTCGTGACATCGCTCAAGGATACCGCACCGGCGCGTTTACACCGCTCGATCTCTGCCGCCAGTCGCAGGACAGGCTTGCCGCGCTCGAGCCGGCCTTGAACGCCTTCATCACGCCGATGACCGAGGAGGTTCTCGCGCAGGCTGAACAGGCGACTGAAGCCCTGCGGAACGGAAAGGATCTTGGGCCGCTGCACGGTGTTCCTGTGGCGATCAAGGACATCATCAACGTCGCCGGTGTCGAGACCAGCTATGCGACGCGAGCGGTCGCTCCGAAAATGGCGACACGTGATGCGGAATGTGTCCGGCGCCTCCGGGAGGCCGGCGCCATCCTGTTCGGCAAGACCAATCTGCTCGAATTCGCTGCCGGGATCGCCCATCCCGATGTCGGCCAGACCGGTAACCCGCACGATCATTCGCTGACCTCAGGAGGATCAAGCGGCGGTTCGGCGGCGGCGGTGGCAGCGGGTATCGTGCCCTTGGCCCTCGGCACCGATTCCGGCGGCTCGATCCGTGCGCCGGCGTCTTACTGCGGCATCGCCGGGTTCAAGCCGAGCTTCGGCGCCTTGTCACTTGAGGGTGTTTTTCCGCTATCGGCCTCGCTCGATCACCTCGGCGTGCTGGCCCGTGATACGGAAGATGCGGCAATCCTGTTTCAGGTGCTGGGTGGAGACCCCCTCAAGCCTGTCGCGCCCGATCCGTCCCGCCGCCTGCGTCTGGGTGTGGTGACCAACGAGTGGGAGCATTCCGCGATCCGGCCCGGTGTCAGGGCCGTGATGGAGACGGTCCGCAAGACGCTGGAAGCCGCAGGCGTGGAGCTCGTACCGGTCGATCTGCCCTCGCCTGAGGCAATGATCGCCCAACTTTTGAACATTCTCATGCCGGAGGCGGCTGACGTGCATCGCCACATCATGAGCGAAAATCCTGCCGGGTATGCTCCGGGAACGCGCGAACTGCTCGAGACCGGCACCCGTGTTCCCGCCACCGTCTATATCGAGGCGAAGCGGTACCAATCGGACCTCCGCGACCGGCTCGCCGGAACACTCGACGGGATCGAAGCGCTGATCGCGCCGACCGTGCCGTTCGTTGCGCCGGCAAGCGATCCAGCGCTGTCGGCGGAAGGCGACGACGAGATCATCTGCCTCGCGCACGCCAACATCACCGGCGCCCCGAGCATTTCAATCGACTGCGGCAGGGACGGCGCGTTGCCGGTCGGATTGCAGCTGACGGGCCGGCTCGGCGGCGACGCGGATTTGCTGCGGACGGCGATCGCCGTCGAGGCGCTGCTCGCTTCCCGGTCGTAGGCGCCTCCTGATTCTTATCTGAGACAGGCACTTCGATCCAAGCATCAGGCGAAACGCTCGACGTGAACGGTTGTGCGATCGCTGTCGGCGAACAGTCCAGAAGATTGCCGTAGCTGCAGCTATTGAACTGATGCTCACCGATGGCCGCTTTGCAGCGACGACCATCTCTATCGGGGTTGGTCAGCCGCGTATGCCGATGCCGGGAACTTCTGCAGACCAGGCCGGGACGATCGACAAGGAACTCGCCGACGTTTCCAAGTGGGACGAAACCTGAGGCCGCACGATCACCTCTACTCCGGTCTCTTCTCCGGTGAAAATGTGTACTCACCGTTAATCACTGTTTAAGCATCCGCGTAAGAGAGTGGCGTCACATCTTCAAAGCGCCTCCGAGGGTATCTCACCGGGGGGGGGGGGGGGGGGGGGGGGGGGGGGGGGGGGGGGGGGGGGGGGGG
>CAZEJG010000019.1:0-71739 GCA_964511625.1 uncultured Hoeflea sp.
GGGAGGTTGGTGGTGGACGAGCCACTCGCCAACCGGGTCAGGTCCGGAAGGAAGCAGCCCTAACGAGCCAGGCACGGGTCGCCGTGCCAGCCTCCCACCCCAATCGGCGGCGGCCACGCGGCCCGACCTGAAGGCGGAGCCGCCGGCCGCGATACTCAAGGCATCGCTATTCGAGGGAACCCGCGGCGCATGGACGACCAGACCGGCTCCAATAAGCCAGTTGACGGCCAATCAGCCGACGCTTCGCCGGGACCCGACCGGACGGACAGGAACCAGGCCGGCTACAGGGTTCTGGCGCGCAAGTACCGTCCCCGCGATTTCACCGACCTGATCGGCCAGGCGCCGATGGTGCGCACGCTAACCAACGCTTTCGAGACCGGACGCATCGCCCAGGCTTGGATGCTGACCGGCGTGCGCGGTGTCGGCAAGACGACCACCGCCCGCATTCTCGCCCGCGCGCTCAACTACAAGACCGACACGATCGACAGGCCGACCATCGATCTTGCCGAACTCGGCGAGCACTGCCAGGCGATCATGGACGGCCGTCATGTCGACGTCATCGAGATGGACGCCGCCTCACATACCGGCATCGACGACATCCGCGACATCATCGAGCAGGTGCGCTACCGCCCGGTGTCGGCGCGCTACAAGGTCTACATCATCGACGAGGTCCACATGCTGTCGAATCAGGCCTTCAACGGCCTGCTGAAGACGCTCGAGGAGCCGCCGTCGCACGTGAAGTTCATCTTCGCCACCACCGAAATCCGCAAGGTGCCGATCACGGTGCTCTCGCGCTGCCAGCGTTTCGACCTGCGCCGTATCGACACCGCGCTGCTGGTCGAGCATTTCCGTTCGATCGCGGCCCAGGAAAAGGTCGGGATCGACGACGAATCGCTGGCCATGCTGGCGCGTGCTGCAGAAGGTTCGGTGCGTGACGGGCTGTCGCTGATGGACCAGGCGATCGCCCATGGCGGCGGCCAGGTGGATGCCGAAACGGTTCGCACCATGCTCGGCCTCGCCGACCGCTCGCGCATCGTCGGCCTGTTCGACCGGCTGATGGCCGGCGACGTGGCGGCCGCGCTCGCCAATTACCGCGACCAGTATGATTCGGGCGCCAATCCGGTGGTCGTCCTCAACGATCTCGCCGATCTGACCCATCTCGTCACCCGGCTGAAATTCGTGCCGGAAGCGGCGGAAGACGCATCTCTGACCGAGGTCGAGCGCACCAGCGGCGCCGAATTCGCCGCACGGCTCTCCACCCCGGTGATCTCGCGCACCTGGCAGATGCTCCTGAAGGGCATCGCCGAGACCGAGAATGCCGCGCGCCAGTCGGCCTCCGCCGAGATGGTCATCATCCGCATCGCCCACGCCGCGAGCCTGCCCTCGCCGGAAGAGGCGGCCCGGATCATTTCCCGCGGCGACCTCCAGCTCGGCAGTTCTGCGCCCGGAAACGGCGCCGGCGGCAATGGCAACGGCGCGTCGGGCGGGATGGCTTCGCCGTCCCAGCCGGGCGGATCGATGTCGCACGATCCCGGCCCGGCACCCCGCATGATGGCCGGTGGCGGTCGCGACGGCGGCCCGGTGATGCATCTCGCCCATTCCGCCGAACCCGCGCAGCAGCCGGTCATGCAGCCGGTGGGCCGCACCGAGTCGCAGGTGGAAACCGTACCAGTGCGCTCGATCGAGGACATGATCGCGCTCGCCGACAAGCACCGCGACATCCAGGCCAAGATCCAGCTCAGGACCATGGTGCGCCTCGTGCGCATCGAGCCGGGTCGGGTCGAGATCAACCTTACCGACGACGCCAACCCGACGCTTCCGGGCGAACTGATCAAGAAACTCGCCGACTGGACCGGCACCAAGTGGACGGTGGCATTGAGCCGCGATCCGGGTCAGCCGACGATCGCCGAAACCGAGAACGCCAGGCGCGAGGCGCTGGTCAGCGACGCCCGGCAGGATCCCGACGTCGCCGCCATCCTCAAGCAGTTCCCCGGCGCGAAGATAACCGACGTCCGCATCCTCGCCGCCGAGGAGGAATTTGCCGCCGAGAGCGTGAGCGAATCGGAGGAAGGCGATATCCTGCCCCGCGACGACGAGGGCATGGACGATCCGTTCTGAGGACGAAGCGGGCCGACCAGCCAAACCATTTGAACAGACAGGAAGGAAACGCCGATGAAGGACATCATGGGCATGATGGGCAAGCTCAAGGACATGCAGTCCAAGATGCAGAACATGCAGGCCGAGATTGCCGAGCTGGAAGCCGAAGGCGTGGCCGGGGGCGGACTGGTCAAGGTCAGGCTCGCCGGCAAGGGCGAGATGCTGGGCCTTACCGTCGATCCGTCGCTCCTGAAGGAAGACGAAGCCGAGATCCTCGAGGACCTGATCCTCGCCGCCCACAACGACGCCAAGACCAAGCTCGACGACGCCATCCAGAAGAAGACCGAGGAACTGACCGCCGGCCTGCCGATCCCGCCCGGCATGAAACTGCCGTTCTGATCGGGACCGGCGACGCCTCATGGCCAGGAAAGTCACAGGTCCGGAGATCGAGCGGCTGATACAGCTCCTCGCCCGTGTTCCGGGCCTGGGGCCGCGGTCTGCGCGCCGCGCAGCCCTCCACATGATCAAGAAGAAGGAGCAGCTGCTCGGGCCGCTGGCCGCCGCCATGAGCGAGGCCAACGAGCGCGTCGGGCTCTGCTCGGTCTGCGGCAACGCCGATACCTCCGACCCCTGCACCATCTGCTCGGACCCGACACGTGACCAGAGCGTCATCATCGTCGTCGAAGACGTCTCCGACCTCTGGGCTCTCGAGCGCGCGGCGGCGATGAACGCCGCCTACCACGTGCTCGGCGGCACGCTCTCTCCGCTCGACGGCGTCGGCCCGGACGATCTCAACATTGCCGCCCTCGTCGATCGCGTCTCGGCAGGCGGGGTCCGCGAGATCCTGATCGCCGTCAACGCTACGGTGGAGGGCCAGACGACGGCTCACTACATCATCGACCAGCTCGCCGGACTCGACGTGAAGATCACGCGGCTGGCTCACGGCGTGCCGGTCGGCGGCGAACTCGACTATCTCGACGAGGGCACGCTGGCCGCCGCCATCCGCTCGCGCACCAGCTTCTGATTTCCCGCAGGCAGGTGCTCGGGCCCCGACCTTCGTTCACGCACCGCAACAGTCTGCGCCAATTCGTGCGTTCGCGCCGCCAAACAGTCCTTGCTTTCGCCGCTTTCGCGGTGATAGCCAAGCCGGCGAGTGCGGGGGACTCGGCTGGCATCACGGGGAAATTATGGTTCAGTACATCGATCTGAAGTCGCAATATGCGCGTCTCAAGGACCGCATCGGCGAAAACATGTCCGAAGTCCTCGACGGCGGACAATATGTTCTCGGACCGGCGGTCCAGAATTTCGAGAATGAGATGAGCGACTATCTCGGCGTCAAGCACGCGATCGGCGTGTCCAACGGCACCGACGCCATCATCATGGCGCTGCTCGGCCTCAGGCTGACCCCGAAGGATGCGGTCTTCGTGCCCTCCTTCACCTATGTCGCCACCGCCGAGGCGATCCTGATGGGCAACGCCACGCCGGTCTTCGTCGATGTCGACGAGAAATCCTTCAACGTCGATCCTGCCGATCTCGCCGCCCGCATCGAGGCGGTGAAGGCCGAAGGCAAGCTCACCCCGCGCGTCATCATCGCCGTCGACCTCTTCGGCCAGCCGGCCGACTATGCGGCGCTCAGGAAGATCGCCGACGAGCACGATCTCTTCATCATCGCCGACGCGGCGCAGTCGATCGGCGGCAAGTCGGGCAACAAGATGATCGGCGGCCTCGCCGACTGCACCACGACCAGCTTCTATCCTACCAAGCCGCTCGGCTGCTACGGCGACGGCGGCATGGTGTTCACCGACAGTGACGAACTGGCGGCCATCTACAAGTCGGTCCGCGCCCATGGCGAGGGCGCCCACCGCTACGACGTCGTGCGCATCGGCATGAACGCCCGGCTCGATTCGCTGCAGGCGGCGATCCTGTCGGCCAAGCTCGGCATCTTCGAGGACGAACTCGAGAACCGCGAGCGGGTGGCGAAGATCTATGACGAGCGGCTGAAAGATGTCGTCACCGTGCCGTGGCGGGTGCCGAATTCCCGCTGCGCCTGGGCCCAGTACACGATCCAGGCCGACGACCGCGACGGCCTCAAGGATCATCTGGCTGCCGAGAAGCTCGTCTCGATGGTCTTTTACGCCAAGCCCATGCACCTGCAGACGGCCTACGAGATGCATGGCGACGGCGCAGGCTCGCTGCCGGTGAGCGAACGGCTCGCCGACCGCGTTCTCAGCCTGCCGATGAACCCGTATCTCTCGGACGAGGAAGTCCACCGCGTCTGCGACCGGATCATCTCCTTCTACAACTGATCGGTCTGCCGCTGGTCCGATGACCCGCCCCCGGCTTATGCTGGGGGCATGATTCGGATTTTCGCACTTCTCCTAGCCGCCCTCCTCGTTTCTCCGCTCGCCGCCGGGCCGGCCTCGGCCGCCAGCAGAAGTGAGGTCGAGGCGCTCTACGCCCAGTGGCGCGAGACCGATCTCTGGCCCGAGGCGCAATCGCGCGGCGTTTCGCGCGCGTCCTTTGACAGGGCGATGAAGGGCGTCGGGCTCAACTGGGACCTGCCGGACCTCGCCCCGCCCGGTTTCCCCAAGCCGAAGGAGCGCAAGCAGAGCCAGGCGGAATTCCGCAGCCCGGGCGCCTATTTCTCCGAAAAGCGCCTGCAGGGACTGGCCGCCACCGGCCGGTCGCTCGCAAGCCGCCACGCAGCCGTGCTCAAGCGCATCGAGGCGCAATGGGGTGTTCCGTCGGGCATCATCATCGCCATCTGGGGCCGCGAATCCGGTTTCGGCGGCGCGAAGATCCCCCATTCGATCTTCGACGTCCTCGCCACCAAGGCCTTCATGTCGACCCGCAAGGATCTGTTCCGGAAGGAACTGCTCGCCGCCCTGCAGATCGTCCAGAGCGGTATCGCGCCCGGACAGATGAAGAGTTCCTGGGCCGGGGCCATGGGCCAGCCGCAGTTCCTGCCCTCGAGCTATCTCGCCTACGCGGTCGATTTCGACGGCGACGGCCACGCCGATATCTGGAACTCGGTGCCCGATACGCTGGCCTCGATTGCCAACTACCTGTCGCAGAAGGGCTGGCAGCGCGGCCGCGACTGGGGTTTCGAGGCGGTGATCCCGCAGGGCGTCACCTGCGCGCTCGAAGGCCCTGACCGGGCGCGGAAAATCGCCGACTGGACGAAGATGGGCATCATCCGCATTTCCGGCCGTCCGTTCCCGGACAACGAGCGCGGGCAGGCCGGCATGGTGCTGGTGCCGGCTGGCGTCTATGGGCCGGAATTCGTCGTCACGCCGAATTTCTATGTGATCAAGGAGTACAACAACTCCGACCTATACGCGCTCTTCATCGGCAATCTCGCCGACCGTATCACCTATGGCTCGGGCGGCTTCGTCACCGGCTGGCAGGACATCGGCGTGATGCTGCGCTCCGACATTGCCCGCCTCCAGAAGACGCTCGAAGGCCAGGGCTATGATGTCGGCGGCGCCGACGGCCTGCCCGGCTACAAGACCCGCCGCTCGATCGGCGAATGGCAGGAAAAGCGGGGGCAGCGACCCACCTGTTTCCCGACCGCCAGCATGGTGAAGTAAGCCGGCTTACGAGATAAAAAGGACGCCCGCCGGAGCGGGCGCCAGGTGTCGCCTGACAGGCGAGGACCTCGAGAAATCAGGTCGGGACATCAGCCCAACAACTCAGAACGCAACCTTCACGCCGCCGTTTGCCGACCAGGCCCAGCTGTCGTCGCTGTAGATGCCGAGCTTGCCGCCGCCATAGAGGCTGGTGCGCTCGTCGAGCTGCAGCTCGGCCGAGGCGCCAAAGCGGCCGCCGGTGACCGAGCGGTCGGTGAAGGCGGAGGTGGTGAAGGCGGTGTTGACCAGCGTGGCGTCGAAGCTCGAATCGCCGAGATTGAGGCTTTCGACGAGGGCTGCCGACAGATCGAGCCGCAGGTCCATGCCGTTGTCGAACGCGTGCGTCTTGCCGAGCCGGACTTCGAGGCTTGCCTCGACCACATGCGAGGAGCGGTCGTCATAGCTCACATTCTGCACCGAACCGGTCTCGGTGTAGCCGTCGAGCCAGGTGCCGACATAGCGCAGCCGGGCGCCCGGTGTCAGCGACCAGCCGTCGGCGAGCGCGAGCTTGCGGCTGACGGCGAGTTCGGGGGCGATATACCAGCCGTCATAGGAACCGGTGGCCGCATCGCCGCCGCCGCTGACGCCGCGGGTGGTTTTTGCCTTGAGCCCGCCGGCGATGACGAGCGCATCGATATCATAGGCGCCATGCTGGCCGCCGTAATAGGCGCCGGCAAAGGCGGTATCGGCATCGACTGAGCCCGTCCCAGCCGGCCCGTCATTGGACAACTGCCCGATACCGCCGAGGAACCCGGCGCGCATGGCGCCGTCGCGGATCTCGTAGCCCGCCACCAGACCGGCATGTGCGGTGTCCGTGAGACTATCGCGGTCGCGCCCGCCGCCGCCGAAGCCGTTGAGCCAGAAGAAGCGGGTGGCGTCATTCTGTGCAGGGTTCGCAAGGTCCGTGACCGCAGCCGCCGCGCCGGTCAGCGCCGGCACGGGCGCATAGGCGAGGGCGGGATTGTTGCCGGCAGGGCCGCCTTGTGGCGTGATTCCGCCGACGATGTCGCTGATCGCGCCGATCTGCAGGCCGATGGCGCCGGGCAGCGCCGAGGCGCCGTTCGACTGCACCACGTCGAGCACCGCCTCGTCGGACGGATCGCCGGTGACGATCAGGCTCTGGTAACGGTTGTAGAGGGTGACGTCGTTGTCGTCCTCGGCAAACCCCTTCACGGCCATGGTGTAGCTGCCGGGCGCGAAGTGGATGGTGTTGTCGACGGTATTCACGAAATTGACGGAAGACCCGAAGCTTGCCCCTGGCTCGATGTAAAGCGTGTTGCCGCCGGTCAGGAAGGCCAGGTTCTCGATATGGCCGGACTGGTAGAGTTCGATCGATTTGAACGAGGTGCCGAGCCCGAAGACATAACCTGTGTTCAACATGCGTGCCTCAACCCGCAAGGTGACGAAACTTTCCATCCGCCCGTGATTTTCGATGGTTACGTCCCCTCTTCCGCTGACATCAAGCGAGGATCCATTACCCTTGAGAACGCCCGTTTCGGTGTTGAGCAGGTAGAAATTCTCGCCGTCCACGATCTGGATCGCTCCATAGTAGCCGTCGATCGTGCCGCTGTTGATCAGATCGAAATCCCTCGAATGACGGACGGCGATTCCGCTGTCCGACTCGGAGTCGATCGTGCCTTCGTTGTACAGACCGAAATACCAGGAATCGAAGACGCTGATACCGGCAGCATATCCCTTCATCGTACCTTCGTTGACGAACGAGAAGTCGAACCCGTAGCGAACATCCAGTGCGCCGTAAGCCCCGGGGGTATAGTCGTTCATCTCTCCACGGTTGACGACGTCGAACAGCGACCGATGGTCTGCAAAGACGCTGTGCACCGTGCCCGGTCCAAGGTCATAGAAGCACATGTCGTCGACCACGATCAGGCCGGACGAGGGGACGCTGCAGGCGGCCTCGGCGGCCGAGGGGAGAAGAAGCGCAGCGACGATGGCCGCGGCTGAGGTCGAAGATTTGAGCTGGTTCACTGGTACGCCCCCGGTACAGAACTGATGTATGTTCTGCCTAGCTACCGTGAGCAGGAAATCGGCCGTTATCGAATCCGTCTCAGTGAGACAGGGGAGTCTTGCGCCTCCGTCTCAAACGCGGCTTGCAGATGGTGCGAGCCCGTCAACCGACCTCAGAGATTGGCGAGCCAGCCCGGAAACAGCCGCCCGTCGGGGGTCGGCTTCACCGCGCCGGTCCAGCCCCTGTCGGCCATGACCGCGGCCCGGTATTCGCTCGGCGTGTAGCCGTGATGAGCCTTGAAGCTGCGGGTGAACTGGGCGTCGCTCGAAAAACAGAACTGATGCGCGATGTCGCCGATGCGCACGCCGCTTTCGAGATCGGCAAGGGCGCGGGCGGCGGCCTTCATCCGGGCTTCGCGGATCACTCTCGCCACGCCGCCCGCCGGCTCGAAGATGCGGTAGAGCGTCGAACGCGACACGCCGAGTTCGCGCGCCAGCATGTCAGGCGACAATCGGGGAGAGGACAGCCGCTCGTCGATGATCTGCCGGGCCCGGGCGAGAAGCGCCAGTTCGAGATCGTCCTGCGCGGTCTTCGACAGCTCGCCGGCCGATGGCACGAGACAGGTGGCGATCAGCGAAGGTGTCAGCGCCGCAATGCCTTCGGGCATCGATCCGAAAAGATCGCGGCCATGGCGCATGATCGAGACGAGGTGATCGCCGAGAAACAGCGCGCCGCCGTGAAACTGCGGGGTCTGGTGGAGACGCGCCAGGGCGTCGGCATGCGGACCGAAGATGCGCCGTGGCAGCACCACAGAGACATTGTGCTCCGGGGTGATGTTGCGTTCGGAGACCTGGCCGAGATCGATGACGAGAACGCTGAGCGTCCGCCCACCAGCGGCCGGTGCGCGATCGAGGTCGACCCGGATCATTAGGTGGTCGATGAAATCGCGCACGACCCGCCTGCGGCTGCGCTCGTAGACGAATTCCCGCGTCTGCATGGCGCTGACGAGCATCGTGCCCATGTTGAGGCTCTCGATGCTGGCGGAAAAGCGGGCCGTCTCCTCGTCGTCGGGTGCCGCCATGTCGAACATCGAGCCGATGCGAAGGCTGAAAGCCTCGAACCGGTCACCGGGTGCGAGCTGATTGGTGGAGAATTGCTGCAGTTTCAGCGGCGGGGCCGTGGTGGTCATGACCGTCTTCATTGGCGGGTACGGGCAACCCCTTCCTTTTCGCAGATTGGGACAAATACGCAAGAGCGGGCCCCCCGGATGATACGCGGCGGATAACGCCGCCTCCGGGGTCTCGGATAGATGTGCGCGACCACCCGTTTTCCGGAGAGCACACATGGATACCCGCAGCCCCAGGATCCCCATTCGCGCGACGTTGACCACCCTCGCCTGCATGCTTCTCGTCACGGTGGCCGGATTCTCGGTCGCGCAGACCGATGCCGGCGCCGAATGCGACCGGCTCGCCGGCAGCCCGAACGATCCGGCCATCGGTTCTGCAGGCGTCGAGCACATGGCTATCGATGCGGCCCCCGCGCGAGAAGCCTGCAGGGCGGCGCTCGAGGCGAAGCCCGACGACCCGCGCTATGCCTTCCAGCTCGGCCGCGCCGAACAGCGTCTCGAAAATTTTGCCGAGGCGCGCCGGTTGTTCGAACAGGCTTCGGAAAGCGGCTACAAGCTGGCCGACGTCGCGCTCGGGATTCTCTACGAACACGGGCTCGGCGTCGACGCCGACCTGAACAAGGCTCGCGAATCCTACATGGCTGCCGCCGATGCCGGGATCGGCGTCGGACTGAACAATCTCGCCGGCTTCTATCTCGACGGCGTCTCTGTCCCGGCCGATCCGGTCCGTGCCGCCGAGCTCTACCGTCAGGCGGTTGCAGCGGGCTATGCCGGCGCGGCCGGTGGCCTGGCCTCCGCGCTGCACGAGGCGTGGAAGGAGGGCGACGATCCGAAGGAGGTTGTCAGCGCCTATCTCAAGGCCGCCGACCGCAATATCGGCTTTGCCCACACCGTGCTGGGTCACTTCTACCGCGACGGCTCCTTCGGTCTGCCTGTCGATCCGCTCGCCGCCATGTCGCACTATCACGAGGGCATGCAGATGGGCGACAACTGGGCCACCTACTATCTTGCACAAATGCTCGCCTTCTCCGGCGCCTGGCGGCCTGAAAACCTGGCCGAGGCCGAAACCATGCTGCGCAAGCTGACCGAGGGAACGGACCTCGAAGACGGTCCGCTGAAGGCCCAGGCCATTGCCGAACTCGGGTGGCTTCTCGCCGCCCGAGGCGACACGAAGGAAGCAGCGTCCCTGATCGATGCCGCCTTGGCGATGGAGCCGGACAACAGCGCGGTGCTGGCCGCCCATGCCGACCTGCTCGCCCGGGCGCTCGATTTCGAAGGTGCCGACCGGGCGCTGGCCGAAGCGATCGAGGGTGATCCCGAATGGGCGCCCTACATCGCCCAGCGCGCGAAGGTGCAGGACAAGCTCGGCGACAAGGCGGAAGCCGACGTGCTGCGGACGAAGGCGGGCGAGGCGGAGTTCGGACGGCTGTTGCTGCGCTAGCGGGGGGCGGCGTCTCGCACGAAGCGGACGATCGAAGGAATGACCCCGGGCGCCAGTGGCAGGGCGGGATCCTGATAGGTCGCCATCGGCGCGCCCGGTACGTCGTCCTTCAGCATATGGGTCATGCCTTCGATGACCACTCCCTCGCTGTCCGGCAGATGCTCGGCGAGGAGACGCGCATCGTCCACCGAGACCTGCAGATCGCGGTCGCCCTGGACCACGAGTGCCGGCAGCGTCAAACCCCTGGCCAGTTCAGCCGGGTCGTAAGCGAAAAGCTGAATCATGTATTTTTGCAATCCGTCGCTGAAGAGCGGCTGCAGAACGGGGCTGATGTCGCCGGCATCCGTCAGCTCGCCTCTTTCCAGCCGGCCGACGAGGCTGTCGAGTTCTTCGAGATAGGGACCGTTGGCCGAATTGGTGCGGAACTGCTCGCGCATCAGCGTCCCGATGGGACGGCCGGGTGCGGCGAGCAGCACGATCCCGCAGGCGGGCATGCCGTCTGCCGCCGCAGCAAGTGCCACCAGCCCGCCCTCGCTGTGTCCGGCGATATACACGCACTCCGCGCCGAGCCGCGCGGCGAAGGCGTCGTGCCAGGCCCTCAAATCCTTCGCATAGCCCTCGATGGTCACCGCATTCGGATCGGCGACGGCCGCGCTGCTCGAGAACATGCCGCGCTTGTCGATCCGCAGCGAACTCACGCCGGCTTCCGCAAGGCCTTCGGCAAGAAGCCGGTAGCTGTCGCTTTTCATCCCCATCGGGCTGTTGCCGTCGCGGTCCGTCGGCCCCGAGCCGGGAACGATGATCACCCCGGCTTTCGCATCCGGCACGATAAGCGCCTCGCCTGCGAGCGGTCCGTCTGGACCGGGGATGGTCATGGTTTCGGCGGTGGCAAGACTGGAGATCATGAACCCGGCGGTTAGTGCGCTGGCGAAGAGGGAAGATCCTATTGATCGACGACCGGTCGAAATGCGCGGAGCGTGCACGCCGATGACATCAGGCAGAAGGAACGAGATTGATCTCGAGCTTTGCGCCGAGCGCGGCCGCATAACGCCTGAGCGTGGCGATGGAGGGCGAAACGCCGCCTCCCTCAAGCCGCGCGATCGCCGATTGGGTCGTCCCGATCCGCCGCGCCAGTTCGGCCTGCGACAGCTTGGCATTCGTACGGGCCAGCACGAGCGCTTCGACCAGCTTGAACTCCGCGTCGGCCTCGGCATAGGCATCGCGAAAACTGGGATCCTGCATAAGGGTGTTCTTGAGGTCGGAAATCTTCGTCAACGTTCCATCTCCTTCATTCGCGAACGGGCCAAGGCGAGAGCTGTTGCCGGCGTCTTTTGCGATTTCTTCGCAAACACGTGAAGAATGACCACCCGGCGGCCCGACGTGGTCACGTAGATACCGCGCGCATTTCCGTCCCTTGCCTTCGCTCTGAGCTCCCACAGCTTTCCGTCGAGATGCTTTGCATGCGGTTCGCGCAAGTTCTCCAGCCCGATGATTTCCACGGCTTCCATGAGGCGGATCAGTCGGGCCGCCAGGCCAGGGGCAAGGCCGCGATCTCCTCGTCGACCGCAGAGTTCAGGGTTTCGACTGACCATCGCATATGCGCTATATAGCGCAAAGGCTATAATTTGTCGACACGCAATAGTGTGCGGAGGGAGCGGACTGCCACCGCCGTTTCAGGCTCGTATACTGCATTATTCGGAAAGAATTGGTGGAGCCAAGCGGGATCGAACCGCTGACCTCCTGCATGCCATGCAGGCGCTCTCCCAGCTGAGCTATGGCCCCAAGCCAAGTGGATCGAAAGTGCGATCCCCGGGAATGTCGACCGACACGCTTGGTGTTGGTCCGACGGGCGGCTTCTTACGTCCGCCCGCTGATAAGATCAAGAAGAAAAATCGGAGTGGCCGCCAACTTTCCTCCGGTCATCCGACCGACATCTGGCCGATTAGCTGTCGTCGTCGTCGTCGCCGACACCGATGATGTCGCTGACGTCGTCGTCATCGTCTTCGTCGTCTTCGAGGAAGGTGTCGTCGTCGTCGTCGATTTCCACGTCGTCATCGTCGTCGCCGTCGATGTCGGGCAGGTTGTCGTCGTCGTCGCTGCTGTCGTTGCCCGAAGCCTCGTCGTCGGCGTCCTCGAGCGAGACGATCTCGACGTTCTCGTTTTCGGTATCCACTTCCTCAACGGCTTCCGGCTCTTCCTTCTCGAGCACTTCGGCGGCCGACGTGTCCTCGAAATAGGACAGCGGATACTCCTTGCCCGTGTAGGGAGAGACGATCGGATCCTTGTTCAGGTCGTAGAATTTCCGGCCCGTTTCCGGGCAGATGCGCTTGGTTCCGAGTTCCGGTTTAGCCACTGTCTGAAACCTCTTGCCTTGCGGGAAAGCGGGGTTGAAAGGCGGGCGAGCCGTCTTTCCCTTGTTCGGGGGTCCATAATCATCTTTGGGCGTCTCTGTCAAAGGCTTATGTGGCTCGCTTTTTCAGGCTTGCCGTTTTTGACGGCGAGCGGATGACGAGGCCGGGAGCCTGTGCTAGTCAGACGCCGGTTTTTTGCACTTCCGCTCCCGTTCTGGGGCATGAGGCGCGCTTCGCCGGCACGGATGGCGAGGCCGCGTGAGGGTCTGATCATGAATCACGTCAACAAGCTGCGTCCCGCCACCTCCAGCCGCGGCCCGGCGCTCAAGGGCGACATCCGCATTCCTGGCGACAAGTCCATCTCCCACCGCTCCTTCATGTTCGGCGGTCTGGCGCGCGGCGAAACCCGCATCACCGGGCTGCTTGAAGGCGAGGACGTCATCAATACCGGCAAGGCGATGTCGGCCATGGGCGCCTCGGTGCGCAAGGACGGCGACACCTGGATCGTCACCGGCACCGGCAACGGCTGCCTGCTGGCCCCCGAGGCGCCGCTCGATTTCGGCAATGCCGGCACCGGCTGCCGCCTGACCATGGGCCTGGTCGGCGTCTACGACTTCGATTCCACCTTCATCGGCGACGCCTCGCTGTCGCGTCGGCCGATGGGCCGCGTGCTCGATCCGCTGCGCGAGATGGGCGTGCAGGTCAGATCCGAACCCGGCGACCGCCTCCCCGTGACGCTCCGCGGCCCCGCCGTGCCTGCGCCGATCACCTACCGGGTGCCGATGGCCTCGGCGCAGGTAAAGTCCGCGGTTCTGCTCGCCGGCCTGAATACGCCCGGTATCACCACCGTCATCGAACCGGTGATGACGCGCGACCACACCGAAAAGATGCTCAAGGGCTTTGGCGCCGAACTCGAGGTCGAGACCGATGCCGACGGCGTCCGCACCATCCGCCTCGTCGGCCAGGGCGACCTCAGGGGCCAAGTCATCGACGTGCCGGGCGATCCTTCCTCGACGGCGTTTCCGCTGGTCGCGGCCCTTCTGGTTCCCGGCTCGGAAGTCGTCATCCGCAACGTGCTGATGAACCCCACCCGCACCGGCCTGATCCAGACGCTGCAGGAGATGGGCGGCGACATCGAGATTATCGATCCGCGCCTTGCGGGCGGTGAGGACGTGGCCGATCTGCGCGTACGCGGCTCATCGCTCAAGGGCGTCACTGTTCCGCCCGAGCGCGCGCCCTCGATGATCGACGAATATCCGGTGCTCGCCGTTGCTGCGAGCTTCGCCGAGGGCGAGACCGTCATGCACGGCCTTGACGAGCTGCGGGTGAAGGAGAGCGACCGGCTCGCCGCCGTCGCCCGCGGGCTCGAACTCAACGGCGTCGATTGCACCGAGGGTGAGGACTGGCTCACCGTCCGCGGCCGTCCCGACGGCAAGGGGCTCGGCAACGCGAGGGGCGAGCCGGTCGTCACCCATCTCGACCATCGCATCGCCATGTCCTTCCTCGTCATGGGCCTGGCGAGCGAGCATCCGGTCACCGTCGACGACAGTGCCATCATTGCCACGTCGTTTCCCGAATTCATGGACCTGATGGCGGGGCTCGGCGCCACCATTACGGGACGCGGCGAATGAGCGTGAAGATCGACTTCTGCTACGACATCCTCTCGCCCTTCGCCCACGTGGCGCTGGCGCGGCTCGGGGAACTGCCGGCGGACGTCGAAGCGCGACCGGTGCCGATCCTGCTTGGCGCGATCCTGTCGCACTGGGGCCAGAAGGGTCCGGCGGAAATCGAGGCCAAGCGGCTCCATACCTATCGCATCGCAACCTTTCTGGGCGAGCAGGCCGGGCTGACGATGACGTTTCCGCCCCGCCACCCGTTCAATCCGCTCGCAGCACTACGCATCCTCGCCGGCGCCGATGCCGATCTCGCAATGACCCGCCGCGCTTTCGACTTCGTCTTCACCGACGGACGCGCACCCGACAACGAAACCGAACTCGCGGCCTTCGCCGAAGCCGTCGGCGCGCCGCTGGAACTCGCTGGCGACGACACGGCGAAGGCGAAACTGCGGGCCAATACAGACCAGGCGATTGCCTCCGGCGTTTTCGGCGTCCCGAGCTATGTTGTCGGCGACAACGGCCGGACCGAAATCTTCTGGGGCGTCGATTCCTTCGAGATGCTAAAGGCCTGGTTGGCCGAACGCGGCCTGTTCGACCGCGCACCCTACAAGGGTCTGGAGACGGTCGAGGTCGGCGTCAGGCGGACCTGACCCACAGGCAACGAAGAAGAAGAGTGACGAGAGGGAGCGGAAGCGGCGTGAGCATCAACGTCATCGCCATCGACGGGCCGGCGGCATCGGGCAAGGGGACGCTCGCACGGCGGCTGGCCGCCCACTACGGTTTTCATCACCTCGATACGGGCCTGACCTATCGCGCCGTCGCCCACCAGCTCCTGGAAACCGGCGCGCCGCTCGATGACGAGCCGCTCGCCGCCCGTACCGCGCTTTCGATCGACCTTGGCGCGCTGAACCGCGAAGTCCTCTCCGCCCACGAGATCGGCGAGGCGGCCTCGAAAGTCGCCGTCATGCCGGAGGTGCGCAAGGCGCTCGTCGAGGCCCAGCGCCGGTTTGCCGCCACCCCGCCCGGAGCCGTGCTCGACGGCCGCGACATCGGGACAGTCGTGTGTCCCGACGCGCCGGTGAAGCTTTTCG
The DNA here is from genome assembly GCA_964511625.1 of uncultured Hoeflea sp. Taxonomy (GTDB): domain Bacteria; phylum Pseudomonadota; class Alphaproteobacteria; order Rhizobiales; family Rhizobiaceae; genus Pseudohoeflea. The sequence continues at coordinate 15,318 of CAZEJG010000019.1, forward strand.
TAACCGCCTCGCCGGAAGTTCGCGCCGGCCGCCGGACCGGCGAGATCGCCTCCTCCGGCAAACCCGCCGATTATGACCAGGTGCTCGCCGACATCCGCCGCCGCGATGCGCGCGATTCCGGCCGCTCGGACTCACCGCTCAGGCCCGCCGAAGACGCGCACTTGCTAGATACGTCCGAAATGACTATAGAAGCGGCGTTCGAGGCGGCTTGCGCGATTGCCGATGCGGCCCTGAACCGGAATTAAGCCAGCGATACTGTCACCAGCGCCATCATTGCCCCGCCGAAGAGGCCGGGCCGACAGCCCGCAGGTCCGATCAACACCAACCCGGCGCTTCCGACCGCGAAAATGCGGTTCTCCAGGAGATTTAATGTCACAAGCTGTTTCCCAGAAGGAGGATTTTGCCTCCCTCTTCGCAGAATCCATCGCCGACCAGGATCTGGCGGAAGGTTATGTTGCCAAGGGCACCATCACCGCCATTGAAAAGGATATGGCGATTGTCGACGTCGGCCTGAAGGTCGAAGGTCGCGTCCCGCTCAAGGAATTCGGTGCCAAGTCCAAGGACGGCACGCTCAAGGTCGGCGACGAAGTCGAAGTCTATGTCGAGCGCATCGAAAACGCTCTCGGCGAAGCCGTGCTGTCGCGCGAAAAGGCGCGCCGCGAGGAAAGCTGGGTCCGTCTCGAAGAGAAGTTCAACGCGCAGGAACGCGTCGAAGGCGTCATCTTCAACCAGGTCAAGGGTGGCTTCACCGTCGATCTGGACGGCGCCGTGGCCTTCCTGCCGCGTTCGCAGGTCGACATCCGTCCGATCCGCGACGTCTCCCCGCTGATGAACATCCCGCAGCCGTTTGAAATCCTCAAGATGGACAAGCGCCGCGGCAACATCGTGGTTTCGCGCCGCACCGTCCTCGAGGAAAGCCGTGCCGAACAGCGTTCGGAAATCGTGCAGAACCTCGAAGAGGGCCAGGTTGTCGAAGGCGTGGTCAAGAACATCACCGATTACGGTGCGTTCGTCGACCTCGGCGGCATCGACGGCCTGCTGCACGTCACCGACATGGCCTGGCGCCGCGTCAACCATCCGTCGGAAATCCTGTCGATCGGCCAGACCGTCAAGGTCCAGATCATCCGCATCAACCAGGAAACCCACCGTATCTCGCTCGGCATGAAGCAGCTCGAGAGCGATCCGTGGGACGGCATCGGCGTCAAGTATCCGTCCGGCAAGCGCATCACCGGTACCGTGACGAACATCACGGACTACGGCGCGTTCGTCGAACTGGAGCCGGGCATCGAAGGCCTCATCCACGTTTCCGAGATGTCCTGGACCAAGAAGAACGTCCATCCGGGCAAGATCCTGTCGACCTCGCAGGAAGTCGATGTGGTCGTTCTCGAAGTCGATCCGAACAAGCGTCGTATTTCGCTCGGTCTCAAGCAGACCCTCGAAAACCCGTGGGAAGTCTTCGCCCAGAGCCACCCGACCGGCACCGAAGTCGAAGGCGAGGTCAAGAACAAGACCGAATTCGGTCTGTTCATCGGTCTCGACGGCGACGTCGACGGCATGGTTCACCTCTCCGACCTCGACTGGAACCGTCCGGGCGAACAGGTCATCGAGGAGTTCAACAAGGGTGACATGGTCAAGGCCGTGGTTCTCGACGTCGACGTCGAGAAGGAGCGCATCTCGCTCGGCATCAAGCAGCTCGGCCGCGATTCGGTCGGTGAAGCCGCCGCTTCGGGCGACCTGCGCAAGGGTGCCATCGTCTCGGCGACCGTGACCGCGATCACCGATGGCGGTATCGAAGTCTCGCTCGTCGACCACGAAGACGTTGCGGCCTTCATCCGCCGTTCGGATCTGTCGCGTGACCGCGACGAGCAGCGCCCCGAGCGCTTCTCGGTCGGCCAGACGGTCGATGCCCGCGTGACCAACTTCTCCAAGCGTGACCGCAAGGTGACCCTCTCGATCAAGGCGCTGGAAATCGCCGAAGAGAAGGAAGCCGTCGCACAGTTCGGTTCGTCGGACTCCGGCGCATCGCTCGGCGACATCCTCGGCGCCGCGCTGAAGAAGCAGAACGGCGACGACTAAGCCGCTCCGCTCTTCACAAGCTTGAAAACGAAACCCGCCGGAGCGATCCGGCGGGTTTTTTGTTTATCGGATTTGCGGATTTTCGAGAGACAATGACGCTTGTCTGCGTGAGATGAGAGACAAATCAATTTGATTCTCAAAAAATAACTGAATTGATAGACAAGGCGGTTTGTCTCTCTTACAACGCATTGTAAGCGCGTTGTGTCGCAGAATTCCGTAGAAGTGAGAGACAAAATTGGCCTCACCTCCATCCGCCTTGGATTTTACGGACGCCGTCCGGTACCATTACGGCGCCTTCCCGCCCGCTCGTCTGGACGCAGCGAGATTGCTCAACCCTCTCGCCAATGCATCGGCGGCGCTGGCGCGCTATGACCAGATGCTCAAGACGATGCACAACAGCGAAATCCTGCTCGCGCCCCTGCGCAACCAGGAAGCTGTGATCTCTTCACGGATGGAGGGAACGATCAGCACCCTCGACGAAGTGCTGCAACTGGAAGCGGATCAGGATGAGGAGAACGCGCAAGCCGGCCATCGGATAGAGACGCTGGAGGTCCTGCTTTACGGACGCGCCATGCGTTGGGCGCAAGAGGCGATGCGAAACGGACAGCCGCTCTCCAATCACCTCATCCGCAACATCCACCAGATCATGCTCAGCTTCGGCCGCGGGGCGCATCTCGATCCCGGACAGTTCAAGGCAGAGCAAAACTATCTGGCCGATCGCTCCAGGCGCAAAATCCTGTTCGTGCCGATCAGTCCGGAACAACTGCCTCCGGCCATGGACAGGCTGTTCACCTATATTGCCGACCCGGACGCCCAGATCCTCATACGCACGGCGGTCGCGCACCTGGAGTTTGAAGCCCTCCATCCGTTCAAGGATGGCAACGGCCGCATCGGCAGGATGCTGATCACGCTGATGCTCTGGCATTTCGGCGTGGTGTCCGCCCCGCACTTCTACGTGAGCCGGGTGTTCGAGGACAATCGCGATCGCTACATCGATCTCATGAGAGCCGTTTCGGCGACCGGCAACTGGACCGAATGGGTCGAATTTTTCCTCCAGTCACTGGAAAAGCAGGCCAATACCAATCTCGCCAAGGCGGAAGCGATCCGGGACCTCTACGAGGAATTGAAGGCGGAATTTCTCGACCGCCTGTCTTCGAGATGGTTTCAGGTTGCTCTCGATTTTCTCTTTACCCAGCCGGTGTTCCGGAACAGCACCTTCACAGCGAAGGCTGGAATTCCGCCGGCCGTGGCGCACCGTATCAGCAAGTCTCTTCTGGACGGAGACTATCTCCGCGTGCTGCAGCCGGCCGCCGGGCGACGGGCGGCGCTCTATTCGTTCGAGCCGCTGCTCGAACTCGTTCGCGACTAGACTTCGTCAATACCCGCCGACCACAGGCAGGATTTCGCCGGTGATGTAGCTCGACATCTGCGGCGAGGCGAGAAAGACGTAGGCCGGGGCCAGTTCCTCGGGCTGCGCGGGACGCTTCATGGCCGCCTGCTTGCCGAAATTCTTCACCTGGTCGTCCGGCCGGTCCGACGGATTGAGCGGCGTCCAGACCGGGCCCGGAGCCACACAATTCACGCGGATACCCTTCGGCATCAGATTCGACGCCAGCGCCCGCGTGAAGGCGTGAATGCCGCCCTTGGTCATCGAATAGTCGACGAGCGCGCCGGACCCCTCGATGCCGGTCGTCGAGCCGGTGTTGACGATCGAGGCACCGGACTTCAGGTGCGGCACCGCCGCCTTAGCCATGTTGAAATAGCCGTAGAGATTGGTCTTCAGTGTTTCGTCGAAATGATCGTGGGTGAGATCGTCGAAATCGAAGGCGTGATACTGGAAGGCGGCATTGTTGACGAGAATGTCGAGCCCGCCGAGTTCGCTGACCGTCTTTTCGACCGCCGCCTCGCAATGGCCGCGGTCGCGTACGTCGCCCGAAATCGTGATGCAGCGCCGGCCTTCCTTCTCCACCATCTGCTTCGTCTCCGCCGCATCGTCATCCTCGGACAGATAGAAAATCGCCACATCCGCGCCTTCGCGGGCGAACAGCACCGCCACCGAACGACCGATACCGGAATCGCCGCCGGTTATCAGAGCCACCTTGCCGTCGAGCTTGCCTGATCCCTTGTAGAACGGTGCGTCGTACATCGGTGCGGGGTCCAGCGTGTGCTCGGTTCCAGGCTTGTCCTGATGGCCCTGGGCAAATGGCGGCTCCGGATAGGCCCGCGCCCCTGCCTGCATGGGGCCGGAGTCTGGCGTCTTTCTGTCGGCCTCGGCCCTGTCCACCTGCTCCTGAACCGCGCGCTGAGCGCGCACGGCTTCTTTCACGGATGTCTGGTCGGTGCTCATGGTCGTTCTCCTTGAAAGTCCCTTTTCCGGAGAATGACAGCTGCTGACGTTTGTTCCCCGACTTGTCAGTCGCCGAGCCCGATATCGCGGCGAACATGGTCGGAGAAATCCCGCAGGTCCGCCGCGACGCGGCGGAACCGGCGGCGTTGCCGCCTGCGCCCCGCCCATGCCGCCACGGCACGAAGAATCCGTCCGGTAAGGGTTTGGCCCTGTTCGGGGGAAGACATCATTCCTGCTCCGATTGTTTATCCTTGAAGAGGAAGATGCTGCCGATAACCGTTGAAAACCAACGAAATGTCGGCAAGTATGCATAAGGAGAATTTATGTATGCCTGATCGCAGCCTGCCGCCGCTTTCCGCCGTTCGCGCCTTCGAGGCCGCCGCACGGCATCTCAGTTTCACCCGCGCCGGCGAGGAACTGGGCATGACCCAGGCGGCCGTGAGCTATCAGATCCGTCTTCTGGAGGAGCGTGTCGGCGAGCCGCTGTTTCTCCGCCGTCCAAGGCAGGTGAAGCTGACCGAGGCCGGCGCGCGCCTGGCCCCGCACATCTGGGAAGCCTTCGACCGGATGCGGCTCGCCTTCGACGATCTGGCACGGGACACCGGTGGGACACTCGACATCAACGCCGTGCCGACCTTCGCCATTCACTGGCTGGGGGCGCACATAGGCCGTTTCCAGCTCGACAATCCCGACCTCGCCATCCGCATCCGTCCGGTCAACGAGGTCATCGACTTTGCCAGCGATGGTGCCGATGTGGCGATCCGCGCCGGCAAGGGCGGATGGCCAGGCCTGCGCCGCCACAAGCTGCTGGAAGCCGCCTATACCCCGATGATGAGCCCCGCAGTCGCCGCATCGATCGGAGGGGTGAAACAGCCCGCGGATCTGATGAAGCTCCCCATTCTCGATCCCGACGACGAGTGGTGGGGACACTGGCTCGGGAAGGTGAACCTCGAAACCGACTGGCTGAAGGAGAAGCGGTCAAGCCGCATGGGCGCGCAGGTGATGGTGGGAGCGGCCGCGATCGCCGGCGCAGGCGTGGCGTTGCTGACCCCGGCCTTCTACGAGCGCGAACTGGCGACCGGTGCGCTGATCCAGCCCTTCGACGTCCTGGGCTATTCCGGCGACGCCTACTGGCTCGTCTATCCCGAGGCGCGCCGCAATGCGCCGAAGATCAGGCGGTTTCGCGAATGGATTCTGGCAGAGTGTGGCGGATCGGATTGAGCCGGCCTCCGGCCCTTCTCACGAATGGGCGAAGATGTCGCTTTCTTCCCAGCCCATCAGGTCGAGCTTGGCACGTGTCGGCAGGAACTCGAAACAGGCATTGGCGATCGCCAGCCGGTCCTCGCGCTCGAGCCGCTCGGTGAGCTTCTCGGTCAGCGCATGCAGGTGCAGCACGTCGGAGGCGGCGTAATCGAGTTGCGCCGGCGACAGCGTTTCCGCCGCCCAGTCGGACGACTGCTGCTGCTTGGAGAGATCGACCTCGAGAAGTTCGCGGGTGACGTCCTTGAGCCCGTGGCGGTCCGTATAGGTGCGGGTCAGCTTGGAGGCGATCTTGGTGCAGAACACCGGCGCGCAGGTGACCCCGAACGTGTGAAACAGCACCGCGATGTCGAACCGGCCGAAATGGAAGAGCTTGCGCCTGGCGCTGTCGGCCAGAAGCGCCGTCAGGTTCGGCGCCTCCGTCTGGCCCTTGGCGATTTGGACGACGTCGGCGCTGCCGTCGCCCGGCGACATCTGCACCACGCAGAGCCGGTCGCGGCGCGGGATCAGCCCCAGCGTCTCGGTGTCGATGGCAATGTCGCCGGTATAGCGCTTCGCATCGTCTGCGCTGATGTCGCCCTTGTGCAGCCTGATCTCGCCCATGAACCCGTCCTTTCGCTTTTTCGAGGGGCTATAGCCCAATTCGCCGCCCCGGCAAATGCCTGGCCGTCCCGCGCGCCGGACCCGGACAAGGAAAAACGGCCGGGCGATGGGCCCGGCCGTCTGTCTGTGTCGTCGATGAGGCCTGATCAGTAGGGGCAGGTTTCGTCCGACATGTAGTCGTGGACTTCCACCTTGCCGTCGATGATGTCGGCCTTGGCCGCTTCCACGGCGGCCTTCATGTCGTCGGTGACGAGGTCCTTGTTGTTGTCGTCCATGGCGTAGTCGACGCCGCCTTCCTTGAGGCCCAGAACGTTGATGCCCGGCTCGAAGGTGCCGTCCTTGGCCGCCATGAAGGCGTCATAGACGGCCACGTCCACGCGCTTGAGCATGGAGGTGAGCACGTGACCCGGCTGGATGCCGTTCTGGTTGGAGTCCACACCGATTGCCAGCTTGTCGGCGTCGGCGGCGGCCTGCAGCACGCCGAGACCGGTGCCGCCGGCAGCGGCGTAGATGACGTCCGAACCCTGGTCCATCTGCGACTTGGCGATTTCGCCGCCCTTGACCGGGTCGTTCCACGCGTCCGGCGTGGTGCCGGTCATGGCTTCGAGGACCTTGGCGTCCGGATTGGTGGCCATCACGCCGCCCTTGTAGCCGCAGGAGAACTTGCGGATGAGCGGGATGTCCATGCCGCCCACGAAGCTCACCGTGCCGGTTTCGGAGGCCTTGGCGGCCATCACGCCGACCAGATAGGAGCCTTCCTGTTCCTTGAACACGACCGAGCGCACGTTCGGCTTGTCGACCACCATGTCGATGATGGCAAACGACAGATCCGGATATTCGTCGGCGATCTTCTCGAGTGCGGCCGACCAGGAGAAGCCGGCCATGACGATCGGGTTGTTGCCGTCCTTGGCGAAGCGGCGCAGCGCCTGTTCGCGCTGCGAATCGTTGGCGATCTCGAAGTCGCGGTAGTCGATGCCGGTTTCCGACTTGAACTTCTCCGCGCCGTTATAGGCGGCTTCGTTGAAGGATTTGTCGAACTTGCCGCCGAGGTCGTAGATGATGGCCGGCTTGATGTCTTCGGCATAGGCGGTCGTCGCCATGACGGCGGTGGCCGCGAGGCCCAGAAGCGTGCGTTTCATTGTGTGCAGCATTGTGTGCAGCCCTGTCTGTTCACGTTGTTGGTCGCGTTTTGTGTGTTCCCCTCCGCAGGTATCCGCGCGAAGCGGACTGAATCCGGCGGAACAGGCCGGCCCGAAGGGGCCGGTTGCAGCCATCCTTGCACGGCTTTGGCGAGAATCCAACGTGGTTTTTCGGTTGACGCAGACTGACGCCGCGTCAGCCTTTGTCAGGCTCCGGCGCTCTCGACTCCCGGGCAGGAAACGCCCGTTCCGCGCAGCCCGCAATAGCCGCCGGGATTCTTGGCGAGGTACTGCTGGTGGTAGTCCTCGGCGTAGTAGAACGTGTCAGCCGGCGCGATCTCCGTGGTTACGCGGCCGCCGTGGCCGGCTTTCGTCAGGGCATCCTGGTAGGCCTTCGCGGCCGCCCTGGCCTCATCGAGCTGGGCATCGCTCGTCGTGTAGATCGCCGAGCGGTAGGTGGTGCCGATATCGTTGCCCTGGCGCATGCCCTGCGTCGGGTCATGCTCTTCGAAGAAGATCTTCAGCAGCTCGCCATAGCTCACCTTGGACGGATCGAAGGTGACGCGCACGATCTCGGCATGGCCGGTCATTCCGGTCACCGTTTCCTGATAGGTCGGGTTGGGGGTCATCCCACCCTGATAGCCCACCGCTGTCGACCAGACGCCGGGCGTTTGCCAGAACAGCCGTTCGGCGCCCCAGAAACAGCCCATGCCGAAATAGGCGACCTCGAGACCCTCGGGCATATCGCCCTTGAGCGGCGTGCCGTTGACGAAATGGGTGGCGGCGGTGGGAATGGCCTCGTTGCGACCGGGCAGCGCCTGGCCCGGTTCGGGCATCTTGGTCTTCTTGTTGAACATGTCGATCAGATACATGGCGGACCTCCGTATCCGTTGCGTCGGGATGCTCAGGCGGCGAAGCGGCCGGCGGGTTTCTTCCGCTTGTAGCCGAGCAGGTAGAAGATCAGCGAAAGCGCCAGGAACACCGCCACGGCTGGCTGCAGCAGAACCCACTGGATCACCGGGTCCCAAAGAAGCGGGTGGATGTAGCGCTGCACCGCGGCCTGGGTGGCGTTGAGGCTTTCGGGATTGAACGAGTACCAGGCCTCGCCCAGCACCGTCAGTTCCAGCCTGTCGGCGGCCACCGTCTGGATCGCGTCGACCACGCCGGTGATCACCGCCACCACGAGGAACATCAGGCTGATGAAACGAAGCAGGAAACGCAACCCGGACCTCCCGACCCTCGGCCCGACCCCGGGCCGGTATATTACCGACCTTCGATTGTTCCGACCTTGGTTTGAACTGTTGAAATACATAGGTCCGACGGACCCAAAGCGCAACGGCGGCAAGGTTCACGGGCCGCGCAACTCCGCTCACGAAACCGGCATTTCAGCCCTGGCGGCGGGCTAAATCCCCGTCCTCGAGCCCCGCGCGGGTTGAATGCGCACATTCCCGTCATCATCTTGTCAGATAGCGGTTGCCATTGAAGGCGTTCTGACTATATTGCCGCGCGATCCGGCACATTGCTGCCGGAGGCCGCGACCGGCAGTCCCGACGGGTTCAGACGACCCGAAGGTTCAGGTCGACAGGCATTGCGGAGAGGTGGCCGAGTGGTCGAAGGCGCACGCCTGGAAAGTGTGTAGGCGGGAAACCGTCTCGAGGGTTCGAATCCCTCTCTCTCCGCCATTTCCCCATAAAGCTCCTTGTTCCGGGCGGCGAAATTTTTCGCTCGGTGGCCACGCATCGGGAGCCCGGGTGGACGTTGACAACCTCTGTTCCCACCCGGCGGTTGGCTATTGAACGGTCTTCCGCGGTCTCGAGGAGCACGCGGCACCTTTCAGGTGAAGACCGCTTCGTAGAGATTGCGCCCGTCCTTCGGGCCCAGGGGGACCAGGAAAATGTCCAGTTCGCCCAGTTCGCCGTGTGACATCCGATAGGTGTTCTGATGGAGATGCGGCCCGCCAGGGCCGGAGAAGACCAGCGAGAACGCACCACCGGTGCGGGGGGCGGAGCCGAGCGGGACGGCCTCCGTGAGCACGAGATCGACCGTCTCGTCGGAAAACGGGATGGTGAAGGTGGTGTCAGCCAGATCCGAGAAGGCGTCCAGGGTCAGTTGTGTCATTCCGTCCCGGTCCCAAGTCGGCCGGCATGCCATTCCATCAGGTCGTAGACGCCCTTGTCCTCGATCGTGACAAAGCCGAGACGGCGATAGAGCGCCATGGCCGGATTGTTCTTTTCCACGTGGATCGACACCGCCTTGCCGGAGGTTGCCGCCACGTCCGTCACATCAGTCAACAGCGCCGTGCCGAACCCGCGCCCGCGTGCCAGCGGAAGAAAGGCAATATCGATGATCCGGTGCTGGCTCGGCCAGACCTCGATGTAGAGACGGCCGACGGGCTGGCCTTGCCGCTCGATGACGAGCCATGACGCATCGGGATAGTGTTCGAGATAGTGGGCTTGCTGGGCGTTGAACTGCTGGCGCAGAAAGCTTGCCTTCTGCTCGTCCGTCCAGGGAAGCGGCGCCAGCTCCTCCTCGCGGGTCGAGGCGTAGAGACCGGCCAGGAAATCCATGTCCTCCGGTGTCATGCTCCGGAAGGTCAGCCCGAGCGCCGCCGCCCGGCAATAGTGCGGAACGGCAAAACCGGCGTCGTCTCCATGACCGCGATCCTGCGCCTGCACGCTCATGATCCTCAACCGGTTGCGGGCGGGGTCAGATCGCGCACGATCCCGTAGGTGACGATCCCGTTGTCGGCGAGCATGGTCCATCCTGCGGTCCAGTGGGTCGAATCCGGGGCGATCTGGGAGATGAACTGCACGCCCCCGGTGTTGCTTTCTCCCTGGAAATAGCTGAGCGACCCGTCGGCATTGTAGTCGAGTGCGACGTGCCCGAAATCGGGCGCAACGGCGATCTGGTGCCACCCGCTCCAGGCCTGCTTCGCGACGTCGGTTTGATAATTCGCGTGCACCCCCAGATTCTCGTCCAGCGCAGCGATCACGATATCGCCGGATCGGTCGAATGCGGAAACGACGTTGACCACCGCGGCGTCGATCAAAGAGACCTGATGCCAGGCCGACCAGGACGTCGCGGCCGGTTCGGCCTGCCGGGTCTGCATGACCTGGGATCTGTTCCCGATCATGAAGACGTTGAGACACCCGTCCGAACCGAGAACCGCGGTCGGTATCGAGCCGGCGAAACCGCTGGCGGCGTCGTCGATCCGGGTCCAGCCCGTCCAGTCTGGCGGCGCCAGCGCGGTATCCTTTGTCTGGGTGTTGACGAAGACCTCGGTTGCCTGCGGGTCCGTGCCAATGCCCACGAGGGTGATGCGGCTGTTGATGTCGTTGGTCGCCGTCACGCGCGAAATGCCGGCGCCCGGTAGCTGGAGCCAGTCGCTCCAGGGCGTGTCGGGCGGCGCCGGCACCCGCACGTGCACCGTGATCGGTGTGGTCGATCCCGGCGGCGTGACCTCTTCGGTGGTTTCGACGATTTTCGGCGGGTTCTGGAATTTCCACCAGACATTGCCGGTGGCGCCGTCGACCCCGAAAATCTCGATGCGGCCGTTGGCGTCGCGCAGCATGGCGAGTTGCACCAGACCATCGACGCCGGTCGGGAGGCCGAGGTCGACGGGTGCGTTCCAGCGTTGTTCGCCGCCGGGCCCCTGCGGTGCTTCGTCGATGTAGTGAACCGTGACGGGGGCGTTCTCCGTCAGCGCCGCCATCGCGACCCTGCCGTCCATGGTCGATCCGGTGCCGAGCACGAGATAGGAATACGCGGTGTTGACGGGAGCGTAGATCGTGTCCCATGGCCCGTTGGGCCGGGTCTGGGCCGTCCAGAGGATATGGTTGTCCTGGCCCCTGTCGATGCCGACGAGCATGAGCCGCGACAATTCGGCGAAAGGCGTCAACGTCGGCTCTCCCCCGGGAAAGATGACGCCGTCTTCCAGTTCGATTTCGGTTCTCGCTGTCTCGCTCATCGTCAGGCTCCCGTTGGTGTGCGTGCAACGCGATGTGTGCTGCAGAGTTTCAGCTGCGCGACGGATACAGTCCCTGCAGGGCGATGATGAAATTTATCGCCAGATAGGGCTGCATATTGTTGTGCGCCTGTGAACCGCCTGCGCTCGGAAGGATTGCCTCCGCGAGTGGAACCAGAGTGGCAGGGGGAGCGTAGGCATTTGCTCCAACGACATTGGCAAGCGTCACCTGGTCGCTGGCGTCGTCATCGTCCCCCGATGCCGGGATGCCGCTCATGGTGTGGTTGTGATTTGGCATTTGCGCTTCGGTGAGCGTGACATCCTCGACCCCGCCGCGCTGGCCGAGCCTTCTGTCCGTCAATCCCGGACCCCGGCCGGGATGCATCGGCGCCCGGCCTTCGAGATTGGGGAGTGCGGTCGTTGTACGCCCGTCGCCGCCATAAGTCGTCCCGATCAGCGAGAACAGGGCGGTGTTCTGTGAAACCGGCAGAAGCTGGCCATTGCAGAAGGCCCAGGAGCGCGGCGCGAAATTGCCGGCGAATATGCGGATTTCGGCGATGAACGGTTCGGACATATCAGGCTCCCCTCACTGCCGGCTCGGATAAATGCCGAAAAGCGCCACGATGAAATGCACGCACAGGAACGGCATGAGGTTGGTGTGCGATCTGGACCCGCCGACATGACTTATGGCGGACAAAGCCATGGCGTCGACTGCTGGAGGTGCTGTGAAATAGAGATCTGCAGCAAGATCGCTTGCCGTTACATTATTGGCCGGACTGGTCTCGGTGGCCGCACCGGTGGACGCCTGCATCGTGTGTGTATGGCTCGGCATTTGATTGACGGTGAGGGTAACCGTTTCCGCCCCGCTCTTCGCGCCAAGCCGGCGTTCCGAAAGACCCGGTCCATGGCCGGCGTGAATGGGAATCCGCCCGCGCAAATCCGGAAGGCCGAATGTCGTGCGTCCGTCGCCGCCGTAAATCGTGCCAAGCAGCGAAAAGAGAGCATCATTCTGCGAGACGGCAAGCAACTGTCCGTCGCAGAAAGCCCAGCCGCGGGGCGCGAAGTTTCCGGCAAACATCCGGATTTCACCAACGAATGGTTCAGACATCGGATGCTCCTCAGTTCCGCGATGGAAACAGGCCCTGAAGGGCGATGCAGAAATTCAGCGCGAGATAGGGTTGCATGTTGTCGTGCGCCTGCGAGCCTCCCACATGTGTCACCGATCGTTGATTAAGCGGGGTGAGATTGGCCGCTTCGGCGTAGATGGGAGTGGTCGAACGCGCCAGAACGGCCCCTGATGGAACGCCTTTGCTGGCGTTGTCCGAACCCGCATAGGCAATGTGGTCGTGATTTGGCATCTCGTTTACCGAGAGCGTATGAGTTTCCTCTCCGCTCTTCTGGCCTTCGGAATGATGCGCGCCACCGTCGCTTCTGCCGACGTGGATGGGCGTGCGCCCCCTCAGATCGGGCAAAGCGAAAGTCGTCCTTCCGTCGCCGCCATAGGTCGTTCCCAGCAGCGAATAGAGCGACTGGTTCTGATTGATCGGCAAGATCTGGCCGTCACAGAACGCCCAGCCCCTGGGCGCAAAGTTAAATCCGACGATTCGAATTTCGGCAAGAAACGGCTCCGACATATCGCCCTCCCGCAATATGAATTAAATCAAGACTCTCTCAAGCTCTGCGCTTGCATTCCGAGTAATCAGTCTGGCCGCTATGTTTTTATGATATTCTTTCTCCCCTATAATATCAGGTTAGGACATTTCTGATAATAATCAAGAAGAACTGGATTTTTTGGTCTCTGTCTTATTCAATTTGTCTGGCTCCCGCCTCTTTATGTCAGAACGCAATTATTTTCAGCTGCTAAAGCCCGAGACGGAAGCATCTCTTTGCAATGTGTCGACTAAGGAGTCGGGCACGCTCCCTGATTGTAGTTGATGGTTCCGACTTCATCGACCGTATCTCCGTTGGCCGAAACATTCGACGCACTGGATTGCGTGATGTTCAAAGTGGCGCCCGCCTGGGCCAGCAGGCGAATATCATCGACGCTTGCCCCTCCAGTGAAATCGTTGCCGCTGATATTCGCGCACAAAGTGTTCGTATCCTGCGCCAGTACCTGGAGACCAAACTCGAACGCATCGGTTGCGTTGGCAGAGGTATTGTTCGTTATCGTCGCATTCAGCGTACCGCTGCCGATAAGTTCATCGCGGGCAATGACCCGGATATGGGCAGAAGTGAAATCGCCTATCGTGTTGTTGTCGATGAGGACAAACATGGTTCCATCTTCATCTTGCTGCGCACGAATTCCAAAACCGTTGTTGATGCCGACACCGTTGCCATCGACGATGTTGTTCGAGATCGTCGCGCGGGTGACCGCGGTATCATTGTTCAGAACGTCGATGCCGGTGAACGGCGTATTGGTGATCGTGTTGCCGGTAATCGAGATGACGGAAGTACTGTTGGCAGTGTTGTTCGTCAGGATGGTTCCGGCGCCGAAGGCGGAAGCGGCGTTGAAATTGCTGCCCTGGACCGTCAAGTCAGCGTTTGCGGTGCCCTGAGACGAGAACTGAATTCCCAGCGCCCCGTCGCCATCGATCGTAAAGGTGGAACCGGACACGATGAGGCCGGCCAGCGCCGTTCCATCTGCTTGGTAGTCAATGCCGTCTTCGCCATGCGTGGTGGCGAGATGGTTGCTGAAGGTCGAGTTGCTGACCGTTAGAACGTCGCGCGTGCCGTCATCCGCCAAGGTATTGCGGTAGGCAATGCCGTTTTCGTTCATTTCGGTGAATGTGACGTTGTCGATCGTCGATGTACCGTAAAGGTTGAGGATGTTGATACTGTTCTGGTCGTCGTAGCTCGAAGCGGCGGCGCCGAAACCGTTCATCACACCGTAGCTGTAGCTGAAATTGGTGACGCTCGCGATGTCGATGCCATGATCGTCACCGATCGTGCCGTCATCGCCGGTGGCGGCATCGGTAATATTGAGCTGACGGATAGAGACGTCGCGCGTGCTCGTCAGGGAGATACCGTCGCTCGACGTGTTCTGAATGGTGCCGCCCGAACCGTTTGCGGCGTTCGTGCCGTCGCCGGTAATCGTAAATCCGCCACTGGCGCCGGTGTTGTTCAGGACAATGCCGTTGACGGCGCCATTCGCCGAAACGCTCCGGAACGTCACGCCGGCCGCACCGATGGTGGTGTTGTCGATCGTGACCGCCGTTCCGGTACTGGTCGTCACCGTATTGCCCAATCCCTGAACCGTTACCGTGCCGCCGCCGGTGGCCGTGAAGCCGGATCCGGAGGTGGTGTCGATACCGAGGCCGCCGCTGAAATTGAAGGTGCCGGTGGACGATATCGCAACCGCATCCGCAGTGCCGGTGTTCGCGGTAATGCTCGCCCCGATGTTGTGGATGCCGCCGGTGCTGGCGTTGGAGACGAAGGCCGAGGCGGTGTTGTTCTGGGTGATCGATCCGCCGAAGGTCAGCGCCGCGATGTTGGAACCGTCGATGTTGAAGGCGGTGCCGGTCGGATTGGTGATGGCGAGGTTCGAGAAGGTGAAGGCGGCATCGGATCCGTTGACGATATCGACGCCCGCGTCGCCGCCGTTCAGCGTCACCGCGCCGTTGAAGCTGTAGCTCGTCCCGTCGGCATTGTCGAACTGCAGGCCGGTGCCGGTGGTGGCGTTGATCCCGCCGGAGAAGGTGAGGGAGCCCGTGTGCCCTCCGGCGACGCTGACGGCAGCCGCCGCATTGCCGACATCGTGGGTGAGGGTGCCGCCGGAGAAGTTCAGGACGGAGCTTCCGCCGAACACCGAAACACTGTTCCCGGTCGCGCCGCTGATCGTGGTGTTGGTAAAGGTGTAGTTGCCGCTCGAATTGCGAACGGTCACGCCGTTGGCTCCGCTGCCGGTCACCGAAAGATTGGTGATGGTCAGGGCGTTCGCGCTGCCGCCGATTCCCGTGACGGTGTCGATGAGCAAGCCGCCCGCCGCGCCCGCATTGGTCGAAGACACCGTAGCGAAAGTCAGGTCGGTGGAGACCGGATCGATGTCGATCGCGGTGCCGTTGGTGGTGTCGATCGTGCCGCCCGTATTGGTCAGCGTGAAGGTGCCGCCCTTGCCGGCGCCGTCTCTGACATAGAGGCCGGTGCCACTGTCGTTGTAGATGTCGAGCGTGCCGAAATCGATGCGGCCGAGCACGCCGTCGAGCCTGAGGCCGTCGCCGGTCACACGGTTGCCGGCGGATGTACCAATTGCCAGATTGCCGCCATTGACGGCCTCGATGGCCACGGTGTCCGCATCGGCATCGAAGGTGACGTTGCTGATGGTGACGCCGCCCGAACCGCCCGGAACGGAGATATCGGCGAAGTCGGTGATCGTCAGCCCGGCGCCGGTCGGTGCGATGTCGATGGCCTTGGCCGAGCCGGCTACGGTGATCGTGTCGAGGGCCAGCGTTCCGGTCTGGTTTCCGCCAAGGACGAAACCGGTTCCGGCGGTGGAAACGATCGTGAAGTCGTTGAAGGCGTAGTCGGCCGTCCCAGTACCGGAAATGGTAACGGCATCGCGGTTGGTGCCGATGATGTTGCCCGTGCCTGTAAAGTTGACCGAGCCGTCATTGTTGGCGAGGGCAATTTCGCCGCCGGTCGAGGCGTTGTCGGTCAGCGTTCCGGAAATCGTTACCGTACCGCCGGTGCGGTTGGAGACGACGACCGCGAGGCCGCCGAAATCCGAGGAGTCGATGTCAGCGCCGATGGTGATGTCGCCGTCGCCGGAATAGATGAATGCCGACGTTCCGGTGCCGGAACCGGCATGGCTTATGGTTCCGCCGCTTATCGTCACATCCGCGGTGGTGTTGTTGATGCGGAGGGCATCCCTGGTGAGCGATGAAACCAGATTGACCGTGTCGAAGCTCAGCGTTCCGGAGCCGCCGACGAGGTTGACGCTGATCGGCGAGAAGCTGCCGCTCGAATTGAAGGTCGCGACGTTTGCGAAGTTGAGGCCGGCCGCGCCGATGAGAACGTCGTTGAGGATCAGACCGCCCGCCGCACTGCCCGTAACCGCTTCGATCAGGTTGCCGCTGCCCGACAGTGACAGGCCGCCGTTCGACTGGAGATTGATCGTGGCATCGCCGGCCGAGCGTGTCGTTACGCCGCTCAGGATCAGATTTCCGCTGATGGAGCCGCTGCCGGTGATCGCCGCGCCGATACCCGTGGTCTCGGCTTCGACATTGACGATGGCGCCGCCGCCGGAAACCTGGATGACATTGGCGTTATTGCTAAGCAGCGGACGGACGGAGTCGACACCGGTCGTCGGAGCCGTGACGACGCCGGTCAGACCGGCGAGGACGGTTGTGCTGAACTGGAAGTTGCTCGGGGCGCTGCCGACGGCGATGCCGTAGGTGGACAGATCGACGGTTTCGCCTTCGCTCACCGAAACGAGCACCTGACCGTCGTCGAGCACGAAGGTGCCAACGATTGCGGCCAGGTTGATGACGTCCTGTGTGTCGTCATCGGTATGGTCGAAGATGACGATCGCGTCGGCGGTGGCGTTGAATGCGCCGAGCATGTTGCCGGCATTGGCGAACGAGGAGCCGTCGCCGCTGCCGATAGCGACGTCGGTCGCATAGTAGATCGAAGGTTCGCCCGACAGGCCGGTGCCCATGGGGAAGTCGACGTCGAAGAAATTGTAATTGCCGGAGGACGGCAGAGTACCGGCGAGCGCGGTCGTCGCGCTGATCGACGATCCGATGTCGGTCGACTGCTCGCCGTCGCCGAAAATGAAGTCGGTGTCTGTGGCCGCGGAGAAGAGAACGCCCTGGGCGACGCCCGCGATCGTGGCGTCCGCGCCGCTGGCATCGGTGTTGCCGAGCCGGATCGTGCCCGTCCCGGTGGTGCCGGAGAGGTCGATACCGGTCGTGCCGGTGGCTGAACTCGAGGTGACGTCGAAATCGTCGGCGGTCAGGTTGGCGCCGATGGTGGCGCTGCTGAGGTCGAACGCGGTGGTGTTGTCGCTGCCGAGGGCGATGTCGATATCGCCGAACGAAACGGCCGAGCCGATGGCGTTGCTGATATCGATCCCGGTGGTGCTCGGATTGGTGATCGAGACCGTGTCGAACGCAATCGCGCCGCCACTCACATTGTTGATCCCGATGGCGGTGGACCCACCGGTGGTGGTGACGGTCGAGAACGCCATCCCGTTCGCGTCGACGGTGATCGCGTTGAGATCGATGGCCATTCCGCCGGCAGTGGTCACGTCGGCGGCAACCGCTCCGGCCGGATCGACGGTGCGGATGGTGCCGCCGCCGGTGGCGCGGAAACCCGCGCCCGTCGTCGTGTCGATGTCGAAGCCATTGAGGAAATTGATGGCCGCGCCGGCGTTGTTCAGCAAATGGATGGCGGTGCCATTGGTCGTGTCCAGATCCAGCACACCGGTATCGAAGGTGATCGTACCGCCTGTACTGCTAAAGACCTGGATGGCGTCGGAGCCGCCGGTATTGGCGGTGATGTCGCCGTAAACCCTGACCGTTCCGGTGCTGCGGCCGTTGACCTGCACCGCGCCGCCGCCCGTGGCGGTCTGCGTGATGTCGGCTCCCAAGGAAACGTCGCCGCTGCCGCCATTGACCTGGAAACCGACCGTATTCGAGGTGGTGGCGCCGATCGTGCCGTCCTCGATGTCGAACGTGCCGGAGTTGTTCGCAAGACGGACACCCCATTGGGTGGAACCGTCCACCGTCGCGTCCGCTATGGTGATCGCACCGGTATTGTCGGTGACCGCCAAACCGGAACTGGCTGCGCCGGTGATCGTCAGGCTTCCGAAATCGATCGCGCCGGTATTGGTATCGAGCGTGACGCCATTTCCGCCGGCGCTGGTCACAGTTGTGGTGACTGCCGATGACGACGAGCCGAAATCGAAATCGGCGCTGGAGTTTTCGATCAGGATGCCGTCGCCGCTGCTGCCGCTGACATTGACCGTGCCGCCGGCGGAAACCGAGAACGTCCCGCCGCTGACATTGTTGATCACGATGCCGTTCGTCGCACCGCCTGCGCTGATGTTGGAGAACTGCATCCCGCCTGCGGCAATGGTCGTGCCATTGAGGTTGATGGCAGTGCCGCTGGCCGACGTGACGTCCGCCACGGCGCTGGTCGGATCGACGGTGCGGATGGTCTGCGAGCCGGTCGCGGTGATGCCGGTGCCTGTGCCGGTATCGATGTCGAAGCCGTTGAGGAAGCTGATCGTCGTTCCGGTATTGTTGAAGATGTTGAGCCCCGACCCGTTGGTCGTATCGATGTCGATAAGGCCGGTATCGAAGGTGATCGTCGTGTTTGCACTGTTGCCGATCCGGATACCGTCGGACGCGCCCGTGTTCAGGGTCAACGATCCGTTGAAGGCAATCGTGCCGGTTGCCGTGCCGATCGCCACACCGGACCCCGTGCCGTCTGTCTCGCTGATCGAGCCGTTCATGGTGAAGTCGCCGGCCCAGTTCTCGACGGTCAGCGCATTGACGCTCGTTGCGCCGATCGAACTCGCCGCATCGACGGTCACGCTGCCGGCGCTCGTTCCGTTGATGGCGCGCAAGCCGGCGCCGGTCGAGGTGATATCGACGTCGTTGACGGTAATCGCGGCGGCGTTTGAATTGATCAAGAGGCCGGTCCCGGTGCCGCCCTGTCCGTCGATGGCCACATTGCTGACAGTCGTTGCCGAGGAAGCCCCGGTTATGGAGATGCCGACTCCGGTGGTGACAATGTCAAAATTCTCGATCATCCCGCCGCCGCTGCTCGTCACCACGACGTTCCCGGCACCACCGCCATGCGTGGCGGTCACATCATTGGCGGTGATGGTGCTGCCGATAACTCCGAAATTGCCGGTGATGTTGCCCGGCTGAATGGAGCCGATGGTGATCGCGTTGCCGTCGTTGAAGCTGTCGATGGACTGGCCGTCGAGAAGGGTGAAGCCGTCCGACCCGCCACCGGCGACATCGATGATGCCGGAGGAATCGCCGACGAAGACGAAGGTCTGGTCGTCGTCCGAAAGGGCTTCGGCGGCAGCCACCGTGATGGTGGTGACATCCTCGCTCAGTCCGTTGGTGCCGGCCGCGACATTGCCGCCGAGCGTGGAGACGAAGATGACGCTCGAGGGAGCGGCGGGGAATTTGGCGCTGTCTCCGCTGCCGAACGTCACGTCGGCGAAATCGTAGGTCGACGAGGGCAGCGTCCCGCCGCCGGCATCGACGGTGAAGGCGCCGGACTGGCCGTTGACGTCGATCGACGAACCGGTGTCGGAGCCGGCCTCACCGTCGCCGAAGGTGAACTGCACCGAACCGGTCGCATTGATGACGACGCCGCGATGCAGCCCGCTGATCGACGAGGAGGGGCCGCCGGACGGATTGGCCTGGCTGCCGAGATTGACGCTCTGGTTGCCTTGCACGCCGGTCAGGTCGACGCCGATGGAATCGGTCGATGTCGGGGGGCCGGAAATGGCGTTGGAGGCGAAGTCGACCATGCCGCCGAGCGTCGCGCCGTTGAAGTCGACACCGGTTTGACCGCTGGCGGAGCCGACGCCGGTGATCGTCGTCGTGCCGAAGCTGACGTTGCCCGAGGTCGACTGGAAGTCGATGCCCTGCGTGTTGGCGGTGGCGAGCGTGATGGTGCTGGCGCCGAAGGCGATATCCGCGGAATCGTTGATCAGGATGCCGGAGGTGCCGGGATTGGTGACCGTCAGCGTGCCGATCGTCAGCGCCGGGTTGGAATTGCCGCTGGTCAGGCCGTCGACTGTGACGCCGGTGCCGTTGCCGGACGAAATCTGGCTCGTCGCGCCGAGATTGGTCGCATTGGTCGACGAGACGGTGCTGAAATTGATGTTGCCGGTCAGCGGATCGAGGAAGAGCGCGGTCCCGTTGGTGGTGTCGACGCTGCCGCCGAGCGTGTCGAGGTTGAACGAGGTGCCGCCGATCTTGGTGTCGACCTCGAGGCCGGTACCGAGATTGTTGAAGATGTTGAGCGATGCCAGCTGGACGTCGCCGGTGGGCGCGAGGAAGGACAGGCCGTCGCCCTGGACCCGGTTTACGGAGCTACCGATGGTCATCGCGCCGAACGCCACCAGCTGGTCGCCCACCGTGCCCGCGTCGGCGTCGAAGCGGACGGCGTTGAAGCGGATGCCGCCGCCGGTGCCGTTGCCATCGACCGTGATCGTGCCGGCCGAACGGACGACGGTCGACATCGTGGTCGCATTGATCTTGCTGCCCTGGATGTCGATGGCCGGCACCAGCGTGCCGGCTTCCGCGTTCAGGTTTCCGAAGGCAATCTCCAGATTGTCCGCCGGGCCGCCGGACAGGGTCGACAGCGCGGTGCCGCTCGAACGCAGGATGTTGTTGCCCGTCAGGTTGAGCGACAGCTTGCCGGTACCGGCCGAGGCGGCAGACAGCGCTTCGGCGCCGACATGGTCGGTGACGCCTGCGGTGGCCGAGCCGATCGTCACATTGGTGACGTTGACGGTGCGGACATTGGCGCCGTTGTTGATGATGATGCCCTGAGTGCCGATCGAGCTGGCATTGGCCGTGCCGATCGAGACGCTTTCGATGTCCACGTTGGAATCGCGGATGTCGATACCCTGGTCGGCTGTATTGTCGATGCTGCCGCTGGAGACATTCACCTTCGCCACGCCTTCGACGAAGATGCCGTCGTCGCCGGTGCCGTCGATCAGGAAATTGCTGATCGTCTGCGTACCGGTGGTGTTGGTCAGGCGGATGGCAGTGTCGCCGGTCGTCCGGAACGTGACATCGTCGATCGTACCGTCGGCAATGCCGTCGCCCGATATCCCGTAGCCACCGCCCGTGAAGGCCAGGTTGCGCACGATGTTGTCGTCGGCGAGCGTGATGACGGCGTTGCCCGATGTTCCGTTGATCGTACCGGCAGTGCCCGGTAGCGTGAACGTCATCGACGTGCCGTTGACAAGGACGGGAACGCTGGTGCCACCGCCGAGCAGCGACTGCCCCGTCAGAAGCGTGGAGCCCGCGGTGTTGATGTCGGCAGGCAGGCCGTTCTCGAGCCCGACCACGAAACCGTAATTCCCCGCATTGGCGATGGCGTCGTCGAGCGTCGTCGGATCGTCGAATGTGCCGGTGCCGGCGGAGTTGGCGTCGTCGGCGAAGAAGAAACGGCCGATCGCGTTGCCGGTGTTGGGATCGGTCACGGTAGCAGCCTGGGTATCGCCGACGTCGGTGGCGATTATGCCGGTCACCCGGATCCGCTCGTTGAGACGGTCGCGGGTCAATCCCCCGCCACCCAACCCGGAGCCATTTGGCCCGCTCGTGGTCGAGGCGGAGGTCGGCGGCTCGTCGGGTTCGATTGCCGCCATGGCGCCGCCGAGCGGAATGCGTAGCCGCGCCTCGATCTGGTAACCGGTACCGTTGGCGTTGTCGTGAGAGATATTCCCGCCCAGCGTCAGCCGCGGAGAGTACGGGGAATCGGTGAACTTGTGCTCGTATTCCAGCCCGGCTTTGACCCCGGTGAAGCTGAAATCGGTGTCCTTGTCGAAATAGTGGTAGGCGCCGCCACTCAGCCGCACCGAATTGCCTTCGGCGATCACGTCGCGGACCGTGTAGCCGATCTCAGCTTCGACGCCGTCGAGCGGCACCCGGCGCCGGGTGTTGATCAGCGCGATCAAATCGTTGCCCACCAGCGACAGCGTCGTGCCGGACGCGCCGCCGATGGCGACTGCCGAACTCAGCGAGTGGTGATAGTTGAGATGGCCGTCCCAATCCGGCGTGAGGAATTCGGCGCCGACCGTCACGCCCCGAAACGGCGTCCCGTCGAACACTTCGTTGTTGTAGAACCCGTAGGCGCCGATCATCAGGTCGGGATTGACGATGTGGCGGATGCCGGCCCCGTAGCTGCCGCGGAAATCGCCGAGATTGGCGGGATCGAGCCGCAGATCGACGAAGAAGACGCTGCTGTCGCCCTGTGCAACCGGGGCGAAAAGCTCGAGCGAGCCGATCGTGTCGATGTCGCTGTGGGTCAGGGTCGCGCCGACCGAGGGATACCACAGCTTTTCGCCGGCGATTGCCGACCCGGACATCGTGCCGATCAGCAGGGCCGTCAGCGAGGTGGTGGAGAAGAGAATGTCGCGCGCGCGACGGTGGCTGCAGGCGCGCGTCGCCGGCGTAGCCATTCTGTCCGCAAGAGATCCTCTCGTGCTGACCAATTCAGTTCCCCCAACCCGCAGGCCGCATCGCAGCGAGTTCCCGGCGCACGTCTTGCCCCTGCAGACAACCCGGCGTCCCGCGGGACAATGCACATTATGTGCCTGTCGCACAAATAATAATTGAGCTGTTGACGAAAAAACACGCGATCCGTGATCGGGTGTTTCACTAAAAAGACAGAAAGAAAGTGAGTTTACGGCGGGATACGCCATAGTCAATATTATGATTGAATGATTTATTCGTGGATGTTCACTGAACTGACTCAATATGGAGATTGATCAGCTCAAGGAAATCGGAAGGGGACTCGCACGCCTGGCATTGATATGGGATTTTCCGACTTGTAACTTCGTTCAATTGCGATCCACTGACACGTTTCGAAGATAATTGTGTGCGGCGCAGCGAAAGTGGCTGGTTTACAGTGCGACGTGATGGAATTGGGGTTCGAGATGAAGCGATTCTGCCGCCCGGCAACGGCCCAACTGACGGCCACGGCGTTACCGTTCCAGCCAATGGCGGTCGGAGCGCTGGTTGCCATACTGACGATTGCCCCGGGGCTTGCCCAGGACGTCGCCGCCCCGGCCGATGCGGCTAAGGCGTCGGCGGCGGGCTGGATCGTCAATTGCGCGACGCAGTCCACCGGCGGCGACTTCCTGTGCCAGATGTCGCGGACGGTGGCCGTATCGGGCGTCGCCGGGCAGGGGGTGAGCGTCATCCTGCGCACGGGCGGTGAAACCAAGGGGCTGACGGCGCTGGTGGTCCTGCCGCACGGCGTGTTCTTTCCATCCGGAGTGACGCTCGGCGTCGACGGCGCGCAGCCGCAGACCGTCGAGGTCCAGACAAGCGATCCGCGCGGCGCCTATGCGGCGTTTCCGCTTGCGGATTCGCTGCTTGCCGCGCTCAAGGCCGGACGGACGCTGGAGATCGGATTCGTCGACGTCCGGCGCAAGGCGCTCAAGGCCGCCGTTCCGCTCACCGGTTTCACTGCCGCTGTCGACAAGCTCCAGGCGATGAAGTGACGCGCGCGGCGTCCGAGGTGATATCAAAGCCTGTCCAGCACCTGCCCGACTGTCGCTGCGGTGTCGCTCCAGCGCGGCAGGTCGCGGGCCAGTGCCTTCGATTGCTCCGATAGTTCGGCCCGCTCCTTTTCCGAACGCAGGAGCCGGGCGAGGTTGCGGGAAAAGCCGTCGACATCGTCGGGCGGCGACAAAAGTGCGGCCGATCCCACCGTGTCGGGAACCGCTCCGGTGGCGCAGGTAACGATCGGCAGGCCGTGGCACAGTGCTTCGGCGAGCGCCATCCCGTATCCCTCGTAGCGGGTCGCCAGCGCGAAGAGACGCGCGCTGCGATAGGCTTCGTCGAGATCCGCGTCCGACAGTTCGCCGGCGAGTTCGATCCGGTCGGCGAGACCGAGATCCGCGATCAGCGCCGCGAGTTCGTCCCGCACCTGCGGATCGTGCGTCTTGCCGACGATACGTGCTGTCCAGTCGAGTTCGCGGATCGCCCCGAGCGCTCGTATCAGCACGTCATGTCCCTTGCGCCGCGCCAGCAGCCCGACCGAGAGAATGCGCGGACCCGCATCGACGCGCGGCACCTCGCGCGGTCCGTCATGTCCCGGCAGCGCGACGGTGATCCGGGACGGATCGGCGCCGAGGCCGATATAGGTCTTTCGGGTATGGGGGCTCGTCACGGCGATGTGGTCGGCATGGGAGAGATTGGCGGTTTCCTGCGCCAGCAGCCGTGATGCCAAGTCCGGCGGCAGTCCGTTTTCCATGCCCATCGGGTGATGCAGCATCGCCAGGACCGGGCAGGCAAGCCGGGCAAGGGCGTCGGTCCGCATGGCGCCGAAGACCAGCCCGTCGAGGATCAGCGGCCGATCGGTCGGCAGCGCGCCGAGCACCCGCGCGATTGCGTCTTGCTCCTCCGCGCTCGGCTCCGCCGAGGCCGGCGGCAGCGGGATTAGCTGGACGTCGCGCCCGGCCGCGCGCAGCTCCTCGAGCAGCCGGCGTTCGTAGATGAACCCGCCGGTCTTCTGCCGATAGTCCCCCGGTATGGCGAAGGCGCAGGGTCTCATCGGGCAAGCTGCTCCGCGCTGGTCCGGGACAGCACTGCGCCTTCGAGCGCGGCGACGGCTGCGTGGGCGAGAACGGCGGTCAGGCCGATCAGCGAGGTGGCGCTCCACAGCATGCCGTAGTCGGAAGTCGAGGCCGTGGTCGCCATCAGCGCCCCGATCCCGCGGCCCGTCGCCAGCCATTCTGCCGTCGTGACCGCCAGGATAGCCGCCGGGATCGCCATGCGGGCGGAGGCGAAGAGGGCGGGAAGCATGGCAGGAAGCTGCGCGCTGACGAGACGCCGCAGCGGTCCCGCAGCATAGCTCGCGAAGATGTCGAGAACGGCCTGCGGGGTGCGCGCAAGTCCGTGCAGGCAGGCGACCAGCGTCGGGAAGAAGATCATCACGGCGACCACTGTTATCGTTCCCGCCGACCCGCGTCCGAAGGCCCAGATGATCAGCGGGGCGGTCGCGATGATGGGGATCGAGCGCAGCGCCACGGCCACCGGCAGGGTGAAGGCACTCAGCCGCGGCTCCAGCGTCAGCAGCATCGCGAGGCCCGCGCCGAGTGCGAGCCCGGCGAGATAGCCCGGCATAGTATAGGCCAGGGTTTCTCCCAGGGCGCTCAACAGGACGGTGCGGTTACCGGCCGCGTCGCCGTCGGTCATCAGAAAAGCCCAGACGTCGTCGGGCCGCTTGGCGAAGAAGCGCGGCAGATCGAACAGCTCCATCGCCACCTGCCACACCACCAGCGCCACCATCAACGCGAGGATCACGTTGAGGATCGCGCTCGATCGCTTGCCTTTGCGG
Source organism: uncultured Hoeflea sp. (assembly GCA_964511625.1). Taxonomy (GTDB): domain Bacteria; phylum Pseudomonadota; class Alphaproteobacteria; order Rhizobiales; family Rhizobiaceae; genus Pseudohoeflea. Next base: position 40,753 of record CAZEJG010000019.1, read on the forward strand.
TCGACCGGGGGCGCCAGCAAGAGCGCCGGCGGCGCGATGTCGAGCCGGCGTCCGAGCGCGCCGATCAGCGCAAAGGCGATCATCGAAGCGGCGGCGGCGATCACCGCGACGCTCCATGTCGCCGGCAGATCGAGACCGCGCAGCGCCTGCACCGTCAGTACGCCCAGACCCCGCTCCGCACCCGTGAATTCGCCGACCATGGCGCCGAGAAAAGCCGCCGGTGCTGCAATCTGGAGACCGGCGACCAGATAGGGAACGGAGGCGGGCAGCCTGACCTGACCCAGAACCGTCAACGGTCCGCGGCCATAGCTGCGGACGAGATCGAACCAGCTGCGCGGGGCGGCCCGCAACCCCACCAGCATCGGCAGATAGGTGGTATAGTAGACGGCAAGGGCGGCGAGTGTCACCTGCGGTCCGTCACCCGGTCCGAAGAGAACGCGCAGGATCGGCCCCGTCGCGACCAGCGGCAGGCAGAAGACCAGAAGCGCCAGCGTCGAGAGAATGCGTTCGCTTCGCGGCAGCACCACGCTGATCAGCGCCAGTGCAATTCCCGCCAGATTGCCCCAGACGAAACCTTGCGCCGCAGACCAGGATGTCGTCAGGAAGGCGCGCCAGAGCAGTCCGGCGTTCTCCGTGATGTGGAGCGCGATACTGCTCGGGGCGGCGATCACGAAACCCGCGACGGTGATACGCGCGAACACCTCCCAAGCAGCGAGACCGAGGATCGCGGCGAGAAGACCCGCACCCGCGTTCCATCGTGCCCGGGCGGACGGACCGGCCGCAGGCAGAGCGGTTGCGTCGCTCATTCGGCCGCCAGCCCCTTCGGCTGGTTGGGGGCGTGCAGGGCCGCCATCACCTTGGCCCGGATCGCGAGATAGACGGAGGACTCGATCACCGCGCCGTCGCGCGGTCGGGGCAGCGTCACGCCGATATCCGCCGAGATGCGCGCGGGCCGCGGGCTCAGCACCAGAATGCGGTCGGAGAGGCGGATCGCCTCGTCCACCGAATGGGTGACCAAGAGCGCGGTCGTTCCGCGCTGTTCCCATAGCGGCGAGAGTTCCGCGTTCAGGCGCTCGCGCGTGAGTTCGTCCACGGCACCGAAGGGTTCGTCGAGCAACAGCAGTTCCGGCGCACCGGCGAGCGCCCGGGCGATGGCTGCGCGCTGGCGCATGCCGCCCGACAGCTCCGCCGGACGCCGCCGCTCGAAGCCGGCGAGGCCCACCAGGTCGATCAGCTGCGCGTCCGCCTCGGCATCCTTCGGCTTCCGGGCCAGCGACCTGCCGATCGCCACGTTTCCCTCGACGGTCCGCCAGGGCAGGAGGGCCGCGTCCTGAAAGGCGACGGCGAGCGCCGAGCGGCGGCGCAGTTCGTCGGGCGTCTCCTCGCCGATGCAGATCGTCCCGGCGGTGGGATGGTCGAGCCCGGCAATCAGCCGCAAAAGCGTGGATTTGCCGCAGCCGGAGGGGCCGACGAGCGCCGTCGTCTCGCCGCCCTTGAGCACGAGGTCGAGCGGTGCGACCGCCTGTATGCCGTTGGGCGGCGTGCCGAAGGTCTTCTCGACGCCTTCCAGCCGGATATCCGGTCGTTTCGCCATCACCGCCGCCCCGGTCTATCCATAGACCTCTTCCAGGATTGAGCGGTCCCAGAGATCGGCGTCGACGGGCGTGTCGAGCAGCGCCAGCGTTTCGACGTTTGCCGCCACCGTCGCGTCGGTGAACCAGCCGAAGCCGTTCTTGTCCGTTAGCTCTGAGAACATCAGAGGTACCTGACGCTCGGCCTGGAGCTTCTGCGTCGGCAGATCGAGACCCGCATCGGGGAACATCGCCACGGTCAGTTCCGCCGCCTTCTCCGGATCGGCCTTGTAGTCGGTCCAGCCGTGAACTTCGCCCTTCATCAGCGAGACCAGTCCGGCGCGGCGGTTGGCGAGGCTCTCCTCGGTGGCGATGTAGGTCTGCGAGTGGACGGAATACCCGAAGTCCGCGAGCAGCATCGTCACGCTCTCCACGCCCTGGATTTCCATGGCGACGGGCAGATCGGTCGCCCAGCACAACAGGCAGTCGACCTGCCCCTGCATCAGCGGCGCGGCGTCATATTGCGTCGGCACCACTTCGATCGCGTTCACGTCGACGCCGTTGATGCTGCACAGCGCCTTGAGCACCGGCATGTTGGCGAGCGCCATGCCGATGCGCTTGCCGACCAAGTCGGACGGCTCGTTCACCGGGTTGTCGGGCAATGAGGCGATCGCGAAGGGGTTCTTCTGCATCGCCACGGCAATGATCTTGAACGGTGCGCCCTGATTGACCGCCGCCGCGGTGTAATCGGCAGCCGAGATGCCGGCCAATGCGGTACCCGCGACCACCGGAGGTTCGACAGGCGCGTTGGGGCCGCCGGGAAGCAGCGACACGTCGAGCCCCTCGTCTTTCCAGTAACCCTCGTCCTTGGCGATGTAGCTGCCGCCGAACTGGACGGAATGGAGCCACGACAATTGCAGCGTCGCTGCCGTCGTCTGGGCGCGGGTCCGGGTCGCGGGCAGAAGTGTGGCGGCGCCCAAGGCTACCGTGCCCCCGAGAAAGTGACGGCGGGTCGGAATGAGAACGGTCATTCACATCTCCTTTTGCTGAACAATTGTAGGGCGATCCGGGGACTGGGCAACAGAGACAGACGCTTTTACGGCGCCGTGTGGCCTGCGAAGCGCAAAAAACGCTCCGGGAAGGGTGGAAACCAAGACCGCGAGGCCGAAAGCGATGCTCGCAGCCACGCCGGACGCAGCATCGCTGCCGGCGATCGGAAACAGCGCCGCGGCCGCACCTTCGCGCCACCCCCAACCCGCCACGGAGGCCGGCAGCAGCATGGCGGTCAGGATCAGCGGGACGATCAGCATTGCGACGGCGGGGGGCAGCCACGTCCCGGTTGCGCGCGCCGCGGTGACGAAGGCGGCGACGGTCAGCAGCGCCACCGCCAGCGACAGGACGGTTTGCGCCGCAAGCCGGCCGATCAGCGCCACTCGCACCGCCTCGCCCCAGCCGCCAGCCTGAACCCGCAGGAATGCCAGGCCGCCGATCCCAAGGACGATGATCATGAGAACAAGGACCGGCAGCCAGATGAAGTCCGGCAGACGATCGCTGCCCGGAAGCACGGCTTGCGGGGCCACGAGGGTGACGGCGAGCGTAACGGCGAGGATCGCGGCCATGGCGACCTGCCCGGAGGCGCGTTCGAGCACCACCGCCTGGGCCGCGCGCTTGAGAGGGCCGCCCTGCCGGGACCGCACCGCACGCGCGGCATCGCCCAGAATGCCGCCCGGCAGCGTCTGGTTGATGAACTGTGACAGGTAGTATTCCGCGACCGCTGCCCTGATCGTCAGCGGCAGGCCGAGAGCGACCGCGGTGACGCGCCAACGCAGCGCCGAGAGCACGATGACGAGCGTCAGCAGGACGAGGCTCAGGAAAAGCCAGCCGAGGGCGATGCCGGCAAGGCGCTCGATCACGCCTTGCGGATCGGTGATCGCCAATGCCGCGGCGATCAGCGCCAGGGGAACGAGGATCCGGATGAACCGCATCAGGGGGCGCTCCCCTGCGTGCTGGTCGCTGTGAGAAAGCGGTCGCGGAAGTCGCTCATCGGCCAAGCGTTGAGCGCCGCCGCGGGTTCGAGCCCCTTTGTCCATTGCCAGTCGTCGAACAGCGCGATCGCCTCGGGCGGCCCGATAAGGTGGACAGGTACGTCATGTCCGCCCTCCTGCGAGACGAAATCCGCAGCCTGATGATCGCCCAGGACCACGAGAAGCGGCTGGTCGGATGTATTGCGTGCCGCCCAGTCGAGCACGGTGCGAACGGAATAGTCCAAAGATCGGCCGTAGTGGTCGCGGATCCGGTCGCGGTCCGCCCACACCTCCCGCGGCGTCGGGCCGGCGGTGGCCATGGCGTCGAAGATGCGTCCGTCGCCGACGTCTTCCCACGGCACCATCGCGGCGACAGGCGTCCACGGCGCGTGGCTGGACACAAGCGCGATCTCCGCCATGACCGGTCGGCCCTTGTCGGGGAGCCGGTCATAGGCGGTGAGCGTGTACTGGTCGGGCATCGTCACCCAATTGAAGGGCTGGCCGGCATAGCCGAGGTCCTTCGCCGCGAAAATCTCCTCGAACCCCATCTTCGGGCCTTCCGGCCAGGCGAGTACGATCGCCGGAACCACGGCGCGGGTCAGGTAACCCGCGCGGGCAGCGAGTTGGTAAAGCGTCAGGTGCCGGCTCGACAGTATCGCGCCGTAGCGCCGCTGGTCGCCGATCGGCAGCCCCGAGGCGAGCGTGCCGTGGGCGAGCCAGCTCTGTCCGCCCTTCACCGGAGAGGTCAGCCAGCCGGAGCGCGCTTCGAGGCCCGCCTGCTCCAGCTTCAAAGAAGCCTGTGCGAGGGTCTGCCGGTGGCGCGTCGCATAGAGCGGATTGTCGAAGGCGGCGCGTCCGTAGCTCTCGATGAAGATCACGCCCACATCGCGACCGTCGAGCCGCCCGAGCACGCCGTCGCGGTCCCGCCAGGGATCATTGTCGGCGGCGACGGTGAATTCGGAAAGCGCTGTCAGCGACTGTCGTGACATGCGGATCTTCTCGGCCGCGAGCCGGGCGGTGAAGGCCGAGCCCGGCGGGTTCCAGCCCTTCCAGCCGGTCTGCGCGGTGTGAACTTCGGTCGCGGAGAGAACGGCGAAGGCGAGTGCGACAACCCCGGTCGCCGCCCTGGCCGAAACGGAAAGCCGGCTGCCCGCGCGCGCCCACAGTCGCAGGCCGGCAAAGAGCAGCCAGCCGACGAGGAAGACTACGGTGAGCACGAGAAGGAGGCAGGCGATCGCCCCCACTGTTCCGATACTGCCCGAAAGCAGCCGAACACCGGCGCCGATCAGCGGAGCGTCGACCACCGGGTCGAATTGTCGACCGAAGGCGGTGTACGCGGTGAAATCGAGCAGTTTCACGAGGACCATCGCCGTCAGCCCAAGGGCTGCGACGACCAGAGGCCAGCGCGCCAGCCGGCCGATCGCCAGCGCGCCCAGCAGCAGGACTGGAAGCTCGAGCGGAAAAAGCGCCAGTGCGGCCCAGGCCAGCGCCTTGGGATTGTTCGGCTGAACCAGAACGAGGTCGAGCAGGAGGGCGGACAGGATCAGGCCGATGAACAGGCGCACGTGAACCGTCATGCTTTCCTTGCGAGCCAGAAGACATCGGTGGCGAAGGACCATGTGAGCAGGCCGAGCGCGATCACCGCGGCGAATGTCGAGACCGGCGGCGTGACGACCGGTACCAGCAATACGGCGAGCGTCCCGATCTGGATCACGCAGATCGCCTTGCGCCGCATGCGCTCCGGCAGCGGCGCCCGCAACCAGGGCAGGCCCCACATGGCGAGAACGAACAAGTAGCGCATCCCGCCGAGCAGCAGAACCCATGCTCCCGCCGTCTCTGTCCGCCAGGCGACCGCGGCGAGGAGCAGCGCGAAGGCGGCGTCAACTTCCATGTCGAAGCGGGCGCCCCAGGGCCCGGCGAGGCGGCTGCGGCGCGCGAGCCACCCGTCCAGTCCGTCGAGCGACAGGGCCACGATGGCGAGTGCGAAGTAGATCCACGCCGTCCCGGTCGTCATCACCTCGGGCCTTGCGAGAGGCACAAGGAAAAGCGAAGCAAGCGCCATGCGTCCGAGTGTCAGCGTGTTGGCGGGGCCGAACCGGGCGGCCGGCCATCGACGCAGAAGTGCGATTCCGACGATACCCGCACCACAGACAAAGCCCGCGACCGGCAGAACCATCGCTTCACCGGCGAGACCCATTGAGGCCAGACCGACGAGCATCGCAAACGAGAGGGAGAGGAGCACAAAGGTCGGCACCGGACCGGATCCGGCGCTTTCACCGGGTCCTGCGGTCTGCGGATCGTGAATGCTCATCCGGAAAACAGGTATGGGTTGGAGCGGGCCTGTCAAGCGGCAAGTCCGGTTTACGTCCTGACCGCCGCATCCTAAGGTAAAAGCGAAACATCCCGGCATGACGGAGGATCGGACACCACATGAACGCCACCTCGCCCGCATCGGCACCTGTCCGCTACGCACCGGTGTCGCGCGTCCTTCACTGGCTGACCGTCATCCTGGTGCTGACCTCGATCCCGGCCGGCCTCGTCATGGTCGAGCAGGGGCTGCCCCGGTGGCTGCAGGACGGCCTCTTCCTCTACCACAAGAATATCGGCCCGGTGATCCTGCTGCTGGTCGTCCTGCGCATCGTCTACCGGTTCGTTCATCGCCCGCCGCCGTACCCCGAGACGATGCCCCGGTCGCAAGCGCTCGTCGCCGAGACGGTGCACTGGCTGCTCTATGCCTGTCTCGTCGTCATGGCCGTCTCCGGAACGATCCGCGTCCAGGCCGGCGGCTTTCCGATGGAAGTCTGGGATCCGCTCTTCGGCGGAATCGTGTCGAAGGACAAGGCGCTCGCCGACACCGCCAAGGCGGTGCATTACTGGGTCCGCATCCCGCTCATTCTCCTGATCCTCGGCCATATCGGCGCCGCCGCCATGCACGGTCTGATCAAGAAGGACGGCATCTTCAGCCGCATGTGGCCGCCGGCCTGAAGGCGACGCTGCCTCAGCCCCGAACGGAAATCCCGTGTACCAGGGTGGCGCCGGTCTCGTACCAGGCGGCCTTGGCCGTTGCGAAACGTTCGTCATGGTGCGTGATCGGAGCGATCGGCAGGGCGGCGGGGTTGTCCTCGATCAGCGCGACCGCCGCGGCGCGGCCGAAGACGGTGCCCGGCGCGATGCCGCGTCCCGAATAGCCGAAGACCGCATAGGCGCCGGGACCGAAGCCGACGATCTTCGGAATATGGTCGCCGGTCATGGCGATGCGGCCGCTCCAGCCGTGTTCGAAGGGCAGATCACCGAGATCGGGATAGAGCGAGCGCAGCTTGCGCCGCGCCCAGGCGGCGTGAAACCCCTTGCCGGCATGTTCGAGACTGCCCACACCGCCGATGATCAGGCGTCCGCTCGCATCGAGCCGCACCGACGACATCACCGTCGCCGTATCCCAGCACCCTTCTCCGCCCGCGAGGATTTTCTCGCGCGCGTCCGCTGGCAGGGGCGCCGTCGCGAACTGGCAATAATTGAAGGGAATGAAGCCCGGCGTGTAGGGCGCATCGATTCCCGAATGATAGGCGTTGGTAGCGACCAGCAGCCGCGGCGCACGCACTTCGAAACCGTTGGCCCGGACCACCCAGGCCTCGCCCACGCGATTGATTGAGTTCACCGGCGAGTGTTCGTGGATCGCCGCGCCCTTCTCGATCGCCGCCCGGGCAAGGCCACGGGCATAGGCGAGCGGCTGGATGGTGCCGGCGCGCGGATCGAACAGCGCGCCTTCGAAGGCCTCCGTTCCGGTGCGCTTCACGGTCTCTGCCCGGTCGAGCAGGCCAAGCGGTGCGCCGTGGCGGTTGCCCTGCCGGTAGCGGTTCTCGAGATCGCGCAATCCGTCTTGCGAATGGGCCAGATGCAGCGTGCCCTTGCGGGTCGCCTCGCAATCGATCCCCTCGCGCTCGATCAGCGCGAACACCTCGCCCGGCCCGGCGCCGAGCAGGTCGATGAGGCGCTGGCCGGCCACATCCCCCATCTGCGCCATGATGGTGTCGGGCGGCAGCCAGAGACCGGCATTGACGAGCCCGACATTCCGCCCCGAACCGCCATGGCCGACGGTCTCCGCCTCGAGCAGGCAGACCGAAACGCCCCGGCGTGCTGCTTCGAGCGCCGCGGAAAACCCCGTGAACCCGCCACCGATGACGATGAGACCGGCGGTCTTGTCCCTATCGAGCGGCGGCGCGCTCACCTCCTCGCGCGAGCTCGAACGCCACAAAATCGAAAAGTCTGGAGACGGCATGCGCGGGGGCCTTTCACACATTGAAGACGGGAGCCGGCCGGTATCTGAAGCATTCCGGCCGAATCCCGACCCGACGCTACAACAGGCCGCTTGCCGCTTGCACGTCATTTCCCGTGGGAATCTGGCTTGATTGTCGCCGACGTTCGATGCGCTCTCGCCGCGTCGCCCCGATCCGCCCATGGCAACTGCGGTCAACCGCCATGGGACTGGTCGGAACCGCGCGGCCTGTTCAGTCGCGTTGCTGTTGCCGGGTCAGAACGAATTTCAGCCCGCGCGACCGGTCGATGATGCCGAGCATCCCGAACCGGCACACCGAACCGTCCCAGCACGGCGTCCGCCACTCGGTCGAGCCGCCGGAGAGTTTCCCCGGCAGGAAGGAGCTGTCCGGCTTGGTGTCGAGGATCGCCTCCAGATAATAGGAGGTCCAGGAAGGTAGCATTGCCGCCATGGTCGTCGAGAGTTCCTCGATCCCCGAATCGTAGTCCCAGGCGCGCTCCCAGTCGACGCGGCAACCTCCGGCGGGCGTTTCCGGAGTGGGGAGCGTCAGGTGAATGACCGGGAACCCGCCCTTGAAATCGGCCTCCTCGCTTCCGGTCTTGGAGAGCACGCTGACGCCCGGCCGCGCGCCGTCTTCGGTCCCCCAGAGATGGAAGGTATTGGAGACGATCCTGTAGCCCTCCGGCAAAAGCCGTTCGGCGAGCCCCTCCGTCACCGGTTTATCGAGGCAGGCGGTCTTGAAGATCTGAAAGACGTTGAGAATGCCGCGTAAGTCGGTCTTGTTCTCATAGGCAAAGACGATCCGCTGCGGCTCGGCAGCGTCCGCCGTTAGGGCGGGAAAAAATCCCAGCCACAGCGTTCCCGCTGCGAGGAAACGGAGACGGTTCATCGCGTCACTCCTTGGTGCGTGCCCCGCGGATCATGTCGCTTCGAAAAGCATAGCACGACGGAGGCGCGGAGGACAGAAAGTCGGCGCCTGCTTGGGGATGCTCAGTTGCTGTCCCGAAGAGCCTCGCAGCTCACCATCCGAAAGCGCACGGCGCTGTAACGGTCCAGCTCGGCCTGTGTCGCCTTGGTGTTGAAGCTGCGCGCGGGCACTGCGACGATAACGGGATCCGGCTCATGCGCCGCGATATCGAGCCGGACCCGGAACCGCAGCGGCAGGTTCCGGACGCCTCTATTTCGCACGACAGCCCTGAGGCGCATGACATGGCGATCGCCGCAATTGATCTCGAACTCGATGCGCCGGGACGCGGCCGGAATCGTGGCGGATAGCCTGATGTCGAGGCTTCCCGACCAGTTCTGTCCGGGCCGGCGGCCGGGAAGGTCAAGGGTCGCTTCGAGCACTGGCGGGTGAACGCTATCTGCTCCCGGTTTCGGCCGGCCGAACGGCGAGGCGAGCACCAGCGGAGAGCGCTCTCCGCGCTGCCGTCGTCGCCCGCGCAAGAGCCTGCCCTGCTTCGCCATCGTCCGCGCCAGCCACGAGAGATCGATCCGATCGCTCTTCGGGCGTGATTCCGCCACGGCTGCCGCCAATTGAAAGGGATAAGCCGCCGCACCGCGCTCCAGCGCCGCGAGCACGCTGTCGGGCACGGGTTTTTCGAGCCGCTCGCGCGCATAGAAGAGAGCTGTAAATGCCGCTGCGCCGAGGCGGCGCTTTCCGGCGAGCGCGACGAAGAGGTCCCAATCCACCGCGCCTTCGTCCACTGCCAAAGCTGCATCGGCAAGCCAGTCACTCGACTTGTGTGCTCCCAGCGCGCCATGGGCGATGGCGATCAGGATGGTGTCGAGCGGCGAGGGAACGCGAACCGGCGTGCCGTTGAGAACGCCCGGCCGCGACCGCTCCCACAGCGCAGCGTCCTCGCCTTCGGCCGTGTGCGGTGGATGGAAGGCAGTCCGGTGCAGGTCGAAATTGCCGAATTCGCCGCGAACGAAATTGATGCCCGTCACCTGCCCGAGTTGGGTCCGCTGATAGAGCGCCGATCCCGAGCCCGACGGTATCCAGCCTTCCTCGCTGAGGACATCGAAGGCCGGGTGCAGGTCGTCGGGCTGCACGACGATGTCGATATCGTTGACGATGCGTCCGCGAGCCGACGCCTCCCCGCTCGCCGCGCGTCCCGCGCCCTTGATCGCCAGCATCTCCACGCCTTCATCCGACAACCGGCGCAACACGCCGCCTGCCTCGCTCACCACCATGTGGCTGCGCGACCAGATGGAGCGCTCGATGCCGGCGATCCGCGGTCGCATCGGGCTGTCAGGCGCCAGAACGGATACGCGCCGCGCGGCGAGGCTGATCAGCCGCAGCTGCCCCCAGGTCAGATCGTCGAAATCGGCGGCCACCTCGAAATCGCGCCATGCCGCGGCTGCCCGGTCGGCATCGCTCAACGTCGCGGCCCTCAGAAGGAGGTCGATCGACGGACCCGGCCAGGCCAGTCGCGCGAACCGCCTGATGAGAGGGGACGGGATCATTCGCCGGTATCCGCCTTCTTCCGGCGCATGAGTGCTTCGTGCGCCGCGACCAGATAGCCCCGTGTCCGCTCGCGGGCGCGGGTGTCGGACAGGGACCCGGGCCTGAGCCGTCGAAGCGCGAGCACATCGTCGAGCAACTCGTGCCGGTGGCCGAGGTGCCGCCCGCGTCCCAGCCAGTCGATCATCTCGCCCAGATTGCCGGGAAAATCCTGCATCTCGCCCACTTCGCGCATGCCGTCGGCGCGATAGACCATCGTCGTCCGTGTCCACAGGTCTATTATTTTCCCGTCTCCGGTGGCCGCCGCCTCCGGCTTATCGCCGTCGCGAAACGTGCGACCCTTGGCGAAGACGGCCATCACATCCGGTGCTGCCTCCAGCCAGGTGATCTGGCGCGCCATCTTCTGCGGCAGCCAGATATCGTCGGAATCGAGCGTCGCTACCAGGTCGGTGGTAACTTGACGGAAGCCGACGCTGGTCGCGGAGCCGGGGCCGCCGTTCTCCTTGCGAATGACGGCGACGCCGGTGCCGAAGCTTTCGGCAACTTCCGCCGTCCTGTCAGCCGAGCCGTCGTCGACGACGATGATTCGCTCGGGCAGAACCGTCTGGCCCAGCACCGAACGGATTGCCTCGCCGAGATGGGCCTCGGCATTATAGGCGGGGATGACGACGGAATAGGACAACATCGCGGATCAGAAATCCTTCTCGATTTCGTCGCGGCGCAGGAACATCTCCGAGAAAACCGCCGGAAGGTCGCCTCCCTGTCTGAGTTTGTTGCGCGCCGCCCATTTCAGGCTCGCCAGCATGAATTCGCGCTGCATCTGCGCCGTGTCGAGCGTCACATTGGCATCATGGCGGCGGTAAAAGGCGGCAATTCCGTCGTCGAGAACGAGGTTGATGCCCTTCTCCACCACCCGCAGCACGTAGTCGGTGTCGCAGCCCTGCTTGAAACTCTCGTCGAACCTCCCGACGAGATCGAAGACATGGGGACGGTACATGGCCGACTGCAGGTAGGGGCCGCGGATGATCTTGGTGCGGCTGCCCTTCGCCGGCGCCAGTGTCGCTTCGTCGAAAACGCTGAACATCTCCACCCGGCCATACATCACCTCGGTCTCCGGCTCGTTCTCCATGCGTGCCTGCTGCCGGGCCAGCCGACCCGGATAGGACACGTCGTCGGCATCGAGAAAGGCGACGTAGCGGACATGTTCCGGGAGGTTGTCGAGGCCGGTGTTGCGTGCGGCGGCAATACCCTTTCGCGGGTTGGTGAGAAGACGGATTTCGCTGAATTCGGCGGCGCGACGCTCAACCAGTGCCCGCGTGTCGTCGGTCGAACCGTCATCAATGACGATGATGTCGAGATCGATAGCCTCGCGTTCGGCTACCAGTGACATCAGCGAGGCGTCGATGAAACGCGCGGCGTTGAAGGCGGGGATGATGACGCTAACGGGCATCGGGAAACTCGTGCATGAGATGTTCGCCGATCGCGTCTGCGATTTCGGCGGGAGACTCGGAGAGGAGCACGCGAAAGGCCGGCAGACGCCGGGCGATATCGGAAAAGAAACGCAGGCCCCCGTCGGTGTCGCCGGGCAACTGGAAGACGGCGGAGGGCGCCAGCGCAAGTGCGGCGGAGGACGCGGAGACCGGTTCGATCCGGGTCCGGCGGAGCCGCGCGACGCGCGGCAGCAGGATCGCCCGCAGCGGAAGATGGCGGACGAAGGCGTTCGCAGAGAGGTCCATGGCGTCGAATTCGTACTTGCCGTGCCAATTCGTGACGCCCCACCGCCCATCTGTGGCATCAAGCCCCGCGCGCTGCAAGCCTTCTCTGTCCTGCTTGAACACACGGAAGGCGGCGTGCGCCGTGATCTCGGGCCCCTTGTCGACCACCACATAGTCGTCGCCGGCGGATGTGAGGCCGTTGAGCAGGCAGGCAAGCGCGGTGCCTGACTTGCCCGAACCGCTCGATCCGACCACCAGCGCCCCGGCGCTCTCAACGCCCACTGCCGCGGCGTGGGTCAGGCGACGGCCCTTGCGGGCGTGCGCCCAGTGCAGGAACAGCCGTAATGGCGAACCTGTCTCCCATGGAGGAATGCCCATCGGCTCCCGGAGTGTGAAAAGCCCGAACCCGCGGTCGGGGTCGAAGAGCTGCCACGACGGCATGTCGTGGTGAAACCCCCTCAGCCCGGCGTCTTCGAAGGCTTTTTCGAACGGCCGGGAGGCGAAATGCGCGCCCGTCAGCCAAGGTGCAGGTTGCTCCCAGCCCGCGCACGAGGGGTCCAGCGCCAGTATCTCCACGTGGTTGTCGGCGATTTCGTCGCCGTTCCGCCTGACGAGCCGGCGCTCGCACAGGTCGGCCAGTTCGTGCCCGGAAAACCAGACCGAGAGATCGAGAAGCGGCATGGCGAAATCGCGACGTTCCAGCCACTCCCGCGGAAAGGCCATGGCTGTCGTGATGCGCTCGCGACCGTAAGAAGCGACCGTGCCGAGATGAACACCCTGGACCGAAGACATCCTGCTGAGGTGGCCTGTCACTGGAGTGGCTTAGGCCATCCAGCTCCTGCGTCGACGTCGTGGATCGGATCCGCGTAGATCAGTTCCGCGAGATCGTCATAGACCTCCAGACGGGGCGCGGTCTCGATGCTCCCGAGCGATACCGGCGACTGTTCCGGAGTGTCCGTCTCGTCGGGCCGGATGAGGCCGCGCCCGATCAGCGCGTCGACGAAGATCGCACATTCCTTCGACAGGTCGGGTCGCCCCAGCCTGACAGCCTTGAGGATTTGCTCCGGAGAATGGCCGATCGACAGCAACTTCCATAGCTGCCCGCCACATCCTTCAAGGCTGTAGTAGTGGCCGCTTCCGAGGTCGAGAATCACCACCTGGCCGTCGAAATCTTCCGCAACGACGTCGGGGTCGTTCAATATATAACGCATGTTGAATTTATCTGGGATCATTGCCGCATTCTCCCGAGAACAGACGTCAGGTCTCTATTAGAGTCTTCGTCGTTGATCAAGTTGAGACCACATGTTTTGACTTTTCAGGGCAAAATGACGATTTTCAGCCGTTTTTTGTTTTATTTCGGCTAAAATTTCGTTTCTTCGTCCGCGGCGCATGGCACTTGCAATTCCGTCCATTCCTTTGCCTGATAGATCAGAAGATGTCTGGATCGGCGTTGTTTTAACAAGAATTCGGGTGTGAAAATTCGCCTGCACGAAGGCAGGTCTTCACTTTCGACCGGACGCAGTATTTCGTGCGATAGAAGGGCATTTAAGGTATTTCTACTTATAATGTCGTTTCGGCACCGTTCGGGATCGTCACGACGGACCGGGTGGGCAATACCGCAGACTGGAGGAGGTGCATGCCAAGGACCGCATTCCGCGAGAAAGCAGCAGCCTGACATGACGCTCGCGCTCAGGTTGTCGATCGCAATGATCTTGCTCGTCGTCCTGACGACGGCTGGAACCGCGCTACTGATCTACAAGCGAGCAGCCGACGCATCGGGTCCCGTCGTCTACGAAAGCATCAAGGTTCGAGCCGGCATCATTGCCGAAAACCTCGCCGACTATGTCGATTCCGCTCGTCAGGACGTCCTTTTCATGAGCCGTATGCCTTCTGTTCGGGCGGCTGTGCAACTGGCGGCCGATGGTAGCGCTACCATCAGGCAGCAAACGCTCGCGGGATGGCGTCAAGTGGTCGCCGGTGAAATGGCCGCGCTCGCCCGCACGAAAACCAATTACGCACAATTCCGGCTGATCGCCGCGAATGACGAGGGAAGGGAGCTGGTGCGTATCCAGCGCGGGCCGGACGGCGTCGAGACCATTCCCGACAACCGGCTCCAGGCCAAGGCCCACCGCACCTATTTCGCCGAAACCATGGCCCTTCCCGAGGGCGCGGTCTACGTCTCGCCGATCAACTACAACCGCGAGGGCGGGGTGATCGAGGAGCCGGCCTGGCCCACCATTCGTATCGCGACGCCGGTGTTTGGTGAGGATGGCGTTGCGCGGGGGCTGGTGATCGTCAACCTCCACATGGGGCCGATTCTCAATACGCTGCCCGAAGAAGGCTTTCCCGGCGGCCTGATGTATCTCATAGATGAGAACGGATACTATCTGCTCAGCCCGATACAGGGGCAGGCTTTTGCATTCGAACGTGGCACGGCCTCCAACTTCAGGTCGGATTGGCCGGATCTCGCCCGGTTTCTCAATTCGACCGGACCCTCCACCGGGCGAACCGTCGGTTCCGATGGTCGCGAACTCGTCGTCGCCGGATGGCCAGTCGATCTGGCCGGCAAGCGTCGCGTGACGCTTGTCGAGGCCGTTCCCGCGGAGCTCATCTTCAAGGGATCTGCGACCATGGCGCGGTCAAGCTTCGTCACCGGCACTCTGTCGGCCGCGCTGGCCGGTCTTCTGGCCATTGCGATCGCCGCATCCATGACCAATCCCCTGCGCGCGATCACCCGGGCGATCGGTGCGGCCTCCCGCGGTGAGCCGGTGAGCCTGCCGGTGGACGCGCCGGGCGAGCCGGGGGAACTCGCCCGGGCCTTCAATCATCATCTCGAGCAGGAATCGGTGCTCAACGCCATCATCGCTTCTTCCGTCGATTCGATCGTCACCGTCGACATGGAGGGCACCATCACCACCTGGAACCCGGCAGCCGAGCGGATGTACGGCTATACGCGGCAGGAGGCCATCGGTCGCAACATCGACATGCTCATTCCCGCCGACAGGCGTCAGGAAATGGTCGAACTGATGGACCGGATCGCCCGGGGGGAATCGGTCGACGTCTTCGACACCATCAAGCTCGACAAGTCAGGCAAGCCGCTGGAAGTATCCTTGACCATGGCGCCGGTGCGCGACCCGAAGGGTGTCGTCGTCGGTGCCTCGCGCATCGCCCGTGACATGACGCGCAAGCGGGCTGCGGACCGGCGCTTGCGCCGGCTGCAGGCGGAAGCCGCCCATGCGTCCCGGATCAATGCCTCGGGCCAGATGGCCGGTGCGCTGGCCCACGAGATGAACCAGCCGCTGACGGCGGTGATCAACTATGCGCGCTCGGCCCGAAGGCTGCTCATCAAACGCGGCATGCCCGATGACGACGAGGTCATCCGTTTCGTCGACCGCGCGGCCGACCAGGGGCAACGGGCGAGCGACATCATCAAGCGGATCCGTCTCTTCATCGGCAATCGGCAGGACCGGGTCGAGCGCGAGGACACCAATGCGATCATAGAGGGCGGCCTCGAAACGGCGGTCCTGGAGATTGCGCCGGAGAGTTTGACCGTCGTCCGCAACTATGCGCCCGATCTGCCCGCCATACCCATGGACCGGATCCAGATCCAGCAGGTGGTCGCCAATCTGGTCCGCAATGCCGTCCAGGCGATGGAAGCCTCCCCGGAAAAGACACTCACGGTGTCGACCTGTGACCTGGGAGACTTCATATCGGTCGCGATTGCCGATACAGGCCATGGAATCAGCGAGGAGGTGAGGGCCCATCTTTTCGAGGCCTATTCCACCAGCAAGTCTCACGGAATGGGTATAGGCTTGACGATTTCCCGTTCCATCGTCGAAACACATGGCGGGCATCTCGCCGTCAAAACGGACGAGACGGGATCCGAATTCAGTTTCACCCTGCCGAAGGAGCACAACTGATTTGATGAACGACGAGATTGTTTTCATAGTCGACGACGATCAGGCGATGCGCGAATCTCTCGCTGCTCTTCTCGGGGTCGAAGGCTACCGCGTCGTGACCTACGATTCGGCCGCCGCCTTTCTGGCCGAACCGGTTCCCGACAGTGGTTGCCTCATTCTCGATCTGCGAATGCCCGGGATGGATGGGCTGGAACTGCAGCGCAAGATCGCCGAGAAGGGTCTGACCCTGCCGGTCATCCTGATAAGCGCTTATGCCAAGGTCACGTCGGCGGTCACGGCGATGAAGCTCGGCGCCTACGACGTGCTCGAAAAGCCCTTTGACGATGGCGAGTTGATGGACACGGTCGCTTCCGCGCTCGAACTGGGACGCAAGAGACGGCAGGAAGCCGCGGTTCGACGCGATGCGGCCGAGAGGCTTGCCGCCCTGTCGGCGCGCGAGCGCCAGGTGCTCGCACTGGTCATCGAGGGGGCGTCCAGCAAGCTCATCGCCGAGCAACTCGGCATCTCGCGCCGCACCGTTGAAATCCACCGCGCCACGATCATGCGCAAGGCGGATGTCCAGAATGCTGCGGAACTTGTCCGGCTGACGAAGGACTCGGAAATCGATCTGGAAAACAGGTAATTTCACGCATTGTTTCGGTGGTTGTTCCATCTTTCCATGTGTTTTTCGAGCCCCATGTCGAATCGAATGTGAAGGCTATGGGCATGTCTTGGGTAGTTTATTTGCTGGACGACAACGAAGCGGTCCGCGAATCTGTGGCCGCCATTCTCGGCCTGCACGACATTACGGTACACACCTATGAATCGGCGGAGATCTTCCAGTCTCTTCATTTCGATGAGCCGCGAGCCTGCCTTCTGATCGATATCCATCTGGGTGACGGGAACGGCATCGAGACCCTCTCGGCGCTGCGCAAGAGAGGCGTGCAGCTGCCGGCGATCCTGATGTCCGGTCGGGTTCAGGCGCAAGAACCGGCGGAATTCGAAGGGCTCGAACCCGTCGTCTTTCTCGAAAAGCCGATCGACGGCGATGCCATCGCCGCCATGCTCGAAGATATGCTGAACGACGGTGAGCGCTGATCCTGCCTCGAGGGCGCGCCAAACGCAGTCGGATTGTTGCATAATCGCAGCATCTGTCTCTTCGCTTTCGACCGACTGATCAAAATTCGCGTCTAGACTGCTTCACGCCCCACAAGGTTTCGCTAAAATAGCATTGACTTCAGCCGCATATGATTCGGCTGGCCTTTTTCGACAACCCTGGGGAATTTTGATGACGAAAACGACTGCACGCCTTGCCACGTCCGTGGCAGTGGCGACCTTGATTGCCGCGCCCGCGATGTCGGCGGACTTTGCCGAACGTTTCGACGGTGCAAAGCCGGCCGTTTCGGGTCTGAACGCCAAGGTGGATTTCGGTTATCTCTATGCGGATGTTCCTGATGTCGACGTGAGCGCGGACGGGGTCTACGGCATCGGTTCGCTTTCTATTCCTGTGGGAGAAAGATTCGGCGCCCAGATCGATGCGGGTCTCCTTCGTGCCGAGGATAGCAACGGACTAGACCTCGACAGCGCCGGTATCGGAGGTCATTTTTTCTGGCGTGACCCGGACCAGGCGCTGATCGGCGCCTATGCCCATTACGTCAATGTCGAACCCGGGAATTTCCCCGATGCCGACATCTTCCGTTACGGTGTCGAGGGCGAATTGTATCTCGATCGCGTGACCCTCGCTGGCTTCGCCGGTGCGGATACCGTCGACCTTGCCGTCGGGGGGGACACCTACGCCAACCTCGACTTCACGGCGTCCTACTATGCGACAGACAATATCAAGCTGTCCGCGGGCGTGAATCATGGTTTCGACAATACGGCTGGTGTGATCGGCGCCGAGGCAATGCTCCCCTTCGCCGCCAACAATGTCTCGCTCTACGCCAGGGCATCCTTCACCGACGACACGACCGCGGTCAACGCCGGCTTGCGCATTCACTTCGGGGAACCCGGCAAGTCTCTGATCGCCCGCCACCGCGAGGACGATCCGCAGGGCTCGCTGTTCGATTTCGCCGAAGGCAGCGCATTGCCGGATGGGGTCTTCGTGCCTGAGAGCCAGGGCGAATAATCTAGGTCAGGCTTGTCGACTTCGCTTCAGAGGCACCGCGCGCGGTGCCTCTTTTTATTCGAACTCGCGGATCGCTTCCGGCAGTTTTCCGGTGCGTCCGTGCGGCATTTTTTCCAGGCGGACGAAATCGATCGTCAGCTGTCTGCCGAAATAATCCGAGATTTCCGCCTCAACGCGGCTGCGATCATGGGCGCCTTCAGGCTGCCGCGAATAGTAGCGTATCTCGAGTTTGTCCGGCCTGACCTGGGCGACCTGCCATTGGATGGCCGGGAAGAATGCCCGGAATTTTTCCAGACCGACAAATCCGAGAACTTCGCTTCCGTCGGCAAAGCGGAACAGGTTCCGGTCGCGACCGACGGATAGTTCGAGGACAGGCAGTTTCACGCCGCACCGGCAAGGAGCGCCGATCCGGCCGATATCGCCGGTATCGTAGCGGATAAGTGGCGTCGCCCAGTTCATCAACGAAGTCACGACAATACGCCCGTCCTCGCCGAGTTCGGCCACGGTTCCGTCTGAGCGCAGGATCTCGAGATGAAACGCGTCCGCGGAAACATGGAGTTTGCCGTGTGCGCACTGGCAGGCGACCGCGCCGAGTTCCGTGGTGCTGTACATGTCGAGGATGTCGCAGCGAAACTGCGAGCGCACGGCCTCGCGGTGGCTCTCGCGCACCAGTTCGCCCACCGTCATCACGGCCCCGATGTCGAGTTCCGGCGCCGGCATGCCCCATTCCCTGAGCGCCGAGACGAGCGCCATGGCGTTGCTGGGCTGGGTGGCGAGATAGCAGCGACCCTGGCGCGAGAGGAATTCGATCTGCTTTTCGGGCGCCAGCGGATGGCCGAGCCTCACCGTATAGCCGCAGGGGCCGTCACGCATATAAGGTTCCACCCAGTCCGTCTCCGCGCGCTCGCCGTCCGGATAGGCTCCGCGCAGATCCCCCTTGATCATGACGAAGTTGCGTGTCGGGTCGATGCCGATCCACGCATAGTAGCGGCTGACGATGGCACTGTTCATCAGTCGCAGAAGGTCGGTCCGGAGGATTTCAACGGGCATGCCGGAGGTGCCCGAGGTACGGCCGAGTGTCGTCTTTCCGTGATGGTCCGGAACAGCCGTGCTCTTGATCGCCTCGAAATGATCGCGGAGATCGAGACGGCTCATCACCGGAACGTCGAGCCAGCTTCGCGGATCGATCCGACCGTCATCGAGATATGTCAGAGATTCGACGCGTTCCGTGTGAAACGGAGAGGTCGTCGCGGCATGCCGGGTGAGCAAACCGCGCTGCCGTCCGAAGTGGCGGTCAAAGGCCTCGGGTTCGAGGCGCTCCGCCACTCGGGCGCTCTGGTACATCTTCAGCGCGAGTGCGTTCCGCTCGCTCATCGGGCCGCGCCCTTAAATCGGGCGCGGCTCGCTGCGCACGTCGCTGTGCGATGAAGCTTCACTCCCCCTCGTTGGCCGGTGCGGCGTTGAGTTGGCCGTATTTCTTCTCGCCGAGTTGCTCGAGCAGTTCGAGCTGGGTTTCGAGGAAGTCGATATGGCCTTCCTCGTCGGCCAGCAGTTCCTCGAACAGCTTCATGGTCACGTAGTCGCCCACCTCGTTGCAGATCTCGCGCGACTTCTTGTAGGAATCGCGCGCTTCGTGCTCGCCGGCGAGGTCGGCTTCCAGCACTTCCTTGAGGTTCTGGCCGATATTCAGCGGCGCCACCGACTGCAGGTTCGGGTGGCCTTCGAGGAAGATGATGCGTTCGACGAGCTTGTCGGCGTGATGCATTTCCTCGATCGATTCGGCGCGTTCCTTCTTGGCCAGCAGCGTGTAGCCCCAGTCGTCCAGAAGCCGGTAATGCAGCCAGTACTGGTTGACGGCGCCAAGCTCCAGAAACAGTGCCTGGTTCAGCCGCTCGATGACCTTTTCGTTACCCTTCATGGATTGAATGCTCCCTGTTCGCTAATGCCGCCACATTAGCGATGCCGAGCCGCGAGGCAATGCGTTAGATTGACAAGTCGGGAGAAATCAGGCGGCGCGGATCTTGCGCATGCGCGCCCGCGCTTCCGCCTGCTGCTGCGCCATGCGGTCGTGCTCGGCGCGCAGCCGGCCGACGAAATCCAGAACCGCGGCTTCCGGCGTCGCCTTCTCGCGGTGCCAGGCCTCGGTGGTCTTGACGATGATGTCCACGACCTTCGGGAAACAGCCGCAGCAGCGGCCGCGCTTGCTCATCGTGTGATAGACCTGCAACGGCGTGATCAGCCGCCATTCGTCCTCGGCGAGAAGCTCGCGGATGGCGGAGACGATGTCGCGCTCGGCGATGATGTTGCAGTGACAGACAAGCATGCCCGGTACCCGGAATATCAACAGGCCGGCAAATGGCCGGCCCGAGGTGAGAAGCCGTGGTGAAAATACGCTCACGCTAAACAGGAGTCAAACTCTCTAGTTTGGAGTGATTCCAAACTGCGAATCGGCGCTGTACTCGTGTTAACGACATTGTTGTATACGAGCCCGCGAACAGTGATTCCGGAGAATGCGATGGCGGACAATCTCGCCCTGACACCGATCATCCTGTGCGGCGGCGCCGGCTCGCGGCTCTGGCCCATGTCTCGGGATTCCAAGCCGAAGCAGTTCCATCGGTTCATCAACGACAAGACGCTTCTGGTCAACACGCTCGAACGCGTGGCCTACAAGGGCAGGGGGCTGACCTATCTTCCCGCCCGCATCGTCGGTGGCCTCGGGTTCGAGGAGCAGCTGGTCGAGCAGGGAGAGACCGGCTCCACGGAGGTGGAGCGCTATGTGCTCGAGCCCATGATCCGCGACACCGCACCGGCGATCGCCGCCGCCGTCGCCGACATCGCGCTCTCCGATCCCGAGCGCATCGTCCTCATATTGCCCTCCGACCACGAGATCCCCGATCACGCTGCCTTTCACCGGGTCATCCGCACCGGTGCGGAAGCGCTGCGCGAGCGCGGCGGCGTCATGACCATCGGCATCGCCCCGACCAGGCCGGAGACTCAATACGGCTATATCGAACGCGGCGAGGGCGACGGTCCTGTCTACGACGTGCTGCGGTTCCGCGAAAAACCAGATCTCGGCACCGCCAAGCAGTTCATCCGTTCCGGGCGCTACTTCTGGAACGGCGGCATCTTCATGTTCCGCACCGGCGACATGGCCGCCGAACTCGAACGCCAGCAGCCCGACGTCTGGAGACAGGCGAAACTGGCCGTCGAGAAAGCGGTCGTTGCCGGCAAGTGCGTCCGTCTCGACGCCGAGGCTTTTGCGGCGGCGCCGAAGATCTCCATCGATTATGCGGTCATGGAAAACGCGACACGCATCAGCGTCGTCGAGGCGTCGTTCGACTGGAGCGATCTGGGCTCCTGGACCCAGCTGCACGAGGCTTCCAGTCGCGACGAGCACGGCAATGCCTGTTTCGGCGAGGTGTTGGCGATCGACGTGCGCAACAGCTATCTCCGCTCCGAGGACAGGCTGCTCGCCATCGCCGGTCTCGATGATCTCGTCGTCGTCTCCCAGCCCGATGCGCTGCTGATCACCCACCGCGACCGTTCCTACATGGTCAAGAACCTCGCCGAACAGGTCAGGAAGATCGACTGGCCGCCGCTCGCCGTGGCCCATTCTGGCCGTCCGGTCCCCTCGCTCGACTTCATCCGCAAATGGCTGTTCGAAAGCGCCCTGCCGCTCTGGTCGACAGCCGGTATCGATCTGGTCAATGGCGGGGTTCACGAAGCGCTCCGTCATGACGGCACGCCGGCCGATCTCGGCTTCAAGCGGCTCCGGGTGCTCGCCCGCCAGATATACTGTTTCTCCCATGCGGCCATGCTTGGCTGGTCGGACGGATCGGACACCGTTCTCCACCATCTCTTCGACACGCTGACCGGCACCGGCTGGCATGCCGACGGCGGCTGGATCCATACCTTCAAGACCGATGGTTCGGTGCTCGACGACCAGCGCGACACCTACGACCAGTTCTTCGTCCTCTTCGCGCTCGCCTGGCTGTGGCGCGCCACCGGCTGGCCGGAAGCAAAGGAGTGGGCCGAGCGCACGGTCGACTTCGTCGACCGCGAGCTCGCCGACACCGTCCATGGCGGCTATCTCGAATCCACTCGGCCCGCCGATTATCGCCGCGCCAATCCGCACATGCATGCGCTCGAGGCTTTTCTCGCCTGGTACGAGGCGACCGGCGACGAGGCCTATCTCGATCGCGCGAAAGGCATGGTGGCGCTGTTCCGCGAGCGCTTTTTCGATCATGAGACGTGGAGCGTGACGGAGTATTTCGCGCCGGACTGGTCGCCCTGCGTCGACCGGGACGCGGAAATCGAGCCGGGCCATCACTACGAATGGATCTGGCTGCTTCTCCGCTACGGCGAGCTGACGGGCGACACCCAGGTCCGCGACTATTGCCGCAAGCTCTACGCCACGAGCCACGCCTTCGGCCATGCCCGGGGAACGGACGCGGTCTGCGACCGGATGGCGCCGGACGGCTCCAACATGTCCGGGACCTCCCGCCTCTGGCCACAGACCGAAGCGCTGAAGGCGGGGCTGCGTGCCCGCCTGGACGGCCTGCCCGGAGACGAGACGCTGTTCATCCGCATGCTCGACGTCATCTTCAACCGTTACCTCGTCACCCCGGTCGAGGGCGGCTGGTTCGATCAGCTCGACGCCAGAGGCCGGGTGATCTCGTCCGACATGCCGACGAGCACGTTCTACCATGTGTTCTGCGCACTGGTGGAATATCTCGACTTCCAGAAGAAGCAGGCAAGCGCCTGAACGGCGCACATCACAGGGAGAGGTTACATGGCGGCGCAATTCGGAACCAGCGGCCTTCGCGGCCTCGTCGCAGAACTCGATGATGGCACGGCAGCGGCACACACCGCAGCCTTCCTTCGCCACCTGAAGGCGGCCGGAAAGGTCAAGAAAGGCGACAGCGTCTATTTCGGCCAGGACCTCCGGCCGTCGAGCGCCGAGATCGCCGCCCAGTGCATGGCCGCCGTCGAGGACGACGGGCTGGAGCCGGTCGATTGCGGCGCGCTGCCCACCCCGGCGCTCGCGGCTTTCGCCATGGCGCGCCATGCGGCATCGATCATGGTCACCGGTTCGCATATCCCGGCCGATCGCAACGGCGTGAAATTCTACCGGCCGGACGGCGAGATCGACAAGGGAGACGAGGCAGCCATCGCATCTGGCGTTCCCTCCATCGACCGCGCGTCCATGCGCTGGACACCGCATCACCGCCCGCTCGACCAGTCCGGCGAGGCCATCGCCGCTTTCGTCGACCGGTACCGTGGGGCGCTTGCGGATGGCGCTCTGGCCGAACGCCGCATCGGCGTCTACGAGCATTCCACCGTCATCCGCGACCTGCTCGCCGTCATTCTCGCGCCCACCGGCGCCGAACTCGTGTCCATCGGCCGCTCCGACGTCTTCGTCCCCGTCGACACCGAGGCGGTCTCGGACCAGACCCGCGCACGGATCCGTGCCTGGAAGGAGCGTTATGCCCTCGACGCGCTGATCTCGGCTGACGGCGATGCCGACCGCCCGCTGATCGCCGACGAGACCGGCGAGGTCATCCGCGGCGACGTCCTCGGCCTCCTCGTCGCGCGCCTGCTCGAAGCCGATGTGGCGGTCACCCCGGTCACATCCAATTCAGGTATCGAACGGCATCTCCGCGCCCGCGTCCTGCGCACGCGCGTCGGCTCGCCCTTCGTGATCGCGGGCATGCAGTCGGCGGCAAAGGAGGGGGCAGGGAAGATCATCGGCTTCGAGGCCAATGGCGGCGTTCTGACCGCCTCTCCCTTCACGCTCGGAACTGCCGATCTGGCTCCGCTTCCGACGCGCGACTGCGTGTTGCCGCTCCTGTGCGCGTTAGCCGCCTCGATCGCTGCGGGCAGCAAGCTCTCTGCCGTCGTCGCCGAACTCGCCCTTCCTGTCGCGGTCAGCGGCCGGATCGAGGATTTTCCGTCCGAGAGGGGTCGCGATCTGGTCGCCTCGCTGACGGCCGATGCGCCGTTCCGCGACCGTTTCCTCGAGCCCATCGGCACACTGGCGGCGATCGACACGACCGACGGTCTGCGCATGTCGCTTGCCGACGGCCGCATCCTCCACCTCCGCCCCTCGGGCAATGCCCCCGAAATGCGGGTCTATGCGGAAGCGTCGACCGCAGACGAAGCCGAAGCCCTCGTGGCAGCCGCCATCGAACGCATTCTCGCCTGACCGTATACGCAGAACTGCCGGTTCACCGGCCAGAGCTGCGTTGCAGATAGGCGGCGATCGCGGCCACGGAAACGATGCCCGCGATATCGTCTGCGGCCATTTGTCTTCCCGTCGCGCTCTCGACGGCCAGCATGATGTTGATGTGGGCGATCGAATCCCATTCGGAGAGTGTTTCCAGGCTCGCTTCGTTCTCAACCGAATCGAGGGCAAGTCCCGTCGCCTGCGCCACGATGGCGCGGGCCTGATCGAGGGCGTCCTCAGCCGAGTTCATGACGCCATTCCTCGATCTTGTCCGCGAGCCGTTCGCGGCGGATCGAGAAGAGCACATAGTCAGCCGGTTCATTGCGAAACTCGTCGAGTTTCATCATGTACATCGTGCCCGTGTGTTCCATTCCCAACTTCCGGTGGTTGAGGATGGAGGCGAAGTTGCGGCTGTGGACCTGTGAGGAGAACTGGCGGACGCCGGCATGATCGTAGAAGGCGACGAACAGGGCTTTCCGGGTCTCTATCACCACGCCACGCCCCCACCATCGCTTGTCGAAGATCATCACCTCGCAACCGGCGGTCCGGTATCCGATCATGCCGGTCCTGTGGTAGCCGATGGTCTCGCCCGACGCCCTGTCGATTATGGCATGGGCGAAACGCGTGCGGCCGTTGAGGCGTCGAATCCGCCTCCAGGTCCGCCAGGCGCTCGGCGCTTCCGCCTCCTGAAGGAACAGTCCGCGCAGTTCCGCATCGGCCATGGCGCGACGCTGCATCAGGAACAATCGCATCCGTGAGACCGGCCGCAGCTCGAAGCGTGGCGTGAAGAGAGGTTTTCCGAGCGCGGGAATCGGTTTGCCGCGCGCCATGGCTCACCTCCCTGCCGCACCGAGAACGCTCTCGCGCACCGCCGCCCGTACGATCTTGCCACGTTCGTTGCGCGGAATGCTGTCCACCGCCACGAGCTTGACCGGCACGGCTTCCGCTCGCACCTCCCCGCGGCACCAGCGCCGGATTTCGGACAGATCGACAGTGGCGCCTGCCCGCAGCACCAATGCCGCCGCAACCGCTTCACCGGCGGCCGCGTCGTCGATCCCGAAGGCGCACGCTTCCTCGACGTCCGGATGGCGCTCGAGCATCATGTCGATCTCCTCGGCGAGGATCTTGATCCCGCCGCGGTTGATCTCCGTTTTCATCCGGCCGACGAGCGTCAGCGCGCCGTGCGCGTCGAGTTCGCCGATATCGCCGGTCCTGAACCAGGAGCCGTCGAAAGCCGCACGGTTCAGACTTTCGCTGCCGCTGTAGCCGAGCATGATCGACGGCGAGGAGACCAAGACCTCGCCGCGGCCGTGGTCGTGAACCCGGCCCGCCTCGTCGCGAACGGCGTAGCGGCCTCCCCAGATGTGCCCGACATGGCCGTCTCGGCCGGCCGCTTCGTCGAGCCGGGCGCCTCCGATCCAGTTGGCCGTCTCCGTCATGCCGAACATGTTGTAGACCTCGCCGGTGCCGCTCCAGTCGGCGATCGAACGCCAGATGTCGGCGGAAAGCGGCGCCGAACCGACATGCACGCGCCACAGCGTTCCACTGCGCGGAGGGGTCGCACGCAGCGCCATGCGCCAGAAGCTCGGCACCGAACTCATGAAAGCGATGCGGTGCTCGTCGATCGTTGTTCCCAATTTGCCGATCTCTGCCGGTTGCGGCCCGTTGAGCAGGTGAAGATTTCCGCCCGCCATCAATGGCGTCAGGCAGTTGCCGATCAATCCGTGACCGAAGAACACCGGCAACACGCAGAGGCTTCTTTGCAGGGGCGCGGCGCCGATATGGGCGATGTTGAGCGCAACGCGCGCGGCCAGCGAGCGTGGCGAATGCAGAATGCCCTTCGGCGTCCCTGTCGTGCCGGAGGTCATCATCATCAGGCAAGGTGCATCGGCCCCCAACGGACGTGGCTCCGCCGACCCCGCGCGCGCCCCGTCCACCCGCTCGGCCACGCCGCCGTCGCTGATCCAGCCGGCCGCATCTGAATGCGCAATCACGTTCCGGCGCTCCGGCGGGGCCAGTCCGGGATTGACCATAACCGCCATCCGTCCAGCGCCCCACACCGCAAACAGCGAGATCAAAGCCTCGACGCCCTCGGCTTCGCCGACGACGACCGGCCCCGGACGCTCGTTGAATGCTTCGACAATCTGCCGCGCGCGGCGCGCTGCGGCCTTTCGAATGTCATCGCGGGTGAAATGCCGGCCGCGACGCAGGTCGGTCATGGCCGAGGAGCGTGGGAACTGGTCGAGGAAGGGGACCGGAGATGTCATGCGGTCTGTACACCTCTGGCGCTCGCGTGGAGACATTCTGCGCGCCGATCTATCCCTTGAACGATAGGGCAAACCGGGCCGGCCGCAAGTCCTGGAGTGAAGGCGTTGTCGCTCCATTCGGTTTTCAGCCCAGGATCTATCGCCGCGAAGACGAAAAAACCGGCCGCTTCGATATCGAAGCGGCCGGTTCTCAGTGTGGAGCCTTTCAGGAAACCGCGGATGCGGCATCCGGGGTCGGCTGGATCAGAATTCTTCCCAGCTCTCGGCCGCTGCCGCCTGGCCGCCGCCGACGGCGCGGGCCACCTTGGCGACCATCGCGCGGGCCGGCGAGGAGACCGGACGGGACGAACCGGGGTTCGCTGCCACCGGACGCTTCGGGCCGCTGGTGGTGGCGCTCACCGTCTTCCCGCCTTCGACGCGGAAGCGCGAGACCAGACCGGCGAGGCTGTTGGAATCTTCGCCGAGCTTGTGGGTCGCGGCCGACATTTCTTCGACCATCGCGGCGTTGCGCTGGGTCACCTGGTCCATCTCGTTGATCGCCGTGGAGACTTCCTGCAGGCCGACCGACTGTTCGCGTGCGGCGGTTGCGATCTCGTTGATCTGTTCGTTGATCTTGAGCACCTGGCTTTCGATCTCCGACAACGAGGTGCCGGTATCCTGCACGTGGCGAACGCCGAGTTTGACCTCTTCACCCGACTTCAGGATCAGCGACTTGATGTCCTTGGCGGCACTTGCTGCGCGCTGGGCCAGTTCGCGGACTTCCTGGGCGACCACGGCAAAGCCGCGACCGGCCTCGCCCGCCCGCGCTGCTTCCACGCCGGCATTGAGCGCCAGCAGGTTGGTCTGGAAGGCGATCTCGTCGATGACGTTGATGATCTGGGTGATCTCGTTGGAAGCCTGCTCGATGCGACCCATCGCGTCCACGGCGTTACGGACGACTTCGCCGGAGCGCTTGGCGCTCTGGGTGGCGTCGCCGACCATGACCGTTGCGGCCTGGGCACGCTCGGTCGAGTTGCGCACGGCTGCAGTGATCTCGTCGAGCGCGGCCGAGGTTTCCTCGAGGGAGGCGGCCTGCTGCTCGGAGCGCTTGGCCAGATCGTCGGAGGCGTCCTTGAGTTCCCGGGTGCTCGAATTGACCGAGTCCGAAGAGCCGCGCACGTCGATCATCGTCGCCTTCAACGTCGAGAGCGCCGAGTTGACGTCTCGCTGCAGGTCGCCGAGCACGCCGAGGAAGGTGCCGTTCATGCTGTCCGTCAGGTTGCCGCTCGCCAGTTCGCCGATGACGCGCTGGGTCTCGGTGACCGCGGCGCTGACGCCGGAGAGGAGTTCGTTGATCGAGGCGGCGAACCGGTTGAGGTCGTCGTTCTCGTAGTCCTTGGTGATGCGGCTCGAGAAATCGCCGGCTGCCGCGGCCTTGACCACGCCGGCAATCGACGTCTGAAGATCTGCGCTCTTGGCGCGCAGCGCTTCTTCCTGGGCGTGGATGCGACGGTTGTCGAGGGCATTCTCGCGGAACACCGCCACTGCCGCCGCCATTTCCCCGATCTCGTCGGGACGACCGGCATAGGGCACCTCGGCGTCGAGATTGCCGTTGACCAGCTCGGTCATGGTGCGGGTGATGTTCTGGATCGGGTTGGAGAGCTGGCGGGTGGCGATGACCAGGGCAGCACCCAGACCGATTGCAAGGCCGATTGCGCCGGTGGCGAGCACCATGATCAGCATGGTCTGCTTGAAGGCAGCGACATCAGCCTTGATGGTCGCGAGGTTCTGGCGGTCCTGCTCGACCACCGCGTCGATATCGGCCTGGAAAGCCTTGCGGTTGGCGCGGTTGTCTTCGTTGTTGCCCTGGGCGTTGGCTGCCTCGGGCGAAACCTGAGTGCCGAGCCGCGCGGTTTCGGCGCGGAACTGGCGGAAACCCTTCGCGCCTTCGACGACGCCGGCGAAAGCTTCCTTTTGTCTTTCGGGGACGAGCGGAGTCCATTGGGCCAGCGTCTCGTCGATGCCGTCAAGGTTGGCAAGTATGCCGTCGGCGAACTTTTGCGCCTTTTCGGTTGATGTGGCCATGTAGACGCCTCGGGCGTCCATGACCACCGCCGTGACCAGACGGTTCAGGTGTTCGCCGAGAAAGGCGCGCTCGGAGGCGTTTTCGTACCTCGCCATCTGCTTGCCGTAACCGAGGACCACGCCCACCGCTATGGCGCCGATGACGACTGCGACGATGCCCATGACACCGACGACCGACAGGATTTTACCGCGAATTTTCATGTTTTCAGACTCCGCCCGGACCGGGCAAGTTTCACCCCCGCTGCGGCTTCATCCTGAAGCCCCCACGGTGCTGGCGGATTTGCATCCGCGCCACTCAGCCGACGTCATGTCTTGGGTATACCGATATGAGGATGTTCTGAATGTTCGGTAAATGCTCATGACCAGATTTTCGTGCTGCGACTCGGGATGCAATAATCCGCATCAAGACGTTGCAGCAGGCCGCCGGAGCCTGCATCGTCCCGCAAGAGCCACCCGGGCGGTGCTCTTCCTCAAGGTCGCAAACCACTGTTGCCCATGCTTTGCACGCTTGGTGAGTCAGGTGCGTACCGGCCGGCACGCGTTCCGTGATTTTCTGCTTTGGCTGGATGGTGCTGAACAGTGAGAGACGCCGAACTCGGCAGAACCCAACAAAAAACCCCGCTTTCGCGGGGTTTCTTGGATTTTCCGGGACGAGCCGGAACAAAGAATTGGTGCCCAGAAGAGGACTCGAACCTCCACACCGTTGCCAGTACCAGCACCTGAAGCTGGCGCGTCTACCAATTCCGCCATCTGGGCGACGGGGCCGGATTTAGGGGCTGCGGCCCGTCATGTCAACTTCATAATCGGGCCGGAGCGCAATTAGGCCGGAAATAGTTCCGGTCCCGCCTGCGCCCCCTCGCCACGCCGACCGAAGCCGGAGGAGAGGCGGGAGAAAACGGCGCTACTCGCCGATCTTCAGCGCCTCGATGAAGGCTTCCTGCGGGATCTCCACCTTGCCGAACTGGCGCATGCGCTTCTTGCCCGCCTTCTGCTTGTCGAGCAGCTTGCGCTTGCGCGTGGCGTCGCCGCCATAGCACTTGGCGGTCACGTCCTTCCTGAGCGCGGCGATGGTCTCGCGGGCGATCACCCGGCCGCCGATCGCTGCCTGCACGGGAATCTTGAACATGTGGCGGGGGATGAGCTCCTTGAGCTTCTCGCACATGGCGCGGCCGCGCTTTTCGGCCGCCGAGCGGTGCACCAGCATCGACAGCGCGTCCACCGGTTCCTCGTTGACCAGGATCGACATCTTGACGAGGTCGCCCTCGCGGTTGCCGATGATCTGGTAGTCGAAGCTGGCATAGCCTTTGGAGATCGATTTCAGCCGGTCGTAGAAGTCGAACACCACTTCGTTGAGCGGCAGCTCATAGGTCACCATGGCGCGAGAGCCGACATAGGAGAGGTCGATCTGCAGCCCGCGGCGCTCTTGGCAGAGCTTCAGGATGGCGCCGAGATAATCGTCCGGCGTCATGATCGTGGCCTTGATCCAGGGCTCCTCGATCGCCGCGATCTTGACCACGTCGGGCATGTCGGCCGGATTGTGCAGATCCATCGTGTCACCGTTGGTCATCGTCAGGTGGTAGACGACCGACGGGGCGGTGGCGATGAGATCGAGATTGAATTCGCGCTCCAGCCGCTCCTGGATGATCTCCAGGTGCAGAAGCCCAAGGAAGCCGCAGCGGAAGCCGAATCCGAGGGCGGCCGAGGTCTCCATCTCGTAGGAGAAGCTCGCATCGTTGAGGCGCAACTTGCCGACGGCGGTACGCAGGTCCTCGAAATCGGCGGCGTCGATCGGGAAGATGCCGCAGAACACCACCGGCTGGGCCGGCTTGAAGCCCGGCAGCGCGGCGGCCGTCGGCTTCTTGTCCTCGGTGATGGTGTCGCCGACGCGGGTGTCGGCCACTTCCTTGATCGAGGCGGTGATGAAACCGATCTCGCCGGGGCCGAGGTCCGGGACCATCACCATTTTGGGAGTGATGACGCCGACGCGGTCGACAGGATAGCGGGCATCCGTGCCCATCATGCGGATCTGCTGGCCCTTTTTGAGCTTGCCGTCGATGATGCGCACCAGCACGATCACGCCGAGATAGGCGTCGTACCAGCTGTCGACGAGCAGCGCCTTCAGGGGCGCGTTCGGATCGCCTTCCTTCGGGGCCGGCAGCCGCTGCACGATGGCTTCCAGCACGTCGGGAATGCCGACACCGGTCTTCGCCGATATCGGGATCGCGTCGGAGGCGTCGATACCGATCACCTCCTCGATCTGTTCCTTCACCCGGTCGGTGTCGGCGGCCGGCAGGTCGACCTTGTTGAGCACCGTGACGATCTCGTGGTTGTTGTCGATCGCCTGGTAGACGTTGGC
>CAZEJG010000020.1:0-68864 GCA_964511625.1 uncultured Hoeflea sp.
CGTCCTTGAACGGCGATTCCGGCTCATCCGGTGATACGAGCACGCCTGCGTCGAAACCCATCAGCGCGATGGCGATCTTGAAGGTCGAGGCGGGCGACATGCGTCCCGTGCAGTCCCCCTCCTCCATCACGACGGCGCCGGTGTCGGCCTCGGTTGCGATCGTGCAGACCGTTCTGGTTTCAGCCACCACCGGGACAGCACCGAAGAGCCCCAGCACGGCGGCGGCAAGCAGAAATCGCATCATGCGAAAATCCCCTTCTTGAGCCAATGATCGACACTGCGCAGACAAAAATGCCCCGGCCATGACCGGGGCATTTTTTGGCGGTTGATAACCGCTTACTTCTTGCGCGGCACCTTCGGCACGGTGCCCGAACGCTTGGCGGCGGGCTTCTTCTCGCCCTCCCCGCCATCCGACGGTCCGGTATCGGCGGTCGCTTCCGCATCGGGCTTCTTCGGCGGCGACTTCTTGGCCGGTGCTTTCTTTGCCTTGGCCGCCGGCTTGGACTTCGGCGACGCGGGCTTGTCGACCTCTTCCTTCCTCGGCTTGACCGGCGTTTCCGCAGGAATGGCCTTCAGGATTAGGCCGCGCGTACCGTTGTCGCGGGTGCCGACGGTCACCTTGACCGTGCCGCCATCCTTGAGCTTGCCGAAGAGAAGCTCGTTGGCGAGTTCCTTCTTGATGTGCTCCTGGATCACGCGGCCGAGCGGCCGGGCGCCCATGCGTTCGTCGTAGCCCTTTTCGGCCAGCCACTTGATGGCGTCCTCGCCGAGATCGAAGGTGACGTTGCGTTCGGCGAGCTGGGCTTCCAGCTGCATGACGAACTTCTGCACCACCATGTTGACCACCTGCGGCGGCAGCGAGCCGAACGGGATGATCGCATCGAGACGGTTGCGGAACTCCGGCGTGAACAGCCGGTTGATCGCTTCCATGTCGTCGCTGTCGCGCTTGGACGAACCGAAGCCGATATTGGCCTTGGCCAGATCGGCCGCGCCCGCATTGGTCGTCATGATCAGGATGACGTTGCGGAAGTCGATCTTCTTGCCGTTGTGATCGGTCAGCGAGCCGTGATCCATCACCTGCAGAAGGATGTTGAACAGGTCCGGATGCGCCTTCTCGATCTCGTCGAGCAACAGCACGCAATAGGGATGCTGGTCGACGCCGTCGGTCAGAAGACCGCCCTGGTCGAAGCCGACATAGCCCGGAGGCGCACCGATGAGCCGCGAGACCGTGTGCCGCTCCATGTATTCAGACATGTCGAAGCGCAGCAGTTCCACGCCGAGCGAAGAGGCCAGCTGGCGGGCGACCTCGGTCTTGCCGACGCCGGTTGGGCCGGAGAACAGATAGCTGCCGATCGGCTTGTCGGGCTCGCGAAGGCCGGCGCGTGCCAGCCGGATCGCCGCTGTCAGCGCGTCGATCGCCGCGTCCTGGCCGTAGACGACCGAGCGCAGTTCCTTGTCGAGGTTGGCGAGAACGGTCTCGTCGTCCTTCGACACGGTCTTGGCCGGGATACGCGCCATCGTGGCGATCGTCGCCTCGATGTCCTGGTCGGTGATCTTCTTTCGGCGCTTGGAGGCGACCAGCAGCATCTGCGAAGCGCCGGTTTCGTCGATCACGTCGATCGCCTTGTCCGGCAGCTTGCGGTCGGTGATGTAGCGCGCCGACAGTTCGACCGCCGCCTTGATGGCTTCGTCCGTATACTTGACCTTGTGGTAATCCTCGAAATAGGGCCGCAGACCCTTGAGAATCTCGATTGCGTCGTCGATCGTCGGCTCGTTGACGTCGATCTTCTGGAAGCGGCGAACGAGCGCCCGATCCTTCTCGAAGAACTGTCGGTATTCCTTGTAGGTTGTCGAGCCGATGCAGCGGATCGCTCCCGACGAGAGCGCCGGCTTGAGAAGGTTCGAAGCGTCCATCGCCCCGCCCGACGTGGCGCCTGCGCCGATCACCGTGTGGATCTCGTCGATGAAAAGCACGGCACCTGGCATGTCCTCGAGTTCCTTGACCACCTGCTTGAGGCGCTCCTCGAAGTCGCCGCGGTAGCGCGTGCCCGCCAGAAGCGAGCCCATGTCGAGCGAATAGATGGTGGAATCGGCGAGCACCTCCGGCACGTCGCCGTCGACGATGCGCTTGGCGAGGCCCTCGGCGATCGCCGTCTTGCCGACGCCCGGATCACCGACATAAAGCGGATTGTTCTTCGACCGGCGGCACAGGATCTGGATGGTCCGGTTGACCTCGTCCATACGCCCGATCAGCGGGTCGATGCGACCGTTGTTCGCCTTCTCGTTGAGATTGACGCAATAGGCGGTAAGCGCATCCTGACCTTTCTTCTTGGTCGCGTCCTCCGCCTCGCCGACGGTCTTGTCCTCTTCGCCATCGGTCTCGGCGCCACGCACGGTGCGTTCCTCGCCCGCACCCGGACGCTTGGCGATGCCATGGGAGATGAAGTTGACCGCGTCGTAACGGGTCATCTCCTGCTCCTGCAGGAAATAGGCCGCGTGGCTTTCACGCTCGGCGAAGATCGCCACCAGCACGTTCGCGCCGGTCACCTCTTCGCGGCCCGACGACTGCACGTGGATCACCGCGCGCTGGATGACGCGCTGGAAGCCGGAGGTGGGCTTGGAATCCTCGTTGTAGCCGGTGATGAGGTTGTTGAGCTCCTTGTCGACATACTCGATCACCGTGGCGCGCAGCTCGTCGAGATCGACATTGCAGGCACCCATGACGGCTGCCGCATCGGGATCTTCGATAAGCGCGAGCAACAGGTGCTCGAGTGTCGCATATTCGTGGTGACGCTCATTTGCGAGTGTGAGCGCCTGGTGGATGGCCTTCTCAAGGCTGGGAGAAAAACTAGGCATTCAGTGTCCTCATTTCTTTTCCATCACGCACTGCAGCGGATGGTGGTTCTCCCGAGCGAAATCCATCACTTGCGTGACCTTGGTTTCCGCCACCTCGAAAGTAAAGACGCCGCACTCCCCGACGCCGTGATTGTGAACATGCAGCATGATACGCGTCGCCTGTTCACGGTCTTTCTGAAAGAACTGTTCGAGCACATGGATGACGAATTCCATGGGCGTGTAATCGTCATTGAGCAGCAGCACCCGATACAGACTGGGGCGCTTGATGTCCGGGCGGGTCTTGGTGATCACCTGCGTGCCGCGCTCCGGCGGCGTGTTCCCGGTCTTCTTGTCGGCCTGCATGACGTTGGGTTTGGTTTTTTCCATCAAAATCCGCATTCCCGTCGGTCACCTTCCTGGGCCCGGAAGGCTCTCCGGGCCGTGCAAATCGCCTGAGGGGGTAATTTAATCCTTCCTACGGCGATTTTAAGCCCCCAATGTCGATAGGCCCGGAATTTTGTTGCACGGCCAGCCGGATCGACCGCCGCGTTCGCTATCCGGCCGGAGCAAAACGAAAAAACCCGGCCGCGAAAAAATCGCGACCGGGTCGTCCCTGTCCACTCCCCGCCCCCATACGGTGAGAGCGCGTCGATATGCCCGGCGTTGCGCCCGGCAGGTCGTCCGCTGTTAGGCGGAAACCTTGGAGACGGCGTCTTCGAACGGCTTGTAGGCTTCCTTGGCGAGATCGGTGTAGAGTTCGCCCATCTTGGTGGCCTGGGCCACGAAGCCTTCATAGGAGCTCTTGGCGTAGTCGGACTGCACTTCGAAGGCCTTGTCGAGGCTCTTTGCGGTGACGAGCTTCTCGAATGCGGCAGCGCTGTCCTCATAGGACTTCTTTGAGTAGTCGGCAGCTTCGGCGGCAATCTGCTGGAAGCTCTTAGTCATCGACGAATAGGCCGTCAGCATGTTGTCCATGGCTTCCTTGGTCATCTTCGAGGTCGATTCAAAATTCATCATCACTCTGTCCAGTTCTGTTCTTTTTCCTTGCGGGATGACGCCTCTTTTATATGCAACGCACCATCCTGTCAAGGATTTTTGTGCAGCGCACAAATGCCGTAACGGAATGCGCCACTTCGACACGCTCGCGACAAATTTGCCGTGTCATGGCAAGGAACCGTTCATCATAAACAGTTTGGTAACGACGCCTCGGTACTCTGGTGTGAAATCGCGGCTGACAGGGCCGCAAAATGCATCCCCGGTTCAATGAGTAGCCCCGTGTTCAAGCGTAACCACTCGACCCGCCTCTCCCATCGCGTTCTCTTCCTCCGCAAGGCCGCCGCAGCGATGCTGATCGCCGCCGGCATGGCCGCAACCGCTGCGCCCGCCTCGGCCAACTCGAAATATGCCGGCATCGTCGTCGATGCCAAGACAGGTCGTGTGCTTTATGAATCGAGCGCCGACGAGAAGCGCTATCCCGCCTCGCTGACAAAGATGATGACCCTCTACCTCACATTCGAGGCCCTGGAGAGCGGTCGCATCTCGTTGTCGACCAAGATTCCGTTCTCGAAGAATGCCGCCGCCGAACCGCCGACCAAGCTCGGGGTCAAGGCAGGCGGATCGGTGACGGTCGAGACCGCCATCCTCTCGCTCGTCACCAAGTCCGCCAACGACGCGGCCACCGCGACCGGCGAGTTCCTCGGCGGCTCGGAAGCCCGCTTCGCCCAGATGATGACCGCCAAGGCGCGGCAGCTCGGAATGAACAGCACCACGTTCAAGAATGCCAGCGGCCTGCCCAATTCGTCCCAGGTGACGACCGCGCGCGACATGGCGCGTCTCGGCATCGCCCTGCGGGAACATTTTCCGCAGTACTACAAGTATTTCTCGACCCGCTCCTTCACGTTCGGCCGCACCCGCATGCCCAACCACAACCGGCTGCTCGGCCAGGTCCGTGGCGTCGACGGCATCAAGACCGGCTACACGAGGGCATCCGGCTTCAACCTCGTGTCATCCGTGAAGGACCGCGACCGCTCGATCGTCGCCGTGGTTCTCGGCGGACGCACCGGCGCGTCGCGTAACGCACAGATGCAGAAACTGATCGCCACCTATCTGCCGAAGGCTTCGACCCGCGGCGGCGGTGTTCACATCGCCAAGGCCGGCGGCATCGCAATTCCGGTCGCCGTTGCCGATCTCGACCTGCCGCACAAGGGGCCGGTCCCCACGTTCAACCGCGCCAGCAACGAACGCATCGAGATCGCCTATGCGGCTGCCGCAGACGAACAGGTGGTCGGTCGCGCGGCCCTCGCCGCTCGCCTCAACGCCCAGAAGGTCGCCGTACCGAGCCCGGCACCGGCCTATGTGCCGCCCGCCCCGGTCGAAGGCGCCGCGGCCGCCGTCGAATCCATCATCGACCCGGTCACCACCGCCTCGACCACGCCATCCGGCTGGCAGGTGCAGATCGGCGCCACGCCCGATCACGCCGCGGCAGAGGATCTTCTCGCCCGGGCGCAGAGCGCTGCCGGCAACACGCTGTCGGGCACCGAGCCCTTCACGATGGCCTACAACGGCGGCAGCGAGAAACTCTACCGCGCCCGTTTCGCAGGCTTTTCTGGTCAGAAATCGGCACTCGCGGCCTGCAAGACGCTCAAGCGGAAAGGATTTGCCTGCTGGGCGACACCCAACTGAGTTCCATCGAGCCAGCCGGCGGTGACCGTGTATGGGCCGCCGCCGGTCCCTCAAATTTGTATCTGCGTATTGGGGAAGTTAGACATGTCGACGCAAGAGAAGGTCCTTGGCCTCATTCAGCCGCGCGGCAAGCGCGCCGGAACCGCCCGCATCGGGATGCATCCGCTTCATGAGGCGGCGATGCGCCTTGCGGATCTCGGTCTCTCCCGCACCCGGGGAAAGTCCAAGGATCTCGTAGGCCTCCTGCTCAGTCATGGCGCCCGTGCCTGGCGGAGTTCCCAGCCCCGCGTCACCCTCCGGATCCGCTCGGTCACGCCAGTCGGCTATGC
This sequence comes from uncultured Hoeflea sp., assembly GCA_964511625.1. Taxonomy (GTDB): domain Bacteria; phylum Pseudomonadota; class Alphaproteobacteria; order Rhizobiales; family Rhizobiaceae; genus Pseudohoeflea. The sequence continues at coordinate 5,847 of CAZEJG010000020.1, forward strand.
GGCGGTCAAGATACGTTTCAAATAACTCACGGCTTTCAGGCCAGTCTTCGAGATCCCGCCAAAGCGTCATCAGCTCGGCCTCGTCGAGCTGATTGAGTTCCGCGCCGTTCATCGCGCCCTTCAAGACCAGCCCGTTCATCTCGCCGGAATCGAGATCGAGTTCCATCATCAGCGCGTCGGAATAGACCCGCGATTTTTGCCCCGGCTTCCGGCTCGTCGCCAGCTTCGCGTAAGCCCGACGCAACAACGCTGCGGCCCCGGCAAGGAGCGGCATTCCGAGAAACGCCTTTCCGGTAAAGAGAAACAGTACGCCCAGAAGACCGGCAATCGCCGCACCGCCGAACCGGACGGAATGGGCGATCTTCTCCGGCTTCATGCGCACCGCCATGGCCACCAGAAGCGACGCGCCGGCGATCAGCAGAACGATCAGGACAAGCCGCGTCATCCCCCCCCTCCGGACGAACGTGGCAACTGGCTAAGCAGCAGTTTGGCCGCCGAGCCTCCGGATTTCTCAAGCGCCTTGCGCCCGCCGGACGCATAGGTGGCGACAGCCCGGAGGAGTGCTGCGAGCTCCGCAGCGGCCGAACGGTCAAACCGCGCATAGGCGCCGCCGGACAGCCGCGCGATCTCGCGGAACCCGCCCTCGGCGACCGGATCGCGGCCTTCGTGAAATAGGAAGCACGGCACTTTGCGCAGTCCCAGTTCGCCCGCGCGCTCGCACAAAAGATCGATGTTCTCCTCCATCGCATCGCCGATATAGACGACCGCGCTGACCTTCTCCTTGCCGGTCTCGTTGAGCGCGTGCTTGAGCACCTTGCCGATCTGTGTTCTCCCGCCGCGGCAGTCGATTTTCTGCATCATGCGGGCGAGATCGGCGCCGTCGCGCGACCAGCGCGACGCCTTGCATTCGCCGAAACCACGAAAATAGACCAGTTGGACGGCGAGCCCGTCGATACCGCCGGCCACCTTGAACATCTCTGTCTGCAGGTCGCAGGCCAGATCCCATGTCGGTTGCCGGCTCATCGTGGCGTCCAGCGCGAAGACGATGCGACCTGAGCCCTTCACCGGCGCAGTGCGTCGGGCGGCCTCCATGAAGGCGGCGATCTCGGCGCTGGACGAACGCGCCGGAGGATCGCCCGTCTCCACGCCGGTCCTGGTAACATCGCGCTTGTCGGTCTTGTTGTCCGCCATGGACCCCGGTCGCCTCCTCTGCTTATTCAAATGTGGCAATCGGGAGCAGAACTGCAAGGGCCGCGCGGATTTGGCGCGAGGTGCTAGAGCAGCCCGAGGCTTGCCAGTTCGCCACGCAGGTCCGGCGGCAGATCCTCGATGCCCTCGTCGTCACCGAGATCGGCTGGCTTGTCCTCGTCCTTGAGATAGCGCCACCCCTGAAACGGGCGCTTCGGCTGCCAGCGTGTGTGGACCAGTTCCGGATCGAGCACCAGCCGGCAGCGGCCGATACCCTCGTTGTCAGTGAAAGGTTCGATGCCGATGAGCTTCTGCCGCGCCTGCACGTTGCCCTTGATCACCCAGTAGAGCGAGCCGCCGGCCAACAATTCATCGTCGCGCTTGGGCTGCATGCGGGTGACGTGAACGTGATGCGGTTCCTGTCCCGCGGCGCGCTGCAGATCGATGCGGTGGGCGATCCAGGCTTCCAGGTCCTCGACCGAATCCGCGCCCACGCAGAGCTTGATGAGATGCAATGCCATGCCCCGTCTTCGGCCGAAGCGGTCGCCTGGTCAAGCGCACGGGTGTCGCATCCGTCTCAATCCACAGGCTGGCCACGAGGTAGGCCAGGTCCGGCCTCAGCGCGGATTCAGCATTCGGGCACATTGACGGCGAGGCCGCCGGTCGAGGTTTCCTTGTAGTGCTCGCTCATGTCGCGGCCGGTCTGGCGCATCGTTTCCACGCAGGCGTCGAGCGACACGAAATGGGTGCCGTCGCCACGCATGGCGAGCGATGCGGCGGTCACCGCCTTGACCGCGCCGAGCGCATTGCGCTCGATGCAGGGCACCTGGACGAGTCCGGCAACGGGATCGCAGGTCATGCCGAGATGGTGCTCGAGCGCGATCTCGGCGGCGTTCTCCACCTGTTGCGGCGTGCCGCCCATGATTGCGGCCAGCCCTGCCGCAGCCATCGCCGAGGCCGAGCCCACCTCGCCCTGGCAGCCCACTTCGGCGCCCGAGATCGAGGCGTTGTGTTTGAGGATGCCGCCGATCGCTGCCGCCGTCAGCAGGAAATCGCGCATGCCCTTGGCATCGAAATCCTCATGAAAGCGGCCGAGATAGCGGAGCGTCGCCGGGATCACGCCGGACGCGCCATTGGTAGGCGCGGTGACCACCCGGCCACCCGCCGCATTCTCCTCGTTGACCGCCATGGCGAAGACCGAAAGCCAGTCGTTCGCCTGCAGCGGGTTGACCCGGTTCGACTTCCAGTCGTCCTCGAGTTTTTCGTGCATCAGCCGCGCCCGCCGCTTGACCTCGAGCCCGCCCGGCAAAATCCCCTCGCCGCGCAGGCCGCGTTCGACGCACTGGTCCATCGCGTCCCAGACGCGGTCGAGTTCGGCGTCGAGCGCTTCGCGGCTGCGATGGACCTCCTCGTTGGCCCGCTTCATCTCGGCGATCGACAGGCCGGAGCTTGTCGCCATCTCGAGCATCTGGGTCGCGTTGGCGAAGGGATAGGGCACGGCTTTGAGTTCCGGCACGCCCTTTTTGGCCCGGTCGGCCTCGAGTTCCGTGTCCGTCATCACGAAGCCGCCGCCGACGGAATAATAGATCCGTTTGAGAAGCAGCGCCCCATCGCGGTCATGCGCCGAGAGCGTCATCCCGTTGGCGTGGCCCGGCAGCGGATTCTTGCGGTCGAAGACCAGATCGGTCGCGGGATCGAAGTCATACTCCGGGTGCCCGGGCGGGGAAATCCTGCGCGTCCGCTTCACCTCCTCGACGATCGCGTCCATCTTGTCCGGGTCGATCGTCTCCGGCGCCTCGCCCGCAAGCCCCAGGATCACCGCCCGGTCGGTCGCGTGCCCCACCCCGGTAAACGCCAGCGACCCGTGCAGGCTCGCCTTGATCGCCGCCACCTTCGCCCCGGCCGGCCGCGGCCAGTCGTTGCCCGCGATCTCGTCGAGAAACCGCTTCGCCGCCACCATCGGCCCCATCGTGTGCGAGCTCGACGGCCCGATGCCGATCTTGAAGATGTCGAAGACGGAGAGAAACATGCGAATGCGTCCGAGTCAGGAATGGATACGGTCAGCTTACATGGGAACGGCGCCGACGGAAGGCGGGAGTTCCGACAAGAGCGCGTCGGATGGCGACATGGAAACGGATGGGCGAAGACAGGCTCGGTCTTCGAGCCGGGGAGCTGCAGCCTAGTTCAATGCCTGAAAGAGATAATCCGCGAAGTTGCGCGCCGCCGCATTTCGATTTCTGGCCGCCATGGCCATTGTGACCAGAAAGCGATCGGTCCGGTACTCGGGCAGAATTCGAACGAGTTGTCCCTCTTCGACGAGTCTATCGCCAACGAAACAGGGCAATTGGACAATACCCAGTCCCCGGCAAGCGGCGTCGGTCAGAAGATCCAGTTCGTTGGAAGCGAGTCTCGTCTGCATCGAGACCGTGACAGATTTGCCCTTTGAATTTTCGAGCGTTAACCGCTCCGGGACGCCGGCGACCGTGCACATGGAAAGACATGGCCAGGACGCCAGGTCCGAAGGCGTATCGGGTAGCGTGAATTCCTCCACGAGGGCCGGAGACGCATAGAGCCTCGCTTCGACGGTCATCAGTTCCCGTTCCGTGCCCGCCTGAGAAAAGCGCGTTCCCACGAGTATCTGCAGATCCGCTTTCTCGGCATGGTCTTCCGAAAGACGGTCGCCGTGGATCACCTCTATCTTCTGTTCGGGATGGGCGGCCAGATAATCCAGCAGGATCGGCTTCAGCACGCCGGTGGCGAAAAACCTCGGCACGGCAATGGCAAAGCCGGCCATTGGAGAGGCGTTCTTTCGGTGACGCCTTTCCAGTGGTTCGAGGGAATGGATAGCTGACCGCGCATCCTCGAACAGCCGCCGTCCGTAAGGCGTGAGCCTGAAACCAGCGGCATCCCGGTCGAGCAGCGCAGCTTCGAGGCTGTCTTCCAGGCGCGCAAGATGTCGGCTTACCGTCGACTTCGGCAAGCCCATCTTGACCGCGGCCGCCGTCACCCCGCCTTCCTCACAGACTGCGACGAATGTCTTGATGAGATTAAGGTCCATGCTCGTTCCGTTTATGCAACTCAAGTGCCGAAATTGCTGCCTTGTTCCATTTATCGAGCGAGATATGATCACGCAATACAGCGATCAAGGTCTGCGGTTTTTCCTCGGTGGGCTCGAAGGGGCCGACGACCGGAAAGGCAATCTGTTTACCGGAGGGATCGGACATGAAACGTCATCTGTTCTTCGCATCGCTTGTCGTACTTACCTGTTCGAGCGCCGTCGCGCAGGATGCCGAAACACGCGTGCCGACGAACGGCATCGAGCTCAATGTCAAATCCTGGGGCGATCCGGATAATCCCGCCGTCATATTGATGCACGGCTGGATGGGCACCTCTCACACATGGCGGAAGCTTGCGCCTCAACTCGCAGCAGAGCGTTTCGTCCTGGCGCCCGACATGCGGGGGCACGGCCGGTCGGACAAGCCGGCCTCCGGTTACGACGCGATCAATCTGGCCGCCGACATGCGCGGGCTCATGGACCATTACGGGCTCGAAAAGGCCCATGTCGTCGGTCACGACATGGGAGCTCTGGTCAGTCTCGCCTTTGCCGGCACCTATCCGTCAGCCGCCCTCTCGATGACGTATCTCGACGAACCGCTCGTCGGATACAACCTCGATGAGTTCACCGTCTATCGCGAAGAAACCTATGGAGGGTACTGGCACTTCGGTTTCAACACCGCGCCGGGTCTCGTCGAGATTCTCGTGGATGGAAAGGAACAGGAATTCGTCGACTGGTTCGTCCCGCTGATGCACGCCCCCAGTCCGGAGGCTGTCACCAGAGAGGATCGTGAGATCTATGCAGCCGGCCTGAAGACCGAAAACGGAATAGCAGGCTCCGTCGGCTGGTATCGGGCAGCCTTCGAGACGGGCCGCCAGCTTCGCGCCCTTGGCGATGCCGGTATCGATGTCCCGATCATGGCCTGGGGCGGGGAATTCGGCATTCCGGTCACCCACTCCCAGTTTCAGCTCATCTCCGACGATGTCCGCGGCGGCACGATTCCGGGCGTCGGTCATCTGTTGCCGGAAGAGGCGCCGGATTTTCTCGCCAGGGAACTGAATGCCTTTTTCAGCGAGACGGAAGCTCGGTGAGCCCCTCAAACCCAAGGATCACAGAAAGGTAGCGACATGTTCAAGCGATTCATACTTGCTGCGACGATAACCATCCTGCCGGTCAGCGCGCTGGCCGATATCGAATCCGATCTGGCAGTGCAGCGCGGCCCGGCAGAACGTCTGACACCGGAAAACACCGTGTTGATCTATGTGGATTACACCACCGGTCTCGACAATCTGATGAATACGATCCCCGGCGAGGTCTACAAGAACAACATCGAAGCCTTCGCCAAGTTCAATCCGCTGTTCAAGATGCCGGCGGCAATTCTGGGGGATGAAAGCGAATACTATGGAAAGATGATCCCGGAGATCACCGAAAACGTGACGGAGAACGCAAAGCAGTTCCCGCGCGATACGGTCTCCGGCTATACGGCGGAATTGGCCAGGTGGCTCAGAGACAGCGGACGCACGAACGTCCTGATCGGCGGGATTTCCATCGACAACTGCACGACGCACACGACGCTCGATCTGCTCGACGCAGGATATAACGTCTATGTCGTGGCGGACGTCTCTTCGACCAACAGCAGGCTGGTCGAGGACGTGGCGATGATGCGCCTCATGCAAGCCGGCGCTGTCCCGATCGGCTGGCTGGCGGCGTTGACCGAACTGGGACAGACCTGGGAAGGGCCATACGGTCAGGGCATGCGCGAGATCGTCGCCACCCACTGGCCTGCCTCGACCGTCGGCGAGGTCAACGACACCACCCCCGGCCAGGGGGGCCTCGAGAGCTTCGCCGATTAAGCCAGACCCCGGATGTACTCCGGATCGCCAGAACGCGGTCGAGCACTCTGATACGGAAGCAGCCACCATCGGACCGCTCATGTGTGAACCCGACCGCTCGATACCTGTCTTGAAGATGGAGACGACGGAGAGGAAAGGATGTCGGGTTTGCACGCGCCGCTCGGTCGCGCCCGGACTTACGAGCCAGACTGAAGCCGGTCGGCCCGGCGACCTGTCTCCCCGGCACGTCCCCAGATTTGTGAAGCGGCTTCAAACGCCAGCGAAATCACCGGATCGGCGATCCGGCTCGACAGGCAGATCAGGCTGAGTGAGGTGGAGACCTTCACGGCGTTGGCGACGGCCAGACCGTTCGCCTGTTGCTCGTGGACGGCGATGGATTCGCGGCACAGGGTCAAGCCGAGGCCGGTGCGCACCATCGCGAGCATCGAGGCTTCCTGATCGACCGACGCCACGATGTTCTGCCGCAGGCCGAGTTCGGTGAAAAGCCGGTTGAGGAGCCGGTTATGAACCGAGGCGGGCGGTGTTCCGATCCACGGCAGCTCGGCCAGATCGGTCCAGTCCTTGTCGGCGATGAAGTCGCGAAACTCCGGTGGCGCCACGACGCGGTAGGTCAGTGGCGCGAGCGCCAGAACATGAAAGAGCCCGTCCTCCCCGTCCTCATCGACATGAAAGGCGGAAGCATCATAGTCGCGGACGTCGCCGAGAAAGAAGCCGATATCCAGTTCGTTCCGCTTGAGGCCCTCCGGCACCTGCCCGCTCATGCCATGGCGCAGCTCCGTTTCGATGCCGGGACCGTTTTCCACCAGAGCCTTCAACAGCGACCCGAGCCGGGTGAACTCCGGATCGATGATCGTACCGATCCGCAACTTGCCGCGCACATCCGTCGCCAGGCGACGGGCGGTCTGGCCGAAGTCTGTGATCGCCGCAAGGACGCGTTCGGCCTTCGCCAGAAGCAGCGTCCCCTCCGCCGTCAGTTCCATGCCCTTGGCTGTGCGGCGGAACAACTCAATGCCGGCATCCGCTGCAAGCCGCCTCAGTTGCAAGCTGACCGCCGGTTGCGTCAGGTGCAGCTTGTCCGCCGCACGCGTCACGTTCCCTTCCCGCGCGACGGTGACAAATGCCCTCAGGGTTTTCAGGTCGGTCAAGTCCATCATATAAAATCTCATTATAATTGACGGTTCGATTTGTCATTGGATTTCCGGTTACAGCGGATATTACATTGGGTTTGACGCTGGCAGGCCCCACAACAAGAACAAGAGGGCGAGCCGAATTTATAAGGCTGCCGTTCAGGGAGGATATGGCGCCATGGCGAAAACCGGGGATTTCAAGCCCGTCGACCAGTTCGACTACGTCATCGTCGGCGGCGGTTCTGCCGGCTGCCTCCTTGCCAACAGACTGAGCCGCGACCCGTCCAATCGCGTCCTGCTTCTCGAGGCCGGCAAGAGGGACAATTATCTCTGGATTCACGTGCCGGTCGGCTATCTCTACTGCATCGGCAACCCCCGGACCGACTGGCTCTACAATACCGAGCCGGACGCCGGCCTGAACGGTCGCACGCTGCGCTATCCCCGCGGGAAAACCCTCGGCGGCTGTTCCTCGATCAACGGAATGATCTACATGCGCGGTCAGGCCCGCGACTATGACCGATGGGCGACCCTGACCGGAGATGATGGCTGGTCATGGGAGAATGTCCTGCCGGCCTTCAAGGCCCATGAGGACCATTATCGGCTCGACAATGACGAGGATCCCCGGACCGGAGACAACAGCCGGTTCTCCGATCTGCACGGACATGGTGGCGAATGGCGCATCGAAAAGCAGAGGCTTCGCTGGGATGTGCTCGATGCCTTCGCCGACGCCGCGGTACAGGCCGGCATCCGCAGGACTGCGGATTTCAATTCAGGCGACAATGAAGGCGTCGGCTATTTCGAGGTGAACCAGAAGGCCGGCTGGCGATGGAACACCGCAAAAGCCTTTCTGCGCCCGGCGCTGAAACGGCCGAACCTGACCATATGGACGGAGGCGCAGGTCGAGAAACTGGTCGTCGCGACCGGCGAAGACGGAGCCAGGGTCTGCGAGGGAGCGAGGGTCAGGCGACCGGACGGTATGGTCGAGGTTGCTGCCAGGAAGGAGTTGATCCTGTCAGCCGGCGCCATCGGGTCGCCGACGATTCTTCAGCTCTCCGGTATCGGGCCAGCGCGCCATTTGAACGAGACCGGGATCGATGTGGTGGCCGACCTTCCCGGCGTCGGCGAAAACCTCCAGGATCACCTCCAGATCCGCTCGGTTTTCAAGGTGAAGGGCGTCAAGACACTCAACAAGCTGGCCAACAGCCTGTTCGGCAAGATGATGATCGGCCTCGAATACGGGCTCTTCCGCACCGGACCGATGAGCATGTCGCCGTCGCAGCTCGGGGCGTTCACCCGCTCGGACGAAAGCCGGTCTCACGCCAACCTCGAATACCACGTACAGCCCCTGAGCCTCGACGCGTTCGGGGAACCCCTGCACCGCGATCCCGCTTTTACCGCGAGTGTGTGCAATCTCAATCCGACCAGCACCGGCTCGGTGCGGATCCGCTCGGCCGATGCGGCCGATCCACCCGCCATCGCCCCGAATTATCTCAGCACCGAAGAAGACCGGAAAATCGCCGCGGACAGTCTGCGGCAGGTCCGCAGGATCGTCTCGCAGCCGGCGCTGGCGAAATACGAGCCCGAGGAATGGAAGCCCGGCGTCCAGTACCAGACGGACGAAGAACTCGCCAAGCTCGCCGGCGACATCGCCAGCACGATCTTTCATCCGGTCGGAACGACCAGGATGGGACGGGACGACGATCCGATGGCCGTCGTCGACAGTCGTTTGCGGGTGCGCGGCATCTCCGGCCTGCGCGTCGTCGACGCCGGAATCATGCCGAAAATCACAAGCGGCAACACCAATTCGCCGACGCTGATGATCGCCGAGAAGGCCGCCGCCTTCATTCTTCAGGATGCAGCCGCGCGCGCCTGACCTCAGGCAAGCCACGGCACGATGAGGACAGAGACGATGGCAACCAGCACACGAGACAATCTCCCGCTCCACGGCGTCAAGGTGGTCGATTTCGGTCAGTACATTGCCGGCCCCGCCGTCGCCATGATCCTCGGCGACCTCGGCGCGACGGTGGTGCACGTCGATCCGCCCGGCGGACCGCTGTGGCAAAGCCCGGCCAATGCGACGCTCAACCGCAACAAGCTGATCGTCAACATCGACCTGAAGGTGCCGGAAGGGGTCGAACAGGCGCTCTCGCTCATCCGGGAATCCGACATCGTCGTCGAAAACTTCCGGCCGGGCAAGTTCGCGGCCCTGGGGATCGATTTCGAGGCGCTCAGGAAGGAGCGACCGGAACTGATCACGCTGTCCATTCCCGGCTTTGCGTCGAACGACGAGGAAAGGCGCGAATTGCGGGCCTATGAGAGCGTCATCGCGGCCAGTTCCGGTGTCTTTACCGACATGGGTCTCAATCGTGTGCTGATGGGTGTCAATCCGTCCTTCTCGCCGCTGCCGCTGGCCTCCTCCTACGGCGCCATGCTCGCCTCGTCCTCCGCGGTTCTGGCCCTGCAGGCGCGCGAGCGCACGGGCCTCGGCGATCACATCGAGGTGCCGCTCGCCAGCGCCGTGATGGAAGGACTTTGCTACAATTCGATCAAGATCGAAGGTCTGCCGGACCGCTACATCACCCAGCGCGAGCGGGAGATTGCGCGCCGGCGCGTCGAAGGCCTGCCGATGAACCTCAGCTATGAGGAACTCCAGGAGCTGCTCGATCCCTTCTACCGCAGCTATCTGTGCAAGGACGGACGCATGTTCTATGTCGTCTGCCCCAGCCACAAGAACCACGCGAAACGCTGTCTGCAGGCGCTCGGCATCTATGACGAGCTTGTCGCCGAAGGATTGACAGAGGAGGAAGACACCTATCTTCCGAGCTCCGAATGGCAATCCGACGTCTCGTTGGGCGTCTATCCGCTGCCAAAGGACTGGGCCGACAGGATCGCGGCAAAGATGAAGGACGTGTTCCTCACCCGCACGGCCAAGGAGTGGGAGCGCATTTTCGGGCGCGGCCGTTTTCCCGGCGCCCCGCAACGCTGGCTGCAGGAGTGGATCAACGACGACCACGCCGAGACGTCGGGCCTGATGATCGACGTGCAGGACCCCGAATACGGCACCATGATCCAGCCCGGCCCCGTTGTCTGGCTCGAGGAAAGCGGCGAGGCGGCGCTGTCTCCGTCACCACGGCGCTGGGTGGACGTTTCCACCGCCTTGTCTCTCTTGAAGAAACAGAAGACCAAACTGCCGCGCGTCACCGATCCCGATGATCGCAGCGGCTGGCTGGAAGGCGTGCGTGTGCTCGACCTCTGCAACGTCATCGCCGGCCCGCATTCGGTCAGCTATCTGTCCCGCTTCGGCGCCGAGGTGATCAAGCTCGATCCCGCCTCGCCTCTTTACGATAGCTGGAACACGGTGATCTTCGGCATATCGCACATGCGCGGCAAGCGATCGGCGCTCATCGACATCAAGTCCGCCGATGGACGGAAGGCGCTCCATGCGCTGGTGCAATCGGTGGACGTCATCGTCTGGAACGCACCGGACAACCAGATCCGCGAGATGGGCCTCGATGCCGAGACCCTCGGCAGGATCAATCCGGAGGCCATTTTCTGCAAGCTCGACTGTTTCAGCGGCGTGAGGCGCGGTCCCCGGACGGATTATGTCGGGTACGACGATCTGGTTCAGGCCTCGACCGGCATCATGACGCGTTTCGGCGGATCGATGCACGAGCCGGAGGAACATGCGCATGTCGGCACGATCGACGTCATGTGCGGCTTCGGCGGCGCGCTCGGGGTCGCGACCGCACTCTACCAGAAACTGAAGACCGGCCGTGTCGGGCGCGGGAGGACCTCGCTCTCGGCCAACAGCGGCCTCCTGCAGATCCCTTTCTGCTACGACTATCTCGGTCGAGGCCTCTTCAACGAACCCTCCGGCCGTTACGTGCCGGGCTACGACGCGCTTACCCGTTTCTACTACACGGCTTCGGGCGACTATCTCCTCTTCAGCTCGAACGAGCACGATGTCCCGAGCCTCGAGAAGCTCGAGGACTTCAAGGGGATTGCCAGCCTGCCGAAGGACGAACGCGACGCGTTCCTGTCCGGCATCTTCGCGGGAGACACGTCGCAGGCCTGGCTGGAAAAACTGCATGCTGCTGGCTTCGCAGCGGCCATCTGCGACAATATCGATGCGCTGAGGTCGCGCTATGCGCGCGAGGCCGACGGAACGAACGGCACCGACCGGGGAAGCTATTCCTTTTCGACCTATACCGATCATCCGAGCGGCCACGTGGTCACGCAACTCGATCCCTACGCCATCCGCCCGAGCCGCAGCGCGGTCGTCTGCCCGCCCCCGGCCGAAAAATACGGCGCCTCGACCGTCAGCGTTCTCGAAGCGATCGGCTACACCGAAGAGGAAATCCGGAAACTGCTGGACGACGGTGTCGCCAGTCAGGGATGGAGCAAGGAGTATCTGCCCAGCTAGCCCCGATGCCGGGCGGATAGCTTCGGGCGATTCGACGATCCGCACGCCCCACCAGCGGCATAGCGTCTCCATTCGAAGCGACAAGTGGGAGCTGGGCGGCTTGACCGATCGGCACGAATTGCGCGCACCGATCAGCCATCCAGCCATTTCCAGGACGTCGCGCAAATGAATCAATAATCCGCAATATGACCAGCCCAGCCGCGGTTTAAAAGATTCGCAAAAAACTATCGGCAACCTGCTGCTTGATCATCCATTAAAGTCCGCACGATCGGAGAATTCTAAGTTCAAATATTGTACATTTCTGAATTACGATCGCTTCACAAAGACACTCGTTTTGTACTTTTTGCGAGTATTGATGTTGAATTTAAAATATCCGGGCTTGAAACCAATCAAATGAAACTGTGGGCTTTTGTAAATTTATACGAATTCGATCAGAAATCGTATTGATGCCTGCGCAAGAATTTGCAACCATCTATTTCATTCCAACATTTGAATGCCCAGCTGAAATTCTGAGAGCCGTCGGTCAGGCTATCGGCAACGATACTGAAAGATCTCATTGGCGGAGGAAGTAACTATGGGAGAGAAGACTGCCGTAATCGTCATCCACGGTATCGGTGAGCAGATCCCGATGGAAACTCTGACGGGCTTCGTTGACACAGTGTGGACAAGCGATCCCGACTTGCGCACGGAAGGAAAACCCGACCCCAACACTGGGTATAATCCCGCGAACCGCGCCAATGTTTCGTGGGCCAAGCCCGACCGCCGCAATCGCACCTACGAGCTTCAGCGAATAACGACCGAAGAGGCAAGAAATGGCCATCGGTTCGACTTCTACGAATATTATTGGGCGCACCGGATTCAGGGCACAACGTGGAAACAGGTCCAGACCTGGTTTCTCGACCTCATGTGGCGCAATCCCTTCACCAACATCCCAAAGGGGCTGCATCTTGCATGGGCCGCCATGTGGGCCATCGCGATCATCGTCGCAGGAGTGTGGATATGGTGGCTGTTTCGCGACGACGGCGCGGAGAAATCGCCGTGGATCACTTTGGCCCTTGCCGTGGCCTTGGCTGTGGGCGCGGTCGTTATCAGCAAGATCGTCAGCTATGTCGGCGATGTCGTACGCTATGTGAAAGCCAAACCAGAGAACATCGCTATCCGGCAGGAAGTGCGCGAAAACGGGGTACGGCTGCTGGACGAGTTGCTCGGAGTGGGCGCCGATGGCAAAGTGACCAAGTCCGATTACGACCGGATCATCATGGTCGGCCATTCACTCGGGACGATCGTCGCCTACGACATCCTGACCCACTCTTTCGCGCGCCACAACACCCGATTCGCCCCGGAAAAGGTAAAGGGCCAGGAGCAGCCCGCACGTGCCGCGCTGGAGGAGTTGCTGCGCGAAAATCTCGCTGACCGCGAAGCCGAACTCGATCTCGAGACCTTTCGTGGGCTACAGGACGCCTGCCGCAAAGAGCTGCTCAAAGCGGGAGGCTTATGGACGGTCAGCGATTTCGTGACAATGGGATCGCCGCTTGCCCATGCCGAATTTTTGATGGCCCGGAATTGCGACGCCCTGCGCGAGGCGCAGGAGCGCCGCGTTCTACCCACCTGCCCACCACAACTCGAATATGACGGCAAGACCAAGCTGCAACACTTCACCTTTCGCCCTTCGAGCATGAAGAAGTACGGTGAGGACGACGATCCCTTGTCACCGCGCGTCCCGCACCATGCCGCCCTGTTCGCCTATACGAGATGGACCAATATCTACTCCCCCCACAGCCTGGTCGTCTTGGGGGATCTTATTTCGGGCAAGCTCGGAAAGGCGTTCGGTCTGGTTGATGCGGCGCGCCGGAAAGGTGGGGACGGCAAGCCGGAAGGTGATCCAGTCGTCAAGGTGCTGGTCGGCGCGAAGGACATCGCCGTGCTTCCCGCCGATGGAGAGCAGGGGCTCGACGGCAAATCCCGCATCTTCACACATCTGTCTTACTGGAACCGCGATGTCGCAGCCGCCGGAAAGACCCTGCCCTATCACATAAAGAAGCTGCGGGAAGCACTGCGGCTCGGCGAAAATTAAAGGCTCCTCAGGACAAGCGGTCCTTGATTTCCCTTTTGAGCTGCTTGTGAAAGGCTCGTGCCAATCCGGCAAATTCGCGGTCCGGCTTGCCGCAATCGGCGATTTCCGCCATGCCCTTCTCGACATCCTCGAGGCAGATGAGGACAACCTCCTCGTTGTCATTGGTCATTGCCTTATTGAGCTTTTCGAGAATGTGCCGCCGCTTCAGGCGCAACTCGTTCAACCTCTTGACGCGCGCCTCCGTCAGACGCCTGCGATTCAACCCGAGAACATCGATCGTCATTTCCGCGCGCGGATCACTTTCGCGCGCCTTGACTGTCGATATCGACCGTTCGAATTCCCATTCCAGCAAGTTTTCCGGATCAGTCTCGCATGGATTGAGGATCAGCGGGCGTTCCTGACCAACGTCGTCCGTATGGCTGCAAATCCATTTGTTTCCTTCGACCGGGAAGCGGTTGAGCTTTCCGGTCGTTCTCAGGCGGTTTTCCCGCCTCTCGCGCTCGATATCCTCTTCGGACCTGCCGGGTTCGTGGATCAGCTGGCGGCGCGACTGGTTGCAATGCTGGCAAGAGAGCAGCAGGTTCTCCCACTTCATCGCCAGCCACCAGTAACCGGGATGCTTGACGCCCGCCTTGTCGGCATCGCTGACCCCCTTTTTCGGCCGATAGTGCTCAACGTCACCGTCCGAACCGGCCACTGCCTCCCACTCGCAATAGGCGCACTTCCCATGAAACATCTGGATCAGGACGTCTTTGACGGTCGCATCGCTATAGGCCTTGAACGTCATCTCCTTCGGCAGAGTGCCGCCATTGCTGTCCATGAAGTCAACGATGGCACGGAGTTCGCCGGACGCCTTGCTGTGGGGATTGCCGAGATCGAGAATAGCCGGAAGCTCTGCGCGCTCTACCTTGATCATTGCGCGCTCCTACTCTGCAAGCAGGCGCGAGAGCTTCTCGCGGATGAGGCGGGTTCGTTCAGTACCCCTGGACTCAGCCAACGGCACTGTATCGATGTCCACCCTTGCTATTGCTGCTGCATCTGTTTGCTCGGCGAGCGTATCGCCGACCATCAAAGACTTGTCGACCTCGGCGGCAAGCCGGCGCCGTTCTTCGCTCTCGGCGTCGCTGAGGGATTGCTTGCGAGTCAGTTGGTGGTAGCGATCGACCTTGGCGTCCATCTCGGGATCGGTCGAACCGAGGCCGAAGAACTCCGACGTCAGGATCTGGTCGGCACGCATGCCCTGGACATCGGGCAATTCCTCGAGAGTTTCGACACGCGAATCCTCCGAGTTCCTCTGCAGCACGAATACCTCACCCTGATACATGCCGCGCAGGCACAGGGGATCATGCGTGGTCATCACAAACTGGATCTTGGGAAAAGCCTCGCGCAGCAGGCCGACGATGCGCATCTTCCAGCGGGGATGGAGATGTGTCTCTATTTCGTCGATAATGACGACGGCGCAAGCTTCCTCGAGATTGCGATAGTGGTAGAACATTTCGCGGATGATATCGACCGCCAGCGCAACCACGGATTTGTAACCCACCGAAAGCTTCGAGAGTGGAGTTTGTCCCTGCGGCGTATCGATCAGGATGCGCCCGTCCTCGCGCAAGATCTTTGCTTTGGGCTCCAGCATCAGCACGACGCGGAGCGCGCGCACTGCGGCATCGAACCGGCTTTCGTCATCCAGCTCGAGCAACCACTCGATCGGATTGGCGATCACCTCCATCGGGTCGAACAGCGACCTGATACGATAGGCCGGGGCACGGAAGCGACGCGTTTTGCGCTTGGTGAAGAAACGCCGCGGCCCATAGGCGAGCACGATCTTTGAGGGTCGCGTGCTGCCGGAGAATGCCTGCGCATCGGCATCCGCATTCAGCAAGGCGTGTGTTTCGGACCCGAAGAACGACAGCTTGACCGCCAACGGATCGGTGGCGCGCCTGTCCCAGTCTTCGGTATCCGGGCGATGCACGAATTCTTCCGGAGAGACCTCTTCGTTGTCGAGTATGGCATTCAGCTCAGAGATTTCCGATGTACCGAGCACAGCCAGACTGACCGCCTCGAGAACCGAGCTTTTGCCGGTCGCATTCTCCCCCAGGATAAGCATGCATGGAGTGAGTTCGGGATTGGCGACCTGCTCGGGCAAATCGAAAGTCACATTGCGCAATGCCTTGAAGTTGGCGATTTGCACATGGCTGATCGGAAAACGCGCAGCAGGAAGGTCAGCCAGGCTCACATTACGTGACCGCGGCGCCTCGCGGGGCATCCCGGGCGGGGCTTTCGGATCGTCTTCAACGGCCTCCTCGGTCGCCGAACCATCCCGTTCCTGAAGAAAAGGCGTCAACAGTTCTTCGCGGGCGGCGCGCGGCATTTCTGACAGGGCTTCAAGAATCCGCTCCAACAGCGAAGGCTCTGACGTGTATTCGCTGCTTGGACGGATGAACGGCCTGAACCGGTCCGATTCCCACAGGCGTTCCTCGCAAACCTTGAGCAGCGCGAGCGAAAACCCTCCGGCGCTGCCGATGACACCATTCCTGAATGCGATGACGTGGGACGCCCAACTGCGGAATTCCCCGGTCCGGACGATTTCATACATCGCAGGACGTTCGACGAGATCGCTTGCCATTGCCCGAAAGCGCCTGGCGCGTTCGGTATGGATCCGTCTGTCATTCAGCCCCAGTACCTCAATCGTACGCTCGCCCCGCACGGAACGCGCCATGACAGGCCCGCCGGGGTAGAACATGAGGTGCTCGGCAACGTCATCGAAACAGGGATCGATCAGCAGCGCGATCTCTTGCGCCCGCAACTCCTCAATGCTTGCGCCGAGTTTCCCCCGCGTGTCCTTGCTGACAGGAAAACGATCGCGCTTGTGCCTGCTGCAATTTGTGCAGACCGGCAGGATGTTGTCCCACTCGTAGCTTAGCCAAGCATAGAAAAGGTGGCCATCAAGTGTGTCCGGATCGCCCGCATTGCTGCGCGGACGGTGCTGTTCGAGCGTCAAATCGGCCTTTATTTCGAAGGGTGTCTCGCAATAGGCGCAGATGCGACCGAATACCGCTTCGATCGCGGACTTTATTTCTGGAGTGTTGATAAGTTCCGGGCGATAGGGCACCCGGCTTTGTGCCCGCATCTTGTCGTCACTCGCGAAGATCAAGTCGCGAACCCGCGCCCGTTCCCGCTCGAACACGGAGCTCTCGAAAATCTTTGGCAATGCAATCTGATTACGGTCAAAAAAGCGCATGCGCCGAGCTTAACCTATCTTCAAGCTGTATTGAACGGCATAAGTTGCAATTCGATAAGTATACACGCCACCCCCTCCCATCCCGAATTTGCCACGCTCTCAATCCGTCCACCCCCGTCCCCTAAAACCTGACAATTTTTCTCTTGTATTCCCCCGCCCCCGCTCCTAAACAGCGCGGACCAATGCAAACGACGGGTGGATCCGACATGGACAGCACACAAAAACTGGCGGCGATCGGCGCCCTTCTGGCAACGCTGCTCTCAGGCGCGGCGCTTGCCGAGCCGACACACTATCCGCTCGAGATCGAGAACTGCGGGCAGACGATCACCTTCGACAAGGCACCCGAACGGGCCGTCGCGCTCGGCCAGAACAGCGCCGAAATCATGCTGCTGCTCGGCCTTGAGGACAGGATGGCCGCCACCGCCTTCTGGCCCAACGCAGTGCTTCCGGAACTCAAGGAGGCCAACGATCAGGTCAAGCTCATCACCGTTGAATTCCCGACGCTCGAATCGGTTCTGCAGGAAGAGCCCGATTTCGTCGCCGCCATGTTGACCACCCTGCTCGGTCCGGACAGCAAGGTGGCCAAACGCGCCGACTTCGAGGATCTCGGCATCCCCGCCTATCTCGCGCCCAGCGCCTGCACGACCAATCTCGACACGGGCGATGC
Source organism: uncultured Hoeflea sp. (assembly GCA_964511625.1). Taxonomy (GTDB): domain Bacteria; phylum Pseudomonadota; class Alphaproteobacteria; order Rhizobiales; family Rhizobiaceae; genus Pseudohoeflea. Next base: position 23,472 of record CAZEJG010000020.1, read on the forward strand.
CTACGGCAGCCGTGAGGAGATGTGGAACATGGATCTCATCTACAAGGAGATCGACGATATTGCCCGCATCTTCGACGTCCAGGATCGCGGCGAGGCACTGATTGCCGATTTCAAGGCGCGCGAGGCGAAGCTGCGCGGCGAGTTCGCCCAGAACGACGACCTGACCTTTCTCTTCTGGTTCTCGAGCGCCTCTCCCGCCGACGATGCCTATCTGGGCGGCGGCAACGGTCCGTCGGGTTTCATCGCTGACCTCCTGGGTGGGCGCAACGCGCTCGACACCGACGCCGAATGGCCGACGCTCAACTGGGAAGGCATCATGGCCGCCGACCCGACGGTGATCGTCGCCACGCAGGTCGACCGCAACCGCTGGGATCTCGACAAGGCGGAGAACAAGATTGCCTTCCTCACCACCGATCCGACCGTCAGCCAGATGGAAGCCGTGAAGAAGGGCCGCATAGCGGTAATGAGCGGCGCGGCCATGAACCCGTCCATCCGCACGCTTTATGGCGCGGAAGAGCTGGCGAAAGAGATCAAGGCGATGGACCTCTCGAAATGACAACCGGCGCGAGCAGGGCCGGCCTCCGGTTGGCCCTGCTTCTGATCTCTTCGCTCGTGATTCTGGCGCTGGCGATCGCGGCCGCCACGGCGATCGGCGACTACAACATTCCACTCAGGACCGTTTTCCTCTCGGTGACCAATCACATGGGGCTGACCGCGGCCGACCTGCCGCGGATCGAGGAGAGCGTGGTGTGGAACCTGCGGCTGAGCCGCGGGCTGGTCGCCGCTCTCTGCGGCGCCGGCCTCGCCATCTGCGGAACGATCCTTCAGGCGCTGTTGCGCAACCCGCTCGCCGAACCCTTCGTGCTCGGCGTCTCCGCCGGCGCATCGACGGGCGCCGTCTGCGTCATCATTCTCGGGATTGGCGCCGGTATCGTCTCGCTGTCGCTCGGCGCCTTTGCCGGCGCCTTCGCGGCCTTCGCTGTCGTCGCACTCCTGTCGAACGGCGCGACAAGCGGTCCCAACCACACCATTCTGGCCGGCGTCGCCGCCTCGCAGCTCTTCAATGCGCTGACCGCCTATATCGTGACCACCTCGGCCAATGCGCAACAGGCGCGCAACGTCATGTTCTGGCTCCTCGGCAGCTTCGGCGGCGTACGCTGGCCGCAATTCCATCTGCTCGCTCTGGTGGTCGTCGTCAGCCTCGCGGTTTGCCTGATCATGGCACGCAAGCTCGACGCCTTCACCTTCGGCGACGAGGATGCAGCGGCGCTGGGCATCCCGGTCGCAAGCACCCGGCTCGTCCTGTTCGCCGTCACCGCGCTCGCAACGGCGGCGATCGTCTCCCAGGTCGGCGCCATCGGTTTTGTCGGCCTCGTCGTCCCCCATGCCGCCCGGTATCTGGTCGGCCCGCTGCACATGCGGCTGTTGCCGGCCGCTGCCCTTCTCGGCGCCGTTTTCATGGTGATCGCCGACATCGCATCGCGCGTGCTGGTCAGCCAGCAGACCATTCCCATCGGGGTCGTCACCGCTCTCGTCGGCGTACCCTTCTTCGCGCTCATTCTCTATCGCTCGAGGCCGCAGGCATGAGCGTGATCGCTGAAAATCTGAAGTGGGGCGTCAGGCGCAAGGACATCGTGAACGATGTCAGCCTCACCGCCGCCACCGGGGAGACACTGGGCCTGATCGGCCCCAACGGCTCGGGCAAATCCTCGCTGCTGCGTCTGCTCGCCGGGCTCAAGCGACCCGACCAGGGCCGCGTCATGATTCACGACCAGGATATCGCAACCCTGCCCCGGCGCGCCCTCGCCCGCCAGCTCGCCTTCGTGCAGCAGAATGCGACCACCGATACCAATGTCAGCGTCCGCGACGTGGTGCGGCTCGGCCGCACCCCGCACCGCACCGCACTCTCGGGCTGGACGGCCGCCGATCAGCAGGCTGTCGACGATGCACTCCTCCGCGTAGGCATGGACACGCTCGATACGCGCTCCTGGCAGACGCTGTCGGGCGGTGAGCGGCAGCGCGTCCACATCGCCCGCGCGCTCGCCCAGAGCCCGCGCGTCATGTTCCTCGACGAGCCGACCAACCATCTCGACATCCACCATCAGCTGGAAATCCTGCAGACCGTCAGAAACCTCGACATGACGAGCATAATCGCCCTGCACGATCTCAATCTGGCCGCCATGTTCTGCGACCGCATCGTGGTACTCGACCATGGCACCGTCGTCGCCGCCGGGCACCCGGAAGAGGTGCTGACCGAGACGCTGATGCGCGACGTCTTCCGCGTCTCGGCCACCGTCACCGCGTCGCCCCATCACGGCAAGCCGCAGATCGCGCTCATGGCGGGGTGACCTCGCCCCCGGCCCCGCACCTGTACCAAAACGAGACGACGGTCGCCGTCCCGGCAAAAAAGCAGGACAGGCACTTCGGTCATCTTTAACGCGCGTGCCCTAGACTACCGGGGCTTCGGTTCAGCTCGAAGGAGCGAGGATGTCTGATCAACCGGTAACACTGGCCGCGCTGGACACTTACATGGCGGAACGGCGGGGAGGCATTGTTTTTCCGCCTGCGCTCGAAAAGCTCTACCACGAACGCCTGACATCTTATCGCCAGAAGATCATGGCGAGGAGCTTGCTGCCTACGCTAGCCATCTACAACGTCTTCCTGCTGGCCGATCTTCTCCTTCTCCCCGAGACCGCTCTGCTGGCTGCGTTCGTCCACTTCGCAATCGTCTCGCCGATCATCCTGCTTGCGGCGTTCTTCTATCCGCGGGCGCACCAGCAGTGGATGCGCGAACTTGCCACCGTCAGCATTCCGCTCGCCATGCTCGCCCAGATCATGTTCATCTTTGCGCTCAACCGCGGCGCGACGGCGGACCAGTACCAGTATCTTGCGATGGCGGTCGTGGTGTACATGAACATCAATCTGCGTTTCGGATTCCGTCTGGCCCTTCTCTCCACATTGCTTCTGACGGCGACCTATCTGGCTGTTCTCATTGCCGGACATTCCCCCTTCGAGGTCAAGTTTACCGGCGTCTGCATGATGGCGGTGGTGGCCTATCTCAGCCTCGTCGCCAACCGGCGCATGGAGCAGGATGTCCGTTACAGTTTTATGGTCAGGCTGCGCGAAACACTGCGCCGCGAAAACGCCGAAGAAACGGCGAAGCGTGATGCATTGACCGGCCTTGCCAACCGCCGAAAACTCGATGAGGTCGTCAACGTCATATGGTCCACCGAGACGGCGGAAAGTTCGGAAATCGCCGTCGTGATGATCGATATCGACCATTTCAAGCCGTTCAACGACTATTACGGACATGCCGCAGGAGACGTCTGCCTCAAACGGATCGCCATCACCATCAGCTCGGAACTGCGCGACGAGCGGGATCTGGCGATTCGGCTGGGCGGCGAGGAGTTCCTGCTTCTCCTGCGTTCCGCCGATTTGGGCACAGCTGCCCGCGTCGCCGAACGCGTGCGCCGCAAGATCGAGAACGCCGCCATCCCGCATGAGAGAACCGGTCCGCGGGCGGTGGTCACGGCAAGTTTCGGCGTGGCCGTCGGCCTGGTCTCGAGCCATGACTTCACCGAGTTGCTCACCGCCGCCGATACCGCGCTTTATGCCGCAAAACGCAATGGACGCAATCAGGTCTGGCCGCCCTTTGCAAATGACGACGCCAATGTAACCCCGCTCGTCAGAAGCGACCGTCGCGAAAGGAAGGCATAGCCCTCCCGCGTCCAGGCATTGCGTCGCTCCCGGACCGGTTTCGCGTCATCGTAAAAGGGTCCCGGACGGCCCGAAAGCCGCCCGGGTTCGTTCCGCCGGGAGGTCCGCAGGGGTCGGGAGCCCGCGGAACGATGAGGGTCGCCTCAGAGGCCGAGATGCTGCCGGAACCACTCCACAGCCGGTCCCGACGAGGCCTCGAAATCATCGACGTAAGCATCGAAATGGCCGCCGCCGAGCGTTACCAGCCGCTTCGGCCCGAGCGCTTCCTCATAGGCTTCCAGCGCGAGGTCGGAGACCGTCAGAACGTCACCGAGAGCCACCACGATCATCATCGGTGTCGGGCTGACATATTTGGCGTAGCTGATCGGCTCGTATTCGGTGAACATCTCGACGGACCGAAGCGTCACCTCGTTGTGCCAGGAGGGTGCGCGGGTCTTGCCCGTCTCGGTGAACCAGGTCCAGCTGTCGGGGGTCGGCAGCGCCGAGGGTGCGGCCGGATCCTCGGCCACGACCGGGATCATCGCCGGCTTCTCACCCTTCATTCGCGCCCGCCTGTCCTCGTCGAACATCGCCTGGACCCCGGCCAGATAGTCGGCGCGAATGAGCCGGCGCGCGTTGCGGTGACCGCTCGCCAGCGGCACCTGTGCAACCACGCATTTCACCCGCCGGTCGAGCGCGCCCACCACCATCACGTGGCCGCCGCTGTAGCTTGATCCCCAGATCCCGATCCGTTTGGGGTCGGTTTCCGGCAGGGTTTCGGCCCAGGTAATGGCATCACGGTAGTCGCGCACCTGCTGCCAGGGATCGATCTCGTAGCGCGGTTCGCCGTCGCTCGCCCCGAAATTGCGGTTGTCGAAGACGACAGCCGCCAGTCCCGCGGCGGCGAAGGCTTCGGCAAACCGGTCGAGATACATTTCCTTCACCGCCGAAAACCCGTGTGCCATGACGATGGTCGGCACCCGACCCGACGCGCCCTCGGGCAGGTAATGCCAGCCGCGCAGCGTCACGCCGTCCTCGGTCTTGAATTCGATATCCTTGCGCATTGTCTCTTGCTCCTCCCTTGCAGGTTTCTACCCGGTGCGCTGGCGGGGCCTCCTCCCCAATTCCGGCATCTGGTAATCTTTTTCCGTTCGCCTAAACTCGGCTCGGCCGGTGAGACGACGGATTGCGCCATCATCCCGATCCGGCGTTGTCCGGTCTTGCCAACGGATGCGCCGAAAATTGACAATCCGTGCACCGGCCGTGTCGAGGAACGCTCCCGGGAGGAGACGATGACCGAAGCCGAGGTATGGTCCACGCTGGGCCACCGAAGCGACACCCAGTTCGAGGCCTGGCGCCACGCGCTGAGCAGGACGCATCTCGATTGGGACCTCAAATCCGGTGGACACATGCCGTTTCATGCCGAGACGCGACAACGCGTTCTCGACGGAATCAGCGTCATCGAGTGCATATGCGACCCGTGCGAAGGCTCCCGCCGCAAGTCCGAGCTCGGACGCAGCGACGACGCCTATTTCGGCGTCCTGTTCGAGCTCAGCGGTCATGAAATCATCCGCCAGGGCGACCGCGAGGCCGAACTGGCAGCCGGCGATTTCGTTCTCTGGGACAGCGAGCGCGAGATGGATTTTCGCGTTACCAGCCGCTTGCACAAACTGACCTTGCTGATCCCGAAGCAGCGGGCCAAGCGGCTGGAATGGGACATCGAACGTTTCGCCGGCACGGTGGTGAAGAACTCGACGGCGGTTAGCGGCATTTCCGCCGAAGCCCTGAGCCGCCTCGCCCGCGATTTCACCCGGATCGGCGATCACGAAGCCGAAGCCGTCATGCAGCCCATTCTCAGCCTGCTGATGGCGACGCTGACAACCCGGCAGACGCCGCCGGACGTATCGACCGCGCATCGCGACCATTTCGCAGAATTCTGCCGCTTCATCCGCAACAACCTCGAAGACAGCCGCCTCGATCCGACCACGGTCGCCGAGGCGCATGGCGTGTCGCTGCGCTATCTCCATTCGGTCTTCGCCCAGAACAACGACAGCTGCTGCAACTTCATGCGGCGCGAACGGCTGCGGCGCTGCCACGCCGACCTCTCCCGGCCGCACTGTCGCGATACCATCACCGAAATCGCATTCCGCTGGGGGTTCAACGACGCGGCTCACTTCAGCCGCGCCTTCAAGGCCGAATTCGGCGTGGCCCCGAAATCCCTTCGTGCGCGCTGAGGCTCCCCCGGGCGGAACGGTGAGATGTCACCTGACATGCCCCGCGGCCGCGATCAGCGGCGGCCCGCTTCCCGCATCTGTTTGTCCCCGACCCGCACGCACTTAGTCGTGTGCTCGCGCAACTCCGCCTTGAACACATGCGCCGACCCCCGTAAGCTGCCGGCAACGACCAAGAAGCATGACAGGGAGTACTCATGAAACATTACAAGCTCATCGCCGGCGCGGCAGTCGCGCTCGGTCTCGCCACGGGCGCCATCGCGCAGGACATCCAGTTCTTCCGCATCGGCACCGGCGGCACCGCCGGCACCTACTATCCGATCGGCGGCCTGCTCGCCAACGCCATCTCCAACCCGCCCGGCTCGCGCGCCTGTGAAGAAGGCGGCTCCTGCGGCGTTCCGGGTCTGGTGGCTTCGGCGCTCTCGGCCAACGGTTCGGTCGCCAACATCAACGCCATTGCCGGCGGCACGCTCGAATCGGGCTTCGCCCAGTCCGACGTCGCCACCTGGGCCTATACCGGCACCGGCATCTGGGAAGGCAAGGAGCCGGTCGAGAAGCTGCGCGCCATCGCCAACCTCTATCCCGAAAGCATCCACCTGGTGGCCAGCGCCGAATCCGGCATCAATTCCGTCGCCGACCTCAAGGGCAAGAAGGTCTCGCTCGACGAGCCGGGCTCCGGCACGCTGGTCGACGCCCGCGTGATTCTCGAAGGCTACGGCCTCTCCGAGGACGACATCTCGCCGGAATACCTCAAGCCCGACCAGGCCGCCGACCGCATGCGCGACGGTGCAATGGACGCCTTCTTCTTCGTCGGCGGCTATCCGGCCGGTGCGATCGCCGAACTCGCCAGCCAGCACGACGTCAAGCTGGTGCCGATCACCTGCGACGAGGCTCCGTCGATCTGCGAGAAGTATTCCTTCTTCGCCTCCGACACCGTGCCGGGCGGCACCTATGACGGCAACCCGGACGACGTGAAGACGCTCGCCGTGGGCGCCCAGTGGGTGACCAGCGCCGACCAGCCGGAAGAGCTGATCTACGGCATCACCAAGGCCCTGTGGAACGACAATACCCGCAAGCAGCTCGACGCCGGCCACGCCAAGGGCAAGTCGATCACCAAGGACACCGCGCTCAACGGCGTCGGCATCCCGCTGCATCCGGGCGCCGAAAAATTCTACAAGGAAGCCGGCCTGTTGAAGTAAGGCAGGCGGTTCGCCTCTGAGGCACCACGATCCCCAGGGGGCCGCGCAGAAATTGCGTGGCCCCCTGTTTCGCGACTGACAAGACGATACCGAACAACAAGAAGAATGGTGGGGACCATGAGCGTGGACAAAGAGAAGGCGGAAACTGCCGAGGACGTTCGTCATCTGACGGCTGACGAATTACAGGCGATCGAGGAGACCTATGATCCGGAACTTCGCTTCCGTGTCCTCGTCTGGCCGCTGACGATCTTTACCGCGACGGTCCTGTTCCTGCTGTCGTGCTACCATTTCTACACCGCCGGCTTCGGAATTCCTCAAGCGACCGTCCATCGCGGCCTGCATCTGGGCGTCACCCTGCTTGTGGTCTTCCTGAGCTTCTCCGCTTTCGGCAAGAAGGAGATCAAGCCCGGCGCGCTCGCCCCCTTCGGCCTGCCGCTGATCGACTGGGTGCTCGGCATAGCCGGCTTCGTCGCCGCCCTCTACGTGCCCTGGATCTATTCCGAACTCGCCTTCCGCGTCGGCGATCCCCTGCCCATCGACATCGTCATGGGCACGATCCTCATCGTGGTGCTGCTCGAGGCGGTACGCCGTTCCATGGGCTGGCCGCTGCCGGTGATCGCCATCCTCTTCATCGCCTACGCCTATTTCGGCAAGTCGATGCCCGGCATCTTCGTCCATCCGGGCGCCAGTTGGGCCAACATCGTCAACCACCTCTATCTGACCTCGCAGGGTATCTACGGCACCGCGCTCGGCGTCATCGCAACTTACGTGTTCCATTTCGTGCTCTTCGGCGTGATGGCCACCCGCATCGGCCTCGGCCAGCTTTTCATCGACGTCGCCTCCGCGCTCGCCGGACGCTATGCCGGCGGTCCGGCCAAGGTCTCGGTGCTCTCCTCCGCGCTGCTCGGCTCGATTTCCGGCTCCTCGATCGCCAACACGGTGACCACCGGCGCGCTGACCATTCCGGCGATGATCCGCATCGGCTATCCCCGCCACTTCGCCGCAGCCGTCGAGGCCGCCGCCTCCACGGGCGGACAGATCACCCCGCCGGTCATGGGCGCCGTGGCCTTCCTGATGATCGAGTATCTCGGCCTGCCGCTCACCACCATCCTGACCGCCGCCCTGGTGCCCGCCTTCATGCACTTCTTCGGCGTTCTGGTGCAGGTGCATCTGGAAGCCCGCCGGCTCGGCCTGCGCGGTCTTTCCGCCGAGGAGATCCCCAATGCTTGGAAGGTCCTGAAGGAAGGCTGGCTGTCGGTGGTACCGCTCCTGGTGCTCGTCGCCATCCTTCTGTCCGGCCGCACCCCCTTTGCCGCCGCCTTCTGGTCGATCACCGCCTGCATCATCGTGCTGGTCATCCAGCAGGTGCGTGAAGGCGGGCTTCTCGCCGGCCTAAAGGGCACCGCCCACGGCGTCTGGGAAGGCTTCATTCTCGGTGCCAAGCAGTCGCTTTCGGTCACCGCGGCGGCCGCCCTGGTCGGCGTCGTCATCGGCGTGGTCACGCTCACCGGCGTCGGCTTCAAGATCGCCTACATGGTCACCGGCATCGCCCAGGACTGGGCCGGCTCGATCCACACCATGCTGGCATTCCTTCCCTTCGAACTGATGACCATCCCGACGCTGACGCTGCTCTTCACGCTGGTGCTGACGGCGGTCGTCTGCATCCTGATGGGCTGCGGCATTCCGACGACGGCCAACTACATCATCATGGTCGCCGTCGCAGCCCCCATCCTCGGCCTGCTCGGCGTCCAGCCGCTCGTCGCCCACTTCTTCGTCTTCTATTACGGGGTGCTGGCCGACGTGACGCCACCGGTGGCGATGGCGGCCTATGCGGGCGCAGGCATCGCCGATGCCAACGCCTTCAAGGCCGGCAACACCGCCTTCCGGCTCTCCATGGGCAAGGCGCTGGTGCCCTTCGTCTTCGCCTTCCAGCCCGCGCTGCTGCTGGTCACCGATAATTTCACCTGGACCGCCTTCGCCCTCGCCTTCGGCGGCACCGTGCTCGGCATCTGGGCGCTGGCCGCCGCCGTCTCCAACTGGCTCTTCGCGCCGCTCCGCTGGTACGAACGCATCGCGCTGGTACTCTCGGCAATCCTGCTGGTCGCCCCGGATTTGACGGCCACCGTCGTGGGCCTGTTGCTGATGGCACCGGTGGCGGCACGGCAGTTGCTGATGAAGGAACCGGCGCCGGCGTGAGGGGGGCACTAAATAGGCATGTCGTGAACGGCGCGGTGTTGCTGCTTTGCGCCCTCATTTCGGACGTTCGCACGCCCTTGGCCTTGTTTCGCAAGCTGCCGCTCGTTGCGTCGGGAGCTAAATTCTATCGGGGTTGGGGAGTTCGCTTTCGCAGCATGACTAGTTTGGATGTAATATCACGAAAAAGGCCAAGTCCCGATTGGGTTATAGCTTCCTAAGATTCTCTATCTCGCGAAGCGCGGCACGTTCAAACCGCTTGATTTGCTTAGTGATCTTTTCGTCGTCATCGAAGGCAGCTGCGCTTCGTCGCCCGTAGGAAGAGAAGTTGCGAACCGTTCGAAGACCATCGTCGTCACGCACCTTGAGATGGGTGAAGCGACGATACAAACGCTTGGTGTGCACCTTCTTGGACTTGCCCAAAGCAATATTAAGCTCGGCGATCTTGTGGGTTCGACGCATCGCCCTTTTCATCTTGCGCCACTGGCGAGCGAGGGAACTCTCACGAATTGCAGGCCCCGCTTCATGGAGCGCGAAGCCGAGGTATTGTGCCGCTTTCCCCGCCACGGCGCCTGTACCTGTGAACTCGGTCCTCTCGGTCTTGTGCGGCGAGATCTCCAACTTCTCCGCCTTGATCAGATCCATGATTTTCGCTTCAGCCGCCGTGGCGTGAGCAGGGTCGCAGATCACCAAGATGTCGTCCGAATACCGGCGATAAATCGCACCTATGCTTTCGCAGTAGGCGCGTGCAGCGGCGTCGAAATCAATCATGTATAGGTTCGACGCTGCTGCGCTGATGGGAGTGCCCTGAGGGATGCCTCGCCGATGCCCCTTTGCGAGTTCTGGGTTAGGGTGGAACTTGATACCACTGGCTTTTAGCTCTTCGACGCTGGCGATCCGGTCCCGGCTCTTCTCTTTCAGCCGGGCGGCGAACGTGGCATTTGCCTTGAGCTCTTTCATATCGACGTAGTGAAATGCGGTAATCGCCCGAAACACACGCATCCAATGTTCGGGGAGCGACGTTTCGCCCAGCAAAGCCTTCAGGCGGCGTTTTAGGAGGGCGTGATCAAGGTTGTCGAAGAAGCTGCTGACGTCGAAAGCAAGTATCGTGACGGGGGCATGGGTCTTGGCAAAGCCAAGTACTTCCGCCGAGAAATCGTAGTTGCCGCGTCCGAGGGCACGATAGGCCAGAACGCTATCGGACAGGCCTGCGGATCCATAATGGGCGTCCAGCAACTTATTCATCTCGCTCGCGTAGAACGAAAGTATGCAGGCGTCTCGGTGCGATGCATACTTGATTGGGCGGTCCTTTGAAGTGATCGTCCGAGTCCCAGTCTTCGGGCATTTTTTGTAGCGCTTTTCGGATTTCGTGTAATGCAGGAGGGGCAGGAAAGAGTGCTGAAGCACGAAGCCCGGATTCACCACCTTGCTGGCGAACTTCTCGCCTACGGGCATATCGAAATGGCGGTAGCCTCTGGATTTAAACCAATCGAGCGGCATTGGGCCTCCTAAACGCAGAGTTCGGAGGACTGGCCCTGACCCTGGGCTCCGGTTTTTAGGCCGGGCGTCCCCCGAACGCACGCCACCATCTGTCAGCGTATACGTTCGGCGTGTTTTCTCCGAACGCCTCGCAGACACGGGTCTCGAAACGCGAGGTGGTATAATGTAACCGTGGAGGTCCGAGCGATGCTCAGTGTCTCATTCACTCTGGATCTGGTCGCGGCGATGCTGTTCGGCATCGTGCTGCCAGGTCACCATAAAGAAGTTGACAAGTTCAACGGCCAAACCCGTGAGCCAATTCCCTCGGGCATACATTATTTGGGGAGCGCATACGTGTCATTCAAGACTGCGACGGATTATTTCGTGATGAGATGACAGCATACGAAAGGGGGAGGCTTATACGGATATTCTCGACAGAGAGTAAAGCTCCGGTTTGGGCCGGAATTGCGGACGAATGGCAGCTAAGCCCAAGTAATGTTCGAAAGTTGCCATTTCCTTCACGGCCCCGATGCTGTCGCTCATTGGAGTCCGCCGCAGCAGTCGAGATAGGCTCACCACCTCAAATTGAACGCAACCCCTCCCCCTCACCCCAGATCCGCCAGCGCCTCCGGCATCCAGTGGCGCTCTTTCCGGCTGGCGGCGAAGAAGCGGCGGCCGTGTTTTTCGAGCGCCTTGTGGTCGATCTCGAAGCCCAGGCCCGGCGTCTGCGGCATGTCGAACCAGCCGCGATTGTGCAGGAACGGCGCGCTCATCACCGCGTCGCGGCCCTCCGGCACCCAGCCCGGCGGCGCATAGGGGTATTCGAACAGCATCTCGCCGGCGAAGCCGCTGGCGGCGAAGATGTGGGCGTTGACGATGAAGCCGAAGCCGTTGGTCCAGCAATGCGGCGTGAATTTCAGCCCGGCCTCGCGGCAGAATTCGGCGACTTCCATGCCCTGCTGCACGCCGCCGGCCCACATCGCGTCGGGCTGGAGGATGTTGTAGCACCCCATCGTCCCCATGCGGATGAGTTCGCTCGCACCCATCGCATGCAGTTCGCCGCCGGCGATCGGCACCCGTGAATAGGTCGTCAGCTGCGCGATCTCCTCGTGCCACTCGCCGAAGAGAGGTTCTTCCACCCAGGCGAGCCCCACATCGGCGGCCGCGTCAACGAAACGCTTGGCGCGGTCGAGCGACCAGATGGGCGCGTCGCCGTTCTGGGTCAGCCGAAAAGCCTGGTTGCAGTCGACGGAAATCTTCATCCGGCCCGCCATGTGTTTGGCGACATCGGAAATATGTTCGATATCGACGGCCTCGTCGAAATCGTGGACCCGGACCTTCATGGTCTCGAAGCCGTCGTCAAAGCGCGCCTCGGCCTCCTCGCGTCGCGCGCCGGTGTCCTTGATCTCGCCGGCCGAGGCATAGAGCTTGATGCGGTCATGGGTGCCTCCCAGCAGCTTGTAGAGCGGCAGGCCTGCGCGCTTGGCCTTGATGTCCCAGAAGGCCGGCTCCAGCCACCAGTTGAAGTTGCCGCCGATCGCCATGATGCGGATCCGCTCGGCCATCAGGTCGATATCTTCAGGGTCCTGACCAAGAAAGAGATTAGCCATGGTGTCGCCAATGCCGGCGCGGTCGCGGCCGCCGCCCGGGAACGCGCTCCAGCCCTCGATGCCGTCGTCGGTGATGAAGCGCGCCAGCGTGAAGGAGGCCGTCTTCCGGATCGTGCCGGGAATCCACGAGGGCGCGAAAGGCGCCGGCAAGGGCGCATTGACCACATAGAGTTCGAGCCGATCGAGAACCTGCATTGCACTCACCTTTCCGCATCCCGAGGCTTTCGCCGAGATGGCGTGCCCTGTCCGATGCGGAAAGGCTAGGAAGGAAGTGGACGCTTCACCATGTCCATTTTGACATTTTGGGCAGACCAGTTTGCGGTTAAATGCGTGATCGGATGGGATGGGACCAAACATGTTTCGCGGCAGAATAAGATAATTCCAACTTCAACGGAGAATTGCCTCACAGCCTCAGCACTTGCAAAGACTGCAACTTTCACTTGTATTTCCCTCAGTTTCCGACACAATAATGACGTCATTTTCGGAACTCGACTTATGCCCGTTAATGGAACTTGTAGATGGTGCCGCAAAGATATGCCGGAGGAGGCGACGATTTGCACCGAGTGCAATCGTCACGACAGCCGGCTTTTTGAGCACGGAAAAGCTTTCCTGACGGTTGCGAGCATCGCAGGCGCGCTGTTTTCGGCAGCAATTTTTGCAGCCGACCCGGCGAGCCGAATTTTTAGTGCTTTATTTTATCCCCCGAACGTCGAGATATTATCTTTTAGGACAGAGCGGTCATCGCTTATTCGAAACGATGCAGGTAGATATATTTTTGTCACACGCTATGCCGTTTCTGTCCCGCTTGATGAAATTGAGAACGACGCAAGAATTCCAAAGCGTCAAATAGCCCGTACATTTGACTTGATTGAAAAAGAGATCCCGCCGGGCCGTACGATACAGATTGATACGCTCAGCCTGAGTGGTAAACGAGCCGTCCATCTCGATGGAAACGGCGCAATAGAACCGGTTATTAATATCCCAGCGTCTGAATTTCCATACGTAATCCAGTTTAGAGACGACAACTTGAAGAATGAAGGCAGAATTTTATATTACGCCGACAATGACCCTGAGCTTATCAGCCGCATAGATGATTCCGGCAAGCTTCAATCCTTGACTAAGGCAAATTGCGTTTTGTTTTATACAGCCGAGTTTTCTCGAGATGAACTTAGCAAAACTTTTCCGTGTCGCGCAGTCGCGGGATTTGTCGGAGATTTTGTCACCGCAGTCGGAGGTTACCAGCAATGGAAAGCGCAGAGAAATACAATCAAAATCGAATAATGTTAGCACTTTGCATCCTGTGTGCGATGCTATTATTTGCACCACCGGCATACGCGCAACAGTCCTTTCCTGGACTGGAAGATTTCAGAATCACATCTATGAGTGAGGAGTTCACGGTCGACACAGAAGTCGTCATCGAAAGTCTACAGAACCCGGCGCCCCTCCGCGAGGCAGTTGAAAGTCAAACAAATTTCAAGTTGCCGGGAGGCGTAGACGGAGTTTTCTTCGGAAAAGAAATAGATAAGCTAAATATCTGCAAAATAATCTGCACTGGAGAAAACGGAACTCCACCTTGCTTCACCACCTGTGGAGCACAAATTACTCAATAGTCTTGGCCCCAGCTGTCCAATTAAGCCCTCATGGCATTTTGCAAGTGCGCTCTTATATCCTTGCAGAATCAAAAAGGCAGCGCGGAGGATGTCTCACGCGCTGCCTGTTCGTTTGATCTCGTGGGTCTGACGGTCAGAAGCCGCCGATCAGATATGCGAGTACGAGGATGCCGCTGAAACCGATGACCGCACGTGCGGTGATGCCCCAGCAGCTCTTGGTCGCGCTATCGTCCATTTATGCTCCGTATTTACCCCTGTGCATCCGCGTGGGAGGTGTTCGAAATTTCGGTGTCGTGTCGCGGACACGGCTGCGGGTATTAATGGTCCGGTAATCTTTTCGCAAGCGCAAAAACGGCTGAATTGGGGCGCGTTTTTCGCATAGCTGCGATGCCGATCGCGGACCGCGTGGTTTTCCAATGACTTCCCCCCGAATCCTCATGAAGGGAGGCCTTTCGTTGTCCACATTTGGGACACAGGCATTAAACACTGGTTAATCCTGCGCGAGGCTGACGCCCCCGCTGGTAACCATTCCGCACCCATGCCAGAAAGGGGCATGGGCACATCCGACATTCTCGCCGTCCTCTTCTTTCTTCTTCTCTGGTTCGGTTTCTCGCAATCGACCCGGACCTGGCACGCGCTCGGCCGCAAGAGCCTGTCACAGCGCATGAACGCCCATCGCAGGGCCTGGTTCCGCGTTGCCGCCCGCCGCGACCTCAGGATGATCGACACGGCGATCCTCGGCGGCCTGCAGAACGGCACCGCCTTCTTCGCCTCCACCACCATCTTTGCCATCGGCGGCTGCTTCGCGCTTCTCGGCGCCACCGAGGAAGTGCTCACCGTCTTCCGGACGCTGCCGCTTGAGATCGAGCCCTCGCCGGTCGCCTTCGAGATCAAGGTGATCGGGCTGACCGGCATCTTCGCCTATGCCTTCTTCAAGTTCGGCTGGGCCTACCGGCTGTTCAACTATTCCTCGATCCTGTTCGGCGCGATTCCGCCGGCTGCCGTAGAGGCCGAACATCCCGGCACGCTCGACGCCCACGCTGACCGGGCGGCAGACATGAACATCCTCGCAGGCCAGAGCTTCAATGCGGGGCTGCGGACCATCTTCATGGCGATCGGCTATCTCGGCTGGTTCGCCGGCCCTATGGTGCTGATGGCCACAACGCTCCTGGTGGTCGCGGTCCTCGTCCGCCGCCAGTTCCTCTCGCCCGCCCATGACGCGGCCATCGATTTCGGACCGGAAATCAAACCGTGACCCAGACACTTTCGATCGAGACCGTCCGCGCGGCCATCCGCGAGCTGGACCGCAACCGTGACGCCACGAGCATCGATCCCGGCGAGATCGCCCGCCACATCGTCGGCTCCGATCCGGCAAGCTGGGGCCGGGTGATGAAGCCGCTCAGGACGATTCTGGTGAGAATGGCCGAGGCCGGCGAAATCGAGCTGCTGCGCAAGGGCAAACCGATCGCCCTGGCCGACGTCCGCGGCGTCTATCGCCTGCGCGTTCTGGATCTCGCAGCAAACGGTTGAGGGCCCGCCCTCCTTAGTTGCGCCATCATGCAGCCTTCCCATGCGACCGCGAATCAGCCGGTATGTCGATCGGCTGAAATTCATTCGAATCGGGGACTGGAATGACGACCGAGCCAGCGGCGGGCGACGGGACCGCGATCCGCAAGACCGGACGCGTCGAGGCGGTCGACCTTGCCCGTGCGATCGCCCTCCTGGCGATGGCGCATTACCATCTGATCTGGGATCTCGAAACCTTCGGCTATCTCGATCCGGGCACCGCCGGCAGCGGCTGGCCCAAACTCTATGCGCGCTCGATCGCCTCCACCTTTCTGTTCCTCGTCGGCTTCAGCCTGGTGCTCGCCCACTGGCCGGTTCTGCGGACCGAGAAATTCCTGCGCCGGCTGGCGACCGTCGTCGGCGCGGCCGCCCTGGTCTCGATCGGCACCTATTTCGCCTTCCCGGATGCCTTCATCTTCTACGGCATCCTCCATTCTATCGCGGTGTCGAGCGTGGTGGGACTTCTGTTCCTCAGGCTGCCGCCGCTGGTGACGCTGCTGGCGGGCATCGTGGCCGTCGCACTGCCGGTCTACTACTTCTCGCCTCTTTTCGATTCGCCCTGGCTGATCTGGACCGGTCTGTCGGAGCGCTATCCGCGGGCGCTCGATTTCGTGCCCTTCTTCCCCTGGTTCGGCCCCGTCCTCTTCGGCATCGCCGCCGCCCGCTTCGCCCGCGCTTCCGGCACCATCGAATGGATGGCCCGGTGGCGCCCGGGCGAAATGCCGCAGTGGAAAACCGTCCTTCGGCCGCTCGATTTCATCGGCCGCCACAGTCTTGCCTTCTACCTCGTCCACCAACCGGTGCTGATCGCATTGGTCTGGTGTTTGAGCCAGATCATGCCGCCGGACCGGACGGAGGCGTATCTGTCCAGTTGCCGGCAAGGTTGCCTTGCTAATCAGGAGGCGACGATGTGCGACCTCTTCTGCAGCTGTACCGCAGACCGGCTGGCCCAGACCGGCAAGCTCGACGCGGTCCAGACCGGCAGGATCGATCCGGCAGGCGATCCTGAGATCATGGAGATGGCACGTCAATGCACCGCCGATGCGCTGACCGGGAACGAGAACAATGGTGGACTTGCGAATTGACGACGGACGACGCCCCTCGGGACAGAGCGCCGAGCGGCCGTCCTACAGGGTGGGAACGTCCATGAACCTCTACAGGAAGCGGCCCAGCATTTTCCCGTGGCCGCCGGCCATCCTCGCCCTGGCAATCACGGCCGGAATGGTTCTCGACCACAACGCGCCCTTCCCGCTCGAATTTCCGATGGCGTCGGTTCTCGGCTTCGCGCTGCTGGCAGCCGGTCTGTCCATCGACGTCTGGGCGATGCTGGCGCTTCGCAAGGCGCGCACGACGATCTGGCCCAACCGGTCGACGAGCCACCTCGTGGTCAGCGGACCCTTCGGCTATTCGCGAAACCCGATCTACGTTTCCAACGTGATGCTGCTTCTCGGGCTTGGCCTGGTCCTCGGCAACATGTGGTTCGTGCCGCTGGCGATCGCGGACGCCGTGCTCACGCACTTCCTCGCCGTGCGTCGCGAGGAGAACCACCTCATCGCCAATTTCGGCTACAAGTACGAAGCCTATTGCCGCGCCGTACGGCGCTGGATCTGACGCTCAGGTCCTGACGCCGATTTCGGCGAGCCGCGCCAGGCAGGAATCCTCGATATTGTCGAGTTCGACGAGCGTATCGTCGATGTCCTTGCGCTTCTGGCGCAATTCCTCGCGCTTTTCCTCGACCTTCCGCATGAGAAGTCGGAGCTGTCCGGCCTCGCCGGGCGGATCCTTGTAGACCTGGATGATCTCGCGAATCTCGGCGACGGAAAGACCGACGCGGCGGCCACGCAAAATCTCCTGGATCAGATGCCTGTCGGCGGTACGATAAAGACGCGTCCGTCCGCGGCGCTCCGGCTGGATCAGCCCCTCGTCCTCGTAGAAGCGGAGGGTGCGCGTGGAGATGCCGAATTCACGCGTCAGCTCGGTAATGGTATAGTAGCGGTTCACTGCATGCCGGTCCGGTTGGCCCCTCGGGGGCGGGATTGACTTTGACGTATAAGTCAATTCGCCCGGCCTGACCAGTCAGGGACGGGGACTGCCGCCGCACCCTCCCCCGGTTTCCGATTGAATTGCGACCTTCAGACCAGCCAGATGCTGGCGAGCCCCAGGAAGGCGAAGAAGCCGATCACGTCCGTGACCATGGTCACGAACACGGCCGAGGCGATCGCCGGGTCGGCACCGAACTTGTCGAGGAGCAGCGGCAGCAGGATGCCGGCGAGTGCCGCGGCCATCATGTTGACGACCATCGCGGCAGCGATCACCCCGCCGAGACCGGGATTGCCGAACCAGATCGCCGCCACGGTTCCTATCAGCACCGAGAACAGCACTCCGTTGATCAGCCCGACCGTCGCCTCGCGGCGAATGATGCGACCGGCATTGTAGATGTCGAGGTCGCGGGTCGCGAGCGCCCGCACCGTCACCGTCATCGTCTGGGTACCCGCATTGCCGCCCATCGAGGCGACAATCGGCATCAGGACGGCGAGCGCCACCATCTCGGCGATCGTCGCATCGAACAGGCTGATGACCGTGGAGGACAACAGCGCCGTGCAGAGATTGACGATCAGCCAGACCACGCGCGACCGCACGGTGGAAATCACGCTGTCCGACAGTTCCTCGTCACCCACGCCGGCCAGACGCTTGATGTCCTCGTCGGCTTCCTCGTGGATGACGTCGACGACGTCGTCGATGGTCAGGACGCCCACGAGGCGGTTGTTCTCGTCGACCACGGCGGCGGAGAGTAGGTCGTACTGCTCGAAGATCTGCGCCGCCTCTTCCTGGTCCATCTCGGCCGTGATCGGGCTGCGCGGCTCGTCCATGATCTCCTCGATCTTGACCTGCCGCTTGGCGCGCAGGATGCGATCGAGATTGACGGAGCCGACCAGCTTGAAGGTCGGGTCGATGACGAATATCTGGCTGAAGGAACCGGGCAGGTCCTCGTCGTCACGCATGTAGTCGATGGTCTGGCCGACAGTCCAGAACGGCGGCACCGCGACGAATTCCGTCTGCATGCGCCGACCGGCGGTGTCCTCGGGATAATCGAGCGCCCGGCGCAGCCGCACCCGTTCGGTGAACGGCAGGCGCGCGAGAATTTCCTGCTGGTCCTCCTCGTCGAGGTCCTCGAGAATGTAAACCGCGTCGTCGGAATCGAGTTCGCCCAGCGCAACGGCGATCTGTTCGTTGGGAAGCCCGTCGACGATCTCGAGACGGATGGCCTCGTCGACCTCGGTCAGAGCGGCGAAATCGAACTCGTCGCCCAGAAGACGGACCAGCGCCTGGCGCTGCGGCGTATTGATGGATTCCAGAACGTCGCCAAGCTCGGATTCGTGCAGCTTGACCACATGCTCGCGCAGCCAAAGCGTGTCGCGGTCGGCGATCGCCGCGCCCAGCGAGGCGAGGAAATCATGGCGCACCGACCCGTCCTCGCCATAGATGTCGCTACGGCTGGCAGCCTCCGCGGCCGCTGCCTCGGTCTCCGCGTCGCGTTCGCGTGTGTCTTCTTCGGACATTCCGGCGCTTTCGTTTTCAGAGGCTTGCGAGCCGGCATCGAGCCGGGGCGAATTCATGCGCAATTGGTCACAAAGGATGGGCGAATGCAATTGAATGACAAGGTTTTCCGGGAAAAACCTTGTGTTCGCGCAGCCTGCTCGACGAACGCCGGAACTTGATCGGTCGCCCGGCATTCGGATAGTGCTGTTACGAACCTCGCAATCCGGAGCCACCATGTCCCAGGACGATTCCCGCGCCCTCGTAGAGCGCTACTTCACCGCCTTCAACGACCATTCCATCGAGGGCATGCTCGCCTGCCTCGACGAGGATGTCGCCCATGACGTCAACCAGGGCGAACGCCGCATCGGCATTGGTCAGTTCAAGGAGTTCTGCATCCACATGGCCCGCTGCTATCGCGAGGAGCTGACGGACATGGTGATCATGCCGTCGGCCGACGGAAACCGCGTGGCCGCCGAATACACCGTCCACGGCACCTATATCGCCACGGACGAAGGCCTGCCGCCCGCCAACGGCCAGACCTACAGCCTGCCCGCAGGCACCTTCTTCGAGATCGACGACGGCAAGATCAGCCGAGTAACGACCTACTACAATCTCAAGGACTGGATCTCCCAGGTCGAAAAGGCGCAATGAGCCAACCGGCCGGCAGTGTTTCGGTCCGCCCGCTGACGGGCGCGGCACTCGATGCCGCGCTCGACGATCTGGCGTGGCTGAGGATCGAGGTCTTCCGCGCCTGGCCCTATCTCTACGACGGCAGCCTCGATTACGAGCGCGGCTACCTGACCGAGTTCGCTGCGAGTGCCGGCGCAGTGCTGGTGGCGGCCTTCGATGGCGACCGTATCGTCGGCGCCGCGACCGCCGCGCCGATGGAGAGCCAGAAACCCGAGTTTCGCAATCCTTTCGAAGCGGCGGGATACAACCCGGCCGATCTCTTCTATTTCGGCGAATCGGTTCTCCTGCCGAGCTATCGCGGCCGCGGAATCGGCCATGCCTTCTTCGATCATCGCGAGGCGGCCGCGCGCAAAGCCGGCAAGGGCATCTGCACCTTTTGCGCCGTCGTTCGTCCCGGAGACCACCCTGCCCGGCCTGCCGAGTACATTCCACTCGACGGCTTCTGGCGCAAGCGAGGCTATGCGCCGGTCGAAGGGCTGGTCACAACCTTTTCCTGGACGGATATCGGCGAGACCGACGAAACCGCCAAGCCGATGCAGTTCTGGATGAGGCGCATCGAGGCCTGAACATCGCCTCAGGACGTTGAATCACTGTATCAGCGACCGGAATCATCTTCGCAGCGGAATCCGCGAATCCATTGATATCTTTAGACAGACCCACCTTCGACCATGAAGTTGGACGCCGTGCACATGGCTGAATCGTCTGATGCGAGGAACAGCACCATGTTGGCCACGTAGACCGGCTCGATCAGGTCCGGCAGGCACTGGCGCTGCCGCCGCGCCTTCAGCCCGCCCTCGGTGACCCAGAGTTCCTTCTGCCGCTCCGTCATGATCCAGCCCGGCACCACCGCATTGACCCGGATGCGATGTTCGCCCAGATCGCGTGCCATCGTCCGGGTCAGCCCGTGAACGGCAGCCTTGGCCGTCGTATAGGCCGGCATCTGGCCATTGGCCTCCCACCAGGAGCTCGACCCCATGTTGATGATCGAGCCGCCACCGGCCTTGATCATACCCGGCGCCACCGCCTGGATGGCGAAGAACATGTGACGGAGATTGGTGTTCATCCGCTCGTCCCAGTAGTCGGGCGTGACCTTCCGCCAGTCGTGGCGGTCGTCGCGCGCGGCATTGTTGACGAGCACCGTGGCCGGACCGATCGTATCGGCAAAATGGGAGAACGCCGCCTGCAGTGCCTCGATGCTGCGCAGGTCGCAGAAGCCGAAGGTGACGTCACCCTCCGTGTCCGCTTCGAGCGCCTCGCCGGCCTTTTCGTCGAAATCGAGAAATCCGACCTTTGCGCCCTGCGCGGCGAAGGCGCGCACCATCTCCGCACCGATTCCCGACGCCCCGCCTGTGATGTAGACGACCCGCCCCTTCAGGCTCGGATAGATCGCACGCTCCATCGTTTCCCTCCACCATGCACACATTATTCGCGCGCCGTAACAAACAGCCGATGCGCCCGGAAAACAAGGGCGCGCGCACCACATTGCACCGGCGGGCAATCCCCCGGCACACCGCTTTGGAAATGCTTCGCAAAATTGTCGCGATTGCGCTTGCTAGCTCTGAATCCTTTTGCTACATGCAGCCCCGCCGGACCGGTTCCGGCTTCTACCACGTGCGGTCGTGGCGGAATTGGTAGACGCGCAGCGTTGAGGTCGCTGTGGGGCAACCCGTGGAAGTTCGAGTCTTCTCGACCGCACCATTCTCTCCCTGAGAGAGCTTAAAGAGCGCCGCAAGGCGCTTTTTTGCTTTCCGGTCCTGCCTTTTCATCGATGCGCTTCTCACTTGGCAGATCACGCCCGATTGCCTTCGCAATTTGATCGGCGTAGATCACCCTCATGCTGGAACGCGCCGAACTCCCCACCACCTTTCTTGCTCAGGACGGTTCGCTTCCCGTCGAATGGAAGGTCAGCGACGGACTGACCGACTACGACGTCGCGGTCGCCTTTATGGAAGATCGCGTCGAACGGATCGCCAACGGCGAAGCCGACGAACTGGTCTGGCTCGTCGAACACCCGCCGCTCTACACCGCCGGCACCAGCGCCGACGCCCAGGATCTGCTCTCTCCGGAGCGCTTCCCGGTCTACAAGACCGGGCGCGGCGGCGAATACACCTATCACGGGCCGGGCCAGCGCGTGGTCTATGTCATGCTCGACCTCAGGCGTCGCACCCGCGATGTGCGCATGCTGGTGGCCGCACTCGAAGCGCTGGCAATCGGCACGCTCGCAGAGATGAACGTCCGTGGCGAACGTCGCGAGGACAGGGTTGGCGTCTGGGTGCAGCGGCCAGGACGACCGCGCGGGCCGGACGGCGCGATCGTCGAGGACAAGATCGCCGCCATCGGCGTGCGCCTGCGCAAATGGGTGAGCTATCACGGCATCGCGATCAACGTGGATCCCGACCTCGAGCATTTTTCCGGCATCGTGCCCTGCGGCATCACCGGGCACGGCGTGACCAGCCTCGTCGATCTCGGTCTGCCGGTGGCGATGGCCGATGTCGACATGCGCCTGCGCACCGTCTTCCAGGAGATTTTCGGTGCCGTTCGCAACGGCGCCAATCGCAATGGAAGCTGATTCTCAGGCGGCAGCGCGCCGGTCGGACACCAGATCCGCGACAATGGCGTCGAAAGCGGTGCGATGAGCACCGACGGATGACCGGCGGGCGGGATGGAACAATGCTTCCACTTCATCGGTCGTCAGGGCCGCCCGGCTGCCGAGCGCGGCAAGTATCCGGTTGACGAAGATAAGCGTTTCCGGACTGACACTCACCCGGGTGGATGACTGACGCGACGCGAGCGGCCCCTCGCCTTCCGCAATCGCGATGTGGATCTGCTCCAGCGCGAAGAAGACAAGCTCCGGACAATTGTCGCGCAGGATTTCGGTGACCGCCACGACCACACGGAACTCGTTGCGGCTGGCTATCACGCCGCCACGACAGAACGTATGGCGAATCCAGTCCTCGACCGCGCCCGGCTTGCCGCCGACTTCGGCGACCTTGGCGATCACATGCCGAACCATCTGATCCGAAAAGAACGGACCCCATTCCGCACATTTGCGTGAGCGTGAATGTTCGAGCGCGAGAAGAATGGCGATCTCGTCCCGCTCGCCGGGAGGACCACCCAAGATTCGATCTTGCACGAAATCCAGGTCGTCGCGGGTCATCTCGGACTTGTCGAGAAGGATGGAGGCCGGATAGGCCAGACGCAATTCGCACATAGGCGTGGCTCCGCTTCGTCACGAGTTACAGTGCCGCAACGCACGCGCTCCGGACCGACCGGATAGCTTCGCCCGACGCTGCGGCCGCCCGGGGGTGTCAATCCACAGGCCCTCCCGCTATATGTTGCAGGGAAATCAGCTGTGACCGACACGACCGGACTGCCGGTCTTCATCGCGCTCTAAACGTACAAAGCTCAAAAAGGTTCCGCTTATGAACACCCCGATGGACATGACCGCTCTCGATGAAGACACGCTCGGAGGCCGGATTTTCAAGGCGCGCGACATGTCCGGCATGACGATCGAGGATGCGGCGGCCCGTCTCGGCGTGACTCTCGAGACCTTCACTGAGTGGGAAAACGACCGCTCCGAGCCACGCGCCAACAAGTTGACGATGCTCGCGGGCGTCCTCGCCGTCAGCCCGACATGGCTTCTCTCCGGCGCCGGTGACGGCCCCGACCAGTCCGTCGTAACCGCCGGTCTATCGGAACTCGTCAACGAACTCGATCGCCTCCAGGCATTGAACGCGGAGATTACCGAGGGCATGGCCTCCCTGCGCGAACGGATCGACACACTGGCTCGCGCAACCAGCAGCTGATCGGCTCGCTTTTTCCGCCGAAAGGGCGCTTGAGCCATATCCCGGCGCGTGACAATGTCGCCGCGAATCCAAAACAAGAACACAGTCCTGGAGGATGATACCGATGGATGTACGCGCCGCCGTAGCCTACGAGGCCGGTAAACCGCTTGAGATCGAAACCGTTCAGCTCGAGGGCCCGCGCGCCGGCGAGGTGCTGGTGGAAATCAAGGCGACCGGCATCTGCCATACCGACGAGTTCACGCTGTCGGGCGCCGATCCGGAAGGCATCTTCCCCGCCATTCTCGGCCATGAAGGCGCAGGCGTCGTCGTCGATGTCGGACCCGGCGTCACATCGGTGAAGAAGGGCGATCACGTCATTCCGCTCTACACGCCGGAATGCCGCGAATGCGAATACTGCCTCAATCCGAAGACCAACCTGTGCCAGTCGATCCGCTCGACCCAGGGCCAAGGCGTGATGCCGGACGGCTCCTCGCGTTTCTCCATCGGTGGCAAGCCGATCTACCACTACATGGGCACCTCGACCTTCGCCAATTACACGGTGCTGCCCGAGATCGCGGTCGCCAAGATCCATCCCGATGCCCCCTTCGACAAGGTCTGCTACATCGGCTGCGGCGTGACCACCGGCATCGGCGCGGTGATCCACACCGCCAAGGCCGAACCTGGCTGCCGGGCGGTGGTCTTCGGCCTCGGCGGCATCGGCCTCAACGTCATCCAGGGCCTGAAGCTGATCGGCGCGGAAATGATCGTCGGCGTCGACCTCAACAACGAAAAGAAGGAATGGGGCGAGCGCTTCGGCATGACCCATTTCGTCAATCCCAGCGAAGTCGAGGGCGATCTGGTCCCCTATCTCGTCGACCTGACGAAGGGCGGCGCGGACTATTCCTTCGAGTGCATCGGCAATACCAAGGTCATGCGCCAGGCGCTCGAATGCGCCCACAAGGGCTGGGGTGAATCGATCATCATCGGCGTCGCCGGCGCAGGCCAGGAAATCTCCACCCGTCCGTTCCAGCTGGTCACCGGCCGATCCTGGCGCGGCTCGGCCTTCGGCGGCGCCCGTGGCCGCACGGACGTGCCGAAGATCGTCGACTGGTACATGCAAGGGCTAATCCAGATCGATCCAATGATCACCCACACCATGCCGCTCGACAAGATCAACGAGGGCTTCGACCTGATGCATGCCGGCAAGAGCATCCGCGGCGTGGTGGTCTACTGAGCATGGCTGACGACACACTGAAGGTCGTATCCACCGCAAAGGCCCATGGCGGCATGCAGGGCGTCTATACGGCCTGGTCCGACGCCTGTAGCTGCGACATGACCTTTGCGGTCTTCGTGCCGCCCCAGGCCGTGGAAGCGCCCTGCCCCGTGCTGTGGTATCTCTCGGGCCTGACCTGCACCCACCAGAACGTCATGGACAAGGGCGAGTACCGAAAGCGCGCCGCCGAGCTCGGGCTGATCATCGTCTGTCCGGACACCAGCCCGCGCGGCGATCAAGTGCCGGACGACGCGACCAACTGGCAGTTCGGCAAGGGCGCCGGGTTCTATCTCGACGCTACCGAGGAGCCGTGGAGCACCAACTACCGGATGAAGACGCATATCCTCGAGGAACTGCCGGCGCTCATTGCCGAACACTTCCCCGCGGACATGTCGCGGCAGAGCGTTTTCGGACATTCGATGGGCGGCCACGGCGCGCTGACTTTCGCGCTCTCGAACCCCGACCGTTTCAAGAGCTGCTCGGCCTTCGCCCCGATCGTCGAACCGTCCACCGCCGACTGGTCGAAGGGCGCCTTTGCCCGTTACCTCGGCGACGATCAAGCGGCGTGGCGCGCCCACGATGCCGTGGCAATGATCGAGGACGGCGCCCGCTTTGCCGAATTCCTCATCGATCAGGGAACAGGCGACAACTTCCTGAACGACGGCCTGCGCCCCTGGCTTTTCGAAGAGGCGTGCAAGACGGCCGGCATTCCGCTGACGTTGCGGATGCAGGAGGGCTACGACCACTCCTACTACTTCATTTCGACCTTCATGGACGATCATCTCGACTGGCACGCCGACCGTCTGAAGGAGGCCTGACCCGAAAGCAAAAAGCCCGGTCCCGACCGGGCTTTTTTCGGACGCTGTTCGAGCCTACTGCGCGGCGTCTACGACGGTGCAGTCGTTGGCGACCGTGACTACGCAGGGCTCGTCGCCGCTGATGATGTCGCCGTCCTTGTCTTCCGCGGCCATGGCGTCCCGTGCGAGGCTTTTGGGTGCGGGCTCGGCCGTCTCGGGCGTCAGGAGCGGCCTGGAGGTGTCGATGACCGGATCCTCCGCCTGTTCGTCCGTGGCGTCGTATGACGGAGTGACCGTGCCGTTGAGAAGCGGATCGGCGCTCAGCGGCGGCGGAGTCGGGTCGACTTCGAACACCGGCCGCGTCACCGGCCGGCTGACCGGCTTGCGGGGCGCATTCACCGCAACCGGCACCGTGCCCTCGAGACCGAGCAGCCGGCGCACATCGGCAGTCATCCCGGCGATGACGGCGGCGGTGTCGGGCCCGTTCTGGCGGGCCAGCCCGGAATAGATGATCCTGCCGTCGTTAGCCGAGGTGACGACAACGTCATAGGAGGCGGTTATCCCGCCGAGGCCGGCAAAACCGCGCGTGAGAGAACGGACGAATATCCGCAGGTTCGCGTCTTGGCCGATATCCCTCGTTCCGCGCCCCACCGAATTCGCCAGCGAGGTATAGAGCGGCACGTTGAAGGATGGATCGACGCCATAATCCGAACTGACGTCGACGGAAACGACCGTGACGATGACCGACCGCGTCATTGGCTTGGGCGGCGATGCGCAGGAGGCGAGAAGAGCGCCGCAAACGAGGATGATCATCCCCAGCAGGGGCAAGCGGGGATGCTGCAGGGCATTGGTCACGAGCGGCGACTCCGGCGGCGATAGGGCTGCCGGAAATTTCGCCTTTTATGGTTAGCGCCCGGTTAATCCGATGCGCCAATCTTGGCAAACTCGTCAGATAGATGACGTCCTGAGCGCCAGACAGGCGACATCGAACTCCTGCTTGCGGACCGCGCGACGGCGGGCAGCTTCCGCATCCTCGCCCCACTGCGAGATGTTCCAGTCCTCGTCGACATGGGCTGCCGCCCAGACCTCGTCGGGCTCGGTTGCACCTTCGAGGAGCGCGAGCGCCATGATCAGCGAGCCGGTCAGGCTGGTCGCCACATGCAGCGCCGCAAGACCGATCGCGG
Organism: uncultured Hoeflea sp.; assembly: GCA_964511625.1. GTDB lineage: Bacteria > Pseudomonadota > Alphaproteobacteria > Rhizobiales > Rhizobiaceae > Pseudohoeflea. The sequence goes on from CAZEJG010000020.1 coordinate 50,325, forward strand.
ATTCGCGTGCGGCAAGCAGCCCGGCCAGGATCGACTTGGTCTCTTCGGGTTGCTCGACATGCATCACACCCTCGGCCAGCGCGAAGCGTGCGCCGTGGGTCTCTTCCATCCAGGTAAGGAAGGGCGTCCATTTCTCGTTCTGCGCCGCCACGAGGCCCTCGGGAGAAGAAGCTCGGTAGCACAACAGATCCGTATCGCCGTAGGCGAGGATTTCCTGGCGGACGTCGTCCTTGACGTGGACCACACCGTCGAGCGCGGTGTTGAGGATGCGCGTGAGCGGCATGCTGCCGGGATCGATATGGGTCTCCTGCGCGTCCCATTCGCGCGCCACCGCATCGGCGAGTTCCTGTGACGGCAGATGGAACAGTCCGCGCGACGGCGTCTTGAGTTCGCGACCGTCGAGCTTGATCAGGAAGCCGTCGGCGACGGCCTCGACCGTCACCTCCTTGTAGAACCGCCGTGCCATGTCGCGCTTGAACGCCGACTGGGCACGCCGGATCGGATCCTTCTCCTGCGGCGTTCCGTTTTCGAGGTCACTGAGCAAGTCGCGCATCGCGCTCTCCCTGAAGTCCGAGCAGGCCGCCGAGTTGTGCGGCATCATGGGCAATATGGTGTGCGCCGGCGCGAATTAAATGCTCGACGGGCGCATAGCCCCAGGAAACCCCCAGCGCCGTCGCACCGGCATTGCGGGCCATTTCCATGTCGAAGACCGCATCGCCGACGACGATCGCATCAGCGGGATCGATCCCGGTTTCGGCGCAGCATTCGAGCACCATGGCCGGATTGGGCTTCGACGGGCAGTCATCGGCCGTGCGCACGGCGATGAACAGCGGATTGAGACTGTAATGGCTGAGAATCGCACCCAGCCCGCGCCGAGACTTGCCGGTGACGACACCGAGAAGCACGTCGGGCATCGCAGCCAATGTGCGCACCAGATCGGCCATGCCGTCATACATCGGCTCCATCGCCCCGCCGCCCGTCCGGTAGGCAAAGAAGTGGTCCTTGTAGCGCGCCGCGATCGCCGTCACCTCGGCATCGACGTCACGGTTCAGGAGCCGTGCCACCGCACGATCGAGCGAGAGGCCGATGATCGAGCGCACCGTCGCCGGTCCGGGATCGGGATGACCGAAATCCTTGAAGGCGAGCGCCATGTTGGCGTGAATGATGGACTGGCTGTCGACGAGCGTGCCGTCGCAGTCGAAGAGGACAAGTTTCATTCGTCGTTTCCGGCGGCTTCGTCGAACCCGATCAGGTTCCAGCTCTGGACCATGTGCGGCGGCAGAGGTGCGGTGACGTCGAGCGTCCCGCCCTTCGGATGCGGCACGATGATGCGACGAGCCAGCAGGTGCAGCCGCTTCTGCACCCCGCCCGGGAATTCCCAGTTGGGATCATCCTCGAAATATTTCGGATCGCCGATGATCGGCGTGCCCATGTGCTGCGCATGGACACGCAACTGGTGGGTCCGACCGGTGTATGGCTCCATCTCCAGCCAGCTGAGCCGCTGGCCGGCAGTCTCGATCAGCCTGTAATGCGACACCGCGTGATCCGCGCCGGTTTCACCGTGCTGGGCCACCCGCATGCGGTCGCCGTCGGGCGTGGCTTCCTTGACGAGCCAGGTGGAGATTCGCCCCTCGTGCTTGCGGGGAATACCCTTGACCAAAGACCAGTAGGTCTTCTTCGTCTCACGCTCGCGGAAAGCCGCCGTCAGATGCTGCGCGGCGCCGCGGGTACGGGCGACGACGAGAACGCCGGCGGTGTCCCGGTCGAGCCGGTGAACGAGCCGGGGTTTCTCGCCCTTCTTGTTGCGCCATGCCTCGAGCATGGAATCGACCGAGCGGGTGATGCCCGAGCCGCCCTGCACTGCGAGACCCGCGGGCTTGTTGAAGACGATCACCCGATCATCCTCGTGCAGCACCATGGCCTGCAGGACGTCGCCGTCCTCGCGGTTGCGGATCGTATTGGCTGTGAGCGGCCCTGCGGCCTTCTCGTCCACGCCCAGCGGCGGAATGCGGACCTGCTGGCCCGGCTGCAGCCGGGTGTCGGATTTCGCCCGCGATCCGTCGACGCGGATCTGCCCGGTGCGCAGGAGTTTCTGCAGGGCGCCGAAGCCGAGCCCCGGAAAGTGCGACTTGAACCAGCGGTCGAGACGCATCCCGGCCTCGTCGCCGTCCACTTCCCTCAATTCAACGCCTGCCACTTGCTTCTCCGATCAGAACTGCCGCCCGACGAAGAGCCCCGCGAAGAGCGCAAGGATCGAAACGGCTACACTGGCGGCGATATAGCCTGCCGCGGCGGAGATTGCACCCCGTTCGTACAGAGAGACCGCATCGAGCGAGAACGCGGAGAAAGTCGTGAAGCCGCCGAGGAACCCGGTGGCGATCAGCAGCCTGAGATCGCCATCCCCCGCCGAGCGCCTGGCAAGCCATGCGATCACCAGTCCCATGGCGAGCGAACCCGCAATGTTGACGACCATCGTGCCCCACGGAAACTTTGTTCCCAAAGAGTGGCCGATAATCGAGGTGGCGGCAAATCGGCACAACGCACCAAGACCTCCACCGGCGAAAACAAGAAAATAAGCGTTCATACGGCCCCTCTAGCTCAAAAAAACCGGTGATTAAAGCGGCTGCATCCGGGAAAACACGTATTCGTGCCGCCAAAACAATAGATTATATGTTTTGCCTTTGCATCTGCTCTAAAGGGACGTCTGTCATGACCAAGGAAGCAGAGGCGGCACGCGCCGGAACCGGGCGCAAGTATTGGCACAAAAAAAATCTGGTCGGATTGTTCTTGTTCTGGTTCATTTGCAGCATCGGCCTGGCGCTCTACACATTTGTGACGGACGCATCGTCCGCCATGTCCACTCCTCGGATCGGTGCCTCCGCCACCCGGAGCACGACTTTCTGGACACTGGTTGCCTGCATGGCGGCGGTTCTGGCGGGTTCGGTGGTGTGGCTCGCCTGCGCAAGCCTCTTTGCCAAGCGCGACAGTACGCTCGACGAAATTCGCGACACCCTGCCCTCCTACGCGCCACCGCGGGACGACCACTTCGAGACACAGACCGCCGACGATCCACTCGGCCAGGATCACAACACAGGCACACTCAATCCCGGAGAATGACAGAAGCGGTGGGCCATCCCCGAACCTACAGCACCCGCTCCTTCCTGAGCCGCGCCCAGAAGTCCAGCCGCTTGCGAATGTCGCGTTCGAAACCGCGTTCGGGGGGATCGTAGAAGTTCTGGCGGCCGAGCGCTTCGGGGAAATAGTCCTGGCCGGAAAAAGCGTCGGGCTGGTCGTGGTCGTAGAGATAGCCGTCGCCGTAGCCTTCCCCCTTCATGAGCTTGGTGGGCGCGTTGAGGATGTGCTTCGGCGGCAGCAGCGAGCCGTTTTCCTTCGCCACCCGCATGGCCTGCTTGAAGGCTGTGTAGACCGCGTTCGACTTCGGCGCCGAGGCGAGATAGACGCAAGCCTGGGCGAGCGCCAGTTCGCCCTCGGGCGAGCCGAGATAGTCGTAGGCATCCTTGGCGGCATTGGCGATGACCAGCGCCTGCGGATCGGCGAGCCCGATGTCTTCCGAGGCCATGCGCACCAGCCGTCGGCCGATGAACAGCGGATCCTCGCCCGCATCGAACATGCGGCACAGATAATAGAGCGCCGCATCCGGGTCGGACCCGCGTACCGACTTGTGCAGCGCCGAGATGAGGTTGTAGTGGCCGTCCTGGCCCTTGTCGTAGACCGGCGCCCGGCGCTGGACGACCCGGATCAACGCCTCAGTATCGAAGGTCTCGCCGTCGCGTGCCGCGCGCCAGACTTCCTCCGCGAGCGTCAGCGCCGAACGGCCGTCACCGTCGGCCATCCGGACGAGTGTTTCGCGCGCCGCCTCGTCGAGCGGCAGCGGCCTGCCCTGCTCCTCCTCGGCACGATCAAGGAGGTGGTTCAGGCTTTCGGCGTCGTGGGACTTGAAGGTCAGCACACGGGCGCGCGACAGAAGTGCGGCGTTGAGTTCGAAGGACGGGTTTTCCGTGGTGGCGCCGACGAGGACGATGGTGCCGTCTTCCATGACGGGCAGGAAACTGTCCTGCTGCGCGCGGTTGAAGCGGTGGATCTCGTCGACGAAGAGCAGCGTCTGCCGCCCGCCCATGCGCCGGGCGCGCGCGGCTTCGAAGACCTTCTTCAGATCGGCTACGCCAGAAAAGATCGCCGAGATCTGCTCGAAGGCCAGATCGGTCGCCCCGGCGAGAAGCCGCGCGACCGTCGTCTTGCCGGTTCCGGGCGGCCCCCAGAAGATCATCGAACCCAGGCTGCCCGAAGCGATCATGCGCGTCAGCACCCCGTCCTCGCCGGTCAGGTGCGCCTGGCCGCTGACTTCGGCCAGCGTCTTCGGACGCAACCGGTCTGCCAGCGGACGCGCGACCTTGTCTGCGGCAGACGTGTCTTCGAACAGGTCGGCCATCAGCGGTTCAGCATCTGCCGGATGCGCCGGCCGTCGCGGATGAGATCGAAGCGAATGGTGAAACCGCCCTCGTCCACCGCGGCCTGCAGCTCATCCGGCGTCGTGGTGTCGTTGCCGTTGACCGCGGTGACGACGTCGCCCGGACGGAACCCGTACTGTGCGGCGGGGGACCGCTGGGCCACCGCGGTGATCACCAGCCCCCGCAAATCCGACGGCAGCTTCAGCTGGGAGGCATCCGCCGGCGTCAGCGGCTGCACCGATGCGCCCGCGAAGGGACTGTCGCCGGTGATCGCCACCGGGCGTACGATCTTGTCCTCGGGCGTCTTGATCAGCTCGACCGACACGGTTTCCTCGCCGCCATTGGTGGTCACGGACAGGTCGACCGTGTCACCCACCGTGGCGGTTGCGAGCCGGTAGCCGAGAGCATCCGGGTGTTCGACCGATTGACCGTTGAAGGCGGTGATGATGTCCCCGGACTTCAGGCCCGCTGCGTAGGCCGGACCGTCCTGGTCGACGGACACCACGAGGGCGCCGGTGGCCTTGCGCATCCCGAGCGCCTCGGCGATGTCCGGCGTCACTTCCTGGAAGGTGGCGCCGATATAGGGCGGATCGAAACGGTCACCACCGGCTTCGGCCGTCAGCGCGAAGGCGCGCACCAGATTGGCCGGAATGGCAAAACCGATGCCGTTGGAGCCGCCCGAGCGGGAAAAGATCGCGGTGTTGATGCCGATGAGATCGCCGTTCATGTCGATGAGCGCGCCGCCCGAGTTGCCGGGATTGATGGCCGCGTCCGTCTGGATGAAGAAACCGAAATCCGAAACGCCGATACGGTTGCGCGCCAGCGCCGAGACGATGCCGCTCGTCACCGTCTGGCCGACACCGAAGGGATTGCCGATGGCGAGAACGATGTCGCCCACCTCGAGCGCGTCGGAATCGCCGAAGCCGACGGTCGGGAAATCGCCCTTCGATCCGATCTTCAAAACCGCAAGGTCGAAACGTTCGTCCTTGAGCAGCACCTTGCTCTCGAACTCACGGCCGTCGGACAGCGCCACGCGAATGTCGTCGGCGCCCGAGATAACATGGTTGTTGGTGACCACGATACCGGATTTCTCGACGATCACGCCGGACCCGAGCGAGGACTGTTTCTGCGTCCGGTTGGGCAGCGAGCGACCGAAGAACTGCTCGAAGAACGGATCGCCCTCGAAGGGACTGCGGCGAACCACCGTGCGGTCTGCATAGACGTTGACCACCGCCGGCGCGGTCTGCTTCACCAGCGGCGAGAAGCTCATCATCATGTCGGTGCGCGAGCCCGGCACCTGGCGCGGCTGGGCGTCGACGGGCGGAGCCGGCACCGGTCGGGGGGCATCGGCCTGCTGCGCCGGCTTTTCCGGCGCCGCCTCCTCCGTCGGACCGCGCAGCGCGTCGCGGAAAAGATCGCCGAGCGTGTCGGTCAGGCTCTTCTCGGCATCCTGGGCCATGGCGCGCGAAGGCCCGCCGACCCCCTCGCCTATCCCCCCCGCAACAAGTGCGACGGCCAGGACAATGGCGACGGGACGGAAAACGTTTCGCTTGAGCATGGGGAACCTCGCAATGTGACGGCAGGACTTGCGGCAATATGGGCACCGGGAACCGGCGCTGAAAGGTTTAGTCCCGCTTTCGTGGCAGATTCGGGGCATCAGCGCCAATCCGGATGGCCTCGCTCGGGCGCGAGGCATGACATCTCATCTTCCGAAAGACCGAAACTCCGGACCGCTCCGGCCGCTCGGCGTGTTCAGCCGCGATAGAAACGGCGGCGGGCATCTTCCTCGATGCCGAGCCGAAGCTGGAGATCGGCGAGTTTTCGCATCTGCGCCTTCCGCTCTTCGGGGTCGGTGGTCGCTGCCAGGAGCTGCATCTCCTGCTCGACGGCCTTGCGCAGCTCGACCTCGCGTGGCAATGCGCCCGCTTCGGCCATGATCCGGAAACCGATGGCCTGGGTACTGCCGTCACCCTCGCCACTCAGCGGTTTGCCCGCCCCTTCGAGATGATCGAACTGTCCTTCGGCCTGGGCCTTGAGGATCTGCCTTTCCGCAAGCGTCGAAAATTTCATCGAGGTTCTCCGTGTTTGCCCGGCTGCGCAAGGAAGCCGCGCTCGATCTCGTCATAGACCGGCCAGTAGAGCGAAAGACCGTCGGGACCACGGCTGGCGAATGCCGTCAGGGCTCCGGTCAGCGCCAGCGCGGCCGGCAGCGGCGCCAGATCGGCGCGGAACTCCCCGCGCATCCGCCCGAAATCGAGGATCTGCTCGTAGCGCCGCAGCCAGCCGCGCGTGAATTCATCGAGCATCTCCGCCACACGCGGATCGCTGCCGCCGAGCTGGAGCAACTGCTCAAAACAGGCCGCGAGTTCCGGCCGGTCGCACAGGCTGTCATGATAGGCACCTGCCTCGGCACGGAGCTGCGGCCTGGCCGCCTGGTTCCGGTCCGGCGCCTCGGGCAGCAGGGCAAGAAACTGATCGCGGCTGGTCTCCGCCACGAGCGCAATCAGGTCCGATTTGGTCGGGACATGGAAATGAAGCGTCGAAACCGTGATGCCGGCCCGCGCTGCGACCTCGCGGGTCCGCAGGGCGGCCAGGCCATTCTCGACCATCAGCGCGCGCGCGGCCTCTGCTATGAGAGAACGTCGCCCGGCTCCGCGGATATAGGGCTGTTTCTGCGCTTCCATAAATCGATCATATGATCGACTTTAAAGAGGCACAAGCGTCCGCTGCACCGATCGAAAACAAACAAGGCCCGCCGGGAGACACCGACAGGCCCTGGTTCTCACAATTGAATACGGCCGAAAGCTCAGTCCGGCAGGATCCGCACCGCGCCCTTGTCGGCGCTGGCGGCGAAGGCCGCATAGGCCTTGAGCGCGGTGGTGACGTTGCGCTTGCGCGGCGCCTCCGGCTTCCAGCCTTTGGCGTCCTGCGCCGCGCGACGCGCCTCGAGCTCCGACGGCGTTACGCGCAGATTGATGGTGCGGCCCGGGATGTCGATGTCGATCATGTCGCCCTGACGGACAAGACCGATGGCGCCGCCATTGGCGGCTTCCGGCGAGGCATGACCGATGGACAAGCCCGAAGTGCCGCCCGAAAAGCGGCCGTCGGTGACGAGCGCGCAGGATTTTCCGAGCCCCTTCGATTTCAGATAGCTCGTCGGATAGAGCATTTCCTGCATGCCGGGACCGCCCTTGGGGCCCTCGTAGCGGATAACGACGACGTCGCCCGCCTTCACCTCGTTGGAAAGAATGCCCTTCACGGCTGCGTCCTGACTCTCGTAGACGACAGCCGGACCGGAGAACTTCAGGATCGACTCGTCGACGCCCGCCGTTTTCACGATGCAGCCGTCGAGCGCGATGTTGCCCTTGAGAACCGCAAGACCGCCATCCTTGGAAAAGGGTTTCTCGACAGAACGGATGACGCCGTTCTCGCTGTCGGTGTCGAGTTCGTCCCAGCGTGATGACTGCGAGAACGCGGTCTGCGTCGGCACCCCGCCCGGAGCCGCCTTGAAGAACTCGCGCACGGTCTCGGAATTGGTCCGCGTGATGTCCCAGCGGTCGATCGCGTCTCCCAGCGTGGCTTCATGAACCGTCGGGCAGTCGCGCTTGATCAGCCCGCCGCGGTCGAGTTCGCCCAGGATGCGCATGATACCGCCGGCGCGGTGGACGTCCTCCATGTGCACGTCCTGCTTCGCGGGCGCGACCTTGGACAGGCACGGCACCTTGCGCGACAGCTGGTCGATGTCGTCCATGGTGAAATCGATACCGCCCTCATAGGCCGCGGCGAGAATGTGCAGCACGGTGTTGGTCGAACCGCCCATGGCGATATCGAGCGACATGGCGTTCGCGAACGCTTCCTTCGAGCAGATCGAACGCGGCAGCACGCTCTCGTCGTCCTGCTCGTAATAGCGCCGGGTGATGTCGACGATCTGGTGACCGGCTTCGACGAAGAGGCGCTTGCGGTCGGAATGGGTGGCGAGCGTCGAGCCGTTGCCCGGCAGCGACAGGCCGAGCGCCTCTGTCAGGCAGTTCATCGAGTTGGCGGTGAACATGCCCGAGCAGGAGCCGCAGGTCGGGCACGCCGAGCGTTCGATCGTTGCAACGTCCTCGTCCGACATCTTGTCGTCGGCGGCCGCCACCATGGCGTCGACCAGGTCGAGCGCGACGGTCTTGCCGTGAAGCGTCACCTTGCCGGCCTCCATCGGCCCCCCGGAGACGAAGATCGCCGGGATGTTGAGCCGCATGGCCGCGTTCAGCATGCCGGGCGTGATCTTGTCGCAGTTGGAGATGCAGACCATGGCGTCGGCGCAGTGGGCGTTGACCATATACTCGACGCTATCCGCGATGATCTCGCGCGAGGGCAGCGAATAGAGCATGCCGTCATGCCCCATGGCGATACCGTCATCGACAGCGATCGTGTTGAACTCCTTGGCCACACCGCCGGCCGCCTCGATCTCGCGGGCGACGAGCTGGCCGAGATCCTTCAGGTGCACGTGGCCCGGAACGAACTGGGTGAAGGAGTTGACGACCGCGATGATCGGCTTGCCGAAATCGCCGTCCTTCATGCCCGTGGCGCGCCACAGGCCGCGCGCGCCTGCCATGTTGCGGCCATGGGTGCTGGTTTTCGACCGATATGCGGGCATCCGCCTTCCTCCATTCACGTCATTGTCGTCCGGATCGCGCGGAAATCCGCGCCGGCCGGCTTTTCTGTGCAGCCGACGTAAAACAATCCGGCCTGCATGTCACTAGATAGGTGTCCGGTTCCAGTCTGGCGGACGGGCACGTCAGACGGCTCCCGTGCGTTGCACATCCGAACGCGTCATGTATCAATGATCAGCCCACAACCGGAAGTGATCATGACGCATTACGGACCGTTCCATCGCATCGCCGCCCCCAAGCAGACCCTCAAAGACGCACTGAAGCAGAAGCGGAGCTCGGAAATCTGGGGCAAGCCGATCGTCGGTGGCGGGCTCGTTCCGAGGGTCAAGGCCTATCTCCTCCCGCTGTGTGCGGGGGAGCCGCCAGGCAACCCCTGCGCCAATGAACGCGGCATCGAGTTTACCACCAGGGCAAAACCCTCCGTCAAAGCGCCGTCCGGCCTGATATACTGGGAAATGAAAACCGATCCGACCGCCCACATGCGCAAAGTCGACGACGAGACAATCGCCATCGAAGCGACTATATACAAACTGGTCTACGAAGAACTGACCGAGCTCGGTAAACCCGAATGACACTTCAGGACACACACATCTACATCCGCGTTCCCGTCAGCGAGCTGGTTACCCGTCTCGCGACATTCACGGTGAGACGAAACGACTCCGTCGGAGTGGGTGAAGTGCTCTACACGATCGCCAACGGCCCGGACGAACCGCCCCGGTTCGGCCTTCTGGCGGATCTGAACGCGCCGACAGGACAGAACTGGACGCATCTTCTTCACGCCAATCCCGAAGACCACAACGAAGTCACGCAAGCCGTCCAGGCGTTGGCTGTCTCGGCAGACGATCTCCAGAGCGCTACGGACTGGGACGACAACCAATTGGCACCCATGGATTCGATTATCGCAAAGTTGAGTTCCGTCTCTCGAAAACCGGTGCCAAGGACAGCGCCGATGACAAACGACCACACAACGGCGCGCCAAAAAGCTCGCGCGGTTGGCGGCCTGCCCGCGCCTCGGCGAGGAGGACAAACGGGCACTGTCAAATTCTTCAACTCGACGAAAGGTTTCGGCTTCATCGCACCCGACACCGGTGGAGCGGATGTTTTCGTACACATCTCCGCACTGGAAAGATCGGGCCTGAGTGAACTGCATGAAGGCGACAAGGTAACCTTCGAGACAGCAAGATCCGAACGCACCGGCAAGAGTGAAGTCAAGTCCCTCCGCACGGAATAGCGGGAAGCTAGAACTCTAATATCGACCGCAACGCAAAAAAGCCGGACCCGAGGGCCCGGCTTTTCGCAATCGGACGAAAGCGCGTTGATTACGCGGCTTCGTTCTCTTCGGCAGCCTCGGCTTCGAGACGGGCACGGTCCTTGGCGCCCTTGGCGTCCACGTCGCGGTCGACGAACTCGATGACGGCCATCGGAGCGTTGTCGCCGGTGCGGAAACCAGCCTTCATGATGCGCAGGTAGCCGCCGTTACGGGTCGCATAGCGCGAGGCCAGCGAATCGAACAGCTTGCGGACGGCGTCCTGATCCTTGATCTGCGAGATCGCCTGACGGCGAGCATGCAGGTCGCCGCGCTTTCCGAGCGTGACGAGCTTTTCGACGATCGGACGGATTTCCTTTGCCTTCGGCAAGGTCGTGACGATCTGTTCGTGTTCGATCAGCGAGGCCGCCATGTTGGCGAACATCGCCTTCCGGTGGCTCGAGGTACGGTTCAGCTTGCGGCCGGCCATTCCGTGACGCATGGCTCTTCTCCTTCACATGCAGGCTTCACCCAGTGGGCCTGCCGTTTGAACGGTTAATACTGGTCTTCGTAACGCTTGGCGAGGTCTTCGATGTTTTCCGGCGGCCAGGACGGTACTTCCATACCGAGATGCAGGCCCATGGAAGCGAGGACTTCCTTGATTTCATTCAGCGACTTGCGGCCGAAGTTCGGGGTGCGGAGCATTTCCGCCTCGGACTTCTGGATCAGGTCGCCGATATAGACGATGTTGTCGTTCTTCAGGCAGTTCGCCGAACGGACCGACAGTTCCAGTTCGTCGACCTTCTTGAGCAGCGCCGGGTTGAAGGCGAGCTCTGCGACGGTCTCTTCCTGGACTTCCTTCTGCGGCTCTTCGAAGTTGACGAAGACACCGAGCTGGTCCTGCAGGATGCGCGCAGCATAGGCAACAGCATCCTCGCCGGTGACCGAACCGTCGGTCTCGATCGAGAGCGTCAGCTTGTCATAGTCGAGCACCTGGCCTTCACGGGTGTTTTCCACCTTGTAGGAGACCTTCTTGACCGGCGAATAGAGGCTGTCGACCGGAATGAGACCGATCGGCGCGTCTTCGGCACGGTTGCGCTCGGCCGGGACGTAGCCCTTGCCGTTGTTGACGGTGAATTCCATGCGGATTTCAGCGCCTTCGTCGAGCGTGCAGAGCACGAGGTCCGGATTGAGGATCTCGATGTCGCCGACGGTCTGGATATCGCCGGCCTTGACGACGCCCGGGCCCTGCTTGCGCACGACCATGCGCTTGGGCTCGTCGCCTTCCATGGCAACCGCGATTTCCTTGATGTTGAGCACGATGTCGGTCACGTCCTCGCGGACGCCCGGGATCGACGAGAATTCATGCAGCACGCCGTCGATCTGAACCGCGGTCACGGCAGCGCCGCGCAGCGAGGACAGAAGCACGCGGCGAAGCGCGTTGCCCAGCGTCAGGCCGAAGCCGCGCTCGAGCGGTTCGGCGACGACGGTCGCCTTGGTCTTGCCGGACGAGGTGAACTCCACCTTGTTCGGCTTGATCAGTTCCTGCCAGTTCTTCTGAATCATCTTGATTGCCTTCCGTTGCCGCCACTATCCAATCGTGACGGTCATAAGAGACGGACCCGCCGGACGGCCGAAGCCCCGACGGGTCGAAAAACCCACTTGATCAGACGCGGCGCTTCTTGCGCGGGCGGCAGCCATTGTGCGGGATCGGCGTCACGTCACGGATCGACGTGATGGTGAAGCCGGCGGCCTGCAGCGCGCGCAGAGCCGATTCACGACCCGAACCCGGGCCGCAGACTTCGACTTCCAGCGACTTCATGCCGTGTTCCTGCGCCTTCTTGGCAGCGTCTTCGGCAGCCATCTGGGCTGCGAACGGGGTCGACTTGCGCGAGCCCTTGAAGCCCTTCGAACCGGCCGACGACCACGAGATCGCGTTGCCCTGGGCATCGGTGATCGTGATCATGGTGTTGTTGAAGGTCGAGTTCACGTGGGCGACGCCCGACGAGATGTTCTTGCGTTCGCGACGGCGGACGCGTGCGGCTTCCTTGGCCATTTTTTACCTTTCAAACGATATCTGCGCCGCCGTAATGCCAGCGGCTACACCTGGGGGTGCGAATAGTGAAGTGGTGAGTGGTGAATAGCCCGAAAGCCGATCACCATTCACCATTCACGAATTCACGCCCAATTACTTCTTCTTGCCTGCGATCGCCTTCGCCGGACCCTTGCGGGTGCGGGCGTTGGTGTGCGTGCGCTGACCGCGGACCGGAAGGCCACGACGGTGGCGCAGGCCACGGTAGCAACCGAGGTCCATCAGACGCTTGACGTTCATCGACGTCTCGCGACGGAGGTCACCTTCGACCTGGTAGTCGCGGTCGATGGTTTCACGGATCTGCAGAACTTCCGCATCGGAGAGTTCGCTCACGCGACGCTCCAGAGGGATACCCACCTTCTCCACGATTTCCTTGGCGAACTTGTCGCCGATGCCGTGGATGTAGGTCAGCGCGATGATGACGCGCTTGTTCGTCGGGATGTTGACGCCAGCAATACGGGCCACGTCTCTACTCCTTGATTCCGGATTGTCTCCGGTTTTCTTCAATCATCGCGGCAGAACCGCGGGCGTGTGCGCTAAATTCGCTGCACGAATTGCGCGACCAGATACGCTTCCCCGAATCGGCGGGGAGACGCGCTGGTCGCATTCGTGTCGCGAGTTGCGCGGTCTTTACCGGACTCGGGGAAGAAAAGTCAACTCCCCGCGCCCCGAATTAAGCCGAGTAGCGAGCCAGGATGGCTTCGATGTCGGCCGTCACCTCGTCGATCGGTTTCATGCCGTCGACGCCCGTGAGCAGTCCCTTGGCATGATAGTAACCGATCAGCGGAGCGGTTTTCTTGTAATACTCGCGAAGCCGCTCGTCGTAGACCTCGGCATTGTCGTCCTTGCGGACCGGCTGCCCGGCTGCCTTCGCCTCCTCAGCGCGGTTGAGAATACGGCCGACCATCTGCTTGTCGTCGACGACAAGCTCGATGACCACATCGAGACCGATTCCCTTGCCCGAGAGCATCTCCTCCACCGCATCGGCCTGCGCCAGCGTGCGCGGATAACCGTCGAGGATGAAGCCGTTGGCGCAGTCTGCCTCGTCGATTCGCTCGGAAACAATCGCGTTGACGATGGCGTCGGAGACGAGCTCGCCCGCATCCATCACCGCCTTGGCCTTCAGGCCGACCTCGGTCTCCGCCTGGACGGCGGCGCGAAGCATGTCGCCGGTCGAAAGCTGCGGAATGCCGTACTTGCCGACAAGCCGCTGCGCCTGGGTACCCTTGCCCGCCCCCGGCGGACCCAGAAGAATAAGTCTCATCGTCCCCGTTTTCCTCCCCGGAGTTTGGACTTCTTGATCAGCCCCTCATACTGCTGGGCAATCAGATGTCCCTGGATCTGCGCGACGGTGTCGAGCGTGACGCTGACCACGATCAGCAGCGACGTACCACCCAGATAGAACGGAACGCCGGTCTGCGCGATTAGAAATTCGGGTAAGAGACAGACGAGAATGAGGTAGATGGCGCCGATCACGGTGATGCGGGTCAGCACGTAATCGATGTACTGCGCCGTGCGCTCGCCCGGACGGATCCCCGGAATGAAGCCGCCATGCTGCTTGAGGTTGTCGGCCGTGTCCTTCGGATTGAAGACGATGGCCGTGTAGAAGAACGCGAAGAACGCGATCATTCCGGCATAAAGCAGCATGTAGGCCGGCTGGCCGTGGCCGAGCGAGGCCAGTACCGCGCTGGCCCAGGACGGAAGCTCGGTGGTGTTGGCAAAGCCCGCGACGGTGGCCGGCAACAACAGCAGCGACGAGGCGAAGATCGGCGGGATCACGCCTGCGGTGTTCAGCTTGAGCGGCAGGTGCGAGGTGTCGCCCTGGAACATGCGCGAGCCGACCTGTCGCTTCGGATACTGGATGATCAGCCGCCTTTGCGCCCGCTCGATGAACACGATGAAGGCGATGACGACGATCGCGACCAGAATGACGGCAATGATGATTCCGGTCGACAGGGCACCGGTACGGCCCAGTTCGAGCGTACCTGCCAGTGCATTCGGAAGAGCTGCGACGATGCCGGCGAAAATGATCAGCGAAATGCCGTTGCCGATGCCGCGCGAAGTGATCTGCTCACCCAGCCACATCAGGAACATGGTGCCGCCGACGAGCGTGACGACCGTCGAGATGCGGAAGAACCAGCCCGGATCGGTGACGATGTTGTTGCCGCCCTCGAGGCCGACGGAAATACCGTAGGCCTGCAGCGTGGCGAGAAGCACCGTGCCGTAGCGCGTATACTGGTTGATCACCTTGCGGCCCTGCTCGCCTTCCTTCTTCAGCTGCTCGAGCGAAGGAACGACGGAGGTCATCAGCTGGATGATGATGGACGCCGAGATATAGGGCATGATTCCGAGCGCGAAGATCGCCATGCGGCTGACCGCGCCGCCCGAGAACATGTTGAAGACGCCGAGAATGCCACCCGCCTGGCCCTGGAAGGCCTGGGCGAAGGCGGCGGGATTGATGCCTGGCAGCGGGATATAGGTGCCCAACCGATAGACCAGAAGCGCACCCAGGGTGAACCAGATGCGCTTCTTGAGGTCTTCCGCCTTGGCGAAGGCGGAGAAATTCAGGTTTGCTGCGAGCTGTTCGGCGGCTGATGCCATGGAGATCTCCACGCTCCGACCGGAGGCTGGAACAGCGGCTCCGCCGGATCAAATTCTGTTGTCGAGAACGAGACCTGTGCCGATTACCCGGTTGCTCCCGCCCTGCCCCGGCCAAATATGGCGCAATGAGTGCGCCGGCCGATCTCCCATATGGGTGGAAAACCGCCCGATGTGAAGCACCGGGCGGTTTGTAATCGTCTTATTCGGCCGACTTGGCCGCAGCGAGCACCTCGATGGAGCCGCCCGCCTTCTCGATCTTTTCGACGGCCGACTTGGAAGCACCGGCGACCTTGAGGGTCACCTTGGCCTTCAGATCACCGTCGGCGAGAACGCGCACGCCGTCCTTGATGCGGCGGATGATGCCTGCGCCCTTGAGGGCTTCCGCATCGATCGTCGCCTTGCCGTCCAGCTTGCCGGCGTCGATCGCCGTCTGGATGCGGCCGAGCGAAACCACGTTGAAGTCGCTGGCGAAGATGTTCTTGAAGCCGCGCTTCGGAAGACGCCGGTAGATCGGCATCTGACCGCCCTCGAAGCCGTTGATCGAGACGCCGCTACGCGACTTCTGACCCTTCACGCCGCGACCGCCGGTCTTGCCGAGGCCCGAGCCGATACCACGGCCGACGCGCTTGCGCGGCTTCGTCGCGCCTTCTTTGTCTTTGATTTCGTTGAGTTTCATGATCGCAACTCCGGAATTCACTTCTCGTCCACAACGCGGACGAGGTGGCCGACGGTCCGGATCATGCCGCGTACAGACGGCGTATCCTCGAGCGTGCGGCGACGGTGCATTTTGTTCAGCCCCAAGCCGATCAACGTAGCACGTTGAGCGCCCGGGCGACGGATCGGGCTGCCGATCTGTTCGACAGTGACCGTCTTGCCTTTTTTGGTATCAGCCATTGTTCAGGCTCCCTCAAAAAGTCAGGCGATACGCCCGGATTATTCTTCGTTGCCGACGAGATGGGCGCGACGCTGCTGCAGCGTGGCGTATTTCAGCCCGCGCTGAGCAGCGATGTCCTTCGGATGCATCTGGTTCTTCAGAGCGTCGAAGGTGGCGCGCACCATGTTGTACGGGTTGGACGAACCGGTCGACTTGGCGACGACGTCGTGCATGCCGAGGGTCTCGAAGACCGCACGCATCGGACCGCCGGCGATGATGCCGGTACCGGCCTTGGCCGAACGGAGAAGGACCTTGCCGGCGCCGTGGCGGCCATGCACGTCATGGTGCAGGGTCCGGCCCGAACGCAGCGGAACGAAGATCATGTCGCGCTTGGCGGCTTCAGTCGCCTTGCGGATCGCTTCCGGCACTTCGCGAGCCTTGCCGTGGCCGAAGCCGACGCGACCCTTCTGGTCACCAACGACGACCAGTGCTGCGAAACCGAAGCGACGGCCGCCCTTGACGACCTTGGCGACGCGGTTGATGTGGACGAGCTTGTCGACGAATTCGCTGTCGCGCTCTTCCTCACGGCCGCGGTTCTCGCGGCGTCCTTCTCTTGCCATTGTCCTTTTCCTTTTTCTTTTCCGGAATCAATCGGCGATTGTTTTAGAAAGTGAGGCCGCCCTCACGGGCAGCATCGGCGAGGGCCTTGACTCGGCCGTGGTAGATGTAGGCGCCGCGGTCGAAGACCACTTCGGTGACGCCTGCCTTGGTCGCGCGCTCGGCGATGAGCTTGCCGACGGCCTCGGCGGCAGCAACGTCCGCTCCGGTCTTCAGCTTGCCGCGCAGATCCGCGTCGAGCGTCGAGGCAGCAGCCAGCGTCCGGCCTTCGGCATCGTCGATGACCTGGACGTAGATGTTCTTCGACGAACGGTGGACGGACAGCCGCGGACGGCCGTTCGCCACTTTCTTGAGCTGACGGCGCACGCGGCTGGCGCGACGCGTAAGCGCTTCTTTTTTCGTAGCCATTATCGCGTCTTCCTTACTTCTTCTTGCCTTCCTTGCGGATGATCCGCTCCTCGGCATATTTCACGCCCTTGCCCTTGTAGGGCTCCGGCGGCCGATATTCGCGAATTTCCGCTGCCACCTGGCCAAGCACCTGCTTGTCGATACCGGTCAGCACGATTTCCGTCGGCTTCGGACACGCAATGGAGACGCCTTCCGGCGGCTGATAGACCACATCGTGGCTAAAGCCAAGAGCCAGTTGCAGGTTCTTGCCCTGCATGGCCGCACGATAGCCGACGCCGTTGATCTCGAGCTTGCGTTCGAAACCGTCCTTCACGCCGGTGAAGATGTTGTTGACCATGGTGCGCGACATGCCCCACTTGGAGCGCGCGTCCTTGGACTGGTCGATCGGGGCAACGACGATGGCGTTGTCCTCGAGCTTGACGGACACTTCGTCATTGGCGACGAAGGTGAGTTCGCCCTTCGGCCCCTTCGCGACGATCTTCTGGCCGTCGACGGTGGCGGTCACGCCCTGGGGAACCGGGATGGGTCTTTTGCCGATACGAGACATTGTTCAAACCTGTCTGTTCGAGTTGGAGGTCCTGCCCGATCAGAAGATCGAGCAGAGAACCTCGCCACCAACATTCTGCTCACGCGCCTGATGGTCGGCCAGCACGCCCTTCGGAGTCGAAAGGATCGTGATGCCGAGGCCATTGGCGACCTGCGGAATGGACTTGACCGAGACGTAGACGCGACGGCCGGGCTTGGACACACGCGCAATCTCGCGGATGACCGGAGCGCCTTCGTGGTACTTCAGCTCGATGTTGATTTCCGACTTGCCGTTGTCGAAGGAGACTTCCGAGTAGCCCCGGATGTAGCCTTCGGCCTGCAGCACGTCGAGAACGCGGGCCCGAAGCTTCGAGGCCGGCGTCGAGACCGAATCCTTCCGGCGCGAGATGCCGTTGCGGATGCGGGTGAGCATATCGCCCAGCGGATCAGACATTGCCATGTTCGCGTCTCCTTACCAGCTCGACTTGACCAGGCCCGGCACCTTGCCGAGCGAGCCGAGTTCGCGCAGTGCAATACGCGACATTTTCAGCTTGCGATAATAGGCGCGCGGACGACCGGTGACTTCGCAACGATTGCGAATGCGGGTCTTCGAGCCGTTACGCGGCATTTCGGCCAGCATCAGCGTGGCGCGGAAACGCTCTTCAATCGGCGTATCGCGGTCCTTGATGACGGCCTTGAGCGCGGCGCGCTTGTCGGCGTCGCGGGCTGCCATCTGGCGGCGGCGCTTGTTCTTCTCGGTGGCGCTGACTTTCGCCATATCGGTTTTCCTCTCTACGAATGCCGTAACGGTTACTGACGGAACGGGAAGTTGAACGCCTTGAGGAGCGCCCGGGCTTCGTCGTCGGTCTGAGCCGTCGTACAAACGATGATGTCCATGCCCCACATCTGATCGACCTTGTCGTAGTTGATCTCGGGGAAGACGATGTGTTCCTTGATGCCCATGGCGAAGTTGCCACGGCCGTCAAAGCTCTTGGGGTTCAGGCCGCGGAAGTCGCGAACGCGCGGCAGCGCGATGTTGACCAGGCGAT
>CAZEJG010000021.1:0-66077 GCA_964511625.1 uncultured Hoeflea sp.
CAAGTCCCTGCCGGATCAACGGGTCGCAGGTTCAAATCCTGCCCCCGCAACCAAATTCAAAACAGCTTCTCAAAATGACAAAAGCCCCGTGCGCACCCCGCCGGGGCCATTTTGCGTTCGGGACGCATAACGCTCATAACCTCAAATCCGCCCGGCAATTGCTCCGTAATTCTGAGACCAGCGCGAGTTGCTCAACGTCCGCGCGCCCCGCGCAAACTTTCGTTGATTGCAAGATGGCTGGACTGGACATGCTTGCCAGCAGGCCGGGTGCGGTTGTCGGCATCCTTGCCCTGCTCGACGAAAACGCCCACAGGCCGTAGTCGCGGGGGGCTCTATGTTGTGGCCGGCTGTTCTCGTGCGATGCTGTCAGCCAGATCGAGAGCGCTGAGCACGGTGTCCTCGACGCGACTGCCAGCGGTCCAGTCGCCGGTTGCGGCCAGCTGCAGGAAGGGGTCAAGATAGGGTCTGCTGTCCGGCTGCGGCAAGCGACGGGCCGAGGCCCAGCGATGGGTGGCCCGGAACTCCGCCAGATCGGGATCGATACCGGTCGCTTGATGGAGGGCCTGGGCCAATTCGACGCCAAGCGCTTCGATATCCTGACCGAGGTGTGTCGTTGCCCATTCGCTTGTGGAGTGAACGACCAGCGTCGTGCCGGAGGTGTCTCGACCCGGCTTGGTCGAATTGACCCCGATCCAGTCTATGGGCGATGCCGAAACCCGCGCGGCGATCCAGGGCAGGTCCAAAGGTTCGGCAAAACCGAGCATCAGGGCGTAGCATGGCGCCATCCTGGCCGAGCGCAGCGCGCCCTCACCTGGAGCGTCGCCGCCAAAAAGAGCCACGGTCTGGTGAGCGGTCGTGGTCGATACGACCCAGTCAAAAAGGCCATGATCGGTTCCGTCGCTGGCGACAAGACGCCAACCCTGGCGCGTCCGTCCGGCGAGCGGGGCAATCTCGACACCCAGCCGGACGTCGAGGCCGTCTGCCAGTGCCTTGACGGCACTGTTCATGGTGGGAACGCCAACCAGATGGCGGTCGCGCGGTTCGGCAAGGCCGACTGTCACGCCGTCGGCGATGCGGGCGATGGAGCCGGTCCATGGCGCGACCGCACCTGCGGCCATGGCGGGCGCCAGAAGCGCGGCAAACGCCGGGTCGCGTACCGTGAAATATTGCGCCCCGTGATCGAAGCTGAAGCCAGGGGTGCGGCGTGAGGCCATGCGACCGCCAATGCCGCGCCCCTTTTCAAAGACCACCACGTCATGGCTGGAGGCCAGGCGAGAGGCGAGCGCAATGCCGCCGATGCCAGCACCGATGACCGCGATGCGGGTCATGATGCCAACAGGCTCCACAAGACGAGGCCCAAGCCGAGCCCGATGCTGGCATTGCGCCGAACGGGCCAGAACCAGGGCTGCAGCACCCCTGCCGTCAACAGATGCCGATCGACAAGCGACAGAAGGGCCAGCACGAGTGCCAGGCCGACGCCGGCGACAGGAACCGACCAGAATGACATAAGCACCATGGCCCAGGCAGCCAAGGCCCCTGCATTGCTGGTCAGAAGCAGGTTGACTGGAACCGGCCCAGCCGGACGCAGGTAGATGCCCCAATGCACGCCGCAAACGAAGCTGGCAATGATCGCACCATAGGAGATGGAAGCAAAAGCTGCCCAGGCTGGTGCAAGGGTGAAATGCAGTGCCAGAAACAGCCAGGGCGGCAGGATGCCGGCATAGGCGAGATAGCGCGCAAGCCGCGTTTGATCCTCAGTCATTGAAGTCGTCCATTCTTTAGCCAGAATATTGGCGGGATAGCTTCGGTCATGGTTTGCCCCCACGCTTTGTCCGGCAGGCATCCGAGCAATATTTGACCTCCTCCCACACCTTCGACCATTTCTTGCGCCAGGCGAACGGCCGGTTACAAGTTGCACAGGTTTTGACGGGCAGATCCCGCTTTTCGATACGCTTTGCCATTGCCCGGACCTCCCCATTACTGTGTCGTTCACCAGCCCATGGAGCCGGGTTCGCCCTTGAACGGACCGACAATCCCGGTGGTGATCCAGCCGCCGTAAAAGCCGCCCGGCTGCGGCGTCACGGTCTCTCCGTCGACACTGCAGTGATCCATGAGGCCAGCGTAGAAGGCACAAAAACCGGCTATCGCCGCAAAGGCGGCTGTGGGCGTTTGATAGCGCCAGGCGGCACGCGCCGCGATTCTGCCGTTTGCGGTCACATCGAAATAGTCCGCGCGGCCTTTCCATTCGCAGATGCTTGACCCTGCAGCCGACCGCAGGACGCCAGGGGCCACAAAGGCGGGCGCGATGTAATAGACGGGCGGATGACTGGTTTCGAGAACCCTGAAACAGTCGGGTGCGTCGACGATGCGCATGCCTGCAAAGCTGATTTCGATGCGCTTGCGAACGGGTTCGAGGCGCGGCGGACGTGGATAGTCCCAGACGCTCTCCTGGCCGTCGACTGGCCTGATCGGGGTTGGCGTGTTCACCTGCTGATTCCTTCAACCGATGACGGCTTTGGCTCGGCCATCTGATGTCCTTTACGGACCGGTGAACGTGTTGGACCTCTCCAGCTTCGTGAATGATGTTGCGAGGTCGCACTTTGCCCGCGCGCGCCTGTAGCCTGACCTCACAGGGTCGTTCGGTTTTCGTCTCAGTGCATGATCGGCTTTTCGGTTCATGTCTGGGCAGATGGAGGCGTCGATCCAGGGCCGGTGTGACGCACCGATCGTTCCGGTCGGGCAGCGAGCCGCAATTCTCTCTGACGATCGTTCTTCTCGATCGAGTCGATGTTCGGTCAGTCTCCCTCGGTCCAGGCGACCACGCGTGCCGGAGCGCCGTCGGAGCCGGGAATGCGGATCGGCAGGGCGCAAAGGAAGACGTGCTTCGTGGTGATCGCCTGCGTGCCGACCAGATACTCGATGAGTGTCACACCATTGCGCAGAAGGATGTCGTGAGTGACATGCTCTTCCATGGGCCGCATCTCGCCGTCGAGAACGCGGCGAATGGTCCAGTCCTGAGGAAAGTCGAAAGCGACGGCGGTCGGCTTGCGGTCGAGAAGCCAGCGACAGGCACTGGCCGACATCCAGGGCGCCTCACGCCAGAATGCCTCCGTGCGCCAGTCGCGCTGCATATCCCAGCAGGTGCGAAACAGCGCGATCTGGCCTTCCTGCAGATGGCTGGCCGCGCGCTCGAGATGCGCCTCGGTTATTTCCTCATCGGGAGAGATGTCGCTCAGGTCGATCACGGCTGCCCTGCCGACAACGCGCGACAGGTCGAGATCGTCGAGCGTCGGCCCCCCCGGTACCATGTGGCTCGGTGCGTCCATATGGGTAAAGCCGTGGCAGGTGGTGCCGATGGTGGTCGCTTCGAACAGGTCGCCCCTGGTGAAATCGCCCTTGCGTCCACGATCGACGGCCCAGCGGAAGTGCCCTTCCTCGACGGGCATCGAGAGGTCCATGATGCGCATTGGTCAGCCTCCACTGTAAAGCGCGGGCAGGGTGGTCACCACTGCCGGGAATATGAGGCAGATCAGGAGGGCGGCGACGAGCGCGCCCAGGAACGGCATGCTTTCGCGGATCACCACCTCCGGCTTCTCCTTGGCAATATAGGCCGAGAGATAGATCAGGTAACCGACCGGCGGCGTCGTCAGGCCGATCATCAGGTTCAGAACCACGAGCACCCCGAAATGGATCGGATCGATACCGATTTCGGTCATCGTCGGCAGGAACACCGGAACGATGATGACGAGGCCTGCCAGCGGGTCCATGAAGAGACCGATGACGAGGGTGAAGATCATCACGAGAACCAGCACCCAGAAGGGATCGCGTGTCACCGAGAAGATCATCTCCGAGGCCGTCTTGGAAATCTGCAGGTCGGCGACGATCCAGGCGAAGATGGTCGATGCACCGACGATGACGAGAACCGTCGACGTCCCCTTTGCCGCGTCCACGAGCGCGATTGCGCAATCCTTCCAGCTCAGTTCCCTGAACCAGAACTTTCCGACCAGAAAGGCATAGGCGCAAGCTACGGCACCGGCTTCGGTGGCCGTCATGATGCCGCCGAGAATGCCGCCGAGGATGATGATAGGGGTCAGAAGGGCCGCGGTCGCACCGAGGCCGGCGCGGAAGATGGCGCGGAAACCGGTCCATTCAGAGGCCGGGTAGGCCCGGCGGCGGGCAATCACGTAAACCACCACCATCAGGCAGAGACCGACGACGAGGCCGGGAACAATGCCCGCGAGGAACATCTCGCCGACCGACTGCTGGGCCAGGACCGCGTAGACGATCATCGGGATGGAGGGCGGGATGATCGGGCCGATGACGCTCGAGGTCTGGGTGATGGCCGCTGCAAAGCCGCGCGAGAAGCCGGCCTTTTCCATCGCCGGGATCAGCACCGAGCCGACGGCGGCCGTGTCGGCGACCGCGGAACCCGAGATGCCGGAGAAAAAGATGGAGGACACGACGTTGACGTGGCCGAGACCGCCGCGGACGTGGCCCACGCAGGCGGCGGCGAAGTCGATGATGCGGCGGGTCACGCCGCCGCGGTTCATCAATTCGCCGGCGAGGAAAAAGAAGCCGACGGCAAGGAGAAGAAAGCTGTCGATGCCCGAGAGAAAGAGCTGGGTGACGACCTCGAGCGGTATGCCGGGACGGTAGACGAGAAGGGTCGCCGTCGAGGCGATCAGGATGGCGAAAACCAGGTTGATGCCGAGAAGGGCGGCGACCAGCATCACGCCGATCAGGATGAGGACTTCCATCAGTCGTTATCTCCCTCACCGCTGACGAATGCGCGATAGAGCATGGCAACGGCCCAGAGCGCGCCGCCGACGATGGCGGCGGCGAAGTACCACGACTTGGACAAGTCGATGGTGGTGTAGCGATCGAAGGCGAACATCGTCTGCAGCTTCCAGCCGCCATAGATGACGAGGCCGAGCGTCAGGGCGCCGCAGACCGCAGCGATCCGGTCGAAAGCTCTCTTGAAGCGCGGCGTATCGGCAATCAGGCCGATACGCATGTGCTGGGCTCCTGCTGCCGCGATCATCAGGAGCCAGACATAGAGAAGCCGGTTGAGTTCTTCCGACCAGATCAGCGACGTGTTGAGGATGTAACGTGAAAACACCTGAGCCAGTGTGATCAGGGTGACGGCGAGCATCAGTCCGCCGGTTGCGACGCGCCATATGCGCGTCGCGATTTTCTGAAACCGGTCCATGTGTTTCCAGCCCCTCACTTAGTTGGTGGCCGTCGCATCGATCTTCTTGAGAAGATCGTCGCCGAATTTCTCGACATAGGCGGCGCGGGTCTTTTCTGCCACTGCATCGCGGAAGGCTGCGACGTCCGGATTTTCCTCGACTTCCATGCCGGCATCCTTCATCGCCTGAAGGCTGCTTGCGGATTCTTCGGCATTGAGCTTGCGCTCATAAGCGGCAGCTTCCAGAGCTGCAGTCTTGATTGCTTCCTGCTGTTCCGCCGAAAGGCGCGAGAAGCGGCCGAAATTCATGACCAGCGGCGCCGCCGTATATGCGTGATGGGTCAAGGAGAGGTATTTCTGCACCTCGTAGATCTTAGAGGCGTAGATGTGGTTCACCGGGTTTTCCTGACCGTCGATCGTGCCGGTCTGCAGGGCCGAGTACACTTCGGCGAAAGGCATCGGCACGGGATTGGCACCCAGCAGTTCGAACGCCTCGATGTGGGCGGGGTTGGGCGTGGTCCGGATCTTGAGACCCTCCATGTCGGCCGGTTCCTTTACCGCACGGACGTTGTTGGTCAGGTCGCGGAAACCGATTTCCCAGAAAGCCAGACCCTGAAGATTGGACTGGTTGAGGGAATCCATCAGTCCCTTGCCGACTTCGCCGTCCATGACCTGGTAGGCCTGTTCGGCAGACTGGAAGAGGAACGGCAGGTCGAGGACGTTCACCTGCGGGGCAAAGGCCGTGAAATAGGGATTGCCGACGAGCACGAGATCGATCGTGCCGAGACGGGCGCCCTGCAGCATGGTCTGGGAGTTGCCGAGCTCACCCGACGGGTGAATGGAGATTTCGAGTTCGCCCTTGGTGAGTTCCTCGACGCGCGACTTGAAGAGTTCGGCGGCCTTGTGTGCGGTGTCGCCGGTCGCGGCGTAGTGACCGAAGCGCAGCGTCTCGGCGGCCTGACCGATAACCGGGCTGGTGGCTACGACTGTCGCCGCTACAGCGGCCTTGATAAGGGTTCTTCTGAGCATTTGGGTTTCCTCCCTGAATTAGCTCTCATTCATCGGGTGTGAGGGGAAGGCCGTAGACATTTGCGGCCGTCGTCCGGAAAAGTGCCGTCCGGTCGGTTTCGGGGTCGGCGCGTGTCACTGCGTCGAAGCCGGAGAAGATCGTGTCGAAGGAGCCGCACAGCCCGTCGACGGGGAAATTGGAGGCGAACATGGCCCGATCCGCGCCGAACGTATCGATGCAGAAGCGAATGATGTCGCGATTGTCGTCAATCGACCAAGGGCGGCCGGGAAGCCCGATACCGGAAATCTTCACCCGTGCCTGCGGCAGGGCCGCGAAGTCGGTCATCGCCTTGCGCCAGTCCGCCAGGGCTTCAGGCGAGCGATCCGAAGGCAAGCCTGCATGGTTGAGGACGATCAGCGTGTCGGGCGCGAGGGTCGCCATCTCTATCGCTTCGTGCAGGTGCCACCACGGCGTCTGAAGGTCGAAGATCAGTCCGTGGTCGGCGACGCGTCTGAAGCCGTCGCGATAGGCAGGATCGGTCATGCCCCCGGGCTCACCGCCGGGAGCGGCATTGGCGCGCGGCTTGTGGCGGACGGATCGGACGATCGGCAGTCCGTCGTAGACCCGGAGCACGTCTTCGAGATTGTCCTGATCGAGCCAGGCCTGAGCGACATGAGCTGCGGGACGACCGGTCTCGTCATGGATCCGCTGCATCCAGACAGCCTCGCCGGTCGGATCCGCGGGATTCCATTCGCCCTCCATCGTGACTGTTGCGAAGACTTCCCAGCCCGTGCTTGCGGCATCATATTCCGCGACCATGAAGCGGCCGCGGATCGACGAATAGTCGCCATAGCGGAACGGGATCATGGGTTCGTCGCGGAGCCAGGGATGATAGTTGGCGGCCGGATCCCAGTAGTGATGGTGGGCGTCGATGATTTTCATGCGCTCTCCGCTTGAGGCTTGCGCAGGAATTTGAGCACCGGAACCAGCCACATGAGGATGACGACCACACCGAGCATTGCCGCGACGGGACGGGAGAAGAAGATCGTCAGGTCACCACCGGACTTCAGCATCGAGGTGACGAAGTTGAATTCCAGCATGCCGCCGAGGACGATGCCGAGGATCGCCGGCGCCAACGGGATGCCGTTTTCCTCGAACAGCCAGCCGATCACGCCGAAGGCGAGCATGGTGAGCACGCCGAATGCGGAATTGTTGATCGCGAAACTGCCGACGATGCAGCAGGCGAGAACCACCGGCGCGAAATAGCAGGGCTTGAGGCGCAGGAGGTTGCGCGAGAGCTTGATGATTGCCCAGCCGAACGGGATGAGCAGAAGATTGGCGAGCAGGAAGGCGATGAAGATCGCATAGACCAGCTCCGGCGACTTGACGAAGATGATCGGTCCGGGCTCTAGGCCCTTGAGATAGAGCACACCGATGACGATCGCGGTGATACTGTCACCGGGAATGCCGAAAACGAGCGTGGGGACCCATGCGCCCGACAGCGCCCCGTTGTTGGCCGCACCGGCCTCGATCAGGCCTTCGTCATGGCCTGTTCCGAATTTTTCGGGCGTCTTCGAGCGGCGCTTGGCAACGGCATAGGCGACCCATGCGGCGATATCCGCGCCTGCGCCGGGAAGCGCGCCGATGAGCGAACCGGTGATGCTGCCGCGTGCCAGGTTCCTCCAGCGCTCGCGCAACTGGGTGCCGAGGCCCGGGAAAATCGGTCCCATCACCGGCGGCTCCTGCTTGAGCGCATGGGAGGTGATGTTCCTGAAGACTTCCGGAAGCGCGAACATGCCGATCATGGCGGGGATGAAGCTTACCCCGCCCATCAATTCGATCGAGCCGAAGGTAAAGCGCGGCTGACCGGCGACGGAATCGATCCCGATCGAGGCGACCCAGAGGCCGAAAAGCAGTGACAGCAATCCCTTGACCGCCGAGCCGGTGGAGATGATTGCGGCGCAGCTCAGTCCGAGGAGCGCCAGCCAGAAATATTCGACGGAGGAGAAGTTGGTGGCAAAGCGCGCCAGAACGGGGGCCGCGCACATCAGCAGGATAACACCGACGACGCCGCCGATGCAGGCTGAAGCCATGGAGAGGCCGAGCGCGCGCTCGGGCCTGCCGGCGCGTGACATCGCGTAGCCGTCTTCCACGTAGGCGGCCGAAGCCGGGGTGCCCGGAATGCGCAAGAGCGTGCCGGGAATATCGCCGGCAAAGATCGCCATGGCCGCAAGGGCGGCGATCGCCGAGATTGCGGGGACAGGATCCATGAAGAAGGTGATGGGAACCAGAAGCGCCACTCCCATCACGGCGGTCAGTCCCGGAATGGCGCCGATGACGATGCCGAGAAGGCTCGCGACCAGGATCGTCGCCAGGACGTTCGGCTGTGCGACGAGGGAGAGCGCATCGAGAAGGACGGTCACGACAGAAGCCTTTCAATCGCACCGAAGGGCAGGGGCACGCGCAGCAGCTCCCCGAAGATGAGGAACAGGACGAGTGACATTCCGATGCCTGTCGCTATCGATGCGACGGGCTTGCCGCCGGCTGTGAAGGCGAGGACGGCAATGAGAAGCGCCGTCGTGGCGATGAAGCCGAGGATCGGGGACAGATAAACCCAGGCGATGACGCTCAGGAGCACTGCAATGACCTTGAGCCCCGAGCGTCCCTTGAGCATGTCTCCAACGGAGACCAATGCGCCGCCTGCCGCCTTCAGGATCATGATGAGGCCGCACAGGATGAGGATCCCGCCGACGATGCGCGGGAAAAAAGCGGCTCCGAACTGCTGGCCAGGTATGGAGCGGAAATGCAGGGTGCCGATAATCACGCCGATCCCGCCGAGGATTGTCAGGAGCCCGATGATGCGATCATTGATTTGCATGGCGTTCATGACGCGTGACACCGGCTCGTCCGGCCGGTGTCACGCTGTCTTCCGTTACTGGGCGATGCCGAGTTCGGTGAGCAGGGTCTTGGCTTCCGCCGAGAAGCTGGTGGCGAAGTCCGAGAAGGCTTCGGGGCCGTCGAAGACAGGCGTGATGCCGCGCTGTGCGAGCGCATCCTGAACCTGTGCGGTCGCGTGGGCCTTTTTGGCAGCTTCGGTGATCTTTGCCTTCACGTCCTCGGGCAGGCCCGCGGGAGCGCAGAGCGAGAACCAGTTGGACATCGACCAGTCGATGCCGCTTTCCTTCAGCGTCGGTACGTCCGGATAGGCCGGCGAGCGCTCGTCGGCCATGATGGCGAGAACCTTCACTTCACCGGCATCGGCCAGTGCGCGGGCTTCGACCGGCGAACCGGTGAACATGGTGATGCCGCCGGCGACCAGATCCTGCAACGCGGGCGCACCGCCTTGCGAGGGGATGAACTGGACCGTGTCGACGCTGTCGCCGGCCGCCTTCATCATGCCGGCTTCGGCCATATGCCATGGGCCGCCGATCCCCGAGCCGGATGCGGTCATGCCGCCATCCTTTGCTGCGGCGATCAAGTCTTTCACATTGTCGTAAGGGCTGTCGGCCTTGACCGTGACGCCGGCCGGAATGACGGCGAGACGCGAGATCAGGTCGAAGCTCGCCGGCGTGATCGGCGCGAGTCCCATGGTCTCGAAATAGGTGATTTCGGAGGTACATGCGCCCAGCGTGTAGCCGTCGGGTGTCGAGTTGGCGATGGCCGAATGACCGACGACGCCCGATCCGCCCGTGCGGTTGACCACGTTGATGGGCTGGCCCATGGCTTCCTCGAAGCCCACGGCAAAGATGCGGATGATCGTGTCGGTACCGCCGCCCGCGCCCCACGGCACGATAATCGTCACCGGGCGTTCCGGATATTCGGCGAGAGCGGGAGTCGCGAAGAACGTGCCGATTGCGGCAGCTGCGACACTGAGTTTCAGGGCAAGTTTCATTTGGGTCTCCTCCCAAGCTTTCAGTCTTTCGGCGTCGGGTCAGCTTGCGCTGATCGTCCGGTGCCGGCGTTCGTCCGACCGTAAAAAGTCGGCAAGAACCGCACGCCAATGCTTCGGCGTGCGGAATTTTCGTGCGGCAGCTCAGGCTGCTGCCTGTTTGTCCCAATTGGAAACCATGGTGCAGGCGATCTCGAAGGCTGCGCGGGTAGCCCCCACGTCTGCCTTGCCCTGGCCCGCAATGTCGAAAGCGGTGCCGTGGGCGGGCGTGGACACCGGAACGGGAAGTCCGCCCTGAACGGTCACACCGCGATCGAAGCCGAGCAGCTTCAGCGCGATCTGGCCCTGGTCGTGATACATGGTGACCACGGCGTCGATCTCCTTGCGGGTCACTTTCAGAAATACCGTGTCCGAGGGCAGGGGACCGGTCACGGCCATCTGGGTTTTCGCCAGTTCCTGCACCGCCGGTTCGATCACGTCGATTTCCTCGCGACCGAAATTGCCGCCGTCTCCGGCATGCGGATTGAGCGCTGCCACGGCGATGCGCGGACGGTCGAAGCCGGCGCTGCGCAGCGTGCGGTCGATCAGGTGCGTCGCTTCCTTGATGCGGTCGCCGGTGATCGTTTCGGCGACATCCTTGAGCGCGATATGGCTGGTGACGCGGCTCGTCCACATGCCATCGAGCGTGTTGAGTTCGGAGATGTAGGAGGTCACGCCGAGCTTTTCTGCCATGTAGTGCAACTCGTCCGAATGGCCGATGCCAGCCAGGTGCATCGAAGCCTTGTTGAACGGTGCGAAGACGATAGCATTGATGACGCCGGCCTGGACGAATGCGAGCGCCTGGTCGAGAACGCGCAGCGTCGAGCGGCCCGACGCCTCGGTGTTCTCGCCGATCTTGATTTCGTCATCGGCGATGGTGTGCATCGGGTGAAATGCGAAACGTTCGGCGGCTGTCCAGTCGTCCTTGGAGGCATCGACTTCGGTCATCGTGTGTTCGATGCCTGCCTGTTTCTGCCCCAGTTCGAAAACGTTGCGGTCGCCGATCAGCAGGATGTCGGCCTTCTTGGCGCAATCATCGGCGAGAAGCCGGGCGACCAGTTCCGGGCCGATGCCGCTGGGATCGCCGGGAATTACTCCGATCTTCGGGGCCATGGGTGTCTCCATTCTAGGTATGAGCTCGTTCGTTGAGAACGTTGGTGATGTTCTTGACGGTCGACGACAGATGGGCGCGCAGCGCCTCGGCTGTCGCCGTCGCATCGCGGCGGACAAGAGCCTCGACGATTGCGCGGTGTTCCGCGAAGGTCTGGCTGCGTCCGGGATTGCGTTGGGAGGACAGGAACCGGGCGCGCCACAGACGGGCGTTGTACTTGCCGTGCGTGTCGATCAGCGGCTGGTTGCCGGTCGCCTGGACGATGGTTTCGTGAATCTTCATGTCGAGCTGGAAGGACTCGATGGGTAAAAGCGTGCCGTCACCCTCTTCCATGCGTTTCTGGAAGTCAGCGACCCGCTCGATATCCTCGTCGGAGGCGTTGGCGCAGGCAAGTTCGCCGGCGAGCGCTTCGAGCGCGCCCATGACGACGAGGTTCTGGACGATGTCGGCGAGCTTGGGATTTGCCACCTGCGGCCGGCGGGTGACCGAATATTCGATCAGCCCGTCCTGTTCGAGGATCGTCAGCGCCTTGGTCAGCGGCGTGCGGCTGATGCCGAGCGCGCTTGCGACTTCGCGCTCGGAGATTTGTGCGCCCGCGGGGAGTTTTTCGAGAAGAATGAGTTCGCGGAGCTTTTCCGCCGCGATCTCCACCAGAGTGGAGCGCGGACGCTCCAGCTCGAACTCGGTATCCTTCAGGTCGAAAATCTCCGGCTTGCGCTGCATCTTTATTTCCCCCAGTTGAGAACCACCGGCTCCAGCGGCCGGATCAGCCTCAATAGGGCCTCTCGCGTCTGCGAATGCAACGGCATTATGGGATGCCGGCAGAATTCGGAGCGGATGACGCCGCCCTCCACCATCGCCGCCTTGGCGGAACGGAAGCCGCACTGACGGTTCTCGTGGTTGATCGCCGGCAGCACCCGCGCATAGGCCGTCGTCGCCGCCTCGATGTCACCGTTCGCCATGTGATCAAGCACCGGCTTGATCTGGTCGGGGATCATCGCGCTGGTCATCGCACCTGTGGCGCCGGCCTCCAGGTCGGCCAGGAGGGTGATCGCTTCCTCGCCGTCGAAGGGACCCTCGATGGCATCGCCGCCGAGGGCGATCAGGTCGCGCAGCTTGGCGGCGGCCTGCGCACATTCGATCTTGAACAGCTTCACCATTTCGATCTCGCGCGCCATCCGCACGAGGAGAGGAACCGGCAGATCCACGCCCGAAAGCGGTGCGTCCTGGACCATGATCGGCAGGCCGACATCGCCGACGCGCTTGAACTGCTCGAAGGTCTGCTCGGCCGATCCCTTGAGAAGCGCGCCGTGATAGGGCGGCATCATCATCACCATGGCCGCGCCGTGATCCTTGGCGTGCTGCGCCCGGTCGACAGCAATCGGCGTGGCGTAATGGCTGATGGTGACGATCACCGGCAGCCGGCCGTCCATGTGTGCCAGCGACAGTTCCGTAAGCTTCCGGCGCTCTTCGTCGGTGATGAGGAACTGCTCGGAAAAGTTCGCCAGGATGCAGACGCCGTCATTGCCCTGATCGACCATGCAGTCGATCACGCGCTTCATGCCGTCATAGTCGACCGTGCCGTCCTCGTTGAACGGCGTCGGCGCGACCGGCCATATGCCCGAGTAGCGGCTCATTCGTAAATCTCGAAATGCTTGAGGTGCTTGTCGGAGATGGTGATGCCGAGGCCCGGCTTGTCGTCGTCGAGCTGCAGGAAGCCGTCCACGGCTTCAGGGTCGCCCTCGAAGATGTAGTAGAAGAGCTCGTTGCCGACCTCGACGTCGAAGACCGGGAAGTACTCGCTGATCGGGCAGTTCACGTTCGCCATGGTGAGGTGATAGTTGTGCACCTGCCCGGCATGCGGGATCACCGGAATCTGGGCAGCTTCCGCAATCGCGTTGATCTTCTGGGCCGCAGTGATGCCGCCGACGCGGTTGGTGTCGTACTGCAGGACGCTGACGGCCTTGCGGTTGATCAGTTCGGCGCAGCCGATGATGGAGAATTCATGCTCGCCGCCCGAAATGGGGACGATGTTCATGGCGTTGAGTTCAGCATAGCCGGCCACGTCGTCGGCGATCACCGGCTCTTCCAGCCAGCGCGGCTCGTACTTCGCGAGCTTAGGCAGCATGCGCTTGGCGTAGTCGAGGTTCCAGCCCATGTAGCATTCGAGCATGAGATCGTTGTCGTAGCCGATGACCTCGCGGACCGCCTCGACACGCTTGAGGTTTTCGCGCATGCCGGCCATGCCGTCCTTCGGGCCGTAACCGAAGCGGGATTTGTAGCCGGTGTAGCCGTTTTTCATGGCTTCCTCGGCTTCCTTCTGCATCGACTCGATGGAGCCGGCGTAGAGCTTGGAATAGTAGACCGGGATCTTTTCCTTGGTGCGTCCGCCGAGAAGCTTGAACACCGGCTTGCCGGTCAGCTTGCCCATCAGGTCCCAGATGGCGATGTCGATGGCCGAGATCGCGGTCATACCGATGCCCTTGCGGCCCCAGGCATGGGTCCGGCGGTACATCTTTTCCCAGATATAGGCGTAGTCGAACGGATCCTCGCCGATGACGAGGGGTGCATACCAGTCGTCGATCGCTTTCTTGACGACGGTGGGAGCGAGGGCTGCGTTGCCGATGCCGATCGTGCCGTCCTCGGTTTCCACTTCGCAGGTCAGCCACTGGTGGAAGCGGAAAGACGCCATGGCGTCACCCTTCATCCACAGGGCGTCCGAGGCATTGGTGCAGAAATTGCCGGACGGCGGCACGGTCGGCCCGGTCCAGTTCCACACACGTGTCCGCACGGATTTGATCTTGGTCATCAACTACTCCCTTGAGCCAATTTTGCGTCCCGTTCCGCCGCTCCAGGCCGGCGCCGTGACGAATGATGTTGACATGTCTATAATCCTGTAGTTGGTATTTTGGAATGCCAAAATTCTAAAATCCCAAAAGATTTTGATCGGCATGGTGAGGAGGCGCGGACAATGCGGACTGAAGTTTTGTGGATGCCGGGGGGTGGGAGCCTGCTCATGGAGAGCAGCGACAGCCTGTCTGCACTCACTTGTCCGCTCGAAGTCTCCCGCCGTTTCTGACGCTCGAAAAAAGCAATCAAACCGGAAGGCGATATCGCCACGGTTCCATGACAACTGGAGGAAAATTCATGGCTTCTGCACTCAAGACAATCGTTGCCGGTATCTTCGCGTCGGCGGTTTCGCTGGCGGCGCTGCCGGCGCAGGCCGACACCTATATCGTGGCGGTCGGTGCCGCATCGAACAGCCTCCAGGGCAAGAGCGCCGCGCGCTTCGCCGAGCAACTGCAGGCCAAGCTCGGCGATGAACACAAGGTCGAATTCTATGCCGACGCACAGCTCGGCGATGAAAAGGAGCTGATGCAGAAACTGCGTCTCGGCACCGTCCAGTTCACGCTGATCTCGTCGATCATGCCCAACGTCGCGCCGGAATTTGCGTTGTTCGACATGCCGTTCCTGGTGAAAGACCGCGAGCATCTCAAGGCGATCGACAAGAACATCGTGCAGGCCGATCTCGCGCCGCTCGCCGAAAAGGCCGGGCTTCACGTTCTCTCCACCTGGGAAAACGGCTTCCGCCAGATCACCAACAACACCCGCCCGATCAACACTCCCGCCGATCTCGAGGGCCTGAAGATCCGCACCCCGTCCTCGGAATGGCGCGTCGCGATGTTCAAGGAATGGGGCGCCAACCCGACGCCGATGTCGTTCTCGGAAGTGTTCGTGGCGCTGCAGACCGGCACCATGGACGGTCAGGAAAATCCGCTCACCAACATTGTCGGGGCGAATTTCCAGGAAGTGCAGAAATATCTCAGCCTCACCGGCCACGTCTATTCGCCGACCTACCTGACAACCGGCGCGAACACCTGGGGCGATCTGCCCGAGGATGTGAAGACCGCCGTCGCTGAGGTTGCAGCCGAGGTGCAGGACTGGTCGTTGCAGACAGGCGAGACCGCCGACAAGGAGCTCGTCGAGGAGGTCCGTGCCGCCGGCGTCGAGATCAACGAGGCCGACAAGGACGCCTTCATCAAGGCATCGGCTCCCGTCTACGAGGCGTTCTCCAAGAAGGTGTCGGGCGGCGGCGATCTCGTCAGCCGCGCTCAGGCGCTCGCAGAGTAATCCATTTGAAATGCCCCGTCCGGCGCCTGCCGGGCGGGGTCATCTGACTTGAGGGAGGGTGACATGATCGCCTTGTTCGAGCGCGTGCTGCTGCGGATCATCGAGACGATCTGCCTCGTGCTTCTCGTCGCCCTGGCGGCATCCGTGGTCTATTCGACAACCATGCGCTATCTCGGCTCATCGCCGACATGGTACGACGAGATGGCGAGCGTCATGCTGGCCTGGCTCACCTATTTCGGTGCGACCTACGCAGTCTTCATGCGCCAGCACATGAGCTTTTCCGGGCTCGTCACCGCCTTGCCGAAGGGACCGGCCGTCGCGCTTGCCCTGTTTTCCGAGTTGCTGGTGATTGGCTATTTCGCCGTCGTGGCCTGGTACGGCAACGCCGTTCTGGCGGTCGCGAAATGGGATGCGCTGCTGAGCCTGCCCTGGGTCAGTCTCGATATCGTCCAGTCCGTCATACCCGTCACGTCCGTCCTCATGATCATCGGAGCGCTTCTCACGCTGCCGCGCGCGCTTCGCAATGCAGCCGAGGGTGTCGACCACGAACATCTCGAAATCGAGCATGCCATCGCGGAGGCGGAAGCAGAAGCCTCGGCCATGACCCGCAGGGAGGCGCGGTAATGATTCTTCTTCTGACCACGGTCGTCCTGATCGCGCTCATCCTCATCAACGTACCGATCGCGGTTGCCATCGGCGTCGTCTCGCTCGGGGGCTTTCTTCTGACATCCGGCCCGGACCGCCTCTACGACATGGCAATCGTGCTCTATTCCGGGGCCACCTCGTTCCCGCTGATCGCGATTCCACTGTTCATTCTCGCCGGAAACCTGATGAACACGTCCGGCATATCCGTGCGTCTCATCAATTTCGTCACCGCGCTGATCGGTTTCGTCCGCGGTGGTCTGGGCATGGTCAATATCGGCGTCTCCATGGTCTTTGCCGAGATTTCCGGTTCGGCCGTCGCCGATGTCGCCGCGACGGGCACGGTTCTCATTCCGGAGATGAAGAAACGCGGCTATTCCCGCACGCTGGCGGCGGCGATCACGTCCTCTTCGGCATCGCTCGCCATCATCATTCCGCCTTCCATTCCGATGATCCTCTACGGTGCCATCGCCGAGACGTCGGTGCTCAAGCTCTTTGTCGCAGGCGTGGTTCCGGGCGTCCTCGGTGGCGCTCTCCTGATGGCGGTCACCTATTTTGTTGCCGTGCGCTACGACCTGCCACGCGCCGAAGGCTTCGATCTCAGACACATCTGGGCTTCGTTCAAGGAAGCATTCTGGGCATTGACCATGCCAGTCATCATTCTCGGCGGTATCTTTTCAGGGATCGTCACGGCCACGGAAGGCGCCGGCCTCGCTGTCCTTGCGGCCCTCGTGATCGGAATATTCATCTACCGCGATCTCGATCTCTCTCGGCTGCGCAAGGCGATGCTCGAAGGCGTGAGCCAGACGGGCGTCGTGATGTTGCTCGTGGCGACGTCTGCGGCTCTCGGCCTGTTTCTGACGCAGGCGCAAGTGCCGCAACAGCTTGCGGCTCAGATTACCGAGATCACCACCAACCCGCTGATCGTGCTGGCGCTCCTGAACCTGCTTCTTCTGGTGCTCGGCATGTTCCTGCACGGCGCGGCGGCCATCATTCTCGTGGTGCCGGTGGTCATGCCGCTGGTCAATGCGGTCGGGATCGATCCTGTCCACTTCGGTATCATCGTGACGCTCAACCTCGCCATCGGTCAGCAGACCCCTCCGGTGGCATCGGTGCTGATCACTTCATGCTCGATCGCCAAGTCCGGGATCTGGGAGACGTCGCGAACCAATCTGCCGTTCATTGCGGTCCTCGCGTTGATCCTCTTGTTGGTCACCTATGTTCCGCAAGTCTCCCTGGGGCTCACAAGTCTGGTGAATTGAGATTTTTCTCACGGCGCGTTGCCGTCGCCGGCGCGGTCAGCCCTCCATTCTCCTGCGGCCTCTTTGCTCTTTTCGAAGAGGCCGCATCTCCTGGGGAGTTTGCGTTGGATGACGTGCTCCGACGGCAAGCCTTCGCGCAATCAGGCTAAATCCCTCGCAGCTTCTCGATACAAGCCAAGCCCCGGGCGGACCTCGCCGGGGCTTTCCTGCGTCCGGCGTCTGTCAGTCCGGTCGATCTTCGTTTGCGGTCGACTCATTCCCGTCGGGGTCGAAGGTGACAAACAGGCCATAGGCGGCCATCGCTCCCAAACCGCAGAACAGGACGCCCCAGAACGGCGCACCGGTCACGAACTCGACGATTCCCCAAAGGAAACATGCCGAGGTGACGAGTATGCGCACCCAAAGTGGCTTGAAAAACGGGTGGTTGAAGTCGAACAGCTTGTTCATGACCATCCTTCGGGCCGTTGGATCGAATTTTATGTCGCGCAGTGTCGATGAGACGCGGTGGTCGTCCTAGGGCTATTCTCCAGAACACCCTTCTTCAGGCGAACCCGGAGGCCGGGAACTGCGGGCCGATCCTAGATGATACCGGGCGCAAATACGAGCTTTGTCCGGTCCGATGAGACGCCCGGATTGCACTCCTCAAATCCGGTCGATGCAGTTTTGCAATGCATCCCCCTTGACGCCGCAGCGCATTTGCCCTGTTATGGGAACGTTCTCAGAGAACGTTCCCATAACGATTGTCTGAGACGGGAGGAGACTTTGCAGAATTCGAATATTCAAACGGCGCCCGCAAAGGCGCTGGTGGCCGAAGCTATCCGCAAGGCCTATGGTGCGACTGTCGCGCTGCAGCACGCGGACATCACGCTCGAGGGCGGCGAAGTCCATGCCGTGCTCGGTGAGAACGGTGCCGGCAAGTCGACGCTGGTGCGTATCCTGACCGGTGCCGTCGCGCCGGACGCCGGCTCCATTCACATCCACGGAAAGCCCTACCGGCCGCACTCCATCGAGGATGCGCGGACGCATGGTGTCGCGACAGCCTTCCAGGAGCTGAGCCTGGTGCCGAACCTGACGGTGGCGCAGAACCTTCTGCTGCCGCATCTCAGCCGCGGCATTGCCGGCATGGTGTCGGGTCGGCGCAATATCGAACGTGCCGCGCAGATCCTTGCCGAGCACAAGCTCGGCCGGCTCGATCCGCGGGTCGACGTCTCCACCCTGCCGCTGGCGGACCGGCAACGGCTCGAGATCGTGCGGGCGCTCAAGAATGCCGGCAGTGTCCTCATCCTCGACGAGCCGACCGCCTCGCTTGCGGAGACGGACTGGCTCTTCGAGCAGATCGAACGGGTGACCGCGCGGAATGTGGCGGTTCTCTACATTTCCCATCGTCTTTCCGAGGTGCGCGAGATCTGCCGTTCGGCGACGGTGCTGCGCAACGGTGCGACGATCGCCAGCGTCAGCCTGGCGGAGGCGACCGACGGCGACATCTTCGAGATGATGGTCGGCAAGAAGGTTCGCGACGAACTGTCCGGCGAGGGTCGAACCCGCACTTCCGGCGACATCCGGCTGAAGGTGAGCAATCTCTCCGGCGGCACGGTGGAAAAGGTCAGCTTCGATCTCAAGGCCGGGGAAGTGCTCGGCATTGCGGCGCTGGAAGGGCAGGGGCAACGCGATGTCTTCCGCATGCTCGCCGGACTTGAACATGTCCAGCACGGTTCGATCGAACTCGACGGCAAGCCCTACACCGCACACTCGCCGCGCGCCGCGCTGAAGGCGGGAAGCGGCGTCGCCTATCTGCCGGAGGAGCGCAAGACGGAGGGAATCCTGGCCGGTATGACGGCTGCCTCCAACGTTGTCCTGCCGATCCTCGGCAAGGTTGGTTTTCCGGCAATCGTCAACGACCGCGTCGAGTTCCGGATGGCAAAGGACGCCGGCGAACGCGTCGACATGGCGCCGCGTTATCTCGGCTTTGCGATCGGCGACCTGTCCGGCGGCAACCAGCAAAAGGCGCTCATCGCGCGTGTGCTCGCCACCGGCGCGCGCACGCTCCTGCTCTTTGATCCCACGCGCGGCGTGGATGTCGGCACGAAAGCCTCGATCTATGCCGCAATCCGCGCCTTTACCGACGAAGGAGGCTCGGTGCTCTTCTACTCTTCCGAACTTCCCGAACTGGTGCAACTCGTCGACCGGTGCATGGTGCTCTACGGCGGCCAGGTCGCCACGACCTATGCGCGCGGCCAGATCGACGAGCGACGGCTGGTGACGGCGATGACCGGGCATTTCGATGCCCGGGAAAGGGTTGCGTCATGACCGATCTGACCCAGACAGCCACAAGCTCCGAGGTTCAAGCGCCGCAGGGACGGCTCGCCGGACAGACTTTCGCACGTCTGCTGCAGGGCGGGCTCATCATCGTGATCCTCTATTTCGCGCTCTATGCGCTCTACTTCTACCAGCAGCCGCGTGCGCTTTCGGCGGGATCGATCGCCGCGCTCATGAACAACACGGTTCCGCTGGCACTCGCGGCAGCGGGACAGACCTTCGTCATCATCAGCCGCGGGTTCGATCTCTCGGTCGCGGGCGTGATCTCGGTCTGCAACGTGGTCATGGCGGTCTATCCGCTCGACGGACCCGGCGGCGCGGTGATGTCGATATTGATGTGCGTGGCCATCGGCGGCTCGGTCGGCGCGGTCAACGGGTTCCTGGTGGCCTATCTCAGGCTTCAGTCGATCGCCGCGACGCTTGCCACCATGATCATCTGCCAGGGCGTGGCGCTCGTCATTCTCAATGCGCCGGGCGGACGTGTCGCCGACTGGCTGTCCTACGAACTCACCGACCGGCTGTTCAAGACGATCCCGATTTCCGGCCTCTTCGTGCTCGCGGTTGTGCTTGCCTGGCTCTATCTGCGGCGGACCTCTTTCGGCATCTCGCTCTATGCGATCGGCGCCGACGAGCATGCGGCAAGCCTGTCGGGCATCAACGTCAGGAAGGTTCGCTTCTTCACCTTCGTCAGCGCCGGCGTTCTCTACGGGCTGGCCGGCTTCATGCTCTCGGCCCAGACCGCCACCGGCAATCCGACCTCGGGCACTCCGCTGCTGCTCCTTTCATTCGCGGCGGTTGCGCTGGGCGGCACCTCTCTCGCCGGCGGCAAGGGGAGCCTCTTCGCCTCGGTGATGGGGGCCGCCACGCTGATGCTGCTGCAGAAGGTGCTGTTCTCGAGCGGTGTCTCGTCCTTCTACACCGGCGTCTTCCAGGGCTGCGTGCTCGTCATCGCCGTCGTCTTCAGCGGACTCATCGAAAAACTGGGTGAAAGGGCCGCCAAGCTATGAGCAACGATACCGCCACGCTGTCCCAGACCGGCGACACCCGCAAGGCCGCACGCATCAAGCGCGAAACCGTCTCGACGATCGCGATTGCCATCATCTGCGTCGTCCTGTTGTACCTGTCGCGTTTCATTTCGCCGGCGCTCGGATCCTGGTCGCAGGTCGAGACGGTGCTCATTCTCGGCTCGTTCCTGGTCGTCGTCGCCTTCGGTCAGGGGCTCGTCATCCTTACCGGTGGGCTCGATCTCTCGATCCCCGCCCTCATCACGCTCGGCGGCGTTCTTTCCACCACTGCGGTTGGCGCCGGTAATCCGGACGCCTGGTACCTGCTCCCGGCGGCACTTCTCGCCTGCGGCTTCGTCGGCTTCCTCTCGGCTGTCGGTGTCGTGTGGCTGAGAGTGCCGCCCTTCATCATGACGATGGCAACATCTATCATCGTGGCCTCGGCCGCGCTCGGCATCACCAAGGGTACGCCGCGCGGTTATGCGCCGGATGCGGCCGTGGCGCTGATGAAGTCCCACATTCTGGGGCTGCCGTCGCCGATCGTCTTCGTCATCGGTTTCGTCATTCTGGGCTGGCTCCTGCAGGAGCGCTCGCCGCTCGGCCGCTATCTCTACGCGATCGGCACCAACGCCGAGGCGTCGCGGATCGCCGGTGTTCCGGTCACCGCCATGCAGATCTTTCCCTATGTGGTCAGCGCCATGTGCGCAGGCTTCGCCGGGTTCATGCTGGTGGGATATTCGAGCGGTGCGACCCTGCGCATGGGCGACGACTACCTGCTGCCCTCGATCGCCGCGGTGGTCATCGGCGGATCGTCCATCCTGGGCGGGCAGGGCAGCTTTCTCGGCACGGTCGGCGGCGCGTTCCTGCTGACGATCCTGGGTACCATCATCTCCGCGATCGGACTGGAGTTCGGCCTTCGCACCATCATCGAAGGCACCATCATCCTGATCGCGCTGCTTCTTCTTCGGGAGGAACTCTTCAACCGAATTCGCTCGATCCGGCGCAAGGCCTAGCGCCCGGGCGATAACTCATCTGGCCAACTTTGGAGGAGAAACGACAATGCTGAAACACAGACTGAAACTCGCAGCTTCGGCGATGGTCATCGCCGCCGCCGCGTTCGGCGCCACGGCCCCCGCTCATGCACAGAGCGAAGACGGCAAGTACAAGATCTATCTGAGCCTGTCCTATTCGGGCAACGCGTGGCAGTCGGAAGCCGCCAACATCGTCAAGGCGCTGGCCGCGACGCCGCCCTACAAGGATTCGGTCGAACTGATCGAGGTGATTTCCGGTACCGATCCGCAGGCGCAGATCTCGGCCTATGAGAGCATGATCGAGGATGGTGCCGACGGCATCGTCAGCTTCCCGATTTCCTCGTCGGCCCTCAACCGCACCATCCGTCGCGGCTGCGACGAAGGCGTGCTGTTCTTCATGTACGACGCCACCGTGACCGAAAGCTGCGCCTACAACGTGAGCTACCTGTCGTCCGGCTTCGGTGAAAACTCGGCCCAGGCACTGGTCAACGAATTGGGCGGCAAGGGCAAGATCTTCCTGTCGCGCGGCGTGCCCGGCAACTCCGTCGACCAGCGTCACACCGACGGCGCGATGCACATCTTCAACCAGTATCCGGGTATCGAAGTGGTTGCGGAATACTATTCCTACTGGGACGACCGCACCACGCAGCAGGAAACCGCCAAGGCGCTCGCCGCCCATCCGGATGTCGACGGCATCTGGGCCCAGGCCGGCGAATACGGCGCCATCCAGGCGCTGCTCGACGCCGGTGACCGCCTCGTGCCGATGACCGGCGAGAACTCCGCGGGCTTCCGCCTCGCGCTCGCCGATCCCGCAATGCAGGAAAAGGGCCTGCGCGGCGTCTCCGCCGGCTCGCCGCCTGCGCAGTCGGGCTATGCGTTCAAGCTGATGATGGAAATCCTCACCGGCAAGCGCGAACTCGAGCCGATGAACATCGAGTACCCGCTTCCGTGGGTTCCGGCCGCCGACGTCAAGGTCTGCGAAGGCGACAGCTACGAAAACGGCTGCAACGTGTTCCCGGCAAGCCGCGTGCCCTCGTCCTTCGTCTCGGAAGTGCTGAACCCGGAACTGCTGCCTGAAGTCAACGTCGAGTCCGCGCTCGACGGTACCCCCGTAGAAGGTGCGACGATCCAGCCGCTGCCGGCAGAGGTCCCGGAAGCTGCCAATCTTCCGGGCATCAACTGCGATGACTGCGAAGCTCCGGCAACGCTTTACGAACTGACCAAGGTGGAAGCGACCGTTCAGCCGTAAGTGAGGTCAACCCGGGGACGTCGCGGAACATGTGGACCGCGGCGTCCCGAACCTGCGTTGTCTGTTGCGCAATGGATAGTTGCATTGTCCATTGTTGTTCACCAAGCAAGCAACGCGAACAGTGGAACACGAGAACATGTCCTCGAACACCAAGACACGAGCCGGCCGCAACCGGGTAACAGTCAAGGATCTCGCAAGAGACCTCGGCATGTCCGTTTCGACCGTGTCGAGGGCCTTCTATCCCGATGCGGTGATCGCCTCGGAAACCCGGCGCACCGTGCTCAAGCGTGCCGAGGAAATCGGCTATCGCGCCAATCCTTTCGCCAAGAGCCTGGTGACCAACAAAACGCAGATCGTCGGCATGGTCGCCTCCGATCTCGCCAACCCCTATTATCCCGAGGTGATGACGAGCCTGACGGGCCTTCTGCAGAGCCACGGCATGAACACCATGCTCGTCGCGCCCGGACAGCCCGAGGAGATCGACCCGGCCGTCGACCTCCTGCTGACCTATCAGCCCGACCTCGTCATCATCCTGGCGACCAACTTCGAATCCTCGGCGCGGGAGAAATGCGAGGCCGCCGGCGCCCCTTGCATCTTCTTCAACCGGCTTTCGGCCGACGGCCTCGGCTTCGGTGTGACCTGCGACAACATCGAAGGGGGAAGGCGGGCCGCCGATTTCCTGATCGACAACGGCCATACCAAGCTCGCCTATGTCTCCGCCTTTCCCGGGGCCTCGACCAATGTCGAGCGCGGCAAGGGCTTTTGCGACCGCGCCGTGGAGCGCGGACTGGCACCGCCCAGAATACTCGAGGCGGGCACCTTCAGCTACACGGACGGGTACGACGCCTGGCGGCAGGTCTCGGACGGCGAGACGCCCGACGGTGTTTTCTGCGCCAACGACATCGTGGCAATCGGCTTCATCGAAGGCATCCAGGAAAACCTGGGCCTGAAGGTGCCGGACGATGTTTCGGTGGTGGGATATGACGACATCGCCATGGCGGGCTGGCCGTCGCACCGTCTGACGACGGTCGCCCAGCCGACGAAGGAGATGATGGAGATGACCGTCGAACTGGCCCGGGAACTGGCTGGCCATCATCCCCAGACACATCACGAACCCCGCATCGTGCGCATTCCGCCCGGACCGCTGGTGGAACGCCAGACGACTACGAGAAGGAGCCAGCAATGAGCGCTCACGCCAACAGCCAGACCTTCAATCGCATCGTGGGCATCCACAAACCCGATTGCGAGATGGTGATGCGATGCGATCCGGTCGAGGAAACGCCGTTGCCCGGCGAAGCCGAGCTCGTCGCCGCTCTCGGCTCGGAGCAGACCGCGGAATACGCCATGGCCTGCAGGGGCATTTACGAGGACCTGCGCCGGGTGATCGGTCAGCTTGCGGGTCTGATGATCCTGGCACGCGTCACGCGCAAGATCGAGTTCGTCGAACTCGAGCAGGTCGACAACTGCACGAAACGGTGGGTGGACGCCGGAGCCCGCATCGGGGCCCTGAAGGCACCCGGTCCGGTGGCCCGGCACAAGCAGCAGATCGAGGCCGCGCACGATTTTTGCGGCCGTGTTCTGAGAACGTTCCCACAGTTGAGCTCCCGCACCGATCTCGACGCCACCTTCGATGAAATGGGGGAGCATCTCAAACAGGCCTACCAGAAACTGTCGCGGGCGAGTTCGCACGAGGCCGGGCTGGTGATGGTTGATTTTTCCAACGCGTGCTGCAGCTGCGGCCGGTAATTCCGGCCACAAATTCAATCCGAAAGGGAGGAGAAAAACAATGTCGGACTACTCGATCTGGGTTTGCGAATATTCCTACGTGAAGGACTATCACAAGAGCGGCGTGCTCTATGGCGCGCACAATCAGGGCTATGTGAAGCTTCCCTACTGCTATGTCGTGATCAAGGGGCGCGACCACATCGCCATGGTCGATGTCGGCTACAACGACAAGGAGTACGGCAAGCATCTGGGCGACAAGTTCGGCGTCGAGAACTGGCGCAGCCCGAAGACGGTGCTCGGCGAAATCGGCATCAAGCCCGATGAGGTTGACACCTGCTTCATCACCCACGCCCATTTCGACCATTTCGGCAATGTCGAGGACTTCCCGAACGCAAAGTTCTACGTCCAGGAACGCGAGATCGCGAAATGGGTGTGGGCGATGTCGCTGCCGGATCGCATGCGCTGGATGATGGTTGCCGTCGACCCGGGTGACATCGTCCGGGGCGTCGATCTCGCCCGCGACAAGCGCCTGATCACGGTGGACGGTTCGCTGGAAAATGCACTTCCGGGCATCGACCTTCACGCCGCTTTCGACAGCCACACCTACGGTTCGATGTGGGTGACGGTCCGCAACGACGGCAAGGAACAGTCCGACGACACCTGGGTGCTGGCCGGTGACCTCGTCTACGTCTTCGAAAACATCGCCGGTCCCGGCGGGGCAGTCGATCTCGACGAGATCTATACGCCGGTGGGCCTCGCCGTCGGCAGCCAGACCAATCTCGTCATGGCCACCGAGGAGATGATGAAGCAGGTCAATTACGAGTCCAAGCGCGTCA
The DNA here is from genome assembly GCA_964511625.1 of uncultured Hoeflea sp. Lineage (GTDB taxonomy): Bacteria > Pseudomonadota > Alphaproteobacteria > Rhizobiales > Rhizobiaceae > Pseudohoeflea. The sequence goes on from CAZEJG010000021.1 coordinate 25,433, forward strand.
TTCCGGTGCACGAGGAGCGCATCAAGGATGTGTTCCCGTCGCGTATCACCAGCGAAGGGCTTCGGATCACCGAGATCTGCCTCGCCGACGGCGAAGCCTCCAAGGTGTCGGGATAATGGTTGCACGCACCGTAGCCATCGTCGGAGCCGGTCTGGTCGGCTCCGGATGGGCGATCGTCTTCGCGCGCTCCGGTCTGACGGTGCGTGTCTACGATCCCCAGCCGACGATCCGAGAAGGATTCCATGGCTGGGCGGAAACCTCGCTGAAGGAACTGGAGGCGGCCTCGCTGGTTGACAGTGCCGCCGAGACGCTCGCCCGCATGTCGGTCTTCGATACGCTGGAAGAGGCGCTCGACGGAGCGACCTACATTCAGGAATCCGTTTTCGAGCGTGTCGACGTGAAGACGGAGGCATGTCTGGCCATCGACAAGGCAATGGGCCCGGCGGCGATCGTCGGTTCGTCCTCGTCCGGCATCCCGGCTTCAGCCTTCACAGAAGGCTGCGCCAACCGCGCGCGCTTCATGATCAACCATCCGGTCAATCCGCCACATCTGGTGCCGGTGGTGGAACTCGTGCCCGCGCCGTGGACCGATCCCGACTGTGTGTCAGCCGTTCGCGACCTGATGAACGAGGTTGGTCAGGTGCCGGTTTCGCTCACCCGCGAGGTGGATGGTTTCGTGCTCAACCGCCTCCAGGGCGCGCTGCTGAACGAGGCCTGGGCGCTCTACGAGGAGGGCTATGCCTCGATCGAGGACATCGATGCGACCGTCCGCGACGGGCTCGGTCTGCGCTGGTCCTTCATGGGGCCTTTCGAGACGATCGACCTCAACGCCCCCGGCGGGATCGCGGACTATGCCGAACGACTTGGCCCGCTTTATTTCGGGATGGGCAACAGCCGGATGGACCATCCCTGGCCACAGGAGGTCATCGGTCGCGCCGAGGCCGAGCGGCGCGTCGAACTTGATGCCGGATCACTCGCGGACCGTCGTGCCTGGCGCGACAGCCAGCTGATGAAGCTCGCCGCGTTCCGGCAGGCAAACAATCTGAAACGGAGCCCATCCTCCTGAGTGCGGCTCAATCCAGGAAATTCCGGCGACCCGCTCACCGGTGCCAGTTTGAAATGATCGGAGAACTATCGTGTCCATTACCCACCTCAAGCGCGGCAAGCCCGCAGATGAACGTTCCGAAGACGACGTGAAGGTCCGCTCGATCGTCGAAGGCATTCTCGACGACATCGAGAAGCGCGGTGACACGGCTGTCCGTGAACTGTCGGAGAAGTTCGACAAGTATTCGCCGCCGTCCTTCAAGCTGTCCGAAGGCGATATCGAAGGCCTGATGTCGCGGGTCTCCGATCGCGACATGGAGGACATCAAGTTCGCGCAGGAGCAGGTGCGCAAGTTCGCCCGCGAACAGCGCAATTCCATGCTCGATATCGAGGTCGAACCGATCCCGGGCGTGATCCTGGGCCACAAGAACATCCCGGTGCAGTCGGTGGGCTGCTACGTGCCGGGCGGCAAGTTTCCAATGGTTGCGTCCGCGCATATGTCGGTGGCGACGGCGTCCGTGGCCGAAGTGCCGCGCATCATCGCCGCCACCCCGCCCTTCAAGGGTGAACCCAACCCGGCCGTCGTCGCCGCGATGCATCTGGGCGGCGCTCACGACATCTACGTACTTGGCGGTGTCCAGGCGATCGGCGCCATGGCGCTCGGTACGGAAACCATCAAGCCTGTCGACATGCTGGTCGGACCGGGCAATGCGTTCGTCGCCGAAGCCAAGCGTCAGCTCTACGGTCGCGTCGGCATCGATCTCTTCGCCGGGCCCACCGAGACCATGGTGATCGCCGACGAGACGGTGGATGCGGAGATGTGCGCGACCGATCTTCTGGGGCAGGCCGAGCACGGCTACAACTCGCCGGCCGTTCTGGTGACCAACAGCCGCAAGCTCGCCGAAGGCACGCTGGCCGAGATCGAGCGGATCCTCGAGATACTCCCGACCGCCGAGACAGCGTCGGTGTCTTGGCGCGATTATGGCGAGGTCATTCTCTGCGACACCCACGAGGAGATGCTTGAGGTCGCCAACGACATCGCTTCCGAGCATGTGCAGGTGATGACCGATCGGGACGACTGGTATCTCGAGAACATGCACAGCTATGGTGCGCTGTTCCTCGGCCCTCGCACGAACGTGGCCAATGGCGACAAGGTGATCGGCACCAACCACACGCTGCCGACCAAGAAGGCCGGCCGCTATACCGGCGGTCTCTGGGTGGGCAAGTTCCTCAAGACCCACAGCTACCAGAAGGTGCTGACCGACGAGGCGGCGGCGATGATCGGGGCTTACGGCTCGCGCCTCTGCATCCTCGAAGGCTTCGTCGGCCATGCGGAGCAGTGCAACCTCCGCGTCCGCAGGTATGGCGGCAAGAACGTCGCCTACGGAGCGGCAGCGGAATGAGCGTGCTCGACCGCTTTTCGCTCGCCGGCAAGCGAGCCCTGGTGACGGGAGCGGGGCGTGGCATCGGCCGCGCCATCGCGATCGCCTTCGCCGAGGCCGGCGCGGATCTCGTCCTGTGCGCGCGTACCGAAGCCGACCTTGAAGCCGTCGCTGCCGACATCGCCGCGCTCGGTCGCAAGGCCGACATCTTGGTCTGCGACGTCACCGATATCGCCGATTTCGAGGCCAAGGCGCAGGAGCTGCCGGACATCGACATCTTCTGCAACAATGCCGGGATCAACCGCCCGAAGCCCATCTTCGACGTGACGCCCGACGATTACGATGCCGTCATGGGGATCAATCTGCGCGCCGCCTTCTTCGCGGCGCGGGCGATGTCGATGCACATGCGGGATCGCAAGATCAAGGGCTCGATCATCAACATGTCGTCCCAGATGGGGCACACGGGGGCGGCCAACCGGACGCTCTACTGTGCCTCCAAATGGGGGATCGAGGGTTTGACGAAATCGCTCTCGATCGAACTCGGCAAGCTCGGCATCCGCGTCAACACGATCTGCCCGACCTTCATCGAAACACCAATGACCGAACCCTATTTCAAGGATCCGAACTTCAAGGATTACGCCTTGAGCAAGATCCAGCTCGGTCGCATCGGTCAGGTCGAAGACCTCATCGGCGCCGCTGTCTACCTCGCCTCGGAAGCCTCTTCGCTCGTCACCGGCAGCGCCGTGATGATCGACGGTGGCTGGACGGCCAGCTGACCGGCTGGAACCGCACACTTGCCCATGCTCGCGCCTCCGGTCTTCACCGGAGGCGTTTCTTCGAGATGTCGGGTCAGCCTGTCGCGCGCTCGGGAGCGAGTTCCGCCGCATAACGGATGGCTGCCACCAGGCTCCTGGACCGGGCGATGCCCTTGCCGGCGATGTCGAAGGCGGTGCCGTGATCGACGGAAGTGCGGATGATGCCGCCCCTCAGCCCCACGGTGATGTTGACGCCCTCGTCGAAGGACATCGCCTTGACCGGCGCATGGCCCTGATCGTGATAGCAGGCCACAACCACGTCGAAATCGCCGCGCGAGGCGCGGTAGAACAGCGTGTCGGCCGGGTAGGGGCCGCTCGCCTCGATGCCGTCGTGTTGCGCCCGCTCGATGCCGGGAACGAGCTTCTCCTCTTCCTCACCTTCGCCGAACAGGCCGTTCTCCCCGGCATGCGGATTGATGCCGCAGACGGCGATGCGCGGATGCTTGTTGCCGGCCCGGACGAGCGTGTCATGGGCGAGTTTGACGACCTGGTAGGTGCGCTCCGGATCGATCCGCCGAATGGCCTCAATGAGCCCGACATGGGTGGTCAGGTGGATGACCTTCATCGTCGGCGTTGCGAGCATCATCGAATAGGTGTCGGTCTGCGTCAGATCGGCGAGGATTTCGGTATGCCCGGGATAAAGGTGGCCGCCAGCATGCAGCGCCTCCTTGTTCAGCGGTGCGGTGGCGATGGCGTCGATCTGTCCGACCTGCGCCATCTCGACCGCAGCCTTCAGGAAGTGGTAGGCGGCGTCGCCCGCCCGGGCATCGACCGTGCCGTAGGGCAGGTCGCCGACGTCGAGACCGGGATCGGCGCAGAGGACCGAGCCGGCGGGTACCGCCGGCAACGGGTCGCCGGGCGTGAAACTGACGATGTCGAATGTCCCGCCGACTACATCGCGCGCCCGCTCGAACGCTTTTGCATCTCCGATCACGCAGAGATCGGCCACCGCGAGCACGTCTTCGTCTGAAACGACGCGTGCCACGATTTCCGGGCCGACGCCGCAGACATCTCCCATGGTGATCCCGATTCTGGGTTTCATGACGAACTCCTGCACTGAACGGACTTGATGCGATAACGGCGCATGCGATAACGCCGCGCAACTGCTTCCGGATTGACATAGCGTGATGGAAAATGGAAGAAAAATATCAAAATCTATCATCGATGAGCCGGATCGTGGTCCCGCTGACACCGCGCGAACGAATTCCGGCAAGGAGCGCAGAGTGCTGAAGGCGCGGCGACTGGCTCGCATCATCGAGATTCTGAGGGAGGACGGGTTTGCCTCCCTCGGCGAGATCGCCGAACGTCTGGGCACCTCGGTTTCAACCGTGCGGCGCGATGTCGATCATCTGGCGGATATCGGCCCGGTGACGCGGACCCATGGAGGCGTCGTCCTGAATCCGGGCGAGGCCCTGAGCTTCGAGCCGGGCAGCGAAATCGCCTCGGAGATCGAATCGGATGCCAAGGCGGTGATCGGCCGCCATGCGGCCCGCTATATCGAGGCAGGGCAAACCGTTCTGTTCGACAGCGGCACCACCACCCGTGAGGTGGCCCGTGCGGCGCTTGCCCGCAAGCTCACCTTCACGGCCTTCACCAACGACGTGTCGATAGCGAGCCTGCTGTCGGCCTCCGACCGGATCGCCGTCCATGTCTTCCATGGGCGCATGCGGCCGGGATCCCACACCCTGCTCGGGGCCGAAACGGTGGCCGATATCGGACGCATGCGCGCCGATCTGGTCTTCATAGGCACCCATGCCGGTACGGTGGACGGCGTGTCGGATACCTCGACCGAGCTCGCCGCGATCAAGCGGGCCTTCCTTGCGTCGGCGGAGACGAAAATCCTCGTGGCCGACCGCACGAAGTTTCCCAAGCGTTCGCTCTGCCTGTTCGCGCGCCTGCCGGACTTCGACCGGATGATCATCGATGCCGGCATCAACTCGGAGCTGGCGAACGAACTGCGGACGCAGAATCCGTCTCTCGAACTGGCGGAGGACAACGCCGAATGACATCGCTTCGCATCGTCGCCGACGACCTGACCGGCGCGCTGGACGCAGCCGCGCCCTTTGCCACGCCTGCGCAGCCGGTCCATCTGGCTCTCGGCGGCACGATCGAGGCAGCCAAGCAGACGATCAGCAGCGAAAGCCGCGAGCTACCTCTCGAGAGCGCCAGAACCGCACTTCGCGCCGCTTTCGAGACGTCCCGACGCGAGACCGACGGCCGGACATTGTGGTTCAAGAAGGTCGACAGCGTGCTGCGCGGCTGGCCCGTCGAGGAAACGCTCGAACTGATGCGATGCCTCGATCTTTCGGCCTGCGTCTTCGCGCCGGCCTTTCCGGAAATGGGTCGCCGCACGGTGGACGGGTTTCACGAGGTCGTCGATCCGGAGCGGGACGGCAGCTGGTCGCCGGCGGCGATCCACGACCTGCGCGATGCCTTCGCGGCGGCCGGGGCGCCGGTGGCGATGCTGGGTGAAAGCGGGGCGACGACGGGCATCCTGATGGGGGACGCGAGCGAGCCGGGCGATCTGCGCGGTCTGGTGGCGCAGGTGCCGGGCCGCGGCGTGCTCTGGGCGGGAAGCCGCGGGCTTGCCGAAGCGCTGTGCTTTCCGCATCCGGCACTCGTCGCGCCTCCGGTCGGCGCGGTCGTCATCGGCACCAGCCACCCGGTGACGCGTCGCCAGGCCGAGCGTCTGGGCAAGGGCGACGCGAGACCGGCCGTGACGGTCATCGACCCCGTGCCGGTATCTGCGGATCCCGCAGAGACACTCAAACGTGTCCGGCAAGAGATTGGCGCTATGGCTTCGCCGGCAGAAAAGGCACTGATTGTTGTCGGCGGCAATACGCTCGCCGCCATCCTCGACGCGGTTGATGCCCAATCGCTCGCCTGCCTCGGTGAGATCGCCCCCGGCCTGCCCCTTTCCGGGATTAGGGGCGGCCGTTTCGATGGTGTCACCCTCATCACCAAATCCGGCGGCTTTGGTGACGCCGAGCTTCTGGCGAGACTATGCGGCGGCGCAATGTAAGGCATGCCAAATGAGTGCCGCCCCCCAATAAGCGACATGGGGGGCGCTGGTCTGGCCGATCCGCCGGCCAGATTGACGGCACTGCGCATGCACATGTTGAGCATAGCCCCAGTTGGCCCGGCTTTGGCTCCGGCGTCATGCCCTTGAAACCCGCATGAATGCCGGCATCTCCCGCGCAACCTCTTGCGGGCTGTGTGGGACCGCACAGCGCATGGACCCTCGTTCCCGCATCATCCTTCTCATGAAAACACCACAACGCCGGGGACGGCGACGGTCCCATGCGGTCTTGCCCTGAAGATCGCGGTTCGAAGGAGGAAATGCGACATGTCGATCCAGAGACGATCCGTACTCGCAGGCATGGCGGCAGTTTTTCTGTCGAGCCTCGCAACCGTGCCGGCACATGCCAAATCATGCGTCTATGTCGCCCGAACGCCGGACGGGAATGTCTTCGCGAGTGGAAGGGCCTCCGCCAGCAAGCAATCGACGGCCTGCAAGCGGGCACGGCGTCAATGCAACCGTCAACTCGGCTGGAAGGTGGTGACCAAAGGTCAACCGAGCGGATTGCGTCCCTGCACCGAATTGCGTCTCGGTCACGCGGAAGACAGCCCTCCCGCGGTGCCGAAGCGGACCAACGGCGGCCCTTCCAAACCCAGGCCGAACACGAGCAAGCCCGGCAACTGAGAACCGGCCAACGCCCGAAGCACGTTCAGAAGCCCGTCAGACCTGGACCGATTGGCAGAGATGTCGGAAATAGGTCTGCGATGCGAGGATGAGGGCCTCGACGCTTTGGTTGCTGACCTCCTCGTCGTCGAGGGCGAAGGCCTGAAGGATCAGGCCGTCGATGCCGATCAGGATGAAGCGGGCCAGCGACTTCGAAACGCGCATCTTTTCCTCGTCAGACACGCCCGGCACGGTCGGGACGAAGCGGCTGTAGAAGTCGATATAAGCGTTGTACTGGAGCTCGGCGAGCCACTGGGCGTTGTTCGTCCTGAGCGCGTAGATCGTCAGTTCATACTGGGCGATCTGCCGTTCACGGGTCTTCTTGATGTAGGACCAGATGAGACGCAGAAGCTCGGCAATGCAGGCGTCGGGATCTTTCGCCAGGGCGGCCGCTTCGTAACTCACCGACATGTCGCCGATCACGTCCTCAAGCACCGCCAGCAGGATGCTCTCCTTGCTATCGAAATAGTAATGGAGCGTCGCCAGCCGCACACCGGCGCTGGCGGCGATCTTGCGGGTGGTCAGCGACTCGATCCCGTCCTTCTCCAGAGCATCGCGGGCGCCGGCAATGATGCGGTCACGGGTCGCCAGGCCCTTCTTCGTTGTCGGAACGGACGGGCTGGGCCTCTCGCTGACAGTCGGCGCCGGATCGGGGTTCATTCGCTCATGCCGCCTCGAAGGTCACGCGGCCGTCGCAGATGGTCAGAAGCGGCTTCATCGTTGCGACCTTGTCGGGTGCCGCCGCTTCGATATCGGCTGACAGCATGACGACATCGGCGAGGTAGCCGGGTTTGAGCAGACCCTTGCGGTCTTCCATGAATTCGACCCAGGCGCCTTCGGCCGTATAGGCGTGGATGGCTTCATGCAGCGTCACCCGCTCGTCCGGCATCCCGTCGCCCCAGGGCTTGCGTGTCAGCGCGTCCTGGATGTTCTCGAACGGATTGATGGGAGAGACCGGCCAGTCGGAGGCAAAGACCATGCGTGCGCCGGCTTCCTTCAGGGTGCGCCAGAGATAGGCATATTGCCAGCGATGTTTGCCGATCTTGGAATCGGTGGGCTCGATCGGGAAGCAGGAGCCGCCCGGATAGTGAACCGGCTGCACGGAGGCGACGACACCGAGTTCGCTGAAGCGGGGGATGTCGGCCGGATCGATGATTTCGATATGCTCGATCCGATGCCGGCTGTCGCGTCCGCCGTTGGCCTCCACCGCCGCCTCGTAGCCGTCGAGCGTCTGGCGCACGGCAGCGCTGCCGATCGCGTGAACGGCCATCTGCAATCCCAGTTCGTCGACGCGTTTGGCGATGGTGTTGAACGCATCTGCGGTAAACAGGGGCTCGCAGCAATAGTCGGGCCGGTCGCCATAGCCGTCGAGCATGAAGGCGGTGTAGCTGTCGAGCACGCCGTCCATGAAGACCTTGACGAAGTCGCTGCGCAGCATGTCGCTTGCATAGTCCTGCTTCCACGCTGCCGCTGAATCGAGCATGGAAAGATCCATGAAGTTCTTCATGTGAAAGGGGATGCGGACGCGCACCGGCAATTCGCCGGCTTCTTCGAGGTCACGCATGATCTTCAGCTGGTAGTGGTTGCCGTCGAAATTCTGGATCGAGGTGATGCCCTCGGAGGCGCAATATTCGAGGCCGCGTTTGAGGACGGAACGGTCATAGGCATATTGCTCCGGCGTGACGTTCTCGGGATCGAGGCCGGTCAGCATGCCGAGTTCCTCGCGCCCGCCGGTCGAGGAAAGGGCCACGACCGGCCCGAAGGCATTGCCCTCGCGCAGCTCGCCATTGGCGAAACCGTCGTCCCCCATGACGATCTCGTTGCCGACGCCCACGTCGCCGCCCTCGAAGATGCCGGCTGCCTTGAGCGCCGCCGTATTGGCCCAGGCGGTGTGATGATCGGGCGCGAACATCATGAAGGGTCGGTCGGGCAGAATGGAGTCGAGGACATGCCGGGTGATGGGCTCCTTCTCGCCGAGCAGCGTGTAGGCGGCGGAAAAGCCCATCAGCAGCGGTTCGTCCGGATTGGCCGCGGCATAGTCGAGCATTGCCGCCTTCAGCGCCTCGAAGCCCGACACATGATGGAGATTGAGCTGGGTCAGCGAGACGGAGCCCGGAAAGATGTGCATGTGGGCTTCGTTGATGCCGGGCAAGACGCTTGCGCCGCGAGCGTCAATGACGCGCGTGCCGGATGCGGTCAGGGGATCGATGTCCGCGTTCGACCCGACTGCGAGAATACGGTTGCCGCCGATGGCGATCGCTTCAGCCTTCGGATGGTCGGTATCCATCGTCAGGATGCGGGCGTTGCGGATGATGATATCGGCGGTCTGCGACATAATTCTTCTCGTCAAAAATGAGAGCCGCGCCAATTGGGCAAGGCGCTTCGGCCGGTGAATGAAAAGGCGGGGAGTTGTCCTCCCCGCCCGTCTTTCATTGTACTGCGTCGGATTACTTCTGCACCTCGGTCCAGATCTTCGAGTAGAAGTCCACGACGTCGGGGGAGCAGGTGGCGAGGAATTCGCCGGCGTCAGCGTACTCCGCCGGGACAACGATTTCAGGCGCGGTTCTCATTTCTTCAGGCATGAACTCTTCCGACCCCTTGATGCCGTTTGCGTATTTTGCAAAGGCCGAGATCAGCGCCGCGTTTTCCGGATCCATGATGAAGTTCATGAACAACTTCGCGTTCTCCGGATTCTTCGCATCCTTCAGGATGGCGACGCTGTCCATGAAGTAGGGGAAGCCTTCCTTCGGGTAGCCGAACTTGATGTCCGGGTTCGTCAGGCGCGAGCGCATGATGGCGCCGTTCCAGTAGTAGACGGCGTCATATTCGCCGGCCGGCAGCTTGTCGGTGACGCTGTAGTCCATGGCGAGCCATTTGGTTTTCGCTTCCACCAGCTTGTCGCGGACCTTGCGCAGCAGATCCTTGTCGGTCGTGCACCATTCGCCGCCGAAATATTTGATGGTGGCGAACAGCACGTCGTTCATTTCCGGAGCGACGTTGATCTTGCCCACGAGCTCTTCCGGCGGGTCGAGGAAGATGGCGGAGGTATTGATGTCACCGTCATAGACGGAGGTGTTGACGCCGATACCGGTCAGGCCCCACTGCCACGGAACGGTGTAGTGGCGGCCTTCGTCCCACGGAACGTTGACCCAGCGTTCGTCGACGTTCTTGAAGTTCTCCATCTCGTCGGGGCGCGCCTCGAGCAGAAGGCCTTCGCGCACCCAGATCGGCACGTAGTTGGCCGAAGGCACGACGATGTCGAAGCCATGCCCGCCGGCGCGTACCTTGGCGAGCGCGGTATCGTTGGAATCGTAGTCCGTCAGCGTGACCTTGACGTCGAACTCCTTCTCGAACTTCGAGATGAGGTCCGGGTTGGTGTAGTCACCCCAGTTGTAGATGTTGAGTTCGCCTTCCGCGGAGGCGACACCCGCGGAAGCCATCACGATCATTGCCGCGGCTGCGGTTGAGGTCATCCATTTCATTTTCATTTCAGTTCCTCTCTCTGTTGATTTCGTTGTCTCCGCAGGCCTACTGCCTGCGTCGATTGAGCAAGAAGAGAATGACGACGATCAGCACCGAAACCGCCAGGAAGACCGTGGCGATGGCGTTGATCTCGGGTGTCGTTTCCCGTCGCAGCTGACCGAGCATGTAGGTCGGCAGCGTATCCTGTCCGCCGGATTTGACGAATTCGGTGATGACGACATCGTCCAGCGAGGTAACGAAGGCCAGCATGAAGCCGGCGACGATACCCGGCCTCAGGAGCGGCAGCGTCACGCGCCGGAAGGTCATCCACGGGGTGGCGTAGAGGTCGGCCGCCGCGCGCTCGAGCGTCAGGTCCATGCTTTCGAGCCGCGCCCGGATGGGGAGATAGGCAAACGGGATGCAGAAGGCTGTGTGAGCCATGATCAGATAGCCGAGACCGCTGTAGCCGGTCCAAACCTTGATGCGCGAGAAGACGATCAGAAGGGCCACCGCGGTCACAATTTCCGGCACCATCAGCGGCTGGTTGATGATGGCATATTTGAACGTCAGTCCCCGGTAATTGGGCGAGCGCGTGGTTGCCAGCGCCGCCATGGTCGCGGCCAGAGTGGCGAGGACCGCGGACCAGATGGCGATCAGTATCGACCGTCCTGCGGCGTCCTGCACGGTGGAATTGTTCCAGGCCGAGACGAACCACCGGGTGGAAAAGCCGCCCCACATCGACAGCGATTCCGATGCATTGAAGGCGTAGACCACAAGGGCTGCGATCGGCAGATAGAGCGCGAAGAACGTGAAGAGCGCTATGAAGCTGAAGCCGGGTTGCGCCTGAATGTCGAACGTCCGCTTAGCCATGGTGGCTGCCTCCGCCGCGCGAGACGTTGCGCACGTAAACGAGCAGCGCGATCATCACCAGCGCCATCAGGGTGATGGAAATCGCCGCGCCGAGCGGCCAGTTGCGGCCGCCTCCGAACTGAAGCTCGATCAGGTTGCCGAGCATCATGTTCTTGCCGCCGCCCAGCACGCGCGGCGTCACATAGGCGCCGAGCGATGGAATGAAGACGAGAATGGAGCCCGCGATCAGTCCCGGCTTGACGATCGGGATGATGATGCGTCGCAGCACCTGGAGACGGTTGGCGTAGAGATCGTAACCCGCCTCGACCAGGCGGAAATCCAGCCGCTCGATGGAGGCATAAAGCGGCAGCACCATCAGCGGCAGGTAGACATAGGTCATGCCGAGGAGGTTGGCCGTATCGGTGTACATGATCTGCAGCGGCTCGTTGATGACGCCGAGCCAGATGAGCGTGTTGTTGAGGAGGCCCTCGTTGCGGATGATCTGCTGCATGGCGAAGGTGCGGATCAGGAGGTTGGTCCAGAACGGGATGGTCACCAGGAAGACCCAGATTTCCCGGTTCCTGGCCGGACGCATCGCGATGAAATAGGCGGTCGGGAAACCGAGGATCAGCGTCAGAAGCGTAGTGGAAAAGGACAGCTTTATCGACCGCCAGATGATGGCGATGTGGGCATCCGCAAGACCCAGCGTGTCATCGAACAGGTCGCGCTGGAAAAAGACGGAAAACCAGCCGTCGAGCGAAAACTGTCCGAATTTCACGTCGCCGTAGTCGCCCTTCACCATGAAGGAATAGAGCAGCATGACGAAAAGCGGGCCGACCGCGGCGAAGAAGATGATGGCGAGGGCCGGTGCGCTGAGAAGCCAGCGGTTGCGGATATCCCTGTTCCGTGCCGCGACGGCGGCTTCTCGCACCCTGCTCATCGTCAATCCTTCAGGATCTGTGCCGCCTCGGACCCGAGGTGGACCGCGACGCGATCGCCCGTCTTCGGCAATGCGTGGCCGCCGCCACGGACGTTCTGTTCACGCACGATGAAGCGCTCGCCGCCGTCGAGGCGCACGTGAAAATGGGTGTCGGTTCCGAAATAGACGGCTTCTTCCAATGTGCCGTCGAAGGCGCCCGACCCGGCTTCGCCGAGGGTTGCGTGTTCGGGGCGAACCACGACCGTCACCTTTCCGGACAGTTTCGGGCCGGCGGGAAGGGCCGCCGTGATGGATGTGCCACCGGCAAGCGCCACCGTGGCGGTGGTCTCCCCCGTCGCGGTAATCTCGCCTTCGAGGAAATTCGATTCTCCGATGAAGTCGGCGACGAACCTGTCGGCCGGCCGGTCGTAGATCTCGCGTGCCGAGCCAATCTGCCTGACCTCACCGTTCGAGATCACGGCGATGCGGTCGGACATGGTAAGTGCTTCTTCCTGGTCGTGGGTGACGAAGATGAAGGTGATACCGGTTTCGGACTGGACGCGCTTCAGTTCGATCTGCATTTCCTTGCGCAGCTTGTAGTCCAGCGCCGACAAGGGTTCGTCGAGGAGAAGCACTTCCGGCTTCGGCGCAAGGGCGCGGGCGAGCGCCACGCGCTGCTGCTGGCCGCCGGAAATCTGGCTGACGGCACGGTCGCGCATGGCCGTCATGTGGACGAGTTCGAGCATCTCGTCCGTCCGGGCCTTGACCTCGGATTTCGGCTTGCCGAGCATCTGGAGCCCGAAGCCGATATTCTCTTCAACCGTCATGTGCGGAAACAGGGCGTAGCTCTGGAAGACTGTATTGACCGGACGCTTGAACGGTGGAAGCGGCGCAATGTCCTGGCCGTTGAGCAGGATTTCCCCGGTGGTGGGAAAATCAAAGCCGGCGATCAGCCTCAGCAGCGTGGTCTTGCCGCAGCCGGACGGGCCGAGCAGCGTGAAAAACTCGTTCTGACGAATATCCATGAAAACGTCGCTGAGCGCCGTTACCCGGTGTTCACCCGAACCATAAATGCGGCTGACGCCCTTGATCTCGACTGCGGCGCTGGATGTCATTCCACTCAAAGCATGGCTCCCGATCTCGAAGCCCTCGTGGCGCATCCCCCGACGTTGCGGAGGCGTCGGTCGGGGTTGCGCGGGCCCGGATTCGAAAATGCAAGGAGTGTGCCACGCCGGCAAAACGGCTCGATCTCCCGTATGTCAGGCGGAATCCCGCCCGAAGCAGCTTTTTCACAGGGGATTGCGTAGGTCTTCAAAGCCGAACCCCTCCCAAGGACGACACTCCAGTTTCCTATCGTTGCATCAGAATTGGTCAAATGACCATTTTTTTGTTTCCCGATTTGCCGATTGTTTCTGCATGAAGGATTCCGAACCGAGCGTGGTCGACGTCGTCATCGTCTTCGCAGTGCCATGGTGTCATGCTTCATGCCTCGCAGGGACGCGTTCATGACCCGGAGATTTGTTGAATGAAGGCGGCGAAGAGTTCGGACTGGCTGGAGACGCCGAGCTTTTGATAGATGCTCTTGCGGTGATTTTTGACGGTGCCCTGAGCGATTGCCAGCGTGCGTGCGATCGAATCGCTCGAATGTCCCTGCAGGACGAGGGTGGTGATCTCTCTTTCGCGCGGCGTCAGGATGCCGTCGGTCATGCGCCTGAGCGGTTCGTGCATCGGATCGCGCACCGCAGCCACGTCGCCTTTCGCCGGCTCGGCGGCTGTTGTGCTCCGCTGCCAGTGGCGGTCGGCGAGCGTCTGGATCACCGGATGAGACGCCCGGATCGCTGAGATGTCCTTTCGCCCGAAGGCAGGCGCGGTCACGGGACGGGTGAAGCTGACGACCACGCCGGTCCATCCCTCGGGCCGACAGATGATACCGACCTCGTCGCGTATGCCCGTCAGCTTGTAGTGCTGCCGAAAATACTCCGACTTGTGGAAATGGTCGGGCGCCATGTCGCGCAGACGCTTGACGCCGGTGGCCAGCGGATCGATCGCCGTATTGTAGAAGGGGTCGAGAATGTAGGGACCCGACACATAGGCATCGATAACGGTCCGGGCGCGTTCGGGGTCGATATTGTGGTAGAGGCAGGCCGGCTTCTCCCGCCCGGAATAGGCGAAAACCATCAGGATATCGAAGTCGACGATACCGCCGATTGCCGTTTCCAGCCTCTGGCCGAATTCAGAAGTGCCGACCGCGCCTATCGCCTTTGCGATTGCTTCGTTCCAGGCGGAAAACGTTCTGTCCAAAGAGGGACCTTTCTACTTCTACGAAGCCGAATCGATCACGATCGATCCCGTCCGTCTATCCCCATCGGGCTATTTCGCTGCACTTGTGCCGGTTCTAATCTCGCAGACCGTCGCGACGAGACCCAAGGCCGAGATCAAACAGAATGCCCGTCACTCTTCAAGCCGCCCTCGAGAAGATCAATGCCAGATCGGTGCATATCGGCATGGTCGATCCGGAAGCCGAGTTCCGTGACAAGCTGGTCTCCGCCGAGAAGGCCATCAAGCTGGGGCAGGCCGGGTATCCGTTCTGCGAAGTCCTCTATTTCTGGGACATCGCCGAGCAGACCTACAAGGACGCCGCCTTCGTCGACCGTCCAGCCACACTCTTCGCCGATACCGTGCGCAAGTATCCGTTCGCCGAGGACAGCGCCATCTGCCTCGCCGATTTCGAGGGGGAGTTCGGCAGACGTTCGCCGCGCAATGTCTGCCAGTCTCTGATCGACCAGGCCGCAGCGATGGGTTTCGACGTCTTCTCCGCGTTCGAGTTCGAGTTTTTCGTATTTGACGAGACGCAGGAGAGCCTGCGCGCCAAGAAGTACCGTGACCTCAAGCAGTTCGCGCCTGGCAACCGGACCTACTCGCTGCAGACATCGGCGATGCATGGAGACCTGCTCGCGGGTCTCGACGAAACGATGAGGACGATGGGCGTCGGGCTGGACGCCATCCACACCGAACTAGGTCCGGGATGTTTCGAGGCGCCGCTCAGCTATGCCAAGGGCATGAAGTCGCCTGACGACGCGATGCTCTTCAAGAATTTCGCGAAAGCCTATTTCTCGCGCAACGACCTCACGGTGAGTTTCATGTCGAAGCTCTCGCCGGCCCTTTCGGGGCAATCGGGACACCTTCATGTCTCCTTGCGCGACAGCGCCGGCAACGCTGCCTTCTCGAACCCCGACGCTGAGGATGGCCTCAGCATGACCGCCCGGCATTTCATCGGCGGTCTGGTGAAGCTGATGCCGGAACTGCTGGCGATGTGCTCATCCACCGTCAACGCCTACAAGCGGCTGGTGCCGGGCGCCTGGGCGCCCACGTCCTCCAACTGGGGTGTCCAGAATCGTACCGCCGCGGTGCGCGTCATCAACGACACGCCTGAGGCCACGCGGCTCGAATTCCGCGTTCCTTCGGCCGACACCAATCCCTATCTGGCGCTGGCGCTCTGCCTGGGTGCGGGGCTTTACGGCATCCGCAACGAAATCGAGCCGCCCGCGGGTAGCGACGAGGACTTCTACGCGGCCACGCCTGCGGATCATTCGGTTTTTCCGCGTGATCTCGGTGAGGCGGCAGAGCGCCTCGATCGCAGCCCCGTGGCCCGGGATATCTTCGGAACCGAATTCGTCGACTGGTTCGTCGAATCCCGGAAGATCGAGTTCGATGCCTATCGCAGACAGGTGAGTGAATGGGAGATCACACGCTACCTGGGGGTTGTTTGAAGCATCCGTCGAGGTGCGTTTGAAGAAAGGAAGAAACCGACATGAAAAAGGGAACAGACAGGATGACCAAGCTACCAAACCAGATCGATCGCCGTTCGGTGCTCAAGGGCATGGGCGGCATGGGCCTCGCCGCCGCCGGCGCCGGGGTCTTCGGCATGCCGCGCGGCGCCTCGGCCGCCGAGAGCCTGAACTACATGTGCTGGGAAGGCTATAACGCGCCTTCGATCCTCGATCCGTTCCAGAAGGAAAAGGACGTCAGCATCGCAGTCGACCTGATCACCGATTCCGCCGGCGGCTTTGCCAAGCTCGCCGCCGGCGCATCGCGCGATTTCGATCTGGTGTCCTCCGACAGCCCCTGGATCCAGCGCATGGGCCCGGCCGGCTTCTGCCGGTTCCTCGACGATAACGACTTCGCCGAGCAATATGCCGAATTCTATCCGCAGTTCCGCGCCCCCTTCGAGCCGCTGCAGTTCGACGGCAAGTCGACCGGCCTTCCGACGCGCTGGGGCTGGGTCGGTCCGACCGTCAACACCAAATTCGACAAGCTGGAGACCTGGTCGAGCTACGCGCCTGTCTTCGACCGCGCCTACAAGGACAAGATCTGCCTTCTGGACTGGGGTGACTGGCCGATCATGCCGCTTGCGCTCTATGCCGGGGTCAATCCCTATGAGGAACTCGACGATGCCGCGCTCGGCGAGGTCCGCAAGGTTCTCCGTGCCGCCTTCAAGAACACCCGCGCCATCGTCGGTGACCTGGCGATCGCGCAGAAGGGCCTGCTCGACGGATCGTTCCGCGCGCTGATCGGCGGCGGCACCTACTGCACCTCGTCGCTGCGCCTGAAGGGACACGACTACATCCAGTCGATCGTGCCGGAGCCCAAGGACGGTCTCAAGCAGGGCATCATCTGGATGGAAGCGACCGGCCTCATCGACAACGGCAAGGACTCGCAGGTCGCGGCCGACTTCCTCAAATATATCGTCTCGCCGGAAATCGCCAAGCAGCTGGCGATCACCGAGGCCACCTGCAACCTCGTGCCCAACGCGAAGGCCGAGGAGCTGTTCTCGGACGAAGAGAAGAAGGCCCTGCAGATGGATTACATGTGGACTGCCTGGGACAACAGCCAGTTCCATACCGTGGCGCCGAACATCGACGACATGCTCGCCATCTGGCAGGAAGAACTCGCCGCCCGCTAAGGGTAAGCTCAAGGTGACAGGCGCCGTCCGTCTCGATGAGCGGGCGGCGCCGACAGCAATGAACCAAGCGAGGAAGCTGGCATTGGCAACTCCGATTATCGATGCGTCCGACATCATCAAGGATTACGGTCGCATGCGCGCGCTGCACGGCGTCTCCCTCGAGGTGGGCGCGGGCGAATTCGTCGCTCTCGTGGGCCCGTCGGGCTGCGGCAAGACCACGCTTCTGAAAATTCTCGCTGGCTTCGAAGAGGCGACAGGCGGCCGGCTCGAAATCGAGGGCAAGGACATGCAGGGCGTTCCGGCGGCGAACAGGCCGACGCGAATGGTGTTCCAGAAACTCGCACTGTTTCCGCACAAGACCGTCGCCCAGAACATCGGTTTTCCGCTGAAACTCCAGAAGGTCGACGCGGCCGAGATCGATCGGCGGGTCCGGTCCATGCTCGAGCTGATGCATCTCAACATCGCCTATCTCGATCGCTTTCCGGCTCAGCTTTCGGGGGGTGAGCAGCAGCGCGTGGCGTTGGCGCGGGCGCTGGTCTCCCAGCCGGGCGTGCTTCTGCTCGACGAGCCGATGAGTGCGCTCGACGCCAAGCTCAAGAAATCGCTTCAGGCCGAACTCAAGAAGCTGCACCGGGAAATCGGCACCAGCTTCGTGCTGGTCACGCACGATCTCGAGGAGGCGATGATGCTCGCCGACAGGATCTGCGTCATGCGCTCCGGCCATGTAATTCAGACCGGTACGCCGACCGACATCTATTATCGCCCGGCCAACATGTTCGTCGCGGGCTTTATCGGTGAAACCAACTTTCTGCCCGTCGATGTCGCCCGCACCGGCAATGGTTTCGAGGTGAGCTCCTCGCTGGTCGCGGGCGGTCCCGTCCTGATGGGGGAGGGCAATGTTTCCCAGTTTCTCGGGGAGGGAGAAAAGGCGCTGCTGATCCGCCCCGAATCCATCGGGTTTATAAATGGCGAGCCCGGCCCAGAGACGTGGACACTGAGCGGTGTAGTCGACGAGTACTTCATCAAGGGCTCGTCGACGCAATACCGCATACGTGTCGCCGGTCTCGATGCGCCGGTGGTCATGGATCTGCCGGGCTCCTCGGAACTGGTGGCCGATGTCGATGAAGAAGTGCGGATCGGCTTCGAACCCGCCCGCTCCTTCCTGTTGTCGGAGTAGTCATGAAGAGCCAGCGCAAGACATGGAACGATCCGGTCCTGGTGGCGGCGGTGGCGCCGCTGGCGCTGGTGATGCTGATCTTCTTCCTCATCCCTTTGGCGATGACGGTACTGCTGACGTTCCAGACGACGCAGTATTACCGTCTCCAGTGGACCTGGGACCTGACGATCTGGACCGAGATCTTCTCCAAGCCGCACTACTGGACGATCATGCTGCGGACCGTCGGCATGGCGCTGATCTGCGTGGCGATTTCCGTCGTCATCGCCTATCCGGCCGCCTATGCGCTGACGACGCGGCTCAAGACCTACAACGTGCAGATCCAGATCCTGATCATCTTCGCCTTCCTCACCGATGCGGTGTTGAAGACCTTCGGCTGGATTCTCGTGCTCGACCGGAACGGCGTCGCCAACTGGCTCCTGTCCTATCTCGGTTTCGGCCCGGAGGCGCTCGACATCCTGTTCACGCCGACCGGAACCATGATCGGCATGGTCTACAATCTCGCCGTCTATCCGATGTTCACGATCTATCTGTCGCTGGCGCGGCTAGACCGGGATCTTATCCTCGCATCCTATGACGCGGGCGCCTCGCGGATACGCACTTTCTTCGAGGTGACGCTGCCGCTGTCGCGGCCGGGTCTCTATTCCGGCGCGGTACTCGTATTCGTGCTGAGCCTCGGCGCGTTCCTCGAACCCAAGGTGCTCGGCGGCGGCACCTCGCCGCTCGCCTCGGAACTGATCCGGCAGAGCTTCGAGACGCGGGTCAACTGGCCGCTCGGTGCCGCACTGACAATCGTGCTGATCGCCATCGGCGCGCTGACGCTCGCGCTCGCCGCGGCCTTCGTGTTCCGTCGGACCCTCTCCGGCGCAAGGGAGCCCGCATGATGTCGCAACGTCTCAAGAATGCCTTCGTCGATACCGCGCTCGTCGGCACGATCGTGCTGCTGCTGATCTTCTTCTATGCGCCGATCATCACGCTGGTGGCGTTTTCCTTCACGTCGAGCCGGGTTCTGACCTTCCCGATCGAGGGGTTCTCGCTGGAATGGTACGGTGCGCTTCTCGACAAGCCCGACTTTTTCCCGGCCGTCATCAACTCCGCGATCGTGGCGGCTGTCTCGACGGTGATTGCGACCGTTCTCGGAACCGCCGGCGCCATCGCCTGGATCCGGTATTCCTTCCGCTTGCGCAATCTTTTTCGCGTCGTCACCTTCGCGCCGCTCCTGTTCCCTCAGTTGCTCCTGGGCGTGGTGATGCTTCTGTGGTTCTCGGTGCTGGGCAACTGGCTGAACTTCTCTGCCGGCCTCGTCACCGTGATCATCGGGCATGTCGTCTACATCACTCCCTTCGCGCTGGTGATCGTCGCGGTTCAGGTCTACGGATTCGACGAAACGCTGGAGGACGCCGCGCGCGATGCCGGCGCCAACCGCTGGGAAGTGTTCCGGGAAATCACTTTCCCGCTGTTGTGGCCTGGGATCTTTTCGGCGAGCATCTTCGCGTTCCTGCTCTCCTGGGGCAATTTTTATGTCTCCTATTCTCTGTCGGGCACCGACCGGACGCTGCCGATCTTCGTCTATAGCGGCATCGCTGTCGGCTCGTCGCCGATCTATCCGGCGCTCGCGACGCTGAACTTCATTCCGGCGCTGATCCTGGTCGGGCTGGCCGAGTTCATGCGCCGGCGCGCGCTCAGGCGGCAAAGCGCCGTTTAGCCAGTCACCTGAAGTCCCTCAAGAAGGCCTTTTCCATGTCGTTTCATACCCAGACCGTGTCCAGCAACTGGAGCTTTCCGACGTCGGTGCGGTTCGGCAATGGCCGAGTCTCGCAGCTCGGCGCCATCGTCCGCGAACTCGGTTGCAGCCGTCCTCTCGTCGTGACCGACAGCGGGCTCCGGGATCTCTATCCGGTCCAGCGTGCGCTGGAAGCGCTACGCGCGGACGGGCTCGAGGCTGCACTCTTCTCTAACGTCAAGCCGAACCCGACCGGAACCAATGTCGCCGACGGTGTCGAGGTGTTGCGCGCGGGCGGGCATGATCTCGTCGTCGCACTCGGCGGCGGCAGCGCGCTCGATGCCGCCAAGGCGATCGCGCTGATGGCGAGCCAGACGATCCCGATGTGGGATCTCGAGGATATCGGCGACAACTGGACGCGCGCGGACACCTCCAATCTCGTTCCGGTCATCGCGCTGCCGACGACGGCGGGAACCGGTTCCGAACTCGGTCGCCCCTCGGTGATCACCAACGAAGCTGAGAAGAGAAAGGTCATCGTCTTTCACCCTCGGATGATGCCCGACGTCGTGGTGATGGACCCCGAGCTGACCACCGGGCTGCCGCCGCACATTACCGCCGCAACGGGCATGGATGCGCTGTCGCATGCGCTCGAAGCCTACAGCGCGCCATCGTTCCACCCGATGGCCGAAGGTGTGGCACTCAACGCCTTGCGGTTGATCAAGCAGTGGCTGCCGGTTGCCACGCTCGACGGCGGCAATCTCGAGTCGCGCGGACAGATGCTGGTCGCCTCCGGCATGGGATGCGTGGCGCTGCAGAAGGGGCTCGGGGCCATTCATGCGCTCGCCCATCCGCTGGGCGCGCTCCACGACGCCCATCACGGACTGCTCAATGCGGTGCTGATGCCCTATGTCGTCGAGTTCAACAGGCCCGCAATCGAGGACAAGCTCGATTTCCTCGGCCGGTTCCTGGATCTGCCGGATGCCAGCGCCGCGGGCGTGGTCGCCTGGATCCGTGAGCTGCGTGAAACTCTCGCCATTCCCGAGACGCTGACCGCGATGGGTCTCGTCGACATCAACGTCGACAAGGTTGCCGCCATGGGTGCGGTCGATCCATGCGCAGGAGGCAACCCGGTCCCGCTCGATCCGGACGGCTTGAAACAGATACTCATAGCAGCGATAGGGTGAGGTAGCCGTTGTACCGGCAGGGCGAGGATACACTTGCCGCACCAGTTTTGAAGGAGCCGTCATGATCCGGATTTCCGCCTTGCAGATGCAGACAGCCGGCGCAGATGTCGACGCCAATCTGTCCCGGATCGAACGGGCGGCCGGGCAAGCTGTCGAGGCCGGCGCCACTCTTCTGGTCACGCCGGAGCTCGGGGTGACCAGCTATGGTGGTGGAGCGAAACTCCACGATCTGGCCGAACCGGCGGACGGACCGATCGTCGGCAGGCTGAGCGAGATGTCCCGACGCGTGGGCATCGCTCTGGTCGCGGGTTTCGTGGAGAAAGCGGACGACGGCACGATCTACAACTCCGCCGTCTACACCGATGGAGTGGAAACGCCCGCCATCTACAGAAAGGCCTGTCTCTACGGAGATTACGAGCGCGAGCTGTTCACGCCGGCGCCGCCCGAGACCTGCCTGTTCCGTCATCGCGGCATGTCGCTCGGCATGCTGATCTGCTACGATGTCGAATTCCCGGAAAACGTCCGGCGGCTGGCGGTAGCGGGCGCCGAACTGATCGTCGTGCCGACCGCGACGCCCGCGGGGGCTTCGGGCACTTTTATCGCCGAAAAGATGGTGCCGGTTCGCGCCTTCGAGAACCAGATCTTCGTCGCCTACGTCAACAATGTCGGTCGCGACGGCGATTTCACCTATGCCGGCCGATCGGTCATCGCCGCGCCGGACGGATCGGCGCTGGCCTCGGCGGGTCTCGCCGAAGAGTTCCTGACGGCGGACATCACGCAGGAGCCATATGCCTTGTCCCGAACCGAAAACACCTATCTCCGGGACTTGCCGTTTCCGACGCCAGGTCGTCGCGATTGACCCGAGACCTGGCTGGGAGGCAGCAACGCAAATCTCCCGGCAGGATTTCAACGCGGGCGCCGGGATTTCACAGCGCAAAAGCGGGAAGGATGAAATCGGGTCGATCGCTGGCCGGTGAGTCGGCCAGCACGTCTTCAAGCGCCTCGTCCGCATGGATTCCCGTTCGCACCAGTACCGTCTTGTATCCGGCCGTCCGACCGCCCCGAACGTCGTGGGCGGGGCTGTCACCGATGCAGACGGTGCGGTCCGGAGAGATGTCCCCAAGTGCCTGCGCGGCCATCTCGTAGATCAGCGGGTGCGGCTTGCCGACATATTCGACCGTGCCACCCAGTTCCTCGTAAAGGCCGGCAATCCGTCCGGCGCCGAAAGCCGGTCCCCGCGCCGTCAGCATGGTCATGTCGGGATTGGTGCACAGGCAGGCGACGCCCGCCGATGCCGGGACCCGCAACATCCCGGCGTAGTGCTCGAGCGACATCTCCTCGCCGCGACTGCCGGCGATGATGACCAGCCGGGCGTCTTCCGGACGATCGGTCATCCTCAGGTCGAGCCCCTCGATCGGGCTCAGATCATCATCGCGCGACAGGATCATCACCGGCGCGCCGGGTGCGATCTGTGTGCCTATTCGGCCGGAAAGAGCGGCATGGGCCGCTTCTCCCGAGGACATGACGATCTCGAAACTGGTGCGGTCGAACCCCTTGGCCACGAGCCGGGCGGCATTGGCGGAAGACCGCTTGCCGGAATTGGACAGAATGACGATGCGCTTGCGGCGACGCGCGAGTTCGGCCAGAGCCTCCGGCGCGCCCGGATAGGCCTCGCTCCCGTCGAGCAGCACGCCGAACTGATCGACCAGAAACGCATCGAACTTATTCGCAAGGGCAGCCAAGGTCGTCTGCTCGCTCATCGCGCGCCCCGAAGCGCCAGCAAGGCTGTTCCGTAGGCGGCTTCCCCGCTCAGCGGGGGCTGCATGGGTACGCCGAGCCGTCTGGCGCGCATTCGCGTCCAGACCGCGTTTGCGGCGCCACCGCCGACGCTTCTCACGGAGGCAAGTGGCGGCGTGCCGAGCTCTTCCAGCCGCTTGTAGGCCATCGCCTCGATGCGGGCGATGCCGTCGAACAGGCCTTTCAGGAACGCTGCGTCGTCTTCAGGTCGCGGGTCCAGTCTCGGCTTCAAATCCGGATCTGCGATTGGAAAGCGTTCGCCGGGCCGGACCAGCGGGTAATAGTCGAGACCGCTGTCGGACTCCGGATCGATTTCGCCGGATAGTGCTTCCAGCTGCTCCGGCGTGAAGAAGTGCAACAGCACGTTGCCGCCGGTATTGGAGGCGCCGCCCGCAAGCCAGTGACCGAGAATGCGGTGGCTGTAGATGCCGAATTCCGGCGCCGAGACCGGCCGATCGGAGAGTATCTTGATCGTCAGCGTGGTGCCGAGCGCGCTGACCCCGTCGCCGGGACTGTCGGCGCCGGTCGCCACGAAGCTGGCGCAGCCGTCGGTGGTGCCCGCCACCACCAACGTTTGGGGCGACAGGCCGAAATCTGCGGCGACATCACGCGACACCCGCCCGACCGCTTCTCCTGGTTCGACCACCGGCGGCAAGAGCCTTGTCTCGAAACCAGTTCGCGCGATCCAGTCGGGCCAGCATCGGTTGTGAAGGTCGAAGCCTGTCTTCAGGGCGTTATTTTCGTCGCTGATCCAACGACCGGAGAACCGGTAGGCGATCCAGTCGGCCTGGTGGACGATACGTGTCGGTCGGTCAGCGGAAATCATGAGCGCGCGGGCGAGGGCGCTGTTTGCGCCGCGCGCTGCGCTGTCGTGTGGCGCCGCCGCGTCGATCCGTGCGAGCAAGTCCTTGTCACCGCAGGCGTCGTTGTACATGAGCGCCTTTCCCTGCGGACTGCCGTCCTCGTCGATCCCGATCATTGTTCCCGACGTACCATCGACAGAGAGCGCGCGAATCTCAGCCGGATCGATATCCGACAGGGCCTGCGAAACGGCCGACCGGACCGCAGCCCACCATGTCGCGGGGTCGCGCATGTCCGATCCGACTCCGCGCATCGCCGCCTTGCCGCCGGCGCGCACCTCGCCCCCGGCATCGATGACGATGGCCCGCGCGCCGGAGGTGCCGATGTCGATGCCGAGATAGAGATCAGGCATTGAGCGCCTTCCTGTATTTCTCGGCGTCCCAGTCGAGAAGTTCAGCGTTCTGATTCGGGGTCAGGTAGGCGAGTGTCGCATCTATCGGCACGCGCAACAGCACATCGGCGAGACACTGCGACAGGGCGTGCGCGCCGTTCGAGGCGTCGGCGCGCATCACCACGCCTTTTCCGGGGACAATCAAAAAGGCAGGAGCATCCGAGGCGTCCGGCAGGCTGTCGCCCGAAACCGTTTCCGCTCCCACACCGCAGAAGATCACGTGATCGGGATAGAGGCTGCCGCCTGTGGCCTGTTTCATCCGTGCCTTGTCCAGTGCAAGCTGGTGAACACGCGCAGCGTTATCGGGCACCACCCAGCCGTCCGTCACGATCGCCTCGAGCGCGGCTGTATCCACGGGACGCGGAGCGGCCGGCGCGATCCTGAGTGCATCGACCACCTGACCAAGAAGGCGTTCCGCATCGGCAACACTCTCCGCGGCCACGATCAGCCCGTGATTGCGCAGGACGATCACGTCGGTTTCCGGTCCCATGGCGGATCGTACCAGACGCGCCAGATTGGCGCCCGGCTTGGCATAGGGGACGACCGCGTGGTCGAAATCACGCAGCCTCTCGGCGAGCAGCGTCGCAGCATTCGCCCGCACCGCATGGGCGAGGGTCTGAACGCAATGGACGTGAACGACGACCCTTTGCGGAAACACCGCGTGAAGGCTCGTCTCGATCGAGGGCCGCAAGTCCGCGCCACCGATGAGGAATTGTGCTGGCTGGTCGGCATTCACCGCGGGATCGTCGAGACCTGCGCGCATGGCCGGCAAATCCACCGGAACAAAGACGTTTCGCGTCAACGCATCGGCGAGCAGCGTGCCGGATGCCTTGATCCACATGACGCCGTCGGCCTTGATCGAGGTATTGCCACCCGCCGCCTGGATGAGAAGGGGATCCGCGCCCACCCGGGCGGAGAGAGCCGCCAGTTCGGGCAGATCGTCTGGTGGCACAGGCAAGCTCATCGTGAAAATCCTCTGTTGATCATCGGTACCGGCCGCGAGAGCACAGGTCGTGGTCGGCCATTTGATGTGCAGGCGGAATCGACCTGCCGTCAGATGTCCGCCAGTGCCGAGTAGATCCGGCTCTGGCGTCCCGACAAATCCTGCCACTCGCCATAGCGGTCGGCATTCGGTGCGATTTCTTCCGCCAGCCGGCTCATTCCCGAAGCGGCCGACTGGAAGCCGTCATACCATCCGGCTCCCACAGCCGCCGACATGCCCGCGCCCAGTGCGGAGGCTTCGTTGGACAGGCTGCGGACCACCGGGAGCCCGCTCGCGTCGGCAACCATCTGCCGCCAGAGCGGACTGTTGGCGCCGCCGCCGATGACGAAGATGCGTTCCGCCGGAACGCCGAGCTTGCGCATCTGATCGAGCGAGCGGACGAATTCGAGCGTGATCGCCTCCAGCGAGGCGCGGTAGATATGGCCGAAGCCTGCTTCCGGACCGAGACCCATGAAGCCGGCGCGCGCGTCGAGATCCCAATGCGGGTCCATGCAGCCGACGAGATAGGTCGAGGCCATGACGCCGCCGGAACCGACCGGAAGCGCACTCGCCTGTGCCTCCAGCATCCTGAAGACATCCTGGGTGTCCTGACCGCCGGCGAAGAGATCGAGCAGCCAGTTGACGAAGAACGCGCCGGCGCGCTGGCAGGATTCGAGCAGGTAGCCTTCGCCGGTCGGAGAGATCAGGGTGCGCCAGTAGCGGTCGATATCGGCATT
The DNA here is from genome assembly GCA_964511625.1 of uncultured Hoeflea sp. Taxonomy (GTDB): domain Bacteria; phylum Pseudomonadota; class Alphaproteobacteria; order Rhizobiales; family Rhizobiaceae; genus Pseudohoeflea. The sequence goes on from CAZEJG010000021.1 coordinate 51,458, forward strand.
CGCCGACCAGGGGCCGCCGACAACCGCGGTGCCGAGATTGAGATAGGCGATGCCCGGCCGGACGGCACCTACGCCGAGGGCGGCGCAATGGCCGTCTCCGCCCGCCGCGAAAATCGGCGTTCCGGCGAGCAGGCCCGTCAATTCTGCGGCCTCCCGGGTCACTTGTCCGAGCATGGTGCCTGGGCGATGGACCTCGGGCAGCTTCTCGACGGGAATTTCCAGATGGTCGAGGATCTCGCGCGACCATTCCTTTTTCCGGATGTCGAAGATTCCGAAGGGGCCGGCACTGGTCCAACTGGCGGCTGCCTCGCCCGACAGCTTCTGTAGGAGGAAATCGTGGACGCTGAGGATCTGTGCGGCTTTGTCCAGCAGGTCGGGTTCGAACTCGCGCATGTAGCGCAGGCGGTACACGCACGGCGTGATGTCGATCGGCTTGCCGGTGATGCGGTGCAGGCGCTCGGCCCCGATCTCCTCGGCCAGCACCGGCACCAGCTTGATCGCGCGCCGGTCGAGCCAGAGGGTGGCGGGTGCCAGCGGTTTGCGATCGCGGTCGAGAAGAACCATTGTTTCGCGCTGGTTCGAGATCGCGAGGCCATCGATGTTGTCGGCGCCGACTTCGGCGGCGACCTGACCGATCGCGGAGGCTGCTGCCGTCCACCAGTCATCCGCGTTCTGTTCGGCCTTGAGCGGGTGGGGCTGACTGATCGTGTGGGTGGCCCGGCCTTCGGCGCGGGGCGTGCCGTCGCTCGTCCAGGCAATGGCCTTGACGGATTGTGTCGATGAATCAACGCCGATCACATAGCGTTCATCGCCTTGCATGCATGTCCTCCCAGAGCATTTTCACGAGGCGTTCGCGTCCTCCCGCGCCGCCTCGATCGATCATCCGCTGCCTCGTCACTCCAGAAGCAGGGCTTCCGCGGTGGCGGCGTCGGTGACGAAGTGCGTCGCGTAGCCGGCCTTCAATGTCGCCGTAATGGCGGCGGTCTTTGTCGGTCCGCCGGCGAGGCAGACACGGTTGCGGACCTTCTTGAGTTCGCCGAGTGAAATCCCGACCATCCGCTCGTCATGGTCGCCTCCGACCGGCTCGCCATCAGCGTCGATGAAGCGGCCGATGATGACGGCGGCGGCGCCGCGCGCGACGTAGTCGTCGATTTCTTCCTGGCTGCCGATACCGGAGGCCCGCACGGTGCTGTCGGGGCCGATATCGCCGATGCCGAAAAGGATGTGATTGGTGGAGTGAACGAGCTCCATCTGCTTCTTCAGAATGGGTTCGGCAAGCAGCATGGCCTTGAGCCCGCGACTGGTCAGCACCGCCGGTGCGAGCAGGTTGACGCACTGCGCGTTGATCCGGTTCGACAGGAGCGAGGTGCAGAGTTCGGGCGAGAAACTCGGCTTGCCCGTCGAACTGCCCGAGACCTGGACGACGGTGAGATCACGTACCGGCTTGGGCAGCGAGATGCGGCTTGCCGCAGCAAGAACCGTCCGCCCCCAGGCGACGCCGATGGTGTCCCCGTCCACAAGCATGTCCGCGAGCACCCGTGCGCCCGCGTCTCCCAGACGCTCGGACAGATGCAGATCGCCGTCGCTGGGAATCACGAAGGCGCCGGTCAGCCCGAACTTTTCCATCAATGCCCGGGCGAGCGTGGTTCGAGCGGCCGCCTTCGGGCTGATATTGACCGAAACGATCCCGCGTTCGCGCGCCTCGTTGAGGTAATTGGCGACGGTGGCGCGCGAGACGCCGAGCTTGGTGGCGACCTCGCTCTGCGTCATCTGATCGGCATAGTAGAGCCAGGCGGTCCACATGATGGCGTCATCGAACTCCGTGGGCACAGCCGCCCCGGTCTCCTCCACCTGCCTGACCACCGATATCTTGTTCTTTGCCATTCCGGCATGTGGCGCAACAAAATGGCATTTGTCAACATTCGCTGTCATATGCATTGACAAATGGCAGAGGCTATTGTCTTTTGACAAAAAACAAGAATGACAGGCCTAGGGAATGGAAGCGACAAGTCTAAAATCAGCCGGAGCACCGGCGGGTGGATGGACAGCCCTGATCGACGACGTCGTCGACGGCAATTGGATCAATCCGGAAACCGGCGAGACCGCCTCGGTGCCCTATGACCGCATTGTCATCGAGGAGAGCCTCGATGGTGCGGAGGCCGATCTCGTCGCAAGCCTCGGGCTCGGGGACAACTTCACAGTCGTCGCCGATGCCGATACCTGGGACGCGATGGGCGCCCGTGTGGCGAAGGCGCTCGCGGGGTTGGGTAATGTCGAAACGCTCATTCTCGACCATCCCCATGCAGACATGGCTGCCGTCGCCGACCTGACGGACAAGCTCGCCGGCGCGGAAGCCGTGATTGCGGTCGGCTCGGGCACCATCAATGACCTCTGCAAGTTCGTCACCGGCAATACCGACCGCCGCTATGCGGTGTTCGGAACTGCTGCCTCGATGAACGGCTATACCTCCACGACCGCCTCGATGACGCTCGACAACGGTCTCAAGGTATCCATCCCGTCCCATGCACCGTCGGGCTTCTTTGTCGATCTTGCCGTCAACGCCGCCGCGCCGCGCTATCTTTCGGCGTCGGGTTTCGCCGATTGCCTCGTCCGCTCCGTCGCCCAGGTCGACTGGTGGATGTCGCACCGGATGATCGGCAGCGTCTATTCCACGGTTCCATACGTTCTTCAGGAAAAGGACGAGGGGGAACTCAACTCCCGGGCGGCCGGTCTCGCCAAAGGCGATATCGCGGCCAACGGCTATCTGCACCGCGTTCTCACGCTCTGCGGTCTCGGCGTGTCGTTCACCGGCATGTCGAACCATGGCTCGATGGGCGAGCACCAGATCTCCCATTACATCGACTGTTTTGCCGGGGAGAACCATCCCGGAACCCTGCATGGCCAGCAGGTGGGAGTGGCCACACTGACGATGGCGCGCCTCCAGCACCATTATCTGAACAGCGACAAGCCGCCGGTGATCAAGCCGACGCGGATCGATCCCGCGGACATGGCCCGCCGCATGGGAGCCGATATCGCCCGCCAGTGTTTCGACGAGATCCAGCCGAAGATCTTCGACGAGCGCGGCGCTGCCGAGATGAACGAGAAATTCGCCGAGCTCTGGCCGGTCTTGCGCGAGGAACTCAAGGCGTTCGCGATGCCGGTCGCCGAGATGGAGCGGCTCCTGTCGGACGCGCGCGGTCCGATGACCGCCGGGGACCTCGGTCTGCCCGTCGACAACTACCGGGAAGCCGTCGTTCACAGCCGCGAGATGCGCAACCGCTACTCGTTCCTCGATATTGCCGCGGACGAAGGCCTGCTCGCCGACTTTGCAGCGAGGGAGGTCTGAGCGATGCGCGCGATCAAGGACATGCCCCTCACAGCCGCCAGCGACGTGAAGGTGTTGTTCTGCGATATCGACGACACGCTGACCAATGAAGGCCGGCTGCCGGCCTGCGCCTACCATGCGCTCGAACGTCTGAATCAGGCTGGGATTGCGGTCGCCCCGATTACCGGACGCCCCGCCGGCTGGTGCGACATGATCGCCCGCATGTGGCCGGTCGCCGGCGTCGTGGGCGAGAACGGCGCATTCTATTTCGCCTATGACGAAATCTCCCGCCAGATGCGCCGTGTCTTCGCGCTGGATGCGGCCGAACGGGCCGCAGGGCGCGACAGGCTGCAGCGGATCCGCGAGCGCGTTCTGGCCGAAGTGCCGGGATCGGCCGTGGCCGCCGACCAGCTCTATCGCGAGACCGATCTGGCCATCGATTTCTGCGAGGACGTTCCCGCCCTTCCCGTTGCAGAGGTCGATCGCATCAAGCGCATCTTCGAGGAAGAGGGCGCAGTCGCCAAGATCTCCTCGATCCACGTCAACGGTTGGTACGGCAGCCACGACAAGCTGACCATGACACGGCGCTTCGCCGCCGAGGTTCTCGGCCTCGATATCGATGCCAATCCCGAGCAGGCGGCCTTTGTCGGCGACAGCCCCAACGATGCGCCGATGTTCGGTTTCTTCCCCAATGCCTGCGGCGTCGCCAACGTGCTGCAGTTCGCGGGCCGCATCGAGGCCGAACCCGCCTATGTGACGCAGGCCGAAGGCGGACACGGGTTCGTCGAGGTCGCCGACCGCCTGCTGGAAGGCCATGGACGGAGGGACGCTGCATGACGGAGACGGTCCGCGATCTGGTCGTCATCGGCGGTGGCATCAACGGCTGCGGCATCGCGCGGGAAGCCGCGATCCGCGGGCTTGATGTCCTGCTCGTCGAACAGTCGGATCTGGGATCGGCCACGTCGTCGAAATCGACCAAGCTCATTCACGGCGGCCTGCGCTATCTGGAGCACTACGAGTTCAAGCTGGTGCGCCATGCGCTCGAGGAACGCGAGAGGCTGTGGGCGATCGCCCCGCACATCATCTGGCCGCTGCGCTTCGTCCTGCCCCATCGCAAGGGGCTTCGCCCGGCCTGGCTGCTGCGTCTCGGGCTGTTCCTCTACGACAATCTCGGCGGCCGCAAACTGCTGCCGCCGACGCGCACGCTGCGTCTGCGGAAGGACCCGACGGGTCGCCCGCTCAGGGATGTCTCCTCTGTCGGTTTCGAATATTCCGATTGCTGGGTACAGGACAATCGCCTGGTCGTTCTCAATGCCCGCGATGCCGTGGCGCTCGGAGCCGACGTGCGGGTGATGACCCGGTGTCTGGGCGCCGAACGCAAGGACGGTTTCTGGTCGGTGCGGATCGAGGACCGGGAGAGCGGCGAGAGTGGCGAAATCCGCGCGCGAGCCCTCGTCAACGCCGCAGGCCCGTGGGTCAACGAGATCGCCACCGGCGTGACGCCTCCCGCCCATGTCCGGCTGGTCCAGGGTTCGCACATCGTGGTCAAGAAGCTCTATGAGCATGACCGCTGCTACATCTTCCAGAACCCCGACGGACGCATCTTCTTCGCCATTCCCTACGAGGAGGATTTCACCCTGATCGGCACCACCGATCAGGACTATCGCGGCGATCCGGCAAAGGTCGAGGCATCGCAGCAGGAGATCGACTACCTGCTCGAAGCCGCGTCCTCCTATTTCACCACCCGGCTCGAAGCGAAGGACGTCGTCTGGAGCTATTCCGGTGTCCGCGCGCTCTATGACAACGGAGCGGAGAACGCGCAGGAAACCACGCGCGACTACGTTCTCTCGCTCGACCGCACGGGACGTGCCGCACCGGTCCTCAGCATCTATGGCGGCAAGATCACAACCTATCGCTGCCTCGCCGAAGAGGCGATGGACAAGCTTGCAGCCGTCTTCCCGGAATGGGCCGGCAAGCACGGCCGGACCGCGGCGCGCAAGCTGCCCGGTGGCGACTTCCCGGTGGACGGAGCCTTCGAACTGATGGCCGTACTGCAACGGGATTACCCCTTCCTGTCCGAGCGTGAAGCCAGACGGCTCGTCCGCCACTACGGACTGGAGGCGCGCGACATTCTCGGTGAGGCCAGGGAAAAAAGCGCTCTCGGCCGGGACTTCGGAGGATTTCTCACCGAGGCCGAGGTTCGGTTTCTCATGGAGAGGGAATATGCGCGGACGGCGGAGGATGTCGTCTGGCGCAGGACGAAATCGGGATTGCGGATGACATCGGAGGATATCCGCAAGCTCGACGACTGGATGCGAAGCCAGCGGAGCGGAGCCGAAGGGTTGTCTTTCGCGGCCGAGTGATTTCGTGCCGGCCCGTCGGGTCGGCGCAGGAGGAGTGACCGGCTCCGGCATTATGCCGGACCGGTGGAATATCAGGCGATGGATCGCGCAGGCGCGGCCATTGCGGGAGGAAGAACAGATGTCCGCCGTACAGGTGAAACGCATCGCGATTTCGGATTCACCCTGGCCGTGGCTATTGCCGCTGATCTCGCTATTGGTGGTCTTCACCATCTATCCGCTGATCTACAACATCTGGCTCAGCTTCCACGAATTCATCCCCCGCAAGCGCACGCTCGGCTATGTCGGCGTCGACAACTGGGTGCAGATGTGGAACGACACGCGCTTCTGGGGCGCGCTCGGCGTCACGTTCCTCTATTTCATCATTGCGCTGACCATCGAGATCATCCTCGGCATGGCCGTGGCGCTGCTTCTCGACGCGGAACTGCCCGGCTTCGGGGCGCTGCGCGCCATCCTGTCGATGACGCTCGTCATTCCGCCGGCGATTGCCGGCATGATGTTCCTGCTCATGCAGGATCCGCAGTTCGGCGTGCTCTCCTACTTCCTCGACAGTCTGGGGATACTCGACAAGTCGACGCCGATCCTGGGGACGTCCTCGCTTGCCCTGGCAGGGGTGCTTGTGGCCGAGATCTGGCAATGGACGCCCTTCATGGTCCTCATCTTCATGGCGGGCCTGCGGTCGCTGCCGGCCGAACCCTACGAAGCGGCCATGATCGACGGCGCCTCGTCCTTCCAGATGTTCCGCCGCCTGACGCTGCCGATGATGTCGCGCGTCATCGCGGTGGCGGTCCTCCTGCGCGGCATCGATCTGTTCCGCGTGTTCGACTACGTCTTCGTCATGACCTCCGGGGGGCCGGGAACCTCGACCTACACGCTCAGCCTCTATGCGTGGCAGCAGACCTTCTCGTTCCTCAAATGGGGGTACGGCGCCACCCTGAGCCTGACCAGCCTGGTGATCGTTCTCGTTATCGCCAACGTCTTCATCAAAGTCGCAAAGATCCGGTGGTAGTCATGCATCAGAGCAAGTTCGCACGCACACTCAGGACCATCGCAGGCTGGCTCGTCGTCGGGGCCTTCTTCTTCCCGATCTATTTCTGGACGTCGGTGGCCTTCCGCGACGCCAAGGACATCTTCAACTGGCCGCCGATTCTGGTCGACTTCAAGCCGACGGTCCGCAATTTCGAGCAGGTCTTCGGCATCTCGCTCGGCTTCAATTTCGGCAGCCAGGCAGCCGTCACGCCGGGTGGGGGCAATTTCTACATGGCGCCGCGCCTGTGGGATTCCATCGTCGTGGCGTCGCTGTCGACCGTGCTCGCCATCGTCGTCGCCACACTCGCCGCGTATGCGCTCTCGCGCATGCAGTTCCGTGGCCGCCACGACTTCGTCAACTGGGTCCTGTCTACGCGCATGATGCCGCCGGTCGCCGTCGCGATCCCCATGTTCTTCATCTTCAAGCAGTTCCACCTGCTCGATACCTATCTCGGCATCATCATCGTCCACGGGCTGATGAACCTGCCGCTGGCCGTTCTCTTGCTCAAGAGTTTCTTCGACGACATTCCGGCGGAGATCGACGAGAGCGCGCTTCTCGACGGCGCGTCGCGCTGGACGATTTTCCGCCGCATCGTGCTGCCGATGGCCAAGGGCGGGATCGCGGCCAGCGCGGTTCTCTGCTTCATCTTTTCGTGGACCGAATTCCTTTTCGTGCTGACGCTGACGCAGACCGGTCTGAAGACCGTGCCTGTCGTCTCGTCGACCTTCGTGACTTCGATCGGCACCGCCTGGGGCAACATGGCCGCCCTGGGTGCCGCGGCGATCGTACCCGCCTTCATCGTGATCCTGCTCGTACAGCGCCATCTCGTGCGCGGTCTGACCATGGGTTCGCTGAAGCAGTGACGGCCGGCGCGTGAGGAGCGCGCCAGCCTCGTTCAAGAGATCCCGGCCCGATTTCCGGTGCCGGATAAAGGAGGAGAAGACATGCAGGAGAAAGATAGAAAATTCTATCTGGCCAATCTGACGGACCGTTTCGTCAAGGGACAGATCGATCGCCGCGCATTCTTGCGCTCGGCCGGCAAGCTCGGCCTCGGCGCCACCGCGCTCGGCATGGGCATGGGCAACCGTCCGTTCTTCGTCAACAAGGCGCTCGCCCAGGAGGAAATGACCCCGAGCCCCGACGTGATGGCCTGGCTCAAGGACGTCGGCAAGCCCTTTGCCGGCACGACGCTGAAGCTGGCGACGGAATCCACGCCGCCGTCCAACGCCATCAACTCCCAGCTCAAGAAGTACTTCGAGGAAGCCACCGGCATCACGGTGGAAATCGAGGTTCTGCCGCTCGAGCAGGTGCTCCAGAAGCTCACGCTCGATGTCGCGTCTTCCCTCGGCACGTATGACCTCTACTACATCGACCAGAGCTGGGCGGCCTCGTTCAGCCAGGACGTCTTCGATCCGCGCGAGCAGATCTCCGACAAGCCGGATCTGGCCATGCCGAACTACAATATCGACGACTTCATGCCGGCGCTGGTCGACGGTATCTGCAAGTACGAAGACCGCTGGGTCGGCGTCCCCTACGACATTCCGATCTTCATCATGATCTACCGCAAGGACATCTACGAGAAGATGGGCCTCAAGGCTCCGACCACCTTCGAGGAGTTGTACAACAACTCCGCGGCGATCACGAAGGAGATGGGTCCGGACATGTTCGGTTACGCCGGACAGATGAAGTCCGGTCACTACGCGCTGGAATGCGAGTGGACCGCGATGCTGTGGGGCCATGGCGGCTCGATCTTCAATGCCGACAACACCTTCAGCGGCAATGACGAGCAGGGCATCGCAGCTCTCGACTACTACACCAAGCTCCGCGACATCATGCCTCCGGGCGTGGACCAGTGGACCTGGGACGGTCAGGGCCAGGCGATCGCACAGGGCGTTGCCGCCTCGATGCTGTCGTGGGGCGAGTTCTTCCCCTATTTCGACGATCCGACGCAGACCAAGGTCTCCGGCCTCTGCGAAGCCGTCATCCCGCCGCAGCCGATCGCGCTGCGCAAGCCGGACCAGTGCGGCTATGGCGAAATCCCCGGTGTCGGTCACCAGGGCGGTTCGTCGCTGGCGGTGTCGAAATACTCCAAGAGCCCGGATGCGGCCTGGCTGTTCATGCAGTGGGCGACCTGTGCCGACACCCAGGCGCTCATCACCACGCTCGGCGGCGGCACCGGCCCGACCCGCACCTCGGTCTACGACGACCCGCGGGTGAAGTCGCATGCCCGCGTCGGCGCAGGCACCACCCGGCACCTGCCGGTCGTCAAGGAAACCATCGACAACTACATGGGCTCGGAACCCGATCTGCCGGAGTGGGCGCAGATCTCCTCCGACACCATCCCTGTCGCACTCGGCGAATATTTCGCCGGCAGCGGCGGCTCGTCGAAGGAAACCATGGACAAGATCGCCGGTCAGGTCGCCGACGTCCTGAAGGGCTGATCCGAAGGCACCAGGGAGCGTCGCGGCAAACCGCGGCGCTCCACCCCATACAAGATTTTACGAGGAGGACCACATGACCAGCCAGAAACCCCTTGTCGCGATCACCGGCGCCAGTTCCGGAATCGGCGAAGCGGTCGCACGGGCGTTCTCGAAGGCCGGTCATCCGGTGCTTCTCATGGCGCGCCGCCGGGACCGCCTCGAAGCGCTCGGACTGCCGAATGCCGTCATCCATCAGGTCGACGTGCGCGACCGCGCGGCGATCGCCGCAGCCGTGGCCGACGCCGAGGCGAAATACGGACCGGTCGACATGATGTTCGCCAATGCCGGCATCGCGCGGCTGGGCGACATCAGCCGCCAGCCGCCGGAAGAGTGGGACGAGATGATCGACATCAACACCAAGGGCATGCTCAATAGCGTGCATGCGGTGATGAACGGCATGATCGAGCGTGAACACGGGACGCTGGTGATGATGAGCTCGATCGCCGGCCGCAAGGTGTACCCGGACCATACCGTCTATTGCGGCACCAAGTTCTTCGTCCACGCCATATCGGAAAGCCTGCGCGAGTATCTCGCGCCCCATGGCGTCCGCGTCGTGGTCGTTTCACCGGGCATTATCGACACCGAAGTCCTCGATCACGTCAAGGACGAGAACACGCTCGCCAACTACAAGGCCAACAAGCAGGCAATCGGTGGCGGCATCTCTGCAGACATCGTCGCCGACCTGATCCTCAACGCCTACCAGCAGCCGCAGCGGGCGATCGTCCAGGAAATCGTGATCACGCCGACGCGGCAGCAATACTGATCTGGCGCCGCCTCTCAGGGCGGCCAGCCGAGAATGGAGTTAAAATCTGATGGCAACCGTTGAATATCAGGGCATCGGAAAGTCCTTCGGGTCTTTCAACGTCATGCGCGATATCTCGTTCAAGATAGAGGACCACGAATTCGTGGTGCTGCTCGGGCCTTCCGGTTGCGGAAAGACGACGTTGCTGCGCATGACCGCGGGACTTGAAACGGTGAGCGCGGGCGACCTCTTTATCGACGGGCAGCGCATGAACGATGTTCATCCGCGCGACCGGTCGATCGCGATGGTGTTCCAGAACTACGCGCTCTATCCGACGATGAAGGTGCGCGAGAACATCGCCTTCAGCCTGGAAGTCGCCAAGGTTCCGGCCGCCGAGATCAATCGCCGGGTGGAGTGGGCCGCCGAGACGCTCAACCTGACCAATTATCTCGGCCGTTATCCGAAGGAGCTTTCGGGCGGCCAGCGTCAGCGCGTCGCCATGGGTCGCGCCATGGTGCGCGAGGCCTCGGTCTTTCTCTTCGACGAGCCGCTCTCCAACCTCGACGCCAAGCTGCGCGCGCACATGCGAACCGAGATCCGGCAGCTGCACAACCGCCTCAAGACCACGACGATCTACGTCACCCACGACCAGATCGAGGCGATGACCATGGCCGACAAGATCGTCGTCATGCGCAACGGCAATATCGAGCAGATCGGTACGCCCGACGACGTCTACGATCGCCCGGCCAACAAATATGTCGCCGATTTCATCGGCGCCTCCGCCATCAATTTCCTCCCCGGAACGGTCGTCGTCGACAACGGTAGCCCTGCCGTCGAGACGGCGACCGGACGGGTGGCGATCGAAGCCTCCACACAGGCGAAGGCCGGGCAGAACGTCGTGATCGGAGTGCGACCCGCCGACCTTTCGGTCGATGCGAACGGCTCCCTCTCCGCGACCTCGGTCCTGCTCGAGCGGCTTGGTCACGACGCCCAGCTCTTCTGCAAGAGCCCGGACGGGGATTTCGTCGCCATCGTCGACAAGGCTGCCCACTATCCGGAGGGCAGCGAAGTGCGATTTTCCATAGAGCCGTCCAAGGTTCATGTCTTCGACGCGAAAACCGAGCTTCGCGTCTGACGGCCTGAACCGGACAACTCGATCATCTCTGCATCAAGTCCGCCCGCATCCGCGAGGCGGCAGGAAGGACTTTGTCATGAAATCACGTTGGTCTGACGCTGAATTCACGTCTGTGGTCGACGCCTATGTCGCCAAGGGGATCAACCGCGATCTCGCGATCCGCACCTATACGACGCGCCTGCTCGGCGTCGACCCAGAGCTCGTGCTCCATGGCGGCGGCAATACCTCGGTCAAGACCGTCTTCACCGAGATGGACGGCTCCGAGGTCGAGGTTCTCTGCGTCAAGGGCAGCGGCTGGGACATGGGCACGATCGAGCCCCAAGGCCTGCCGGCGGTTCAGCTTGCACCGCTCGTCAAACTGGTCGAGTTCGACAGCCTCAGCGACGAGGACATGGTGATGCTGCAGCGCCGGCTGCTTCTCGATCCCGCCGCCCCGAACCCGTCGGTCGAGGCCATTCTCCACGGGCTCCTGCCGTTCAAGCATATCGATCACACCCACGCCAACGCCATCGTTTCCCTGACGAACCAGCCGCATGGCGAGGAGATCATCCGCGAACTCTTCCCCGATTCGATCATCGTTCCCTACGTCATGCCGGGCTTCGATCTCGCCAAGGCGTGCGATGCCGCCTTCAAGGCCAACCCCAAGGGCGACGGGATGATCCTGCTCAAGCACGGGATCTTCACCTGGTCGGAAGACGCGCGCGAATCCTACGAGGAGATGATCGCCAAGATCGACAAGGCGGAGAAGCGTATCGCTCAGGGGCGGGCAAAACCCTTTACGAGCGTATCCCTTCCGTCCGGTCTTGCGTCCGCGGCGGATATCGCGCCGATCCTGCGCGGCGCCATCGCCATCGACAGCGGTATCGAGGGGCAGCCCAGGCGCTTCGTTCTCGAGCATCGCACCGGCGACAGGATCCTCGACTTCTGCAATGCGGAGAATGTCGGAAGTCTCGTCACGCGCGGCAATGCGACGCCCGAACACGTCATCCACATCAAGCGTTTCGGTGTGGCGATGCCGGCACCGGTCGCAGGTGAAATCGACGCCTGGGCGGAAAAGGCCCGCGCTGCTGTCGCCGACTATCAGGCGGAGTACCAGGCCTATTTCGAGCGCAACAATGCGCGGGTAGGCGGCATCAAGACGATGCTCGACCCGATGCCGCGCGTCTTCTACGTCGCGGGGATCGGTCTCTTTGCCGCCGGCGCCGGCCACAAGAAGGCGCTCGTCGCCGCCGACGTCGCCGAGGCGACGATCGACGTCATCACCAATGCCGAGGGGATCGATGCATTCGAGGCGCTTTCCGAGGCCGACCTCTTCGACATCGAATACTGGTCGCTCGAACAGGCGAAACTGACCAAGGTTCAGGAAAAGCCGCTGACCCGGCAGGTGGCGATCGTGACCGGCGGTGCGAGCGGCCTCGGGCTCGCGGTCGCGGAGGCCCTGAAGGCCGAGGGTGCCGAAGTCGCCCTCTTCGATATTTCCGAGGAGGCGCTTTCCCGCGAGGCCAAGCGCATCGGCGCGTTTCCGGTAACCTGCGACGTGACCGACCCGGCTTCGGTCGACGCGGCGGTCGCACGCGTCGCCAGCCGTTTCGGTGGGGTCGACATCCTCATCTCGAATGCGGGCGCCGCCTTCCAGGGCAAGCTCCTCGACGTCGACGAAGCGACATTCAGAAAGGCCTTCGATCTTAATTTCTGGGGCCATCACTACATGGCGCGGGCCGCAGTCCGGGTGATGGAGAAGCAGGGCACCGGCGGTTCGATCGTCTTCAACGTCTCCAAGCAGGCGGTCAATCCGGGGTCCGATTTCGGCCCCTACGGCACCTCCAAGGCGGCGCTGATGGCGCTGATGCGGCAATACGCGATCGAACACGGCGGCTCGGGCATCACCTCCAATGCGGTGAACGCCGACCGGATACGCACGGGCCTGATGACCGACGCGATGGTGGAAAGCCGGGCCAAGGCGCGGGGCGTCACGCCGGAGGTCTACATGCGCGGCAATCTCGTCGGGCGCGAGGTCACCGGCGCGGATGTCGCGGCCGCCTTCGTGCACCTGGCCAAAGCGCGCACCTCGACAGGCGCCGTGGTCACCGTCGACGGCGGCAATGTCGCGGCCATGATGCGCTGAGCGGGGCCAGGGCCAAGGACCGGGATCGCGATCGCGACATATCATCTGGAAGGACCAGGACATGGCAAACATCCTCATTCTCGGTGCCGGTGTGATGGGCAGCGCGCTGGCGGTGCCCGCTTCGGACAATGGTCACGCCGTCACGCTCGTCGGCACGCCGCTCGACAGCGAGCCGGTCGCCCGGATGAAACAGCCGGGCGGCGTCCATCCCAAGCTCGACGAACCGCTGTCGCCCGCCGTCAGAATCCTAGCCGACGACGAACTCCGGCCCGATCACATGGCCGAGGCCGATCTGGTCGTCATCGGGGTCAGCAGTCCGGGCGTCTCCTGGGCGGTCCAGCGGCTGAACGAGACCCTGAAGGTCAGAAAACCCGTCGCCTTCGTCACCAAGGGGCTCGAGCGGCGCGACGGACGGGTGGTGAGCTATGCCGACATCATTCCCGATCAGGTGCCGACGATCGAGACCTTCATCGGTATCGGCGGCCCGTGCATCGCGCGCGAACTCGCCAACCGCTATCCGACGCTGAGTGTCTATGCTTCCACCGACGTCAGCGCCGCGGCCTTCGCCGCCGGCCTGATGCGGACACGCTATTACCGGCTGGATACGAGCACCGACGCGACGGGTGTCGAGTGCTGCGCGGCGCTGAAGAATTTCTATGCCATCGGCGTCAGCGCCATGCAGACCCGCTATCCCGATCCGGGTCGCAGCGACGGCCAGTCGAAGAACCCGACGGCTGGCTCCTTCACCCAGGCGATGAAGGAAATGGCGTCGCTCTGCCGCGAGATTGGCGGCGAGGTGGAAACGGCCCATGATCTTGCCGGAATGGGGGACCTTCACGTCACGGTCGGTGGCGGCCGCAACAGTCGGCTCGGTCACGGACTGGGGCAGGGCAGGGTGGTGAGCGACATCATGGGTGGCGAGCTCTCGGGCGAGACGGTCGAGGGCATCGACACCGCGCGTGTCCTTGCCGGCCTGATCGAGACCATCCCCGACGCCGGCCACCGGTATCCGCTTGCCGTTGCCATCATCCGGAGCGTGCTGGAGGGTGAACGTTTCGATTTCGCCTTCGATCGTCTCTACGGGTAATCGCTTGAAGAGTGCGGCGTACGGGCCGGGTCCCGATCCGTCGAAGAAACGGGGGGCCGGACCACACGTCGAGCGCATCGTCTCGCACGCTCTCGCGGTTTCCGGGCGGACACTATCAGAAGGCGGATATCCGGCCCCGGAGGGGCATCCTCGCCGGTCGTCGATGACACCCGAATGCGTGCAGGCCCTTCATATAATGCGTTAAAATGGCATCCGGTCGGTCCCGAGCGCCATTATCCGCGGTCGAAAAGCCCGGGAATCCGGGCCCTCCAACCAAGGGGCGCAAAAAATGACAGATTTGCGAATTTCTGTGTTGACTTGTTTGGTTGGTGGGTC
>CAZEJG010000022.1:0-56145 GCA_964511625.1 uncultured Hoeflea sp.
CGTCACCTCGTAGAGCACGCCGTCATGCTTGCCCGCCTGCGCCACCGTCATGGCGATGCGCACGGCCGCACTGTCCCGCGTCATCTTGGTCCAGGGATGGTCGGAAATCGCCATGATAAGCGACAGCGGCTTCTTGGCCGTGAGATGCGGCTCCATCACCCGGCGCTGGAACACCTGGCTGATCGAATTGGTGGTCACGAAGCCGAAGCGCTTGAGCGGGCTCTTGGGCCGAAGCAAAATCTCCGCCGCGCGATCCCACCAGTACATGACGAAATCGGCGCTCTCGTTCATGTGCTTGTGGGCCTTCCACAGCGCTTCCGCATAGGCGCCGCCCATGCGGGCGCGGATGTCCTTGCCGCCGACGAAGGGCGGGTTGCCGACGATGTAGTCGGCCTGCGGCCAGTCCGGCCGCCGCGGGTTCGGATAGGTCTCCGCGCCGTCCACCACCTGCGGCAGCGGATAACCGTCCCAGACGAGCACCGCGTCGCGGTTCTCGATATTGTGGAAGGCCCGCAAGATCGGCTCCGACGGTGCGACGCCCCGGTTGCGGAAATGCCACTGGAGATGCCCGATCCACAGCACCAGTTCGGCGATCGCCGCCGCCCGCGTGTTGAGTTCGAGTCCCAGGAACTGGTGCGGGTCGACCGTGTGCGTGTCGAGGCTGAGCGCCTCCTGCCCGCCGAGCGCGGCGAGCGTTTCCAACACCTCGCCTTCGAGCTTCTTCATCAGTTCGAGCGAGACGTAGAGGAAGTTGCCGGTGCCGCAGGCCGGGTCGAGCACCCGGATGCCGCAGAGCCTGTCATGGAATTTCTGCGCTTCCCGGATCGCCGCCTCGTTCTTGCCCGCGCCCTTCAGCCGGTCGATGGTGGCGAGCGTTCCCTTCCAGTCCTCGGTCAGCGGATCGATGACGGTGGCCACCACCAGCCGCTCGACATAGGCGCGCGGCGTGTAATGCGCCCCGAGCCGCCGGCGCTCGGCCGGGTCGAGCGCCTGTTCGATAAAGCTGCCGAAGATCGCCGGCTCGACATCCTTCCAGTCGCGCTTAGCTGCTTCATGCAGATCCTCGATCATTTCCTTGGTGAGCGGCAGCGCCCCGCGATGATGGAAGAACTCGCCGTTGAAGCGCTTCACCTTCTCGCGGATCGTGGTCGAGAACCCGCCCTCGTCCATCGCCCGCCACAGCTCTTCCATCATGTGCGGAAATATCTCCGGCTTCTCCGCGCACAGTTCCAACAGGTCCTTGAAACTGTCCTTGGGCAGCAGCTCCACATCCTCGGCGAACATGGTGAAGAGCACCCGCATCAGGAACATCGCCACATCCTCGGTGGCGTGGCCCTCCTCTTCGAGCGATTTGGAGACGCTGGCGATACGGACGGCGATCTCGCGGGTGACCTTGGCGGATTTGCGCGAGGGATCGAGCGACATCGGATCGGTCCAGATCGCGACCAGCCGCTCGCGAATGTCGCTGTCGCGCAGATCCTCGAGATAGATGCGGAAGGAGCGGCGGTCGGGGAACTGGTCATAGGCCTTACCGTCGCGGCGGAAATTGGCATAGACCTCGATGGCGTGGCCGACGTCGCAGACCAGCACGAAGGGTGGCGGCTCGTGCGCCTCCGGCAGGAGCCGCACATAGTTCTCCGCCTGCTGGCGCGCGTTCATCATCAGGACGTCCCAGGCGCGATTGGCGCCCGAGCGACGACCCCGTGGACCGGAGGACGACGACGCCGATTTCAGCCCCGGTAGTTCCGGCGCATCGAGCTTCTTGTCGCCCGAAAAGCGGCTCTGCTTGGCTTCAAGCACGAAACAGTCGCGCTTGTAGAGGTCGATCCGGCGCAAGCTGGCCGCACCTTCGCGCGGCCGCTCCCGGACCACGCGCTCGAAGACGTAGTCGTTGTTCTCATGGGCGGCGGACGCCGGGTCGGCATGGGGAAGGCCCAGCAGATCGCACAGTTCTGTGAGGAACAGCGCGTAGTTCGCCCGTTCCTGCCCGCCCTCCTGATCCTGCCAGCGGGCGATGAACGCCTCGACATCAGCCCCAACGTCAGATTGCATTGCGATTTCCTGCCCCATCCCTCGTGGCACTGTAGGGGCTACGGGATTCGGCGCAAGACCACAATCGCCGGCCTACTCCTCGGCCGCGATCACGTCGCGGGCGTAGAAACGGTCGGCGATCTCCTTCACGCGACCGGTGCGGAAGAGTTGCGGCAGCGTCCATTCCGGCTGGTCGCCGGCGAAGAGATCGAGGAAGGCGATGGCGAGCGAGGGGTCTTCCTGCACGTTCTCGCGAAAACTCCACCAGGTCCGCGGCTCCTTGAGCGCCGCGTTGGGATGCTGCTCGGAATGGAAATCGGTCTCCAGCACCAGGCCGCGCACGTTGAGGCAGAAGGCGACGTAGAGATAGCCCTCCGGCCAGAAATAGGCCGGATTGGACTGGTCGGCGCCGTCCGGACGCGAGGTGAGGACGACGGGTTTCTTCTTGATCAGCGTGCGCAGCATCAGGCCTGCGGCAAAACCCACATAGGCGGGCTTGTCGGCATCGGCGGCGGGCTTCTGCGCCTTGAAGTCGGCGAGCCATTCGGTGAAGACCTCGGCGAGTGCGGCCCGGTCGACCGAAAAGCGGTTGCCCGTCTCCACCTCGGTGGTCTTCACCTGCGCCTCGAACACGTCGACGAACCAGCGCAGCCGCTGGGCCGATTTCCTCAGCGGCGGGACGGGAACGGGCGGTGCTGCGGTCGGGGCTTCGGTCACCATGTCTCCTACAGATGCGCGGCCGTTTCGGCCAGGAAGGACGAGAGCCGGGCCTGATCGTCGAAAATGTCGGGTGCTTCGATGTGCAGGGCCCGGACCAGCGCCAGCGCCAGATCGAGCAGCTTCTCTTCTTCACCCAGACTGTCGGGCCGGCTCGACAACATCCAGGTGGCGATGGCCAGCAGCGCCAGATCGATCTCGCCGGCCTCGTCCGGACGGATCCCGCGCGCCAGACCCGGAATGCGGCCGATGGCGGAGGAGCCGCGAATGTCGCTCATCAGCGCCGCGGCGAAGTCGGCGCCGCGCGCGCCCGACTGGCCTGCCACGCGATAAAAACGGTCGGAGACGATCGTCTCGCTGATCATGGTGTGATGTTTCACGCTCGCCTCGGCGAGATGCTCCCAGGCATAGACGAACACCGTCGCACAGGCCTGCCGCGCCTCGCGCTCCTTGTCCGCGCCGGTCATGAAACCTGCGGCGGCCTGCATCAGAGCGGCATCAATGGGCGCCGAGATCAGCCGCTTGCCCGCCCGCTCGATCGATTTCAGCGCCGAATGGAAGCGCGAGCGCAGCCGCTCGGGCAGGAGCGTCGAGGCGGGTTCGAGCGCCTCCTCGGCGGCGTCGGCGAGTGTGGCCACGCCCCTGAGCGCGTCCCGCAGAGGCATCTGCAGGTCCGGAAGAAATTGGAAGGGAGCCGACCGTGTCATTGCCTGTTTCACCACCCTGTTCGCGACACTATGCCCGTACCGGCGTCTTTTCCGCTGCGTTCGCCGGTTCCCGCTCCGCCGCGGTCGCGGCGAGCAGTCGTGCCGCGGTGTGCTCGTCGGTCACCAGCACGCTCGGCTGCACCGATTTGAGCGTCGCGAGCATGATCTCCGTCTTCTCCGGCCCGCCCGAGATCAGCACCTTTTCCGGCACCCGCTTGAGCCGCTCCATCGACAGCGAGATGGACCGCGCATTGACCGGATGATCGATCGGCTGCCCGTCCTTGTCGAGGAAATTGTAGAGAAGATCACCCACCGCGCCGGCCTCGATCATCGACTGCCGCTCGGCTTCGGACACATGGCCGAGACGGTAGGACGTCGTCAGCGAGCTGATGCCGCCGCAGGAGAGAAGTGCGGCGTCGCAGGCCTCGGCCATCTGCAGGATCTGGTCGAGCCCGCAATGTTCGAGAAGCGCGTGCTTGGTCTGCACCGAATCGACGATGGCCGGCGCCGAGATCAGATAGCCCTCGGCGTTGAACATCTCGGCAAACTGCCAGGCGAACTCGGCGGGGTTGAAGCGCCGCGCCTGGGCGATTCCGCCGAGCAGCGACACCACCCGCACGCCCTCGAGCGCGCGCCCCTCCACGAAGGGCAGCATGGTGTGCAGCGTCCGCCCCCAGCCGACGCCGACGGTCATGTTCGACCGCATCATCTCGGTGACATAGGCCCCGGCCGCAGAGGCGATGACCCGGGTCGGATCGTCGGCCTCGTCCTCGCTGGGCACGACGATCGCGCGGCCGAGCCCGAAGCGGTTTTCCAGCTTGTTCTGGAGCTCCACCAGAGGCGCCAGCGGCGATTCAATGCGGATGACCACCTCGCCGCGCCGGCGCGCTTCCGACAACAGCCGGGTGATCATGATCCGGTTGACGCCGAGCTTTGCCGCCACTTCCGCCTGGGTCATGCCCTCGATGAAATAGAGCCAAGCCGCGCGGATACGCGTCTGGGTGCTCAGATCGGCATTGCGTTCGCGGCTGCGGAGACTTCTAACGGCATTGTCGTCTGGCATTCATCGGGCTCGCAGATGAGGAATTTGAACATCTGATCATACACGCGATCGGATGATCTTTCCAACCTCGTCTGCGGCTTCGATCTGCGGCATGTGGCCGATCCCGTCGAACAGGTGGAGGGCCACGTTGCCCGGCGCCCGGAGCGCATGGCGCCAGGGGATGATCGCGTCCTGCTTGCCCCAGATGATGGCCGCCGGCGTATCGATCCGCCCGAGCGCCGCGCGCAGGTCGAACGCCTGCACGCCGTCGGGGAACAGCACATCGGTCATGGCCGATTGCGCCGCGCGCAGGTTCGGCTCGCTCCGGGCGGTCATGGCGAGGCGCACATAGCTGTCGGTGATGATGTCCTCGTTCGCCACCAGGCTGCGCAGCCACGGGCCGAGGCTTTCGGCACGGGTCGCCTTGCAGATCCCGGCAAGTGACGCGCCGTCGATATCGGGGCCGAGACCGGCGGGCGCGATCAGCGTCAGCGAGGAGAGCGACTTCGGCCGGGTATCCGCCAGCGCAAGCGCCACGGCGCCGCCGAGACTGTGGCCGACGAGATGCGCATCGTCGAGATCGAGCCCGTCGAAAGCCCGGCGCACGGCCTTGACGAGATCGGCGAAACTGTCGATCCGCAGCTTCGGCGACTTGCCGTGGCCCGGCAGGTCGATGCGGATCAGCGGCCGGTGTTTGAGATGGGCTTCGATCGGCGCCCAGGATTGCGAATCGCTGGCAAAACCGTGGAGAAGGACGACCGGAGTCCCCTCGCCGCCCTTCGAGCGGGTGACGGCGAGCGCACCCGTCTCGGCCTTGAAGACCGCCGGGGTCGCTGCGGACGAAGCCGGCGCGGGTCGTGCGAGCGCTTCGCGCACGTCGTCGGCCTGGATACGGCCGCGCGGACCGGTGCCGGTCAGGGAATGGAGATCGACCCCTTCGCTCGCGGCGATCGCACGCGCGGCAGGCGTGGCGCGGACCTTGTCGCCATCGGAATCGGTGTCGCTCGCCTGCTCCGGCTGCGCATCATCAGCCGACGCGACGGGTTCGGATTTCTCTTGCGCGGCAGCACCGGCTTGCGGTTCCGGATCGGCCTTGGTGTCGGCCTCGCCGCCGAAGGGCGCGGGCTGATCACCCACCTCCTCGCCCTCGCCATAGAGCCAGGCGCAGGGTTTTCCGATCGGGATCTCGGTGCCTTCAGGCGCCATGTGGTGCAGTGTACCGTCAGCCGGCGCCTCCACCTCCATCGCGGCCTTGTCGGTCTCGATGTCGAAGAGCGGATCGCCCTTGCTGACATGCTCGCCCTCGGCAATGTGCCAGGTCATGATCTTGCCCGACGCCATGTCCATGTCGACCTTGGGCATAATGACTTCGACGGGCATCAGATACGTCCCTTTGCCACGTTCCGGACAGCCGCGAGAATGTCGGGCACCTGAGGCACCGCCGCCTTTTCCAGCTCCGGATTATAGGGGATCGGGCACTCGGCGCCGCCGAGCCGCACAATCGGTGCATCGAGGAAGTCGAACGCGTCGCTCTCGGCCACCATGGCGGAAACTTCCGCGCCGACGCCGAGTGTCTTCACGCCCTCGTAGACGCAGACCAGACGACCGGTCTTGCGCACCGAGGCGAGCACCGTTTCGGTGTCCATCGGACGGATGGTTCTGAGGTCGATGACTTCGGCGTCGATACCGTCGGCCGCCAGCTTCTCCGCCGCCTCGAGCGCCTTGTGGACCATGATCGCGGTTGCCACGATGGTGACGTCCTTGCCGGTGCGGCGAACCGCGGCCTTGCCGATCGGCGTCGTGTAATGGCCTTCCGGCACGTGCCCCTTCATCTTGTAGAGGATCTTGTGCTCGTAGATCATCACCGGATCGGGATCTTCGAGCGCCGCCAGAAGCAGCCCCTTTGCATCTTCCGGTGTCGAAGGCTGGACGACCTTCAGGCCGGGCACATGCGCGGTCCATGCTTCGAGGCTCTGGGAATGCTGGGCCGCCGCCCCGGTGCCGGAACCGGCCGGAAAGCGCATGACCACGGGAACCGAAACCGCCCCGCCGAGCATGTAGCGCAGCTTGGCCGCCTGGTTGACGATCTGCTCCATGCCGAGCGTGGCGAAGTCGGAGAACTGGAATTCGAATATCGGCCGCAGCCCGGTCAGCGCCGCACCGACGGCGACGCCGGCACCGCCGAGTTCGGAGATCGGCGTGTCCATCACCCGGTCGGTGCCGTATTTTTCGACGAGATCACCAGTCACCCCGAAGGCGCCGCCATAGACGCCGATATCCTCACCCATCAGGATGACGCGTTCGTCGTTCGCCATGGCGATATCCATCGCCTCGCGGATCGCCTCGGCGTAGGAGAGTTCACGCAGCTCCGTTTTGGTGTGCGCGTTCATGCCGTCACCTCTTGGGTGTAGACGTCGCGGGTGACGTCCTCGAGTTTCGGATCGGGGGCGGCGGCAGCGAACTCGATCGCCTCCTTGATGACCTCGGCCGCCTCGGCTTCGATCGCCTCGATCTCCGCCTCGGTCGCGATCTTGTGCTCCATCAGAAGCTTGCCCATGGCCACGATCGGGTCGCGCCCCTGCCATTCGGCGATCTCTTCCTTGGTGCGGTAGCGGTTGCGGTCGGACTTGGAATGGCCGCGCCAGCGATAGGTCAGGTTTTCGACGAGGCTCGGACCCTCGCCCTTGCGCGCCCGCTCGACGGCCGCATCCACCGCTTCGGTCACCGCGGAGAAGTCGTTGCCATCCACCGTCACGCCGGGCATCGAGTAGGCAGCCGCGCGTTCGGCGATGTTCTTGACCGCCGTCGATCGCTCGGTCGAGGTCGACATGCCGTATTTGTTGTTCTCGCAGACGAAGACGACCGGCAGGTTCCAGACCTTGGCCATGTTGAGCGCCTCGTGGAAAGCGCCCTCGTTGTTGGCGCCGTCGCCGAAGAAGCAGACGGTGACCGCGCCCGTTCCGAGCCGCTTGGCAGACAGTGCCGCCCCGACGGCGATCGGCAGGCCACCGCCGACGATGCCGTTGGCGCCGAGATTGCCCTTGGAAGGATCAGCAATGTGCATGGATCCGCCGCGGCCTCGGCAGTAGCCGGTTTCCTTGCCGAAGAACTCGGCGAACATCTTGGACAGATCCGCGCCCTTGGCGACGCAATGTCCGTGGCCGCGGTGGGTCGAGGTGATCTTGTCCTCGTCGGTCAGCGACATGCAGGAGCCCACGGCAGAGGCTTCCTGGCCGATGCTCAGATGCATCGTGCCGTGGATGAGCCCGCGCATATAGCTGTCCTCGGCGCCTTCCTCGAACTTGCGGATCAGATACATCTTCCTGAGCGCGCCCTTGAGCTCCTCCGCCGAATATTTCGAGACGGCGTAGGGGATGTTCTTCTTCACAGCGTCAGCCATTGAGCAGGTCCTTGCCGTACAGCATCACGTCCTGCCGGCGGCGCAGTTCCACCAGGCGGGAGGCGGGCAATTTGGCGTTCGCCCGGGTGATCAGTTCGCCCTTCTTGATCGGCGCGGTCACCACCGCCCCGGTCAGCATGCCGGCCGGCAACGCCTCAGCAGCCTGGGCGCGCGAGACTTCCATCGCCCAGGCGCGGTAGGCGTACTCGCCGATCTGGTCGAGCGTATCGCCCGGGTTGAGATCCTTCTTGGCCAGCGCGCAGACCTCGACCACCGGCTTTTCGAGCGGGATCATGTCGGCCTTGCCGTAGAGAACGGCACGCGCGCAGGTGAGCGGAACCTCGAGCGAGGTCAGGTGGTAGGGGCGGATGAACTCGTAATAGGGTCCGTCACCCATCTTCAGGTCCTTCATCCGCTCGTGGATGCGCGGATGCTCGGCCTCGACGATGCAGAAGACGCCGGGAGAAACACCCTTTCCGATCGAATAGTCGACCTTGCCGATGCCGGAGAGAATGCCGCCGTCCTTCGAGGGGATCAGCACCTTCGCGAGTTCCTTGGGGCCGGCCGCCGGGCCGTGCATGCCGTCAATATCGGGCACGAGGCCGGTGGCGTTGCCGATCGCCGCCATCTCGACCGCGGTCTTCGAGCCGTCGACGAACTCGACGAGCAGACGCGGGTTCATGTGACGGCGCGTCGCTTCCTCGGTGTAGGCGTCAGGCGTCGCGTCGATGTTGAGCGGATTGTTCTTGCCCTTGCCGGCGCAGACGACCTTGTGACCCATCGCGGTGACGAACTCGATCAGCTCCATGCAGGAGGACGGCTCGTCGCCGGCACCAAGCGAATAGACCACGCCGAGGCGTTCGGCCTCGTTACGCAGATAAGCGCCGATGGTGACGTCGGCCTCGACGTTCATCATCGTCAGATGCTTGCCGCGCTCCATAGCCTTCAGGCCGATCTCCGCACCGACGGCGGGAATGCCGGTGGCGTCGATGACGACGTCGATCAGACCGGATTCGAGAATGAAATCGGCATTGTCGGTGATCGCCGTCTTGCCGCTCTCGATGATGGCGTTGAGGTCGTCGGTGGATTTCGCATCCTGGCTGTGACCGTCTTCGCGATAGGAGATGGAGACGGCCTTGTGCGCGTTCGGAACATTGATCTCGGAAATCGCCGCGACGTCGACACCGTCCATCATCGCGGCGCGCGTCACGATGTCCGTGCCCATCTCGCCGGAGCCGATGAGGCCGATGCGGACGGGTTTGCCGGATTCCGAGCGCGCCGCCAGATCCTTGGCGAGTCCGGTGAGGGCGATGTTGGAAGCCATTTGTAGACACCTGTGCTGATGAAAAATTCGACGCGACAATGGCGAACTTTTGTTCCACGGTCAATGATTATGTTCTGATTTTCGCATCAACCCTTGACGAGTGGGGATTTTATGAACAATGGTTCTTTCAGACGAAATCTTGTTCCATTCGTCAGGCCGGCAAGGAGGCGCTACAGCGGCTGGTCACCGGACTTATCCACGTCATCAAGGGAGGAATTCATGATGAAATTCACTGGAAATCTATCGCGGCGCTCGTTCCTGACGAGCACGTCGGCTGCCGGCATTGTGGCCGCTGGGTCGACCTGGAGCGGCAAGCTGTTCGCCCAGACCAGCCTGCCCGATCCGCAGAGCATTCTCGACGACATCTCGATTTCGAAATACGTCCGCGAGGACTATCAGAAGCTCTACAACATGTCGGACTCCAAGCCGATCTGGGATGCCGACAAAGACTGGATTCGAACCGTCGACTGGGAAAAGGTCCGCAGCGAGCTGTCCGGCACCACAGTGCGCTTCGCAGTCGGCGCCGCCGATGCGGAATCCGCTGGAGATGGCCTGGCCCCGTTCGAAGCCCTCTCCGGCATCAAGGTCGAACTGGTTCCGATCCCGGACGACAGCATGTACGACAAGGTGCTCGCCGAATTCATTTCCGGCAACGCATCCTTCGACGCCCTGCAGTTCTTCTCTCCCTGGATGGGCGACTTCGCAGCTCCGGGCTTCCTCTTCGAACTGACCGAGTTCGCGGACAAGTGGAAACTGCCGCTCGACGACTTCTACGACACCTACCGGCTGAACTACGGCTACTTCAACGGCAAGATGTACGGCATCCCGTTCGACTGCGACGTGCAGATGGTTCACCTGCGCAAGTCCTACGTCGAGAAGGTGCTGGGCGGCCCGATCGACAAGGCGACGTCGGTTCCGACCTATGACGAACTCATTCGCCTCTCGGCCGAACTCAACAACGTCGAGCCGGGCGTCGCGGGCGTCGGCCTGATGTGCGCGCCGGGCTTCTGGTCGACCTACACCTGGGAACACATCTCCGCCCAGGCCGGCATGATGCTGTTCGACGAGAACTGGGAGCCGATCTTCAACGGCGACGCCGGCATGAAGGGTCTCGAGATCATTCTCGAACTGTCGAAGAACGCCAACGAAGGCTTTGCCGGCGCCGGCTGGCCGGAAAACCGCGCCGCATGGCTCGGCGGACAGGTCGCCACCAACATCTCCTGGCAGGACAGCGGCACCCAGGCCATGCGCCCGGACCAGTCGCAGATCGTCGACGACTTCGTCACCATCTACGAGCCGCGCATATCCGGCGGCCGTTTCGCTCCGCCGAACATCGCGGGTTCCACCTCCTGCGTGGCAGCCAGCGCCAAGAATCCGGAAGGCGCGTTCCTGATGCTCGCCTTCCTGACGACCTCGTCGATCATGGCGATGAACGAAGCCAACGCCAACGGCGTGGCTCCGGGCTACAAGTCGGTGCTCACCAACCCCAACCTCCAGGAAGTCAGCCAGCCCGCAAAGGTCTGGGCCGACAGCCTCGAGCATGCCTGGTGCGCGCCGCGTCTGCCCGGTGCCTTCCCGATCGAGCAGGCCATCGGCAACGAGATCAACCGTGCCGCCGTCGGCCAGATCTCGGCCAAGGAAGCGCTCGACAACGCAGCCGCCGCGGTCAAGCAGATCATGACCGAGAACGGCTTCTACGCCGGCAACGACCCGGTCGATTACGCAGCCGCCGCGCCTGGCCTTTATGTTGGCGAAGGCAAGGCCCTGCCGTTCTGATAGAATCGGCCAATCAAAGAGACAGGAAGAGGTTCTCGCAGTGAGCACTCACCCTCTGTCGGAAGCCGGGGCGGCCATCGCCGCCCCGGCCCAGCCGGCTTTTCGCAAGTTCAAGCGTCGCAGCAAGCGGATGAAGACCCTGCTGCCCTACCTGCTTGTCGCACCGGCGGTCATCTACCTGATGCTGATCACGCTCTATCCCGGCGTCTTCGCCATGGTGCAGAGCTTTCACAACGTCAAATTCGGCCCCTGGCAGTTCGCGGGCTTCGCCAACTACGCCAAGCTCTGGGGCGACTATCAATTCTGGGGCGCGCTCTGGAACACCTTTGTCATGGGATCGATTTCGCTGATCCTGCAATGCGTGATCGCGCTGGCCCTCGCCTTCTATGCCTATCGCGACCCCTGGGTTCAGGGCTGGCGCATCGTCTTCCTGATTCCGATGCTGTTCATGCCCTCGGCGGTGGCCTTCATCTACAAGCTCGCCTTCCTCGACGGCCGCGTCGTCGCCGACATCCTGATGCGGCTGGGCCTCGTCGACGGCAACATCGCCTACCAGTCCTCGACCTGGATGAGCCGTGGCATCCTGATCGCCGCCGACGTCTGGCAATGGACACCCTTCCTCTTCATCATCTTCGTGGCCGGCCTCCAGGGCCAGGACGAGGAGATCGAGGAAGCCGCGCGCCTCGACGGCGCCTCCTGGTATTCGATCTTCTTCAACATCTCGCTTCCGATGATGAAGCCGATCATCGCCGTGGCGCTGATCCTGCGGGCGATCGACATCACCACGATGTTCACCAACGTCTTCATCATCACCAAGGGCGGACCCGCCTTCGGCACCGAAACCATCAGCTATTTCATCTACCGGACCGGCTTCAAGTTCTTCAACTTCGGCTACGCGTCGGCTGCTTCGGTGATCATGCTGATCATCACGATCGTCATCGCGCAGCTTGTGGTCAAGCGCGCCTTCGTCTCGGCAAGGAGCTGATCCGTGGCCTCTCAGCGCAAGAAATCCGGCGGCGAGAGCCTGGCTCTCCGCTATCTCATCCTCGGCGCCTGGGCGCTGTTCTGCCTGGTACCAGTCCTGTGGTTCCTCTCCATCGGCCTGCGCCCCCGCACCGAGATCATCACGCCCACGCCGATCTACTGGCCGACCTTCAGCCTCGACGCCTGGCACATGATCTGGTCGGACTGGCCGATGGCCAAGTATCTGCGCAACTCGGTGGCCGCCATCATCGGCTCGGTGATCATCGACTTGGTGCTTGCCATCCCCGCGGCCTATTCGCTGTCGCGCTTCCAGTATCGCGGCCGTGACGACATCGGCTTCTACATCCTCTCCACCCGCATGATGGCGCCGGCCATCGTCGCCGTGCCGATCTTCTTCCTGTTCCGCACCATGGGGCTTCTCGACACGATCTGGGCGCTGATGCTGATTTACGCGGCCATCAATCTCAGCTTCGTGACCTGGATCATCCGCTCCTACATGCTCGACATTCCGAAGGAACTCGAGGATGCGGCCAGGACCGACGGCGCCGGTGAGATCCGCATCCTGTGGGAAATCATCGTGCCCGCCATTCTGCCGGGCATCATCACGGCCTCGGTCATCGCGATGATCTTCGCGATCAACGAGTTCCTGTTCACCCTTTTGATCGCCTCGACGCCCGACGCCTACACGATGTCGGTCGCGCTCGCCAATTTCACCGGCGGCTCCGACGGCGTGATCTACAACGCGATCGCACTGGTCGCATTCCTCGCATTCCTGCCCGTTTTCCTGGTGGTGGTCCTGATCCAGAAGCATCTGTCGCGCGGACTCACCATGGGCGCAGTCAAAGGATAACAAGAATGGCACGCATCGAACTCAGGAACATCCAGAAGCGCTGGGGCGCCTTCTGGGGCGTCCGGGACGTCAATCTCGACATCGCCGACGAGGAATTCATCGTCTTCCTCGGCCCCTCGGGCTGCGGCAAGACCACGACCATGCGGATGATCTCCGGCCTCGAAGACCCGAGCGAAGGCGAGATCGTCATGGACGGCGAGGTTATGAACGACATCGACGCGCGCGACCGCGACGTGGCGATGGTCTTCCAAGGCTATGCGCTCTACCCGAACATGACCATCTACGAGAACATCCGCTTCCCGCTGCGCATGCGCGGCGTGCCCAAACAGGATCACGACCGGCTGATCCGGCGTGCCGCCGAACTGGTGGAACTGACCGACTATCTCGAACGCAAGCCGGGCGCCCTCTCCGGCGGCCAGCGCCAGCGCGCCGCCTTGGCCCGCGCCATCGTGCGCCAGCCGCACGTCTTCCTGATGGACGAGCCGCTGTCGAACCTCGACGCCAAGCTGCGCCAGCACATGCGCGTGCAGATCAAGCACATCCAGCGCGAACTCAAGATCACCACGGTCTACGTCACCCACGACCAGATCGAGGCGATGACGCTCGCCGACCGCATCGTCATCATGGAGAAGGGCCTGATCCAGCAGATCGGCACGCCTGACGAGATCTACAACGACCCGGCCAACACCTTCGTCGCCAACTTCATCGGCTCGCCGCCGATGAACCTCATCCCCGGTGACCTGAAGGACGGCATGTTTTCCTCCCCGGGCGTGCGTGTCGAGGGATTGACCACCGCTCACAGCGGTTCGGTCACCCTCGGCATCCGCCCCGAGGACTGCACGGTGGCCGCTCCCGCCTCCCATCTCGAAGCCACTGTCTACGGCGTGGAACCGACGGGCGACATGACCTTCCTGACGCTCAGGACCGACAAGGGACTGGTCGAGGTCAAGGCGCACCGCGACTACCGCGCCGAACTGGGTGCTAGCGAACGCGTGGCCTTTGACACCAAACGCATCTGCCTGTTCGATACCGCGTCGGGAGAGCGGCTGCGCTAGGCGGCCGGACGAAGGGGAGGAACCTGTGACATTCGACTACACTTCGATGGGCTTTCATACCTTTGACGCCCTGTGCCGTCCGGTGACCGAGATTCCGCCCGGCGGCGGCACCTACTTTGTCGACGACTTCACCATCGCCGTTTCCGGCGCGGCGGGATCGGCGGCCATCGTCGCCGCCAAGCACGGCCTGAAGGTCCAGGCGGTCGGCGGCGTCGGCGACGACCTGATGGGCGACTGGGTGCTCCGCCGCTTCGCCGATTTCGACGTCGACACAGGCATGATGC
The DNA here is from genome assembly GCA_964511625.1 of uncultured Hoeflea sp. Lineage (GTDB taxonomy): Bacteria > Pseudomonadota > Alphaproteobacteria > Rhizobiales > Rhizobiaceae > Pseudohoeflea. The sequence goes on from CAZEJG010000022.1 coordinate 14,171, forward strand.
AGCGGATTGCCGGCATGGCGACGTCTTCGAGCATCGTCACCACCCGTCCCGACGGCCAGCGCCCCGCGCTGCACAAGCGCGGCGCCACCGGCGGCTTCTACATCGAGGACGACCAGATCGACCGTATCCTCGACACGAAGATCTTGCACGTCGGCGGTGTCGGCCTGATGGACGCCATGGACAAGGGCCGTAACGCCGAGATCCTGGCAGAAGCCAAGGCGCGCGGCATTACCACGACGCTCGACGTCTTCGCCTCGACCCCGGACGATTTCGCCCTCGTCCAGCCGCTGCTTGCCCACACCGACTACTTCATGCCGTCGGAAGAGGAAGCCATGGCGCTCTCCGGCATGACCGATTACGAGGACATCGCCTCCTTCCTGCTCGACCAGGGCGTCGGCGCGGTGATCCTGACGCTCGGTGCCCAGGGCGCCATGTATCGCGACCGGAAGGGCCAGAAGATCGACGTGCCAGCCTATCAAATCGACGTGGTCTGCACCTGCGGCTGCGGAGACTGTTTCAATGCAGGCTTCGCCACCGGGCTTCATCTCGGCCGGTCGATCGAGGATTGCATCCGCTTCGGCCAGGCCTCCTCGGCGCAGAACGCCATGGGTCTGGGCTCACAGGCCGTGGTCAGCTCACTGGAAGGCACGCTCGCCTTCATGGAGAACACCCCCACGCGCGGCTGAGACGAGACTTTCGATTTCTGCTTCCACCGCTGCATCGGCGCGGCCGGAGATCGCGATGTCCGTGCGCCGCCGAATGACGTCCTCGGCCGTGCCCACCCGCTCGTTGCGGATGATCCAGTCGATTTCCTCGCGGCTGTAGGCCGGCAAGCTTTCGAGCGGCCGGTCCGCCCCGAGAGCCTCCGCGATAAGCCACGCCCGCGTGCCGTAGCGCGAAAGCAGGGTCTCGATTCGCCTCTGCTCAACTCCCGTCGCTTTCGCGCACTCGGCCACCCAAGATGCGCGTGCGGTCTCTTCGGGATAGTCCCGACCTCCCCCGATCGCCATGGCATGCGTATCGCGCTGCCGCTCCCGTCCGAACCGCTGGAGAATGTCGTCGGTCACCTGTTCGGAAAAAGCCCTGAAGGTCGTCCACTTTCCCCCGATCAGGCAGAGAACAGGGGTTCCGGATGGCAGGCTCAAGGCGGCAATCGAGTGGTCGCGCGTGACCAGTCCGATGTCGCCGTCCGCGCGCGGCAGCGGACGCACGCCGGAGAACCGGAAAAGCACCTGATCCTCGGTCACCGGAATGTCCGGGAAGATTTCGGCGACCACACCGCGCAGGTAGTCAGCTTCCGCCTGATCGCAGACCGCCGCATCGGGATCCGCGATCTTCACGTCCGTCGAGCCGATCAGAACCCGTCCCATGAACGGGTAGACGAGGTTCACGCGCCCGTCGGCGGTTCCGAAATAGACCATGTGGCCGTCGAGCGCCGCGAGTAACGCGGGGTTCTCGACGACCAGATGCGCGCCCTTCGAGCCGCCCATCAGCTCGGTCGGCAGTCCGAGCGCCGCATTGACCTTGTCGATCCACGCTCCGCCGGCATTGACGATCACCCGCGGCCGAACCCGGTAACGCTGTCCCTCATGGAGATAGGTGACCACCCCGTCCGCCTGCCCTTCGATGGTCACATGATTAAGCGCGCGCGAGGCGGGATGAAGCGCTTCGCCGTCGAGGACGAGTTCGAGCCCCAGCCGCTCGGCATGGCTGATCTGCCCTTCGTAATAGAGCCCCGCGCCGATGATGCCGGGATCGAGCCCGGGAACCATCCGGTCCAGTTCGGAGCGCGAGAGCATCCTGTGCCGCGGCATGCGCGAGAAGTTGCGGCCATAGATGTCGTAGAGCGTCAGCCCCAGCCGCGTGATCAGGGATCCCCGGTCCGACAGCCTGGCGTTCAACCGCAGGAATCGCAGGATCGATAGGAGTATTCCGCCGAAACGGCTCCGCACCGGAATGATGGACGGCAGCGGCCGGACATAATGGGGTGCGTTGGCGAGCAGCCGGTTGCGCTCCTCTGCGCTCTCTCGCACCAGCCGGAACTCTCCGGTCTCGAGATATTTCAGCCCGCCATGCATGAGCCGCGAGGAGCCCGCCGAAGCCCCGGCGCAGAAATCGGTGCGTTCGAGGAGCAGGCAGTCGACGCCCTGGGCGGAGAGATCGCGAAATGTGCCGCAGCCGTTGATGCCGCCGCCGAGGATCAGCACATCGACATCGGCGATCTCACGCATCGCCGATAACCACCTTGATGGCCACCCCGCTTTCGGCCGTCGCCAGCGCCTCGCCGATGTCGCCGAGCGCGTAGCGATGGGTGATCATCGGCTTCAGGTCCAGCTTTCCCGAGGCCACCATATCGAAGCATTCGTCGAAATCACGCCGCGACAGCCCGAAGGCGCCGGTGACGGTCAGCTCGCGGTAGTGGATGGCGTTGACGTCCATCTCGGCGAACTCTCCTTTCGAGAACCCGGCGAACAGGCTCACGCGCCCGCCAAAGGCCGCGATATCGGTTGCCTGGCGGGCGAGCGCCGGCACACCGATGGCGCAGATGACGACATCGGCGCCGCGTCCGCCGGTCTCTTCCTTGACGCGCGCAACGACGTCTTCACTGGACGGATCGATCACGGCATCCGCCCCGCCCGCCAGTGCCGCATCGCGACGGTGCGCATTGGGATCGGAGGCGATGATCCGCGCCGCGCCGCGATGGCGGGCGAGCAGCACGTGCAATAGGCCGATCGGCCCCGCGCCGAGCACCACCACCGTATCGGCAGACGACAGGCCGACCTTGTTCTGCCCGTTGAGCACGCAGGATAGCGGTTCGACGAGGGCGGCCTCCTCGTAGGACAAGGTATCGGGCAGATGCCGCAGATTGCCCGCCGTCACCGCCTGTGCGGGAACGCGGATCAGTTCGGCGAAGGCGCCGTCGATCTCGTAGCCGACCGCGGTACCGGACGTGCACAGGTTCTCGTGCCCTGTCTTGCACAGGTGACAATGCCCGCAGGCGATGAACGGGCACAGGCCGACCCGGTCTCCAATTGCCAGCCCCTCATGGCCGCCGGTATCGACGATCTCGCCGGCGAATTCGTGGCCCAGCACCGAAGGATAACGCACGCCGGCGGTCTTTCTGCCCCGGTAGATGCGAATGTCCGTGCCGCAGATCGTCGCCGCGCGAACCCGGATTACCACGTCCCCTGCCTCCGGCACGGGCGCGGGGATGTCTTCCAGCGAGATTTTGTCCGGGGCTTTGAGGACGGCAGCTTTCACGGTCGGCTCCATTCGTACAGTTGTATTTTTGCTAGTATCATAGTTCACAAATATCTGGCTACTGAAAACCACTTTGCCGGTCTATTTTCGCGCTTTAGCGCAAAGATTGCCCAAATCAGGCCGATTCAATCGTATTCCGTTTAAAACATTTGTGTTGACAGATATCATTCTGTTCGTTCATTCTCACGCAATGTCAGCGTTGGGAGGACGGATTGACCTACGACTACACATCTGTCGGCTTCTACACCTTCGATTGCCTGGGATGGCCGTTCACCGCGGTTCCGCCCGGCGGCGGGACCTACCTTCTCGACGAGATCGAGCTTGCGGTATCAGGCGCTGCCGGCACCGCGGCGATCGCCGCCGCCAAGCTCGGCCTCAAGACCAAGGCCGTCGGCGGCATCGGCGATGACCGCATGGGCGCATGGGTGCGCCAGCTCATCGCCGAATTCGACATCGACCAGACCGACCTGCCCCGCTATCCGGGCGTGCCAACTTCGAGCTCCATCGTGCTCACGCGCGGCGACGGCTCCCGCCCGGCCCTTCACGTCAAGGGCGCCACCGGCACCTTCGTCGTCGAAGAGAACCGCTTCGACGCGGTCACCGATGCCCGCGTCTTCCATCTCGGCGGCGTCGGCTTGATGGACGCCATGGACGGCGAACCCAATGCGCGGCTGATGAAACACGCCAAGGCGCGCGGCTGCATCACCACCGTCGATGTCTTCGCCGGCTCCGAGAACGACCTACCGGATGTGGAGGCTGTCCTTCCCTACACCGACTATTTCATTCCCTCGATCGAAGAAGCCGAGGCCCTGACCGGGCTGACCGACAGGGGCGAGATGGCCCGCTTCTTCCTCGATCGCGGCGCGCAGTGCTGCGTGTTCACGCTCGGCGCAGAGGGCGCCTACTACCACCACGCCGACGGCACCCGTTTCACGGTTCCCGCCTTCCGGATCGACCTCAAATGCACCTGCGGCTGCGGCGACGTGTTCAACGCCGGCTTCGCTGCCGGCCTGTTGCGCGGAATGAACCCGGAGGAGACCGTTCAGCTGGCCCAGGCCTGTTCCGCGCTCAACGCCACTGGGCTCGGCTCGCAGGCCGGCCTGCGCGATTACGAGCAGGTCCGGGAGTTCATCGCAGCCGGCACCGTTCTCGTGCCGGCGGCACGCGCCGCGGGCTGACACCCGCCGCAAGATAACCGGTGCTGACCGCGCCGTTTCGTTCAACCCGAGGAGGAAACTGAGATGAAATTGACTGCAAGAGCCGGAATCCTGGCCGCCATGATGGCCGCCGTGAGCCTGCCTATGGCCGCCCAGGCGCAAAGCCAGGGCGACCTGATCAAGCCCATCGACAAGAAGCTGACCTTCGTCTTCATCCCGAAGGTGATCCACCCCTGGTACGACGTCGTCGCCGAGGGCGCGACCTTCGCTGCCGAGGAAATGAAGAAGCGCGGCATCGACATCGAAGTGATCTGGGACCAGCCGCCGCAGGCCGACGTCGTCGACCAGAACCAGCGCATCGAGGCCAATATCGGTCGCAAGCCCGACGGCCTCGCCGTCGCCTGCCTCGACCGCGCGACCAACGTCCAGCTGATGAACGAGGCTGTCGAAGCCGGCGTCAACGTCATCACCTTCAACTCCTTCTGTGACGAAGCCTTCCCCTTCATCGGTCCGAAGAGCAGCAAGCAGGACGGCTACGACCTCGGCGAACGCCTCGCCGAGATCCTCGACGGCAAGGGCAAGGTGGCGATCCTGTCGGGCAGCCTCACCGCGTCGGACCACGTCGAGCGCATCGAGGGCTTCAAGGAAGCGCTCGCCAAGCACCCGGACATGGAAATCGTGTTCGAGCAGCCCGATGACGACATCCTCGAAAAGGCTGTCGAACTGACCGAGAGCGTGCTTTCGGCGCATCCGGATCTCGACGGCATCTTCGGCTCCAACGCCTCCAACCCGATCGGTGCGGCACGCGCCGTGCAGAACGCCGGCAAGGCCGGTCAGGTCCATATCGTCGGCATGGATGACCTCCCCGAAGCCGTCGACTTCGTCTGCTCCGGCGTCATCGACGCGCTCAAGGCGCAGCGCCAGTGGGACATGGGCTACTGGGCCGTCGAATACCTGGTCGCCAAGAACGAGAACCACACCATTCCGATGTTCCACAACACCGGTTCGCGTTTCCTCACCAAGGACGACTGCAACTGATCGGTTACCTCCCGCCGGACCGTACTCCCTTGCGGTTCGGCATCTAAAGGCTCCGGGCCACCTCCGGCCCGGAGCCGCATCAAGAACGACAAGGCGCAGCCCGATGAGCACCCAAGCTCCCGTTTTCGAAGCACGCGACGTATCCAAGTCCTTCGGCCCGGTGATCGCCCTGCGCAACGTCTCGATCACGCTCTATCCGGGCGAGGTCCATTCGATCATCGGCGAGAACGGCGCCGGCAAATCGACCCTCATGAATCTCATCTGCGGCCGCCTCGCCCCCACCAAGGGGCAGCTCTTCGTCGACGGCAAGCCGGTCAACTTCCACCGTCCGAAGGATGCGCAGGCCCATGGCATCGCCATCGCCCCGCAGGAAATCAATCTCGTGCCGAACCTGACGGTCGCCGAGAACATCATGCTCGGCGCCCATCGTGGCTCGGCACTCTCCATCAACTGGCGCCGCACCCGCGATGACGCCATCCGCCACCTTCACGAAGTCGATCATTCCATCGATCCCGCTGCCCGCGTACGCGACCTGTCCAAGGCCCAGCAGCAGCTCGTCCAGATCGCCCGCGCCGCGGCCACCGAAGCCCGCGTCCTCATTTTCGACGAGCCCACCGCCACCCTCACCTTTCGCGAGGAAGAGGCGCTCATGGCCTTCATCGGCAATCTCGCCAGCGAGGGCCGCTCCGCCTTCTACATCTCCCACCGGCTCGACGAGGTGCGCCGCCTGTCACAGCGCATCACCGTGCTGCGCGACGGCGTCCATGTCGGCGAACTCACGCCCGACGAAGCGACCCGGGAGCGCATGGTCACGCTGATGGCGGGACGCCCGCCCAAGTCGGGCGCCCAACCGCTGCGTCAGACATCTTCCGCCACCAAAGTGCTCGAGGTGGAGGGTCTGTCGCGCGCCCATGAATTCCGCGACGTCTCGTTTTCGCTGCGCAAGGGCGAGATCCTCGGCGTTTCCGGCCTTGTCGGCTCGGGACGGACCGAGATGGCCAAATGCATCTTCGGCCTCACCCGCGCCGATTCGGGACGCGTCACGCTGAACGGCAAGCCGGCCCAGTTCCGCAGCCCGCTCGAGGCGATCACCGCCGGCCTCATCTACCTGCCGGAGGAGCGCAAGCAGGAAGGCATCTTCCCGCTTCTGTCGATCGCCGAGAACACCGCGATGGCGACGCTCGACCGCTTCACCGGCATCCTGCGCATGCGCAACCGCGAAATGCTCGCCGAGGTCGACGAACTGGCGCGCCAGATGAAGGCGAAATTCAATTCGCTGAAGGATCCCATAACCAGCCTGTCGGGCGGCAACCAGCAGAAATTCATCATCGCCCGCTGGCTGATGCGCGACGCCCATGTGCTGATCATGGACGAGCCGACCCGCGGCATCGACGTCAACGCCAAGTTCGAGATCCAGTCGGTCCTGCGCAAGCTCACCGAGGAACGGGGCCTGTCGATCATCGTGATCTCCTCCGAGATGGAGGAACTCCTCGACGTCGCCGACCGCATCCTGGTCATGCACGAGGGCCGGGTCAAAGGCATCGTCGAGCGCAGCGACGCCACGCAGGAAGGCCTGCTGCAAATGGCGATGAACTGAGAAAAGAGAGAGCTTCGAGACATGGATACCACCAACACCTCCGAACTGTCGCCGCTTCCCGAGCGCAAGCAGGCCTCGCTCCTCTCGCGGCTCTGGGCCTGGGAAGGCAGCGGCGTTCTCGTCGCGCTCATCGTGCTGGTGGTCGCGCTGTCGCTGGCCACCGACAACTTCCTGTCGACCTACAACATGTCGGTCGTCATGCGGCAGGCGGCCTTCGTCGGCCTCGTCGCGCTCGGTCAGACGCTCGTCCTGCTCGTCGGCGGCATCGACCTCTCCGTCGGAGCGGCCGCCGGCCTCGCCTCCATCGTCGGCGCCATCGCGCTCACCCAGTGGGGCATCCACCCCTATCTGATCATTCCCTTCACCATGGCCTTCGGCTTCGGTCTCGGCGCCATCAACGGCATCTTCGTCGCCGGTCTCAGGCTCAATCCGTTCATCGTCACGCTTGCCACCTGGGAAATCTTCGCCGGCATCACGCTCGTGATCACCAAGGGCTACCCGATCCGTCCGCTGGGCGAACAGTTCGGCATATTCGGCAAGGGCGAGATCTTCGGCGTCCCGGTACCGGTGCTGCTCTTCTTCGCCACCGCCATCGTTCTCGTCTGGATGCTGCGCCAGACCCGCTTCGGCCGCAACATCTTCGCCGTCGGCGGCAACCGCGACGCCGCCATCCTCGCCGGTATCCGCGCCCGCTGGGTGGAATTCGTCGCCTTCGGCATGGCCGGCATGCTCGCAGCCCTCGCCGGCATCCTCTTCGCAAGCCGCATGGACGCGGGTCAGCCCTCCGTCGGCGAAGGCTGGCTGATGGGCGCCATTACCGCGGCCATCCTCGGCGGAACCTCGCTGCGCGGCGGCCAGGGTTCGATTGTCGGCACCGTGCTCGGCGCGCTGCTTCTCGCAGTCCTCGCCAACGGAACCGTGCTGATGAACGTCTCCGGCTTCTGGCAGCGCGTGATCGTCGGCTGCGTGGTGCTTGTGGCGGTCCTGGTCGACCTGTTGCGCCGAAGGGATTGATGTCGGCGCGCAAGTCGCGGATAACCGGGGCGCACGCCTTTCGGGGGGCGCTCGGTTTTCGCAGGGGGCGAACGGTGTGAGCGAGACGGACATCAACGACGACCTGAAGACGCGCGTCGCATGGCTCTACTACATGGAGGGCATGACGCAGGACGAGGTCGCCCAGACGGTGGGACTCACCCGCGCCCGCGTGCTGCGCATCCTCGCCAATGCCCGCAACGACGGCAGCGTCCAGATCCGGGTAACCACCCGCATCTCGACCTGCGTCGAACTCGAACGCCGGCTGGAGGACATCTGGGGGCTGGAGCGCGCCGTCGTCGTGCCCACCCCCGAAGACGCCGCCAACATCAACCGCATCATCGGCATCGAGATGGGGCGCTATCTCAACAGCGCGCTCCGGCCCGACATGTCGATCGGGTTGGGCTGGGGCTCGACGCTGACGGCCGGGGTGCCGGCGATCGAGCAGAAGCCCGAAAGCGGACTCAAGGTCATCTCGCTGCTCGGCGGGCTGACCCGGGTCTCCCAGGTCAATCCCTCCGAATTCGCCTGGCGCGTCGCCGACCGCCTCTCCGCCGAGTGTTTCCTGATGGCGGGACCCGTCTTCGCGCCCGACGCACCGACGCGCGATGCGCTGATGTCCCATGGCGGCATCGCCGAACTGAGCGAGCGCGCCCGTTCCCTCGACGTCGCACTCCTGTCGCTCGGCGACCTCACACCGCATTCGATCTTCGCCAAATACGGGCTGCTGACCCAGGACGAGATCATCTCGCTCGAACGCGCCGGCGCCGTCGGCGACATCCTCTGCCGCTTCGTCGATGCAAACGGAGAGATCGTCGACCACCCGGTCAACGACCGCGTCTTCGCCATCCATCCGCACGACCTGCGCAAGTCCCGCAAGCTGGTTCTGGCCTCGGGCGGCTGGAACAAGGTCACGATCCTGCGCGCGGCGATGAAGATGCTCTCCCCCTCCGTCGTCATCACCGACGAGGCAGTTGCAAGGCGACTCTGCGAAAAGTCCTGATGCAACAGGCCGCGTTGCAGACCGGCAAAATCCGAAAAATGGCGGTGACACCCCGAACCCGCAGGGTTCGCAAGGCCAAGGGCCGTCCGAGCTCATGCGAGGCCCCGACTGGAGCGAAGCCCGACGGGCGACAGCGCGAAGTCAGAAAATGGTGAGGCTTTTGGGGATCCATTCCGAACCCGCAGGGTTCGCAAGCCCGACCGGGCGTCACGCGGTCAGCGCGCCCCCGCGGAGGCGTCGAGCGAAGCGATATTGGCGTGAGCGGAAGAATGGCGGAGAGGGTGGGATTCGAACCCACGGTACGGTCGCCCGTACGCCGCATTTCGAATGCGGTGCTTTCGACCACTCAGCCACCTCTCCGCGTCGCGTGGTCATCGCTTGGCGCGATCGGCGCACTCCATAACGACGGACGCCGCCGAACACAAGGCACATTTTCACGCGAAACGACGAAAACGCCGGAGCACCGGGCGTTGACGGGCAGGAAAAGCTTGACTCGCCCCTTATCCTTTTGTATCGGACCGGGCAGGCGGCGTGGAGCCTTTCCGCGCCGTTTGTTTTTGTTCCGCGCGCGAGCGCCACGGCTGACAGGCTCATCCGGACGGCGGCACGAGGCAGAACTCGGACTTTCACCCGGGGCCATGCGGCTCCGATTGTATCCAGACTGGCAAAAAGACGGCCGTTCGTCCCTCCGGATCTTCCGGAAAAAGCGGACAGAGCCGGACTGAACACGAAAGGAAAAACGATGTTCGCAGTCATCAAGACCGGTGGCAAGCAGTACCGCGTTGCCGCAAACGACGTTCTCACCGTCGAACGCCTCGAAGGCGAGGCTGGCGCCTCGGTCGAGTTCACTGAAGTTCTCATGGTCGGCGAAGGCGAAAACGCCACCATCGGCGCACCCTTCGTGGAAGGCGCCATGGTCGTTGCCGAGGTCGTCGAGCACGGCCGCGCCCGCAAGGTCATCGCCTTCAAGAAGCGCCGTCGTCAGAATTCCAAGCGCATGCGCGGCCATCGCCAGCACCAGACCGACGTCCGGATCATCGACATCCTGACCGGTGGCGCAAAGCCCTCGAAGAAGGCCGCTGCAAAGCCGGCCAAGACCGAGGAAAAGGCCGAAGCGAAGGCTGAAGCAAAGCCCGCCGCCGAGAAGAAGGCTTCGAAGGCAAAGGCTGACAAGGGTGACGACCTGACCAAGGTGAAGGGCATCGGCCCGGTCGCCGCCGGCCAGCTCGCCGACCACGGCATCGACACCTTCGCCAAGCTCGCCGCCCTGACCGACGACGAGATCGCCAAGATCGACGCCGACCTGCCGTTCAGCGCCGACCAGATCACCGACTGGCGCGCCCAGGCCGCCGAACTGGCGAAGTAATCAACCGGCCGGCGCTGCCGGCGAACGAATTCTCGTCCTGATGGACGAAAAAGGAGCAGACCCATGGCACACAAAAAAGCTGGCGGTTCCTCGCGCAACGGTCGCGATTCCGAATCCAAGCGTCTTGGCGTGAAGAAGTTCGGCGGTGAGCAGGTTCTCGCCGGCAACATTCTCGTGCGTCAGCGCGGCACCAAGTGGCACCCGGGCACCAATGTCGGTCTCGGCAAGGATCACACTATTTTTGCGACCAAACCGGGCACCGTGGCTTTCCGCAAGACGGCCAATGGCCGAACCTACGTCTCCGTAATGGAGAATGCGGAAGCCGCAGAATAAAGCCGATCCGAATATCCGGGCCGGCGTCTCATCGACCGGCCGGCTCTAAAAATCGGCATTCTCCGGAAAAGAGAAACGGGAGGTGGGACGCAAGTCCCGCCTCCCTTTTTCTTTCGTCCAGCCAAAAGGAGAATGACGATGATACAGGAGCTGCAATCGAGGAGGCCCGAGCCTCCCAGCGATGACAGGTTGAGACTGGACTGTCCCGTCTTGCTGACGGAACGGCTCGTTCTGAGAGCCCCCCACGTCGAGGACATCGACGCCATTACCATTCTCGCCAACAACCCGGCCGTCGCCACGATGGTATCGCGCATGCCGCATCCCTATACCCGGGAAGATGCGACGGCCTTCGTCCGAAAAACCGCGACCCGCGAGAATGGTAATTGCGTCTATGCGATGGCGGAAGCGGACACCGGAACCTTCGTCGGCTGCTGCGCGCTCCATCCGGGCGATCACCCGAGCGGGCTCGAGATCGGTTACTGGGTCGGCCAGCCCTATTGGGGTGGCGGCTATGCGACCGAAGCCGCCCACGCGCTCGTCGACATGGCCTTCAAGACCACCGAGATCGACCATATCGACGCTGCCTGCCGGGTCACCAACACCGCCTCGCGGCGGGTGCTGCAGAAGTCGGGCTTCCAGTTCCAGGGCACCGACATGATCCACGTCATGGCGCTCAATGCCTCCTGTGCGGCTGATCGGTTCCGGCTCGACCGCAAGACCTGGGCCTCGCTCTTGAGCTGGCACGCACGGCCTCAGCGGCGCTGACGACATGACCGGCCCTCGCCCGGTGAGCGGGGGCCGGTCACCGATCCAGACGGTGTCAGGCGGCGTATGAAGATGGCGGCATGAACCGAAAGGACCCGTCATGACCCTTCTCAACCGCCTGTTCCGCCCATTGGCCGCAGCGACCCTGCTGGCGATCCTCTTCACGCTTCCCGCCCAGGCCGCCGAGCTACAGCTCGAGGACTTCTTTCGGGGCAAGACCTATGCCTATGGCTCCTTCGGGGCCATCAACGGCGTGCACCGCACCTTCCGAGTCGACCTGACCGGAACCGTACGCGGCAATGTGCTGAAGCTGCGCGAGGACTTCCGCTACGACGACGGCGAACGTGACACCAAGACCTGGATCTTCACCCGCACCGGTCCTGACACCTACAAGGGCACCCGCGAGGACGTTCTCGGCGAGACCACGGTCCGGATCTCCGGCAACACGGCCCGCTTCAATTACCGGGTGAACCTGAATACCGACGGCAAGCCAAGCATCGTCCATTTTTACGACAAGCTGGTGCTGAAGGATGACGGTACGCTCCGCAACACGGCGCTGGTGACCAAATTCGCATTCCCTGTGGCCCGGGTGAAGGTCAATTTCGCCCGGACACGCGCCGAAGCCAAGGCAATCCGGCCCTGACCGGACATCCGGCGGCCGGTTCGAGACGCAATAGGCTTTGACCTCGCGGCCCGGGGCCGTTATCGATGCGCGCAAACCCGGGCCCGCATGCCGCGGGCCTTTACCCTGTTGTCCTACCGGATCGGTCAAGCCAGATGAAGTTCCTCGACGAAGCCAAGGTCTATATCCGTTCCGGCGACGGCGGCGCGGGCTCGGTCTCGTTCAGGCGCGAGAAGTATATCGAGTTCGGCGGCCCCGACGGCGGCGACGGCGGCCGCGGCGGCGATGTCTGGATCGAGGCGGTCGACGGCCTCAACACGCTCATCGACTACCGCTACCAGCAGCACTTCAAGGCCAAGACCGGCATGCACGGCATGGGCCGCAACCGCACCGGTGCGGGCGGCGACAGCGTCACGCTGAAAGTTCCCGCCGGCACCCAGGTCTTCGAGGAGGACCGCGAGACGCTGATCTGCGACCTCGTGAATGTCGGCGACCGCTACCGGCTCGCCGCCGGCGGTAACGGCGGCTTCGGCAACACCCATTTCAAGTCGTCGACCAACCAGGCGCCCCGCCACGCCAATCCGGGCCAGGAAGGCCAGGAAAAGACCGTCTGGCTGCGGCTCAAGTTGATTGCCGACGCCGGCCTCGTCGGTCTGCCGAACGCCGGCAAGTCGACCTTTCTCGCCACCGTGACCCGCGCGCGGCCGAAGATCGCCAATTACCCCTTCACCACCCTGCACCCCAATCTGGGCGTCGCCACCATCGACGGCCGCGAGTTCATTCTCGCCGACATCCCCGGTCTCATCGAGGGCGCCCATGAAGGCGTCGGCATCGGCGACCGTTTCCTCGGCCATGTCGAGCGTACCCGCGTGCTCTGCCATCTCGTCTCCTCGGTCGAGGAGGACGTGGTGAAAGCCTACAGGACCGTGCGCACGGAGCTCGAGGCCTACGGCCACGGTATTATCGACAAGCCCGAAGTGGTGGCGCTGTCGCAGGTCGACGTGCTCGATCCGGAAATGCGCCGCGACAAGGTCAAAGCGCTGAAGAAGGCGAGCGGCCAGGCCCCGCACGAAATCTCCGCCGTCTCAGGCGAGGGCATGACCGGACTGCTGCGCGCGCTGCGCGAAGTCATCGATTCCGACAAGTCGTCGGAAGCCGAGAGGGCCGCGTCCGCCGCCGCCTCGAAGGTCGGGGACGCCTGAGAGCCATGACCGCGCGGCGCAAACCGGTTTCCGCCCACAAGCGGATCGTCATCAAGATCGGCTCGGCGCTGCTCGTCGACCGCGCGACCGGGCTGAAATCCGCCTGGCTTCAGGCCCTCTGCGAGGACATCGCGAAACTCAGGGCCAATGGCGTGGATGTTCTCGTGGTCTCTTCCGGCGCCATCGCCATGGGCCGCACGGTGCTCGGCCTGCCCTCGACCGCGCTGAAGCTCGAGGAGAGCCAGGCCGCAGCCGCCGTCGGCCAGATCGCGCTTGCCCAGGCCTGGGCGGCCAACCTCTCCCGCCACGACATCGTCGCCGGACAGATCCTCCTGACCCTGTCGGATACCGAGGAGCGCCGCCGTTATCTCAATGCGCGTGCCACCATCGCCGAGCTTCTGCGCCGCGGTGCCGTGCCCGTCATCAACGAGAACGATACGGTGGCCACCACCGAGATCCGCTATGGTGACAATGATCGCCTGGCCGCCCGCGTCGCGACGATGACCGGCGCCGACCTCCTGGTCCTGCTCTCCGACATCGACGGCCTCTACACCGCCCCGCCGGCGACCCATCCCGATGCCGAATTTCTCTCCGAGATCTCGGCGATCACCCCCGAGATCGAGGCCATGGCCGGCGGGGCGGGCTCCGAACTTTCGCGCGGCGGCATGAAGACCAAGATCGACGCCGGCAAGATCGCCACCGGTGCGGGCTGCGCCATGGTCATCGCGTCGGGCAAACCAGACCACGCGCTTTCGCTGATCGATCAGGGCGGCCGCTCGTCCTGGTTCGCGCCCTCCGGCACGCCGGTCACCGCCCGCAAGACGTGGATCGCCGGTCAGCTGGAGCCCGCCGGCCGACTGGTGATCGACGCGGGCGCCGAGCGTGCCCTTCACGCCGGCAAGAGCCTGCTGCCCGCCGGCGTCACCGCTTGCGAAGGCTCCTTCCATCGCGGCGACACGGTCGCCGTCATCGACGCCACCGGCCGCGAGATCGCCCGCGGCATCTGCGGCTACGACGCCGAGGAAGCCCGCCGCATCACCGGGCGCAAGTCCACCGAGATCGAGACCGTGCTCGGCTATCCCGGCCGCGCCGCCATGATCCATCGCGACGACCTCGTTCTGACGGGCCCGCGACCACGCGGCTGACCAGCTCGCGCGCCGAATTCAGGCGGCTCGTGCCGCGCGGCTTTACCCTTCACCGCCTATTGCGTATGTAACAGGTCCCCTTCGGGACCCGCGAAATTCTGGGAGTGGCCCATGCTGGACAAGGCAAACACCGTGACAGACGTCGAAACGCTGATGGCCGGGATCGGCCGCAATGCGCGCGCCGCCGCACGGCCACTCGCCGTCGCCTCCACCGAAGCCAAGAACGCCGCGCTTCTCGCCATGGCCGATGCCATCGAGGCGAACGCCGACGCCATCCTGAAAGCCAACGCCGAGGATATGGCGCGCGCCGAGGAAGCCGATCTTTCGTCCGCGCTCAAGGACCGGCTGAAGCTCGACGCCGGACGCATCGCCGCGATGGCGGGCGGCATCCGCGAGATCGCCGCATTGACCGATCCGGTAGGTGACGTCATCGCCGCCTGGGACCGCCCCAACGGCCTGAAGATCGAGCGCGTGCGCACGCCGCTCGGCGTCATCGGCGTCATCTATGAAAGCCGGCCCAACGTCACCGCGGACGCCGGCGCGCTGTGCCTGAAGGCCGGCAATGCCGTCGTCCTGCGCGGCGGATCGGATTCCATCGCCTCCACCCGCGCCATTCATGCCTGCCTCGTCGAGGGACTGGAAAAGGCCGGCCTGCCGATCGACTCCATCCAGGTGGTGCCGGTGACGGACCGCGCCGCCGTCGGCGAGATGCTCAAGGGTCTCGGCGGCGCCATCGACGTGATCGTGCCCCGCGGTGGCAAGAGCCTCGTCGCCCGCGTGCAGAGCGAGGCCCGCGTGCCAGTCTTCGCCCATCTCGAAGGCCTCTGCCACGTCTATGTCGACAAGTCGGCCGACCCCGACATGGCGCGCAGGCTGATCGTCAATTCCAAGATGCGCCGCACCGGGATCTGCGGCGCGGCAGAAACCCTGCTGCTCGACCGTGCGCTGGACCCCGATCTCAAGCGCACCCTTGTCACAGACCTGATCACTGCCGGCTGCGAAGTTCGCGGCGATGCCGCCATGCAGGCGCTTTCGAGCGATGTGAAGCCGGCTCAGGAAGCGGACTGGTCGACCGAGTATCTCGACGCCATCATCTCCGCCCGTGAGGTCGACGGGATCGACGGCGCCATCGCCCATATCGATCGTTATTCCTCGAACCACACCGAGGCGGTGATCGCCGAAGATGCGGCTGTGGCGGAGAAATTCTTCAACGAGATCGATTCGGCGATCCTGCTTCACAACGCCTCCACCCAGTTCGCCGATGGCGGCGAATTCGGCATGGGCGCCGAGATCGGTATCGCCACCGGCAAGATGCACGCCCGCGGCCCCGTCGGCGTCGAACAGCTGACCTCCTTCAAGTATCGCGTCCGCGGCAGCGGTCAGACCAGGCCGTGAGTTGAACGTTTTCCGCTCGTCCTATTCCGCGCCCTATCTGCGCATGCCGCATGTTGAGCGCGGCCTGAAGGTCGGCCTGTTCGGCGGCTCCTTCAATCCGCCGCATGCAGGCCACGTGCTGGTCTCCGAGATTGCGCTGCGCCGTCTTGGCCTCGACCAGATCTGGTGGATGGTTTCGCCCGGCAATCCCCTGAAGGATCATTCCGACTTGGAGGCGCTGGAAGCGCGCGTCGAGGCATCGCGCGCCATGGTCGAGGATCCGCGCGTCAAGGTCACCGCCTTCGAGGCGGTCTATGGCCTGCGCTACACCGCCGAAACGCTGGCTTTTCTCAAGCGTTACAATCCCGGCGTCCATTTCGTCTGGGTCATGGGTGCCGACAATCTGGCGAGCTTTCACCGCTGGCAGGACTGGCGCGGGATCGCCGGGACCTTCCCGATCGCCGTCATCGATCGTCCGGGATCGACCCTGTCGTATCTGTCGGCGCCAATGGCCAAGGTCTTCTGGCGCCACCGGATGGACGAGACCGATGCGCGTCTGCTCGCCACCGCCCGCGCGCCCGCCTGGACCTTCATCCACGGCCCGCGCTCGACGCTGTCGTCGACGGCCATCCGCAAGGCCAGGGCGAAATCGGCCTGATCGGCGTCTTGAAAAGTTAACACTTGCATGCCTATCTTTAACCATGCGGTCGCGCGTGATGTCGGTGGCCGCATCCTGTCTGTTCGAAAATCGAAAGGAACGACTCTGAGGACAGCACCCCAAAAGGGAAATGCCGAAGGCAATTTCTCACCGGTTGCGGATAGCGGCGCAAAGGCAGCACTCCGGCAACTCGAACTGGTTCGCGAAAGTCTCGCGGACTCGAAAGCGGAAGACATCGTCCACATCGACATTGCGGGCAAATCGGCACTCGGCGATCACATGGTTGTGGCGTCGGGACGATCCAGTCGTCATGTGGCGGCCATCTGCGATCACCTGATTCGCGATCTCAAGAGTGCCGGGTTCGGCGCGCCCCAGGTCGAAGGCCTGGAAGCCGGCGACTGGGTTCTCATCGACGCGAGCGACGTGATCATCCACGTATTCCGTCCGGAAATCCGGGAGTTCTACAACATCGAGAAGATGTGGCAGGCCCCGGATGTCGACAGCGGAAAACTGCACTGACCGGTTGATCCGGTAGAGGCGGAACGTGGTCGTGACCTGATTGGTCCGGGCGGCCCCGGTCGCCCGAGGAATGAACTTGAGTGACTGACCGGGTTGCGACATGCGCGTGACATTCATTGCGACGGGCCGGCTCAAAGCCGGTCAGGAGGCGGAGCTTGCGGCACGCTACATCGACCGGATGGCCAAGGCCGGACCGGCGATCGGCATCGAATATGCCCGCACGCTCGAACTCACCGAAAGCCGCGCCCCGACCACCGAACAGCGAAAGTCCGACGAGGCGGCCGAGCTTGAAAAGGCTCGGCCCAAGGGCGCGTTCCTCATCCTTCTCGACGAACGCGGCAAGACGCTTGATTCGCCTGAATTCGCCGAACGCCTCGGCCAGATCCGCGACGAGGGCCAGCGCGATCTCGTCCTCGCCATCGGCGGTCCCGACGGTTTCGACCCCGAACTCAGGCGCCGCGCCGATCTCGTGATCTCCTTCGGGCGGATGACATGGCCGCACCAACTGGTGCGAATCATGCTTGCCGAACAGCTCTACCGCGCCGTCACCATCCTGTCCGGCCATCCCTATCACCGCACCTGAACGAGTTGCCCCGGCCCCGCGATAGAGTGTCGCTCACGCAAAGGTTCATGGTGAAGCTTGCGCAAATCAGCTAAGGGTTGACCAATGATGGCCGGCCTCCCGCATCTGTCCAGTCCAGCCGCACGGCGCGCCCGCGCGTCGGTCGCGCTTGCGCTGGTCCTTGCTCTGGCGCCCGTCCCGCTCCGCGCCACCGAGACAGGCGCCGAGGATCCGGTCCAGGCCGAAGCGGCGGTGCCGGAAGACGGCGACGCGCTCACCCCCGCCGAACGGGAGCTTCTTCAACAGCGCGACGAGAATCTCGACCAGTTGCGCTCGACGGCGACCGACGCCGAAGCCGCCCGCAAGGCGCTCGAATCGCTTGAGAAGGATCTCGCCGGCCTGAAGGACGAGCAGGCTTCCCTTGCCGCCTCACTCGAGGCCACGACGAAGCGTCGCGCCGAACTCGACCGCCGCGTCGCCGATGGCGAGGCGCGGCTGACCGCCCTCAACCAGCGCCAGACCGTGCTCCGGCGCTCGCTCGTCGATCGCCGCGGCGTGCTTGCCGAGGTGCTGGCGGGACTTCAGCGAATCGGCCGCGATCCGCCGCCGGCGCTGCTCATATCGCCCGATGACGCGCTTTCTTCCGTCCGCAGCGCGATCCTGCTTGGCGCGGTGGTGCCGGAAATCCGCTCGCAGACCGAGGCGCTCGCCCGCGATCTCGACGAACTGGCGCAACTGCGCAAGTCGATCGCCACCGAGCGCACCGAACTCGCCGCAGCACTCGAGGAAAACGACAGGGAGAGCGAGCGCCTGGCCGCCCTCGTCACCGAGAAACTGGCGCTGCAGGAAGAAAGCGAAAGACGGCTCGAACTCGAACGCAAGCGCGCGGCCTCACTCGAGGAAAAATCCGGCGAGCTTGAAACCGTGATCGCGTCGCTGGAAGCCGAGATCACCCGCCAGCGCGAGGCGGCAATGGCCGCCCGCAAGGCCGAGGAGGAGCGCAAGCAGCGCATTGCCGAGCAGCTCGAACGCGCTCATGAGCTGGCACTTGCCAAGCTGCCCGAGAAAAACCGCATTGCGCCCGCATATGCATTTTCGGCGCTCAAGGGAACGCTGAACTATCCCGCCAGGGGCGAAACGCTCCGCTATTTCGGTGCAGCCGACGGTAGTGGACATGGGTTGAGCGGCGAACTCCTCGCCACGGCCCAGGGAGCGGTCGTCACGGCACCGGTGGATGGCTGGGTCGTCTTTGCGGGCGGGTTTCGCTCCTACGGCCAGACGCTGATCATCGACGCCGGCGACGGTTACCATCTCGTCCTGGCCGGGCTTGATAGAATTTCGGTCGCCGACGGCCAGTTCGTCCTTGCCGGCGAACCGGTGGCGACCATGGGGCCGACGCGAATGGCGGGAGCAGCCGCATTGACACTGGCAACCGACAAGCCGACGCTTTACATTGAATTCAGAAAAGACGGCGAAGCTGTCGATCCACGACCTTGGTGGAGAGGCACGGCGTCTCAAGGAAGGGCAAGCAATGATACGTAAGGTGACCTACATGGCCGTTGGCGCCCTCATGGGTGCGACGGCGCTCGGAGCGGTTCAGTCCTATGGCGGTTCGGCCGAGGCGGCCGGCAGCGAGACCTACCGCCAGCTGGCGATATTCGGCAACGTGTTCGAACGCGTCCGGGCTCAGTACGTCACGCCGCCCGACGAGGAAAAGCTGGTCGAGGCGGCCATCAACGGCATGCTCACCTCGCTCGACCCGCATTCGAGCTATCTCAACGAAAAAGACGCTGCGGAGATGCAGACGCAGACGCGCGGCGAGTTCGGCGGCCTCGGCATCGAGGTCACGATGGAAGACGAACTGGTCAAGGTCGTCTCGCCGATCGACGATACGCCCGCTGCACGCGCAGGTGTGCTGGCTGGCGACTTCATTTCCGAAATCGACGGCGAGCCCGTTCGCGGCCTCTCGCTGTCGGATGCGGTCGACAAGATGCGCGGCCCGGTCAACACCGCCATCGAGCTGACCATCCTGCGTGACGGTGCTGATGCGCCGATCAAGCTCAAGGTCACCCGCGACATCATTTCGGTGAAGGCGGTCAAGTATCGCGCCGAAGGCGATGTCGGCTATCTCCGCATCATCTCCTTTACCGAGAAGACCTATGGCGATCTCGAGGATGCGATCTCCAACCTCAAGAAGGAGATCGGCGAGGACAAGATCAAGGGCTACGTGCTCGACCTGCGCCTCAATCCGGGCGGCCTGCTGGACCAGGCGATCAGCGTGTCGGACGCGTTCCTCGACCAGGGCGAGATCGTCTCCACCCGTGGCCGCAATGCCGAGGAAACCCGTCGCTTCAACGCCCGTGCGGGCGACCTGATCGACGGCAAGCCGATGATCGTGATGGTCAACGGCGGCTCGGCTTCGGCATCGGAAATCGTCGCCGGCGCACTGCAGGACCATCACCGGGCGACCGTGCTCGGCACCCGGTCCTTCGGTAAGGGTTCGGTGCAGACCATCATCCCGCTCGACGACACGACGCGGCTGCGGCTGACCACGGCGCTCTATTACACGCCGTCGGGTACCTCGATCCAGGGCACCGGCATCAAGCCGGACATCAAGGTCGAGGAACCGGTCCCGGAAGAGCTTCGCGGACGTCTTGAGACTGCGGGCGAATCCAAGCTGCGCGGCCATATCCAGGGCGAGAACGAGGACGACCAGGGTTCGGGTTCGATCGCCTATGTGCCGCCGGATCCCAAGGACGACGTCCAACTGGGCGAAGCGCTCAAGCTGATTCGCGGCGAGATCACCAACGCCGCCTTCCCGCCCAGCCCGGAAACGGCGGAAAACAAGAACTGACCACAGCCGGATCGGCGTTGGATCATCAGGCCGGCCGCCCCTCGGGGGCGGCCGGTTTTTTTATTGGGCTCGGGCGGCGCCGCTTTCCCCCTTGCCTGTATCAGCGCGGCTTGATTCAATGCCGCCCAACAGCGAATCGGGCCGCGACACCTTGAACAGCGACATTCATCAGCCACTGGGGAAGAACCGCCCCCCGGCCGGAGCGAAGGCGCGATCGCGTGGCCCGGCCCGGATGATCGGCATGTCGCTTGCTGTTCTGGT
Organism: uncultured Hoeflea sp.; assembly: GCA_964511625.1. GTDB lineage: Bacteria > Pseudomonadota > Alphaproteobacteria > Rhizobiales > Rhizobiaceae > Pseudohoeflea. Next base: position 34,920 of record CAZEJG010000022.1, read on the forward strand.
CATCCTCGGCGCGGCGGGCTTCGTCGCATGGCAGAGCCGACTTCCCGGCGCTGTCGAGGAGCCGCAGCAGGTCGCTTCCGCAGAAACCGCCACTCAGGCGCAGACTGAAAGCCCCGGGAGCACGCCGGAGATCGAGGTGATCGACGGCGGCGCACCGGCCGGCCCGATCGGCGCCGGTGAGATGCGCAGCCAGCCCGGACAGTCCGGCGCCAGCATCTCCACGAGCTTCGATGAGAACGGCACCGAGATCACCAAATTCACGCCCACCGAGCGCTCGGAGCCGGGCCCTGTGCTCCTCTCTCCGCCCGATCGCGTCGGCCAGGATCCGCGCCTTGCCCATATCCCGGACCCGGCTGTGACCGAATCCACGCCGGACGGCGATCTGCCGGTCATCGGCGCCTCGGGCGAGCGGGCCTTCGACATCTATGCCCGGCCGTGGTCGGGCGCCCGCGGCACCCGCATCGCCATCCTCGTCGGCGGGCTGGGACTGAGCCAGACGGGCACCCAGTACGCGCTCGAAAAGCTGCCCGAAGAGGTCACGGTCGCCTTTGCCGCTAACGGCAACAGCCTCAAGCGCTGGATGCAGGAGGCGCGCCGGGACGGCCGCGAGATCATGCTGCAGGTTCCCTTCGAACCCTTCGACTATCCGCGCACCGATCCCGGCCGCGGCACGCTGACGGTCGCCGCCGGCGCGGAGGCCAACCTCGCCCTGCTGCACGAGGCCATGGGCGAGATCACCAATTACACCGGCATCACCAATTTCATGGGCGGTCGCTTCCTCGCCGATCCCGATGCGCTTGAACCGGTGATGCGCGACCTCGCCAGCCGGGGGATCATGTTTCTCGACGACGGCACCTCGGCGCAATCGCTCACCGACAAGTTCTCGCACGCGTTGGGCATCCCCTTTGCTGCCTCCGACATCGTCCTCGACGGCAGGCAGGAGCGCGGCTACATTCTCCAAAAGCTCGACGATCTCGAGCGCATCGCCCGGCGCAACGGGCAGGCCATCGGCGTGGCTTCTGCCTTCGAGGTGTCCGTCGATGCCATTGCGGCCTGGATGAACGAAGCCAAGGCGCGCGGGATCGAGTTCGTCGGTGTCTCCGCCGTAGCGGATGATCCCGAGAAATAGGCCTCAAGCCGGGCCGAGCAGTACGGAGAACGGATTTGGGCAAGAAACACAAGGTAGCGCATGATCCGAGAGACCTGCCCTACCGGCCCTGCGTGGGCGTCATGGTACTGAATGCAGACAACAAGGTCTGGGTCGGCCAGCGCCTCGCCATCGACAATTCAGAATATGACGGCAATCCGCAGCTCTGGCAGATGCCGCAGGGCGGCATCGACGAGGGAGAGGACTGGGAGGAAGCCGCCCGCCGCGAACTCTACGAGGAGACCGGCATCCGCTCCGTCGAGCTTCTCGAACAGGCACCCGACTGGATCACCTACGATCTTCCCGACCACCTGATCGGTGTCGGGTTGAAGGGCAAGTTCCGCGGTCAGAAGCAGCGCTGGTTCGCCTATCGCTTCACCGGCGATGAAAGCGAAATCGCCATAGACCCGCCGCCAGACGGTCACAGCGCCGAATTCGATGCCTGGAAATGGGCCGAGATGCCGGACCTCCCCGATATGGTGGTCGAGTTCAAGAAGGGCGTCTATCGCGACGTGGTTGCCGCGTTCTCGCATCTCGTACAGGGCAAGGGCTGATGGCTCACGGGCGCGTCGCAGTCTCACAGATCGTGTTCCGCGACAGCTTACCGGAAGAGGATGCGGCAATCCGCGACCTCACCACCCGCGCTTTCGGCAGGCCCGACGAGGCCGAACTCGCCGTCGATCTCATAGTCGGACCCGTCGAAACACTTTCGATCGTCGCTGTCCGCCGCGACCGGATTGTCGGCCATGTCCTGTTCAGCCGCATCGAGGGGCCGGACCGGTGCCTCGCGCTCGCGCCACTTTCCGTCGCCCCGGACTTCCGTGAGATGTATGTCGGCACCGAACTCGTCCGCCACGGCCTCGACCGGGCCCGCCAGATCGGCTGGAAATCGGTCTTTGTGCTCGGCGAACCGGATTACTACGGTCGCTTCGGCTTCCGGTCCGATCTCGCAGATCCAGCCGTGGTCGCCTGGCAGGGACCTTACCTGCAGGCGCTGGAACTCGAGCCCGGGGCGCTGTCCGGCTGGTCGGGTCCGCTGGTCTACCCCGAACCGTTTTCCAAACTCTGACCTGATACGAAAAACGGGCCCGAAGGCCCGTCGTTCATTCTCTTGCTTGCCCTTTGATCAGGCCGGCAGGATCGCGCCTTCCAGCGTCGTCAGCTGGTCGAGGAACTCGCGGGCACGCTGCGCCTGGGCGTCGTGCTTTGCTTCCTCCACTGCCTTCTCGGCGGCGGCGATCTGCTCCTTGATGATCTCGGAGTTCATGTCGTCGACATGGATCGCCTTCTCGGCCAGAACCGTGCAGCCTTCCGGCAGGATGTCGGCGAAGCCGCCGAAGACGACGAACCGCTCTTCCTTGCCGTCGTCGCCGGTGAAGGAGACGATGCCCGGACGGATCGTGGTCATGGTCGGTGCATGGTTTGCCATCACCGTCATGTCGCCCTCCGAACCGGGCACGACGACCGAGGTCACTTCCGTGGAAACGAGAAGCTGCTCGGGTGATACGAGTTCGAATTTGAAGCTGTTGGCCATATCCAGACTAGTGAATAGTGAATAGTGAATAGTGATCAGCCAAGTGGGCGATCACAAACTACACGTCATCCTATTCAACTACCTCCATTTACTATTCACCAGTTCACCATTCACGAGGCCGCTCAAGCGGCTTCGGCAGCCAGCTTCTGGGCCTTCTCGACGGCTTCCTCGATCGAGCCCACCATGTAGAAGGCCGGCTCCGGAAGGTGGTCGTATTCGCCTTCCACCAGGCCCTTGAAGCCCTTGATGGTGTCGGCGATGTCGACGAGCTTGCCCGGAGAACCGGTGAACACTTCGGCCACGAAGAACGGCTGCGACAGGAAGCGCTCGATCTTGCGGGCGCGCGCCACCACCAGCTTGTCCTCTTCGGACAGTTCGTCCATGCCGAGGATGGCGATGATGTCCTGCAGCGACTTGTAGCGCTGGAGGGTCTGCTGCACCTTGCGGGCGACTTCGTAGTGCTCTTCGCCGACGATCATGGGGTCGAGCATGCGCGAGGTCGAGTCGAGCGGGTCCACGGCCGGGTAGATGCCCTTTTCGGCGATCGAGCGCGAAAGCACGGTCGTCGCGTCAAGGTGGGCAAAGGTCGAGGCCGGTGCCGGGTCGGTCAAGTCGTCGGCGGGAACGTACACGGCCTGCACCGAGGTAATCGAACCCTTGGTGGTGGTGGTGATGCGTTCCTGCATGGCGCCCATGTCGGTGCCGAGCGTCGGCTGGTAACCCACGGCCGAAGGAATACGGCCGAGAAGAGCCGACACTTCGGAGCCTGCCTGGGTGAAGCGGAAGATGTTGTCCACGAAGAACAGCACGTCCTGGCCCTGGTCACGGAAATGCTCGGCGACCGTCAGGCCGGAGAGCGCAACGCGGGCACGGGCACCGGGGGGCTCGTTCATCTGGCCGTAGACGAGGGCCGCCTTCGAGCCTTCGCCGCCGCCTTCCTTGTTCACGCCCGATTCGATCATCTCGTGGTAGAGGTCGTTGCCTTCACGGGTCCGCTCACCGACGCCTGCGAACACGGAGTAACCGCCGTGCGCCTTTGCGACATTGTTGATGAGTTCCATGATGAGAACGGTCTTGCCCACGCCGGCGCCGCCGAACAGGCCGATCTTGCCGCCCCTTGCGTAGGGAGCCAGCAGGTCGACGACCTTGATGCCGGTCACGAGGATTTCGGCTTCGGTCGACTGGTCGACATATTCCGGAGCATCCTGGTGGATCGAACGGGTGGTCTTGGTCTTGATCGGGCCGGCGTCGTCCACCGGCTCGCCGATCACGTTCATGATGCGACCGAGCGTCTCGTCACCGACCGGCACCGAGATCGGGGCGCCGGTGTCGGTCACGGCCTGGCCGCGAACCAGACCTTCGGTGGAGTCCATGGCGATGGTGCGCACGGTGTTCTCGCCGAGGTGCTGGGCAACCTCGAGAACCAGGCGGCCGCCCATGTTCTCGGTTTCCAGCGCGTTCATGATTGCCGGCAGGTGCTCGTCGAAGCTCACGTCGACGACGGCGCCGATGACCTGGGAAACCCGGCCGGTCGCACCCTTCGGTGCGGCGGACTTGGTTGCCGTGGTCTTGGTGGCGGCCGCCGCCTTAGCGGGTGCCTTGCGGGGAGCCGCGGGCTTCTTCGCCGCTGCGGTCTTTGTAGCCGGGGTAGCTGCCTTAGCCATGTTTCTTACCCTCTTGTCCGTTCCTTAGAGCGCTTCCGCGCCCGAGATGATTTCGATGAGTTCCTTGGTGATCTGGGCCTGGCGCTGACGGTTGTAGCTCATCGACAGCTTGTCGATCATCTCGCCCGCGTTACGGGTCGCATTGTCCATGGCCGACATCTTGGCGCCCATCTCGCCCGCGACGTTTTCAAGCAGCGCGCGGAAGATCTGCACCTTCACCGAACGCGGCGCCAGATCGGCCAGGATTGCCGATGCGTCGGGTTCGTAATCGTAAACCGCATCCGAGCTTTCGCCCTCTTCGGCTTCCGCCGGAGCAGCCGGGATCAGCTGCTGGGCGGTCGGGATTTGACTGATCACCGACTTGAATTCCGAATAGAACAGCGTGCAGACGTCGAACTCGCCGGCGTCGAACATGCCGAACACCTTCTCGGCGACCTGCTCCGCCTGGACGAAGCTCATCTTGCGCACGTCGCGGAAGTCGAAACGTTCCACGATATGGCTGCCGTAGTCGCGGCGCAGAAGGTCGTTGGCCTTCTTGCCGACGCACATGATCTTCACCGTCTTGCCCGAGGCAAGCAACTTGCGGGCATGTTCGCGGGCCAGACGGACGATCTGTCCGTTGAAGCCCCCGCACAGACCACGGTCCGCGGTGCAGACGACGAGCAGGTGCACGTCGTCCTTGCCGGTTCCGGTCATGATGCGCGGCGCATCGTCTCCGCCGCCGACGGCCTGGGCGATGTTCGACATCACCGAAGCCATCCGCTGCGAATAGGGCCGTGCGGCCTCGGCCGCCTCCTGCGCACGCCGAAGCTTCGCCGCGGCCACCATCTGCATGGCCTTGGTGATCTTCTGCGTCGCCTTGACGGAGGCGATCCGGTTCTTCAGATCCTTGAGTGAAGGCATCCGTACGTCGTCCTAACGTCGTTTAGATCAGGCGAAGGTCTTGGCGTAGGTGTCGATAGCATCCTTGAGCTTCGACTTGATCTCGTCGGTCAGCGCCTTTTCGGTGCGGATCGCTTCGAGAACGCTCTTGCCCTCGCCACGCATGTAGGCGAGCAGACCCTGTTCGAACTTGCCGACCTGGCTGACCTGCAGCTTGTCGAGATAGCCGTTCACGCCCGCAAAGATCACGGCGACCTGCTCCTCGGTCTTCAGCGGCGAGAACTGCGGCTGCTTGAGGAGTTCGGTCAGGCGTGCGCCACGGTTCAAGAGGCGCTGGGTGGCGGCGTCGAGGTCGGAACCGAACTGTGCGAAGGCCGCCATTTCGCGGTACTGCGCCAGTTCGCCCTTGATCGAGCCTGCGACCTGCTTCATCGCCTTGATCTGTGCAGACGAGCCCACGCGGGACACCGACAGACCGACGTTCACGGCCGGACGGATACCCTGGTAGAACAGGTCCGTTTCAAGGAAGATCTGGCCGTCGGTGATCGAGATCACGTTGGTCGGGATGTAGGCCGACACGTCGTTCGCCTGGGTTTCGATGACCGGAAGTGCGGTCAGCGAGCCAGCGCCGTTGGCTTCGTTGAGCTTTGCGGCGCGCTCGAGAAGGCGCGAGTGAAGGTAGAAGACGTCGCCCGGATAGGCTTCGCGGCCCGGCGGGCGGCGGAGAAGAAGCGACATCTGACGATAGGCGACGGCCTGCTTGGACAGATCGTCATAGGCGATAAGGGCATGCTGGCCGTTGTCGCGGAAGTACTCGCCCATGGCGCAGCCGGCGAACGGCGCCAGGAACTGCATCGGGGCCGGGTCGGAAGCCGTTGCGGCGACGACGATCGAGTAATCGAGAGCGCCACGCTCTTCGAGAACCTTCACGAACTGCGCGACGGTCGAACGCTTCTGGCCGACGGCGACGTAGACGCAGAACAGCTTGTCTTCGTCCGGGCCGTTGTCGTGGATCGGCTTCTGGTTGAGGAAGGTGTCGAGCAGGATGGCGGTCTTGCCGGTCTGGCGGTCGCCGATGACGAGCTCGCGCTGGCCGCGACCGACCGGGATCAGGGCGTCGATGGCCTTGAGGCCGGTCGACATCGGCTCGTGCACCGACTTGCGCGGCATGATGCCGGGAGCCTTGACGTCCACGCGGGCGCGCTTCTTGGCCTTGATCGGGCCCTTGCCGTCAATCGGGTTGCCGAGACCGTCGACCACGCGGCCGAGCAGTTCCGGACCGATCGGAACGTCCACGATGGAGCCGGTCCGCTTGACGGTGTCGCCTTCCTTGATGTCGCGGTCGGCGCCGAAGATCACGACGCCGACGTTGTCGCTTTCGAGGTTGAGGGCCATGCCCATGATGCCGCCGGGGAACTCGACCATTTCGCCCGCCTGGACGTTGTCGAGACCATAGACACGGGCGATGCCGTCACCGACGGACAGAACCTGACCGACTTCGGAAACTTCGGCTTCCTTGCCGAAATTCTTGATCTGGTCTTTCAGAATTGCGGAAATTTCCGCCGCGCGGATATCCATCAGCCAACCTCTTTGAGTGCGTGCTTAAGGGTGGAAAGCTTCGTGCGAAGCGATGTGTCGATCTGGCGCGAGCCGACCTGGACGATCAGACCACCGAGAAGTGCGGGGTCGACAGTCACGCGGGTCGCGACCTTCTTGCCGGTAGCGCTCGAAAGCGTATCGGCGAGTTCCTTTTCCTGCGCTGCGGTTAGCGGCCGGGCAGTCTGCACATAGGCAGTCACCTCGCCGCGCTCGCGCGCCGTGATTTCGTGATAGGCGGCCACGATCTCCGACAGGCTCGGGAGCCTCCGGTTGCGGGCTACGACCTTCAGGAAGTTGCCGGCAAGTTCGCCGATCTTGGCCTTCTCGACGAGAGCGGCGACGGCGCCGAGCTGCTCGGAGGATGCGAAGACCGGGCTGGAGACCAGTCGCTTGAGTTCACCATTGCCCTCGACGAGCGAGGAAAACAGGTCGAGATCCTTGCCAACGGCATCCACCGACTTCGCGGCGCTCGCAAGCTCGTAAAGCGAGGAGGCGTAACGTTCGGCAACACCGGAAATTCTCTGGGATTTTTCGGCCACGGGCGGGTTTGTCCCTCATCTCAACTCAAGGCCCTGCGACTGGATTCTCTGTCCGTTTGCAAGGTCTTGAAATTATTAAACGATTTTTTGGGCAATCTCGACCGGGCGGCCGCCTTTTCCCAAAATTCGCGGTTCGTCTAGCATAGTGCGAAAGGACTCGCAACACGCGCAGGGCAGCTTATATGCCGCGCCTTTGGCCGAATTCGCCGCTGTCCCGACACCCGGTTCCGTCCCGGCTGCTCCAGGGGGTCAGACGAGTCCGAAGACGAAGGCCAGCGGAGCCGCCGCCAGCGCGGCCTCGCACGAGATGGAAACCCAGTTGAAAGCCGTGTTGCCGCGATCGACGAAGATCGAGACGAGGCGCCCGAAGGCGGTAAAGCCCCAGCCGGCGCCGAGCGCCATGTAGAGAAGCGGCTGGGCGAACAGGATGGCCAGAATCCCGACGCCGAGATAGAAGCCGGCCATCGTCGCCCGCCCCTCGGAAATCGCCTCGGGATGCTCGGGCACCGTGGTCAGCCGCATGATCCGGTAGGACAGCCGCGGCGTGAACAACAGCATCAGGCCGAAGATGATGGTGATGACGGCCGAGGTCCAGGCCAACCACTCGCCCGTGCTGGAGGGCCAGTAGAATTCGATCATGTCGCGTCTCCCAAGGTTTGGCCGTCGCACCGTCCGGCATTTCAACTGGCATCCAGCCTTCGCCGGTCAAGTGCGTCAAGGGGCAGCCACATCGCCGTCGTCGGCAGTTTCGTCGAGAAAGGCGCGGATGACGCCTGCCGCATTGCGCGCTTCGACCTCCGAGTCCCGCACCAGCATGTCGAAGTGCTCGGTCAGCGCCTGGATCTGCCGGCTCTCCCGATAGACGAGATAGAACTGGCCGACATACACCGCGGCCAGAAGCCGCCCGAAGATGGTGACCGGGGCCGAGAAGACCTTGCGCGAATCGTAGAGATAGAGCCTGAGCGAGGGATAGAGTTTTTCGCAGCGCTCGGCCATGAAGTCGATCTGCGCGGCCCGGACGTCGCGGTCGAGGCCGCGCCAGTACCCCTCGCCGCGCGCCAGCGAGCGCACCATGTCGACCGGCACGCAGATTTCATAGTCCGAACCCGGAGACCGCAGCCACTCCACCGTCTCCCGCATGGCGCCGCGCGCCTGATCCGGGGTCTTGTCCAGAAACGCCGCGTACTCCCATTCGAGCAAAGCCTCGGTCTTGAGAATGTCGGGCAGTGTCGCGGGCACGTGGCGGATCTTGTGGCCCGCCGCTTCCTGGTGCCAGGCGATGATCTGCTCGTCGGCCGGCGTCCGTCGCGCAGTGGCGATGCGGAAACTCGCCGAGAGAACTTCCGCCGCTGGCTCCGGCCGCTCGGACAATCCCAACAGCCAGTCGGCGCTGACCCCGAGGGCGGCGGCACACTCGGCCGCCAGATGCGCGTTCGGCAGACGGACGTCGTCCCCCGCCAGCAGCTGCGCGATCGTCGAACGGTCGACGCCGGCAGCACGCGCAAGGGCGCTCCGGCTCATGCCGCTCGCGGCAAGCCTCTGGTTGAGCCGAGCGCGGAACAAATCCGATCGATCTTCTTTCCTCATGTCGCTAAAAGTCACCATTTGACGATTTTTGTCAACGATCATGAATTTTTGAAGCAAAGATACAGAATTCCGGCGACTCATGAATGGCGCTATCACATCCCCGTTACCAGGAGGCGCGGCGAGCCGACATAATACCCTGCGCTTCGGCGCACATTTGAAGATTGGGACCAATGGAATCGAAAACGAGGACTGTAGTTAAAGCCATTTCCTGGCAGGCGCTTGGCCTGCTCACCACCAGCGCGCTTGCCTGGCTCTATACCGGGTCGATCGGCAACGCGCTCTCTCTTGCGGGAACAGCCGCCATCAGCGGCATGATCTTCTTCATCCTCCACGAGCGGGTCTGGGACCATATCGGTTGGGGCCGCGCGCGCAGCGACGCCTGAAATCCCATCCGTCCGGGCCGGGCGAAGGGCACGCCGGAATGTCCGACATCCTTCCCCGATGCGCTTGGCGGACTTGACATTCAGCGGCCGCATCCGCAGCTAGCGCCACAGCCGAACCGCCATCATGCGGTTGGGAACATATGAAGTGGCGTAGAATTCGCAGTGCATATCCTCATTACCAATATCGTGCTGGACGCACGCACCGGCACCGAGATCGTCACCCGCGATCTCGCGCTCGGGCTCAAGGCCCGCGGTCACGAGATCGAAGTCTTCACCGACCGCACCGGTGGCACCTCCCGAGACATCGTCGCCGCCGGCATTCCGGTCCACACCGATCCGGCCCGGCTGCGGCGGCCCGAAATCATCCACGCCAACCACTTCGACCACGCCCGGTCGGTCTTCGACCGGTTCCCGGGCGTGCCGGCCATGGCCGTCTGCCACGACCCGGTCAATCCCAACGCGCTGAGCGCACCCCATCCATCCGTGCGACACTGGTGCGCAGTATCGGAGAATTGCCGCATGCGGGTCAGCCGGGAAACCGGCCTGCCGCCCGAGGCAGTGACCTTGCTGCCGAACTATGTCGATCAATCGCTCGCGCAGAAGCCGGTCGAAGCGCTCGGCCCGGGTCGGCGCTGGCTCTATGCCGCCGAAAAGCCCCGCGCCGGCCCCTTGCGCCGACGCATCAAGGCTCTCGGTCACCTTTGCCGCCGCCCGGTCGATCAGGTGGCGCATTTTTCGAAGCCGCAGCTGATCGTCGAGAACTACCCTGCCCTGGCCCGTACCTATGAGTTGGTATTTGCCAGCGACCGGTGCGCGCTCGAGGCGGCGGCGTCCGGAGTGCCGGTCGTCGTCTGCGACCCACGCGGCGTTGCCGGCTTTCTGACCCCCGACACCTGGCGGGAATGGAAAGACCACAATCTCGGCGAACTCTGTTTCACCCGCCAAGTCAGCCTGTGGTCATTGGCCGAAGAGGTGAGGAAAGCCAACCGGTCGACGGCGCAGGCGGTAGGGCGGATCATCACGGCGGAACGCTCCCTCGACGCCGGCCTCGATCGGCTCGAGGCGATCTATCGCGACATCGCCGCCTGAAGCCGGGTTACAGGAAACTCTGCGGGTCGATGTCCACCTGCACCTGCACCGAGCCCCGCATCTTCGGTCCCTGGGCCAGCATCGCCCTGAGGTAGGACTGCAGGTCCGCCGATTTGTCGCCATGGACCAGCAGCCGGAAGCGGTAGCGGCCACGGATGAGCGCCAGCGGCGCTTCCGCCGGACCGAGAATGGAGATGCCCGTGCCGGTCGGTGCGGCATTGCGCAGCCCACGCGCGTGCTGCTCGGCCTCCGGACGGCTCGCGGCGGAGACGATCACCGCCGCGAGCCGCCCGAAAGGCGGCAGGATCGCACGGCGTCGCTCGTCGGTCTCGCGCTCGTAAAACGCTTCCGGATCGCCGGACACGATCGCCTGCATCACCGGATGCGCCGGCTGATAGGTCTGGATCAAGCCGTGGCTTTCAAGTCCGGTCCGGCCGGCGCGCCCCGTAACCTGGCTCAGGAGCTGATAGGTCCGTTCGGCGGCGCGCGGATCGCCGTTGGCGAGGCCCAGATCCGCGTCGACCACGCCCACCAGCGTCATCTTCGGGAAATTGTGACCCTTGGCGACGAGCTGGGTACCGATGATGATGTCGGCCTCGCCCTTCGCGATCGCCTCCAGCTCGATCCTCAGCCGCTTGGTTCCGCCGGCCATGTCGGAGGACAGCACAATTGTGCGAGCGTCCGGGAAATGACCGTCCACCTCCTCGGCGATCCGCTCGATGCCCGGACCGCAGGCGACCAGATGATCGAGCGTTCCGCATTCGGGGCAGGCCTGCGGCACCGGCTCGGCATGGCCGCAATGGTGGCACTGCAACTGGCTACGAAACCGGTGCTCGACGAGCCAGCTCGAACAGTCCGGGCACTGGAACCGGTGACCGCAGACACGGCACAAGGTCAGCGGCGCATAGCCCCTTCGATTGAGGAAGAGCAGCGACTGCTCCTCGCGCTTCAGCGTCTGTCCGATCGCCTCGATGAGCACCGGCGACAGGAAGCCGCCGCGCTTCGGCGGGCTCTTGCGCATGTCGATCAGCTTGAGGTCCGGTAGCGCCGCCTCGGCGAAACGGGATTCGAGCTTCAGGTGTTCGTAGCGGCCCGTCGAGGCATTCACCCGGCTCTCGATCGACGGAGTCGCCGAGGCCAGCACGATCGGGATGCCGGCGAGATGGGCGCGCACCACTGCCATGTCGCGGGCATTGTAGAAGGTGCGGTCCTCCTGCTTGTAGGCCGGGTCGTGCTCCTCGTCGACGACGATCAGACCGAGCTCCTTGAACGGCAGGAACAGCGCCGACCGCGCGCCCGCCACCACGCGAACCTCGCCGGTGATCGCCTGCCGCCAGACCTTCTCGCGCATCCGCGGCGCCAGCTCCGAATGCCATTCGGCCGGCTTGGTGCCGAAGCGGTTGTGGAAGCGGTCGAGAAAGGCCGAGGTCAGCGCGATTTCCGGCAACAGGATCAGCACCTGCTTGCCCTGCCGCACCGCTTCCGCCACCGCCTCGAAATAGACCTCCGTCTTGCCCGAGCCGGTCACGCCGTCGAGCAGCGTCGGTTTGAACCCGCCTTCCTGCACGTCCTCGCGCAGCAACTCGCCGGCGGCCGCCTGATCGCGCGACAATTCGGCCTGCGCATAATCCGGATCCGGTGGCGCCACCACCGGCGGCGGCGGCATCAAAACGGTTTCGAATACGCCCTGCGTGACCAGCCCGTCGACCACGCTCGATGATACTCCCGCCGCGTGGGCAAGCCCCGACTTCGTCCAGGCGAAACCATCCGAGGCGTGCTCGATCACCCGCTCCCGGGCCTGGGTGATCCGTTCGGGCCGCATGTCCGTCAGCCGCAGCGCCTGCACCGGCGGTTCCGGCTCGAAGGCGGCCGGCGCCCTCAGCGCCATCCGAGCCACATAACCGGGCGGCGAGAGCGTGTAGCGCGCCACCCAGTCGATGAAGGCGCGCATGGTCTTGTCGAGCGGCGGACAGTCGAACACCACCTCGATCGGCCGGAGCTTGCGCGGCTCGACCGGATCGGCGGGACCGTCCCAGACGACGCCTGCCACCTTGCGCGGCCCCAGCGGGATCTGGACAATCTGTCCCGGCGCGACATGTAGGCCGTGCGGCACCCGGTAGCTGAACGCGCGATCGAGCGGCGTCGGCACCAGAACCGGCACGGAGACCGCCTCGTCAGGCAGGTCCAGCAATTGTTGCGAATCTTTTCCCATATGCCGTGACCTTGCCCGCGCTTTGGTCTAAAGGAAAGCCGCAAAGAGACACCGAACCGGGCCCGGCCCGGCATCCGCAGCCAGGGAGCCAAACATGAAATTCTTTGTCGACACGGCCGACGTCAACGATATCCGCGAGCTTTCGGAACTCGGGCTGATCGACGGCGTGACCACCAACCCCTCGCTCATCCTCAAGTCCGGCCGCAACATCGCCGAAGTCACCAAGGAAATCTGCGACATCGTCGACGGACCGGTTTCTGCCGAAGTGGCCGCGACCGAATATGACGAGATGATCCGCGAGGGCAAGGTGCTTGCCAAGATCGCCGACAACATCTGCATCAAGCTGCCGCTGACCATGGACGGCCTGCGCGCCTGCCGCACCCTTTCGGGCGAAGGCCACGCCGTCAACGTCACGCTGTGCTTCTCGGCCAACCAGGCGCTTCTCGCAGCCAAGGCCGGTGCGACCTTCATCTCGCCCTTCATCGGGCGCCTCGACGACATGGCGATCGACGGCATGGACCTGATCCGCGAAATCCGCGTGATCTACGACAATTACGGCTTCGAGACCGAAATCCTCGCCGCCTCGATCCGCACCGTCAACCATGTCAAGGAAGCAGCCCTCATCGGCGCCGACGTCGCAACCGTGCCGCCGGCGACCATCCGTTCGCTGGTCAAGCACCCGCTGACCGACAAGGGCCTCGAAGCCTTCCTCTCCGACTGGAAGAAGACCGGCCAGAAGATCGGCTGATCCGGCGCAAGCCAGACATCGAAACCGCCCGTCTTCGGCAGAAGGCGGGCGGTTTTTCTTTCCTTGCAAGACTGTGGGGCGCGGCCTATTCCGCCGCTTGCCGATCATCCATACCGGGCAGCACCGCCGGTTCGAAAAGGATGTCTGCATCGGCGGCCAGCCCATGCACGGTGTGATCCTCGAGCGCCTTGGTCACCTCCACCGGATCGCCGTCGAGGTGTTCGGGCGGGATCGGATGGCCGATCGTGAAGGAGAAGGTCTGCCGCTTCTTGTTGAGAAGCTCATGGAAGATCGTCATGTCCCGAAGTTCGGTCGAGTGCTTGGCGAGCCAGTAGAACAGGCCGGAATTGCGTGACACGACATGGACGGGGACGACGGTCAGATTGTGCTTGCGCGCCAGGCTGACGGCGGAGATCTTCCACGGCCGCTCGGTCAACCGGCCCTCGTGCCAGTAGGCGATACGGCCTGACGGGAACAGCACCGTCGCCTTGCCTTCCTGCACCGCCCGGTTGGTCAGGACCAGCGTCTCGCGCGCCTTGTGGCGGGTCTTGTGCTCCTGCCGCCATTCCACCGGGATAATCATCTCCGAGAAGCGCGGATTGACCCGGATGGCGTCACGGTTGGCGAAGAACATCATGTCGGGCCGGATGGTCTTGAGAAGATCGAAGACGGCCACACCGTCGGCAATGCCGGTCGGGTGATTCGGCACCAGCAGGAACCCGCCTTCACGCGGGATTCGCTCGGCGTGACGCACCTGGATCTCGAGGTTCAGCAGGTCCGACAGGCAGGTAAACGCCTCGAAGCCGGATTTGCCGGCGAGATTGTCGGCCAGATCGATCGCCTGTCGATACTTGAACAGCGAGTAGAGGAAGGGGCGGAGAAGCGGCCAGGCCGGATTGCGGACGAGACGCTCGCCGCGCTCGGTGATCAGCTGATCGACGATATGACCCGGATTTCCGAAGGAAATCTGCGAAAGGGCCTCGGTAAAAGTCGATCGCCGGCCGGTCATGAAAGCTCCCCTGGGGCTGGATGCTCTATTACAGCGGAATATGAAACTAGCATGACGTCAGCTGGTTCCCTCCGTCGTTTACCGCCCGATAAGCTGTAAATGCGAAGCTTGCGCTTCCCTGTCAATGGGACCGGCACGCATGTCGGCCCCGACAGGCCCGCGCCCCGGAACAGGTCGATAGATACGCCGATGACTGCGCCGCTCGTCAATGCCGCTTCCGATGTCCTCGCCGAAAAACAACGGTGGTTGGCGCAATTGGCGCATGAACGCCGCCTCTCCGTCAAGACCGTGGAGGCCTATGAGCGCGATTTGCGGCAGTTCCTGACCTTCCTCACCGGTCACGTCGGAGGGCCCGTGCGGCTCGCCGACCTCGCCGATCTCAAGCCGATGGACATGCGCGCCTTTCTGGCCGAACGCCGCCGCGAGGGCGCCGGCGCCCGGACGTTGGGCCGGGGCCTGGCGGGCATCCGCTCCTTCCTGCGCCATCTGGAAAAGCGTGGCCTTGCCAATGCAGCGGGCGTTTTCGCCATGCGCGCGCCCAAACAGCCCAAATCGCTCCCCAAGCCCCTTTCCGCCGATGCCGCGCTCCGGGTGGTCGACGCCGCCGAGCAGCTCGCTTCCGAACCCTGGATCGCTGCCCGCGATGCCGCGGTTCTGACCCTGCTCTATGGCTGCGGCCTTCGCATTTCCGAGGCGCTGGGCCTGTGCCGCCGTGACTTCGAGACCGCCGATTCGCTGCGCATCACCGGCAAGGGCGGCAAGACCCGGCTGGTACCCTTGCTGCCCGCAGCCCTTGAAGCCGTGGACGAATATCTGCGGCTCTGCCCGTTCCAGCAGGGCCCTGACGAGCCGCTCTTCCGCGGCGCCCGTGGGGGGCCGCTGCAGCCGGCGATCGTGCAGAAGCAGATGCGGCTCATGCGCGGCGCGCTCGGCCTGCCCGATTCGGCCACGCCGCACGCGCTAAGACATTCCTTCGCCACCCATCTTCTGGCGGGAGGCGGTGACCTGCGCACCATCCAGGAACTGCTCGGTCATGCGAGCCTCTCGACCACCCAGGTCTATACCGGCGTCGACAGCGCAAGGCTTCTGGAAATCTACGACCGCGCCCACCCGCGCGCCTGACCCTTCCCGCGCGCCATCTGCGTCAACCATTTGCTAACCATGGCAGCGGCCGGTTGTGGGTTCTTAACCGATTGGTGCCACCATTTCCGCCTAGATTGTAGGATGGACGAATGGGGATCGATCCGATGAGCACCACCATGACCGAAGAGCACCGGGCGCCGCCGGCCGCAAGGCTGCGCGATGTCGTGACCGCGGCCATTCTCGGTCTGCCGGCGCTGTTGCTGGTGGCACTCGTCTGCGCGCTTCTTTTCGCTCCGCGCCTTGCCCATGCGGCCGGTGCGGTGGCCTGCGAGGGCACGAGCCTCGTCCAGTCGCTGAAGGACAAATCGCCGGAGCGCTATGCCGAGGCCATCCGCGAGGGCGAGGCCACGCCCAACGGCCATGGCCGGCTGTGGCGAATCAGCAAGCCCGACGTCGAACCGTCCTACCTCTTCGGTACGATGCACGTGACCGATCCGCGCGTAACCGAACTGCCTCCGGCAGCTCAGAAGGCCTTCGACGCGGCCGGCACTGTGGTCATCGAGACGATCGATATCCTCGATCCGCAAAAGGCGCAGCTCGCCCTTCTCGGCAAGCCGGAATTGACCATGTTCACCGACGGCTCGACCCTCCAGTCGCTCCTCGACAAGGACGATCTCGAGCTGGTCGAGGGCGAACTCGAACGCCGCGGCATTCCGCTGGCGCTGGTCTCGCGCATGAAGCCCTGGATGATCGCCGGCATGGTCGCGCTGCCCGACTGCGAAACCGTCAACAAGCAGGCAGGTGCCGCCTTTCTCGACCAGAAGATCGCCGAGACGGCCAAGGCCGAGGGCAAGGACCTCAAGGGCCTCGAATCGATCGGCGAACAGCTCAACGCCATGAACAGCCTGCCGGTGGAGTTTCATCTCAGGGGTCTCGTCGAGACGATCAAGCTCGGCGACCTGATGCCCGACATCATGGCGACGATGACCGACCTCTACCTCAAGGGCGACATCGCCATGATCATGCCGGTCATCACGGCCGCCTCACCGGAAGGTCTCGACGAGGAAGCCGAAGCCTACGCCCAGTTCGAGGACCGCATCATCCGCATGCGCAACCATGTGATGGCCGAACGCGCCGCCCCCATTCTCGGGAAAGGCGGCGCCTTCATCGCCGTCGGCGCGCTTCACCTGCCGGGCGAGGAAGGTGTCGTCGCCCTTCTTCGGCAAGACGGCTACGAGGTCGCCCTCGTCGAGTGAGGGCTCAGACCCCGCTCGTCATCCGCTTCAGCGAATCGGTCTTGAAGTAGAAACGCTGTGCCAGTGCGCCGGCGATGTGCACCACGACGAGCGCCCACAGGATCACCTTGAAGACCTCGGCGTGCAGCTCTCCCGCCTCGTCGAAGCCGAAATAGTAGCGCGCGATGCCGCTCAGCGGCATCAGGAAGAACATCAGATACAACAGCCCGTGGGTAATCTTGGCGCCGAGCCGCGCATAGGCGGGCTCGTCCATCTGCTCGGGCGGCACGCCCTGCACCTGGCGCAGGATCAGCCGCAGGGCGGCAAGAACGAGGATCGTGATCCCGACATAGGCGTGGATATTGGCGTTCCACAGGACGTCCGCCGTGATCTCGCCACCGCGATGGGTGAGCCGGTTCCACTGCTCGATCCCGTCGGTGAGCAGCAGATTGAAGAAGATCAGCAGCGCCATGCCCCAGTGGAGGATACGTTGCGTAATGGAATAGGACATCGGGGAGGAATTCGTCATGTCATGACCTCGTTCGAACGGCGGGCACGGAATTGGTACGCCCGCCTCATGACATGCACAATGCGGAATATCCGGTTCTTACGAAGAATTAATGCGCCACGCTGCCCGACGAGCGCACCGAATTGTGAATTGCCTGACGACGGGACTGCGATACTCTTTCAGGTGTTAACAGCGAAAGGAGATCTCCATGAAGACCATCCTCGCAACACTCGCGACCCTCGGTCTTGCCGCATCCCCCGCATTCGCCATGTGCGGACATGACCGGATGGCGCAGTCCAGCGCGCCCGTCGAAGTCGCTCAGGCCATGACCACGCCCGACAGCATCGACATGGAAGCGACGGGCAGCATCCCGGTCGAGCAAACGATACAGGACACCGTCGAACCCGTAACCGAGTAACCGGCGAAAACGGGCAGCCTCTTCTGCCTCAAACGGAAAACCGCGCCCCGATCGGTCTTGCCGGGGCGCGGTTTTTTGTGATCACGGCGCCTGAACGCCCTGCCGATCAGCTGTGAAGCGGCTTGGCGAAGGTGGCGAGAGCGGCCTCGCGGACGGCCTCGCTCATCGTCGGGTGCGCATGGCAGGTCCGGCCGAGGTCTTCCGACGAGCCGCCGAATTCCATCAGCACCGCCGCCTCGTGGATCATCTCGCCGGCGCCGACGCCGACGATATGGCAGCCGAGCACCCGGTCGGTCTCGGCGTCCGCCAGGAACTTGACGAAGCCGTCGGTCGCCAGCATGGCCCGCGCGCGGCCGTTGGCCATGAAGGGAAACTTGCCGACCTTGTACTTGACGCCGGCTTCCTTGAGTTCTTCCTCGGTCTTGCCGACCGAGGCCACTTCCGGGCTGGTATAGACGACGCTCGGGATGACATCGTAGTTCACGTGGCCGGCCTGACCGGCGAGGATCTCGGCCAGCGCCACGCCTTCGTCCTCGGCCTTGTGAGCAAGCATCGGTCCGGCGATCACGTCGCCGATGGCGTAAACGCCCGAGACATTGGTCTGGTAGTGCTTGTCGGTGCGCACCCGGCCGCGATCGTCGAGAACCACGCCGGCCTCTTCAAGACCCAGTCCTTCGGTATAGGGCTTGCGGCCGGTCGAGATCAGAACCACGTCCGCATCGATCGTCTCGGCATCGCCGCCCTTCACCGGTTCGAAGGTCACCTTGGCGCCTGTCTTGCCGTCCTTCTCGACCCCGGTCACCTTGGCGCCGAGCTTGAAGTCCATGCCCTGCTTGGCGAGCATCTTCTGGAACTGCTTGGAGACCTCGCCGTCCATGCCGCCGAGGATCTTGTCGAGATACTCGACCACCGTCACCTTGGCGCCGAGGCGGGCCCAGACCGACCCCAGTTCGAGCCCGATCACGCCGCCGCCGACGACCACCAGATGCTCGGGAACCTTGTCGAGCGCGATGGCGCCGGTGGACGACACGATTGTCTTCTCATCGATGTCGACCTTGACGCCCGGAATGCCGGCGACGTCGGAGCCGGTGGCGATCACGATGTTCTTGGCTTCCACCGTCGAGGTCTTGCCGTCGGCGTCGGTCACTTCCACTTTGCCCTGGCCCACTAGCTTGCCAGTGCCCTGGATGCCCTCGATCTTGTTCTTCTTGAACAGGAAGGCCACGCCGTCGACGTTCGACTTCACGGTGGCGTCCTTGTGCGCCATCATCGCCTCGAGATCGAGCTCCGGCTTGCCGACCTTGACGCCGAGCTGCGGCAGGGTGTGGCCCGCCTGTTCGAACATCTCCGAGGCATGCAGCAGCGCCTTCGACGGAATGCAGCCGATATTCAGGCAGGTGCCGCCATAGGTGGCGCGCTTTTCGATTACGGCCACCTTGAGCCCCAGCTGCGCGGCCTTGATCGCGCATACATATCCGCCCGGTCCCGATCCGATCACGACGACATCATAAGCCATTGTCTCTTCCTTTCGCTTGCGGAACGCGGCGATAACCCCCGCGCCCCTCATCGATTCCCTCGGGACGCGGCGCGGCTGCCGTATCCCATCTAAATTGCAGTGTTACCGGAAAACTCATTCCTGGCACCCCGACAACTTGAAAACTTCCGCCGGTCGGTCCTTCGGCCCGGCCTCGCCGAACTGCGGATTTCCCCACAGCGCGCTCGCCAGGTTGGGCAGGAACAGCTTGTCCGCTGCATCCTGTCCCGGAGCGGGAAGGGCTGCGGGATCGCCAGCGTTCAGCGCATAGACCGCACCCTGATAGACCAGACAGGCTGCGAGCTCCTCGCCGGTCACGTCGCCCTCGGGGCAGTTGAGCGGGATCATCGTGACTGTCCGGTCAAGCGCATCGTCATGAGAGAGATAGGCCGTCACCGGTTCGACGCCGTCGTAGAGGAACCGCATCTCGGACAGCATGCCCGCACCGCCGCCGCGGAATTCCAGCCCGCCGGTCCCGTCGGCGCCTTCATACACCGCGAGCTCCTGCGGACAGCCGGCGATCGCCGGAGAAGCGGCCAGTAGCGAAGCCAGACCGGCGGCCAGAAGCCTGTGTGCGTTTCCCGCCACCTCAGCCCGCCTTTTCTGTGGCGAGCTTGAGACCGAAGCCGATGAACACCGCACCGCTGGCGCGGTTGATCCATGTGCTGGCCCGTTCGAAGGCGCGGCGCATGCGCGGCGCGGTCAGAAACACCGAGACAGCCACGAACCAGGCGATCAGGCAGCTCGCCATCACCAGCCCGTAGCCGAACTTGACCGTCGCCGGGGTCTCGTGGCTGACCACCGCCGAGAAGATCGACAGGAAGAAGATCACCGGCTTCGGGTTGAGCGCGTTGGCGAGGAATCCGAGCGAAAATGCCTTCCGCACCGACTGCGCCTTGCGCGGTCGGGCTTCGAGTTGCTCCGTGTCGATCGTCACAGGCCCGGCGCGCAACGACTGGATGCCGAGATAGATGAGATAGGCCGCCCCCGCCCACTTGATCAGGTTGAAGAGGTAGATCGACTGGGAAATGATCAGTCCCAGCCCGAGGATCGTGTAGGTCACATGGAACATCAGCGAGGTGCCGACGCCGAAACTCGTCAGCACCGCGGCCTTGCGCCCGTGCACGATCGCCTGCCGCATCACCATGGCGGTATCCGCGCCCGGCACGACGATCGCGAAAGAGAACACCGCCATCAGCGAGGCCAGTTCGATCAGGTAGGTATGCATCTTCGCGGTCTCCGAAGTTTTAGCGGTCCGACAGGGCGAGCTTCATGGCGAGCCCGCCGAAGGCCATTGCGGAAACCGAGCGAATGACCGTCATCGCCCACTTGCTGGCCAGCACGAAACTGCGCACATGCGCGGCGAACAGTCCATAGAGCACAAAGACCACGAAAGTCATCACCATGAACGCCGCGCCGAGTTCGAGCATGAGGAAAAGCGTGCTCGGGCTACCGGCCGGAATGAACTGCGGCAGGAAGGCAAGGAAGAACACCGAGAGTTTCGGGTTGAGCACGTTGATCAGCGCGCCGGTCGTCGCGATCCGCGTCAGGCTCTTCGCCTCCGGCGCTTCGCCCTCGAAACGAACCGGTCCGCTGTCCCGGATCGTCATGATCGCCAGATAGGCGAGATAGGCCGCACCGAGATATTTCAGTCCGTGAAAGAGCACCGCGCTGGTGTGCAGGATGGCGGCTAGCCCGAGCGCCGAGGCAAGAAGATGCGGGACGATCCCCATCGTGCAGCCGAAGGCGGCAGCGAGTGACGGGATGCGGCCACTGCCGAGGCCGGTGGCGACCGTGTAGAGCACGCCAGTCCCGGGAGCCAGAACGACGATCAGCGCTGTCAGCAGGAATTCCGGGCTCATCGACGTCAATCCCGTTCCGTTGCAGATCCGGGCCCGCCGCGAGAGCTGCCGGCCCGGATCCGTTTGGATCTTACAGGTCGAGAACCAGACGTTCCGGATCCTCGAGGCTTTCCTTGACGCGCACTAGGAAGGTCACGGCTTCCTTGCCGTCGACGATCCGGTGGTCATAGGAGAGCGCCAGATACATCATCGG
>CAZEJG010000023.1:0-55425 GCA_964511625.1 uncultured Hoeflea sp.
CGGTCTTCACCAACGACCAGGCCGACCTCGCCAACCAGCAGATGGCCGACACCTTTACCGCCAATCCGGATCTCGATGCCTTCATCCTGATCGGCGGCTGGGCGCAGTTCGCGCCTCAGGCCTATGCCCAGGTGACCGACCAGGTGATGGACAAGCTGAAGTCCAAGGACCTGATCATCATCGCCGGCGACACCCTGCCGCCGCAGACCCAGGCCTTCCGCGACGGGCGCAGCCATGCCCAGGTCGGCCAGCGGCCCTTCGAGATGGGCTATCGCGCGCCCGACGTGATGATCCAGCTGATCAACGGCGAACCCGTCGAGGATCCGCTCTTCACCGGTCTGGACGTCTGCAATCAGGACGACCCGGGCTTCTGCAAGGACAACTGATCCGCTGTATCGCGTTTGAAGCCGACGAAGGCCGGGCGGCGACGCCCGGCCTTTTTTCATGTCCGCTCACGGCCATGCTGCAATTGCAAACAAAGGTTGCAATGCATCAATCTCGTTTCGGCAATGTTTCAGCCTCCCGCGCCGGCGAAAAAGTCCGTTTCGCGAGTCGGATTCAAGTTGATAATTTTCTGATAATGTTATTAGCTAATTTCAGTTGACGGAGGGAGCCGTCAGCAACTTTTGAATGCTCAGGGAGGAGTTATGAGAAAGAGTATCCTGTTTGGCGCGCTCGCGATGTCGACCGCGCTCGTCACCGGAGCGTGGGCCGAGGACAAGCCGCAGATGGCTTTCGTCGTCAACGCCGCCTCCGATTTCTGGAAACTGGCCGAGGCCGGCGTCAATGCCGCGCAGGCGGAACTGCCGGGCTACGAGACCCAGTTCCGCTACCCCGCGCAGGGCACCGCCGCCCAGCAGAACGCGCTTATGGACGACCTCGTCGCCGCCGGCACCGATGCGATCATGATCTCGTCGGTCGATCCGAAGACCTCGATCGACGCCTTCAACCGCATCGCCGACCAGATACCGCTGTTTACGACCGATTCCGACGCGCCCGACAGCAAGCGCATCGCCTATCTCGGCTCGTCGAACACGGAGGCCGGCGTGCAGGCCGGTGAAATGGCCGTCAAGGCGCTGCCCGACGGCGGCAAGTGCATGGGCTTCGTCGGCTTCCTCGGCGCCGACAACGCAGTCGAACGCATCGCCGGCTTCCGCAAGGCGGTCGAGGGCTCCGGCATCGAGCTCGTCGACGTGCGCGGCGACGACGTCGACTTCGCCCGGGCCCGCGCAAACGTCGACGATGTGCTGGCTGCACAGCCGGACATCGACTGCATGGTCGGGTTCTATTCCTACAATCCGCCCAAGATCTACGAGGCCCTCCAGGCCGCAGGTCGGCTCGGCGACATCACGGTCATCGCCTTTGACGAGGACCCGGTGACGCTCGGCGCCGTGCGCAACGGCGAATTCGCCGGCACCATCGTCCAGGACCCCTACCAGTGGGGCTACCAGGGCATGAAGCTGATGGCGAGCTACCTGGAAGGCGACAAGTCCGGAATCCCGGAAGACGGGCTGATCATCGTTCCCACCAAGGCCATCGACAAGTCCAACGTGGACGCGTTCGAGGCCGAACTCAGGGAACGCCTTGGCAAATAGGTGACCTCCCGGAAGCCTGGACTGCGTGGATGCATCCTCCGGTGCATCCGCGCAGTCGAATTGTCTTCAACACGGCATGTCTGCAATGATTCCCGGATTTACGATCAGCCTGTCCGGCATTTCGAAATTCTATCCCGGCGTGGTGGCGCTCTCCGACGTGCACCTCGAGATCGCCGGCGGCGAGATCGTCGGCCTGATCGGCGAGAACGGCGCCGGCAAGTCGACGCTGATGAAGGTGCTCGGCGGCTCGATCGCGCCCGATCGCGGCACGCTGGCGATCGACGGCGAACGGCTCGACAGCCTGACGCCCGCCGGCGCTATGGCCCGCGGCATCGCCTTCGTCCACCAGGAACTCAATCCCTTCACCAATCTCGACGTCACCGCCAACATCCTGCTCGGCCGCGAGAAGACGATCGGGCTGTTCCGCAGGCTCGATCAGAAGGCGATGCTGCGCGAGGTCCAGCCGATCCTCGACATGCTCGGCGCGCCTTTCGGCCCCACCGATCCGGTCTCCGGCCTGTCGCTCGCCGAGCAGCAATTGCTCGAGATCGCCCGGGCGCTGTCGATCGACGCTCGCCTCGTCATCATGGATGAACCGACCTCGAGCCTGACACTGTCGGAAACCCGGCGGCTTCTCGACGTCATCCGCCAGCTCAAGGCGCGCGGTGTCGCCGTCCTCTTCATCAGCCACCGGCTGGACGAGGTGCAGGAGATCGCCGACCGCGTGGTGGTGCTGCGCGACGGCCGCAACGCCGGAGAATTGCCCGCCGGCCGGATCGATCGCGAAACAATGATATCGATGATGATCGGCCGCGATATAAAGCAGTTTTATGAGAAGCGGCCGCACGAGCTGCGCGCGCCGATCCTGGAAATCCGGGACGTGGCCACGCTGACCTTCCCCCATGCCCGCGCCAGCCTGACGGTGCACGAGGGCGAGATCGTGGGCCTCGCCGGCCTCGTCGGTGCCGGCCGCACCGAACTCGCCCGCGCCGTCTTCGGCATCGACCCCGTGGTACACGGCGAGATCATCTTCAACGGCGAACCGCTGCCCGGCGGCGACGTTGCCGCCGCGATCGGCCGCGGGATGGGTCTGGTGCCCGAGGACCGCAAGGGACAGGGCCTGCTTCTCGATTTCTCCATCGCCGAGAACATCGCGCTGCCCTCGCTGTCGCGGCTCTCCTCAGGCGGGACGGTCTCGGTCGAGCGGGAACTGGAGCTTGCCGAGGCATCGCGCCGCAATCTCGGTATCAAGACCGCCTCGGTGACCGGCGCGGCGGCAGAACTGTCGGGCGGCAACCAGCAAAAGGTGGTGCTGGCCAAATGGCTCGCCATGTCGCCGAAACTGCTGATCGTCGACGAGCCGACACGCGGCATCGATGTCGGCGCCAAGGCCGAGGTCTACCGGGTGCTGCAGGAACTTGCCGACGCGGGTGTCGGCATCCTGATGATTTCAAGCGACATGGAGGAGGTGATCGGAGTGTCCGACCGCGTGGCGGTGATGCGCGCGGGCCGGATCGCCGGCATCCTGTCGGGGGGCGAACTGACCGAACACGGCATTCTGAGCCTGGCAGTGGAATAAGGGACGGAAAAGACGATGCAGAAGAAGGATATGGGCCTGGCCCTGTTGATCCTGGTGGTGGGCGCGGTGGTGGCGATGATCAATCCGCGCTTCCTCTCGCCGGTCAATCTCGCCAACACGGCCAACCTGATCGGGCTGTTCGGCCTCTTCTCGATCGCCGAGGCCTTCGTCATCGTCACCGCCGGCATCGAACTCTCGGTCGGCTCGGTGATCGCGCTTCTGGGTGTGATCTTCATCGACATGATCGTCGTTCAGGGTGTGCCCTGGCCGATCGCCATCCTCATCGTCCTCATCATCGGCGGCCTTCTGGGTGCAATCCACGGCTGGCTGATCACGCGGATGCGGCTGCAGCCCTTCGTCGTCACGCTCTGCGGCCTGCTGATCTATCGCGGCATCGCCCGCTTCTACACCACCGACGGCACGGCCGGCTTTTCCTACGGCGACAATTTCCCCCTCCTCGCCCATGTGGTTTCAGGCCGGACGGCGGGGATCCCGCATTCGATCCTCGCGTTCGGGGTACTGGCCATCATCTCCTGGTTCGTGCTGCACCGGACGGTGTTCGGCCGCCATCTCTTCGCCGTCGGCAAGAACGAGGAGGCGGCGCGCTTTGCCGGCATCAATACGCGGCGCACCATCGTGGCGGCCTATGTGATCTGCCTGGTGCTCACGGCGATCTCGGCGATCTTCCTCGCCATGTACACCCGCTCGGTGCACCCCGCCTCGCACGGCAATTTCTATGAACTCCACGCCATCGCGGCAGCCGTTCTCGGCGGCTTCTCGCTGCGCGGTGGCGAGGGATCGATCATCGGTGTGGTACTGGGCGTCATCCTGCTGCAGGTGCTGCAGAACCTGGTGAACCTTCTCGGCATCCCGTCATCGCTCAACTTCGCGGTGATGGGCAGCGTCATCCTGATCGGGGTGCTGGCCGACAACCAGTTCTCCCGCTACCGCGAGCGCAAGCGTCAGGCGCGGATGGCCGAAACTGTGCCCGGCGGCGCCGAACAGACGGGCTGAAGCCGAGAGTTCGGAGGCTAGAGTGCCAGATCCCGCGCGTCGCGCTCGACCTTCTGCGCCGGGAACGGCGTGGCGAGAAGGATGATGAGCCCGACGACGAAGAAGAGGATCAGCGTCGCCATGCCGTAGCGCGCCGAGCCGGTCACCAGCGTCACCGTGGCGACCGAAAGCGGCGCCAGGAACGACGTGGCCCGCCCCGAGAGCGCGTAGATGCCGAAATAGCGGCCGGCGTCGTCCGGGTGGATGCTCTGCGCCAGATAGGACCGCGAGGACGCCTGCACCGGACCGAAGGCGATGCCGATCAGGAGCCCGAACAGGATGTAGACCTTCTCCGCCGGCGTGCCGAACAGGCCACCCGAATCGGTCGTGCCCATCTGCACGAGGCCGAACAGCGTGAAGCCGGGGCCGGTTGAGATGATGCCGATTGTGGCAATCAGCAGCGAGACGATGGACAGGATCACGATCGCCTTGGAGCCGAGCTTGTAATCGAGCCTCGACGCCCAGATGCAGCCGCCGATGGCGACGATGTTGAGAATGATCCCGAAGATGCCGATTTCCATCGTCTGCCAGCCGAACATGCCGGCCGCGAAGGTGCCGCCGAGCGCCAGCAGCCCGTTGACCCCGTCCTGATAGATCATCCGTGCGATGAGGAACCTGAGGATGCCGGCCTTGCGGCGCACCTCGGAAATGGTGCCGGCGAGCTCGCGCAGGCCGGTGCTGACCGCCGAGCCGACCGAGGTGGGACGGTGGTAATCCGGCGTGAACAGGAACATCGGCAGCAGGAAGACGAGATACCACAAAGCCGCCAGCGGCCCGGTGGCGCGCGCGCCTTCGCCCTGGGCCGGGTCGAGCCCGAAGATCGGCGTCAGCCCGAGCAGCGTCTTGCCGGTCTCCTCGCTGCCGGCCATGAACAGGACGACGAAGATCAGGAAAATCATGCCGCCGAGATAGCCCATGCCCCAGGCAATGTTGGAGATGCGGCCGACATTTTCCGGCTTCACAAGCCGCGGCATCATCGAATCATTGAAGACGATCGAGAATTCGGCCGCCACCGAGGCCAGGACGACCATCAGGAAGGGGAAGAACAGGTGCGAGCCGGGCGCCGCCCACCACAGCGAAATCAGCGCGCCGATCTTGATCACCGCGAAGACGGCGATCCACGGCTTGCGCGGACCCACCGCATCGGCGATCGAGCCGAGCACCGGCGACATGATGGCGATGATGAAGCCCGAGGCGGTGATGGCGTAACCCCACCAGGCCTGGCCGAGATCCGGATCGGAGGCCATCTGCGAGACGAAATAGGGGCCGAAGATGAAGGTGATGACGACGGTGAAGAAGGGCTGTGCCGCCCAGTCGAACATCATCCAGCCGAAGATGCCGCGGCGAGGCACACGGGTCTCCGCGATCGGTTCGCTCATGACTTTGTTCCCCCCGCGGTGCCCGTCGTCCCGGCCGCTTCCCGGCCCGACATGTACTACGCTCTCAGCGACCGCGCCAGATCGCTCATCATGCCGGCGGCCACGGTGAGCTTGGCGACCGTCAGTTCGCCGGTCTCGGCAAGCTGCAGGATCTGCTCGGCGACATGGCCGATGCGCCCGTGGTTTTCCGCCCGCCAGTCGCCGAAGGGATCATCGGAAGTCGCGAAGGCCTTGAGCGCCGAGATCGCGATCACCCGCCGTGCCTCGTCGATCTCGTCGAGATTGCGCCCGAGCGCCAGGTTCTCGTAGTGATCGGCTGGCTGCAGCCGCGCTGCCGCGGCCTGGATGCGGCCGATGCGGAAGGCTTCCGAAATGTCGAAATAGGTGCGGATGACCTTGTCGATGTCTTCGCCCGCGAGCCGCGCCACGCGAAGCACGTCGGGCACCAGCATCCGGAGCAGGAGCCGCGCGATATCGGCGGCGAGCGCATCGGGCACACCGAGTTCGGAAAGCCGCAATTCCGTTTCGCCGATTTCACCTGCAAGGAACTCCGGCGCAGCCTTGTATAGCGCCGGCAGGATGGTTTCGAGACCCTCGCGCATTTCCGCAACGGTAGCGCCAAGATCGCCGCCCATGGCGGTTCCGGTCTTCAGCGCCCAGGTTGAGGCCGAGCGCAGCGCGTTGCCGATGCGGGCGTAGAGTTCGTTCTGGAGATCGCCGGGTATGCGGGTGTCGAGCGCATCGACGCGGGCATAGAGATCCGGAAGCGACAGCCCGTCCCGGGCCATCACGAAGGCCCGCACGATATCCGGTGCGGTGGCGCCCGACTGGTCGCCCATGTGGATGACGAAGGCCGGCCCGCCGCGGTTGATCGCGTCATTGCCCAGAAGCGTGGCAATGATCTCGCGCTGCAGCCGGTGGCCCTTGATGTCGCCTTTGTAGGTTTCCTGCATTTTTGGCGGGAAGTAGCTCATCAGCGTGTCTTCGAAATAGGGATCGTCCGGCAGGGACGACGCCACGATCTCGTCGAACAGCACGATCTTGGCGTAGGACAGGAGCACGCCGATTTCCGGCCGGGTCAACCAGCGGCCCGCGGCGCGTCGCTCGGCAATCTCCGTTTCAGCGGGCAGCATTTCCACCTTGCGGTTGAGTTGGCCGCGGCTTTCGAGCGCCGACATCAGCCGCGCCTGTTCCGACAGGCCGGCAAGCCCCTCCTGGTCGGCGAGCGAGATGGCGAGCGTCTGCAGGTAGTTGTTGCGCAAAACCAGGCCCGCGACCTCGTCGGTCATCGAGGCAAGGAGCACGTTGCGGTTCTCCCGCGTCAGCCGGTCCTCGCGCATGGCGTTGGCGAGCGCGATCTTGATGTTGACCTCGACGTCGGAGGAATTGACCCCGGCCGAATTGTCGATGGCGTCGGAGTTGCAGCGTCCGCCCCGGGCGGCGAAGGCGATGCGGCCCTTCTGCGTGACGCCGAGATTGGCGCCCTCGCCGATAACCTTGGCGCCGACCTCGTCGGCGGTCACGCGGATGACGTCGTTGGCCCGGTCGCCCACCTCGGCGTCGGATTCGCCGGCGGCCTTGATGTAGGTGCCGATACCGCCGAACCAGAGGAGGTCGACGTCCATTCTCAGGATTGCCGACATGATCTCCTGCGGCGTGGTGCGCCCCGGTTCCATGCCGATGGCCTGCGCCGCCTGCTCCGTCAGCTCGACCGATTTCAGCGACCGCGGGATGATCATCCCGCCTGCCGCCATCTTCTCCTTGTCGTAATCCTGCCAGCTGGTGCGCGCCAGGTCGAACAGGCGTTTGCGTTCTGCAAAGCCGGCTTCGCAATCTGGATCCGGATCGATGAAGATGTCGCGGTGGTCATAGGCGGCAACCAGCCGGATCTTCTCCGAGAGCAGCATGCCGTTGCCGAACACGTCGCCCGACATGTCGCCGATGCCGGCCACCGTGAAGGGTTCTGTCTGGATGTCGATGTCCATCTCGCGGAAGTGCCGCTTGACCGCTTCCCAGGCGCCCCGCGCGGTGATGCCCATCTTCTTGTGGTCGTATCCGGCCGACCCGCCGGACGCAAAAGCGTCGTCGAGCCAGAAGTCGAGTTCCTGGCTGATGGCGTTGGCAGTGTCGGAGAAGGTCGCCGTGCCCTTGTCGGCGGCGACGACGAAATAGGGGTCGTCGCCGTCGTGGCGCACCGTGTCGGCGGGCGGGACGACCGTGTCGCCGTCGAGATTGTCGGTGACCGAGAGTAGCGTGCGGATGAAGAGCTTGTAGGCATCCTTGCCGGCTTCGAAGACCGCTTCGCGGCCGCCGTCCGTCGGCAACCTTTTCGGATAGAAGCCGCCCTTGGCCCCGACCGGCACGATGACCGCGTTCTTGACCTGCTGGGCTTTCACCAGACCCAGAACCTCGGTGCGGTAATCCTGCGCGCGGTCCGACCAGCGCAGCCCGCCACGGGCGACCGGACCGAAACGCAGATGCACGCCCTCGACCTGGGCGCCATAGACGAAGATTTCGCGGAACGGGCGCGGTTCGGGAAGGCCCTCGAGTTCGCGCGGATCGAACTTGAAAGCAACGTTGGGACGCGGAAGGCCGTCCGCGTCGCGCTGGAAATAATTGGTCCTGAGCATCGAGGAGATGGCGTTGACGAACCGCCGGAATATCCGGTCGTCGTCCTGGCTCGGAACGTCGGCGAGGTCCTCCTCGATGGAGACCGAGAGGCGCTCCAGACCCTCCTCGCGGCTGACGTCGCCCAGATCGAGTTCGAAACGGGTCCGGAACAATTCGAACAGTTTTACCGAGATGCCGGGATAGCGCGACAGCGTGTCGGAAATGTAGTCCTGCGAATAGTGCATGCCGGCCTGGCGCAGGTAGCGCGCGATGGCGCGCAGCACCATGGCCTCGCGGGCGCTCAGCCCAGCGCGGACGACGAGGCGGTTAAAGCCGTCATTGTCGATCTCGTCACGCCAGATGCGCAGGAAGGCGTCTTTCAGCCGCTCGGCATCGGATTCCAGATCGAAATCGAGCCCGTCGGCGCGCGCAACCTCCATGTCATGCAGCAGAACCGCGCGCCGCGAATCGGCCGTGCCGCCGACCGCGAGTTCGTGGGTCTGCTCGCTGATCACCCGGAAACCAAGATTTTCCAGAAGCGGCACACGCCGGGAGAGCGCCAGCGGCGTATCGGCATGAAAGATCTTGAGGCCGAGATGGTCTTCGGCATCGCCTTCCTGCCGGTAGAGCGCGATCTTCAGCCCGCCTTCGGCTTCCAGACAGCCGCGGATATCGGCGATGTCACCCACCGCCGTGCGCGGATTGTAGCGCTCCTTGTAGGACTGGCTGACGAAGATGCGGTCTGACGCCTCGCCGCCGATGGCGGAGAATTCGTCCTCCCAGCGCGCGACGAGCGCCTTGATGTCGCGCTCGAGCTGGTCGTGCGGGATTTGCGGCGTCTTGCCCTCGTAGCGCCCGATGATGAAGTGAACGCGCGCCACTCCGCCCTCGGGGAAGGACGGGTAATAGGCCGAGAGCCGGCCGTTATAGGCGACCTTGAGATAGGTGCCGATCTTCTCGCGCACGCTGGAATCGTACTGGTCGCGCGGCACGTAGACCATAACGGATACGAAACGATCGAAGCGGTCGATGCGCGGCAGTACCCGCACCCGCGGCCGGTCGGCGAGTTCGTTGATCTTCCGGCAGAACCGCGTCAACAGGTCGGCATCGATCTGGAAGAGTTCGTCGCGGGGATAGGATTCGAGCGTGTTGAGCAGAAGCTTGCCCGAATGGCTGTCCGGGTCGTAGCCGAAATTGTCGATCACCCGGGCGATCTTCGAGCGCAGAAGCGGGATCTCGGTCACCGACCGCGTATAGGCGGTGGAGGTGAAGAGGCCGACCACCCGCAACTCGCCGGTGACATTGCCCTCCTCGTCGAACCGCTTGATGCCGATATAGTCCATATGCGCGCGGCGGTGGACGACAGAGCGAACATTGGCCTTGGTGACGATGAGGAAATCCGGCCCGTGCAGGAAATCGAGGATTTCCGGCGTCGTCATCACCTGGTCCTTGCCCTGCCGCAGCACGAGAACGTCGGGATCGGCGAGGATGCCGAGGCCGCGCGAGCCGGCGCGGGAGAGCTCGCCGCTGCCGCCCTCCTCGGAATAGATGTATTCCCGCATGCCGAGGAAGGTGAAATTGTCGTCGCGCAGCCACGAGAGGAAGGCGAGCGCCTCGTCGCGCGAATCCACCTGATTCTCGTCGACGCGCAGATAGGCGAGATCGGCGGCGGCCGAATCGATCCTCAGCACCATCGCCTTCCAGTCCTGGACGGCGCCGCGGACCTGGCCGAGCACGAACCCGATCCGCTCCACCAGCGCCTCGCCGGCCTTCTGGCCCAGCCGCGGCATGTGCAGCTGGATGTGGCTGACCGTGTTCTCCTTCGACCGGTCGATTCCCGGCCGGTAGAGCTTCAGCGGCTCGCCGTCGCGGACATAGAGGATCGGGTGGGTCGTCAAGAGAACTTCGCGGACCTGCGAGGTCACCTCGCCCATGACCGAATCATAGAGGAACGGCTTGTTGCCGGTGGTGATGCAGAGAATGGAGACGGGCCGGTCGTCGCAGGACACGTCGTCGGGCTCGATGAGCGAGATGCGGGGCATCTTGCCGTCCCAGGCCCTGATCTCCTGCTCCGACCGAACAGCGATTCGAGCGAGATCCTCGGGCGTGTATTGCGCCAGATCGTCGGGGCTTGCGCCGGAAAACAGCATATCGGGATCGACTGTGGCTTCGTCGAGTTCGGCCACGGCCTTCTTGACGTCCTTCAGGATCTCGGCGACCGCGTTGTCATGCGTGGATGTCACATCGTCCTCCCCCGCCTGCCGGATTTGTTCTGGCCGCGGGAAAGGGCTTCCGCGCGGCTGCGGCAGTTGTTTATCCGACTTTCAGCGAGATTACATGACAGCCCGAACAAAACAACCAAGGGTCTGGCAGAAGCCGGTGGACGGACCTGAAGGTGCTCCCGCGCTGGGTCTCGGCCTTGCCGCGGCCCGCGCATGTGCTAGGAGAGGAACCGCCGAGATCGCATGGAGCGGACCATGAACGACCAGGACGAAACCAGCCGTAAGGCACGCGAGGAGCTCGACAGGCTCTCCGCGCAGGGCAATCTCTCGGCGAGCCCGCTGCTGAAACGTTCGACGGACGGTCTGCGTCGCCATTTCAGCGCCACCGACGCCGACCAGACCGACCCGGCCGAGGTTTGGGGAACACGCATCGGACGCGGTCTGGCCGCCGTCGCCTTCGTCGGACTGGTGCTCTGGCTGATCTTCGGAGTTCTGTGATGAGCCTGACCGGCGCGCAGGAGGAAATCCGCAATCCGGCGGTTCTTGTGGTGTCGAGCCATGTGGTGCGCGGCTCTGTGGGCAATCGGGCGGCGGTCTTCGCCCTCGAATCGCTCGGCTTCCCGGTCTGGGCGCTGCCGACCGTCATTCTTCCGTGGCATCCGGGCCATTCCCGAGCCACGAGAATTGTTCCGGATACGGAACAATTCTCCCTGCTTGCCGACGATCTTGCAGGAGCGCCCTGGATCGGCGAGATCGGCGCAATCCTGACCGGCTATATCGGCGACGTCGCCCAGATCGAGCCGATTGCCCGGCTCGTCGAGGCGGTGAAAGCGAAAAATCCCGGCACGATCTATCTCTGCGATCCGGTCATGGGTGACGGCGAACGGCTTTACGTGCCGGAACCGGTCGCCGAAGGCATCCGCGACCGGCTGATCCCGCTTGCCGACGTGACGACCCCCAACATCTTCGAACTCGGCTGGCTGAGCGGCGCCCCCATTCCCGACACCGCGACGCTCGTGGCCGCCGCACAGACGCTGGGCCCGGCGCGCGTGCTCGTTACCTCCGCCTTCGCCATGATGAAGGGCAATACCGGCACGATGCTGGTGGAGGGCGACCAGGTGCACATGGCCGAGCACCGCATCATCCCCGATCCGCCCAACGGGCTCGGCGATCTCCTCGCGGCAACCTTTCTGGCAAGGCTGATCGAAGGCAATACGGGCGAGAAGGCCCTGCGGCTCGCCACCGGCGCGGTGTTCGAGGTGCTGGCACGCACCGCCCGGCGCGGCGCCGACGAACTGACGCTCGAAACCGACGCCCAGAGCCTGAAGACGCCGATGGCCATGATCCACATGCGCCGGGTCGTCGCCGGGCCCAAACCCGCCGGACGATGAGCTTCGATCCCGATACGCCGGTCTGCGGCGTCGACGGGTGCCGCGGCGGCTGGGTGGCCGTGCACGGGGTGCCAGAGATGCCACGGATATCCGTTTTCTCCGATTTTTCGGGTCTTCTAACGGCTCTCGACCCCGCCACCATCATCGCCGTCGACATGCCGATCGGCCTGCCCGACCGGGTGAGCGGCGGCGGCCGCGGACCCGAACAGGCGGTGCGGCCTTTTCTCGGCCAGCGCCAGTCGAGCGTCTTTTCGATTCCGGCGCGGCAAGCTGTCGAGACTCCGGACTATAGGAGCGCCTGCGACGCGGCACTGGCGACCTCCGATCCGCCGCGAAAGGTCTCGAAACAGGCCTTCTATCTGTTTCCGAAAATTCTCGAGATCGACCGGTGCCTCCAGGCCGACGAAGGTCTCCGCCACCGGGTGATCGAATGTCATCCGGAATTCGGCTTCTGCGTGCTCAACGGCATGCGGCCGATGACGACGCCGAAGAAGATCAGGGGGCGCGTCAATCCGGACGGTATCGCCGAGCGCATCGCGCTTCTTGCCGCACGGGGCCTTGCGACCACGCTCTTCGATGACCCGCTTCCTCGCGGCGTGGCAGCCGACGATCGTGTCGACGCGGCCGTCAATCTGCTGGTCGCCGCGCGACATCGGGACGGCCTGACGCGGCCATGGCCCGACCCGCCCGGCCGCGACGCCCACGGTATCCCGATCGCCATCCATGGCTGATCCGGTGCCTTCCGGAAAGATTGATCTGACCGTCAAACACGGCTATCTGGCTAGCATGAGCAATTTCCCCGACCGCCTTCTCGACGGCTACCAGACCTTCATGACCGGCCGCTACACGGCAGAACGCGCCCGCTACAGACAGCTTGCCGAGACCGGTCAGGAGCCGCACACGCTGGTGATCGCCTGCTGCGATTCCCGCGCGGCCCCGGAGACGATCTTCGATTGCGGCCCGGGCGAACTCTTCGTCGTCCGCAACGTCGCCAATCTGGTGCCGCCCTACGAGCCGGACGGCAGTTACCACTCGACCTCGGCGGCGCTGGAATTCGCTGTCCAGGCGCTCAAGATCCGCAACATCCTGGTCATGGGTCACGGCCGCTGCGGCGGTATCGCCGCCAGCCTCGATCCGGCCGCCAAGCCGCTCTCGCCCGGCGACTTCATCGGCCAGTGGATCAGCCTGCTCAAGCCCGCGGCCGAGAAGATCCAGGACTCGAGCCTGATGACGAGTACAGAGCGGGAGACCGCCATGGAGCGCATTTCCATCCGCAACTCGATCGCCAATCTCAGGACCTTCCCCTGCGTGAAGATCCTCGAGGACAAGGGAAAACTTCAGATCCACGGCGCCTGGTTCGACATCTCGACCGGCGAATTGTGGATCATGGACAAGGACAGCGGCGATTTCAT
This sequence comes from uncultured Hoeflea sp., assembly GCA_964511625.1. Lineage (GTDB taxonomy): Bacteria > Pseudomonadota > Alphaproteobacteria > Rhizobiales > Rhizobiaceae > Pseudohoeflea. The sequence continues at coordinate 13,242 of CAZEJG010000023.1, forward strand.
CCGCCCGGAGCTCCGCGCCGCCTGAGCGGGACCGTCGGGCAACGCCGCAGCAAAGTGGAGGACCCGATGCGCAGACTGCTTCTCTCGTTCATCGTTGCCGCGAGCCTCGCGGCACCCGTATTCGCGGCTCCGACATCTCCCGTGCTCGAAAAATGGTACCCGGCCCTGTTTGACGCCGATGCCGACGCGCTGGCGGATCTTCTCGCCGACAACGCCGAAATTCGCCTCGACGATCTCGGGATCGTCCAGACGAAGGCCGAATTTCTGGAATCGCTCGGTGAATGGCAGGACAGCACGGAAGGCACCCGCTTCGACTGGAAGCTCGATCCGGACGCGGCCCTGAGCGAGAGCGAAGCCAGCGCCTTGGTTTGCTACCGCTTCCCGTCCAACGAACTGATGACGCGCGAAAGCTTCACCTTTGCCGAGGGCAGGATCACAGGCAGCGTCCAGACGACCGCCAGCGAAAGCTGCGACGGATTCTGAGCCCCGGCGCAGCGTCCGTTACAAATTCGGCTTGTTTCAGCTGCCGTCGATCTGCGCGCCGATGATGGCGATCGCCTTCTGGTAGACGCCGGCGGCGTTCCAGCCCTGGATGGCGCGGAAATTGGCCTGGCCCGGCTGGTAACCGGCGCCGCGCTGCCAGCCATGGGCACGCAGGAAGTTGGCGGTCGAGGCCAGAGCATCGGCCTTCGAGCGAAGGTCCACCGACCGGTTGCCGTCGCCCGAGGCGCCGTAATTGATCACGTTGCGCGGCAGGAACTGGGTCTGGCCGATCTCGCCATGCGCCGCGCCCTTGAAGTCGGGGCTGATCCAGCCGCGCTCGATCAGGTTGAGGAGCGCATAGAGCTGGTCGGTGAAATAGGCCGAGCGGCGGCAGTCATAGGCGAGTGTGGCCACGGCTGACATGGTGTGCTGGTTGCCCATGAACGAGCCGAAACCGCTCTCCATGCCCCAGATCGCGATCAGCGGACCGGCGGGTACGCCGTAGCGCTTCTCGATGGCGGCGAAGAGGGCGGCGTTGGATTTCTTCAGCCCCTTGCCGCGCGAAATGATGGCGTTGGCGCCGCGCTTGGCCATGAACTGCTCGAGCGAGAGCTTGAAACTGTGCTGGTTGCGATCCAGACTGATCGTCTTCGTCGCATAGCGGACATTCTTGAAGGCCTTGTCGAGCGTGCGCTGGGAGACGCCCTGGCTCGCGGCCTCGGCCTTGAACTGTCCGATCCAGGTATTGAACCCGCCTGCGGAGTTGCCGCACTGCGCGGCAACCGCGGGCGATGAGAGACCCACCGCGAGAACTGCGGCTGCTAGGATTCCAAACCGGCGGCGACCGTGCCTGATCATGTTTCAAAACCTCGGATTATCTGGCGATTCTGCCCCGCGCGAACATTGCCAGCAATGCGACCGAAAGTCACGATGGGGAAGAAAAGAAAGGCCCGCAACCGGTGCGGGCCTTTCTCATGGGCAATTGAGACCGGATCAGGCGGCGGCTTGGCTCTTGAGTAGGCCACGGTTGACCAGAAGTTCGGCGATCTGGATCGTGTTGAGCGCCGCACCCTTGCGCAGGTTGTCCGAGACAACCCAGATATTGAGCCCGTTCTCGACGGTGGCGTCCTCGCGGATGCGCGAGATGTAGGTGGCGTCGTCGCCGGCGCTCTCGTAAGGCGTGACGTAGCCGCCCGGCTCGTGCTTGTCGACGACCAGACAGCCCGGCGCCTCGCGCAGGATGTCGCGGGCCTCGTCGGCGGTGATCTCGTTCTCGAACTCGATGTTGACCGATTCCGCATGGCCGATGAACACCGGCACGCGCACCGCCGTGCAGGTGACCTTGATCTTCGGATCGAGGATCTTCTTGGTCTCGGCGAGAACCTTCCACTCTTCCTTGGTGTAGCCGTCTTCCATGAAGACGTCGATGTGGGGAATGACGTTGAAGGCGATGCGCTTGGGGAACTTCTTGTTCTCGATCGGATCGGCGACGAAGACAGCGCGGGTCTGGTTGAACAGCTCGTCCATGGCATCCTTGCCGGCGCCGGAAACCGACTGGTAGGTCGACACCACCACGCGCTTGATCTTCGCCTTGTCGTGCAGCGGCTTCAGCGCGACGACGAGCTGGGCGGTGGAGCAGTTCGGGTTGGCGATGATGTTCTTCTTGCGGAAGCCGTCGATCGCGTCGGGGTTCACTTCCGGAACGATGAGCGGCACCTCGGCGTCGTAACGCCAAGCCGAGGAATTATCGATGACGACGCAGCCGGCGGCGCCGATCTTCGGCGAGAACTTCTGCGACACGGTACCGCCCGCCGACATCAGGCAGATGTCGGTGGTGGAGAAGTCGTGGGTTTCGAGGTTCTTCACGGTCAGCGTCTTGTCGCCGAAGGAGACCTCGGTGCCGACCGAGCGGCTGGAGGCCAGCGCGAAAACTTCGTCGACCGGAAAGTTGCGTTCGGCGAGGATGTTGAGCATCTCCCGGCCGACATTGCCGGTGGCCCCGGCGATTGCGATTTTGAAACCCATGGTACCTTGCTCCGTTCTCCCCCTTGCTTTTGGTCAAGCGCCACTCATCCCGCCCCCGGGAGAGTGTGGGGCGGACGCGGTCAGATCGTGGTTTTGGTCTTGATCGTGGTCATGGCGGCTGCCTTCATGATCCAAAGGCGGCTGAAAGTCAATGACACCGCATCTGGAGGCAGGCCGGCGTGGAGCGCGAACACGATGGCTTGATCGGAGCGGGCCTCGTCAATGCCGCATTCCGCCCTAGCCTAGAAGGGTAGCAATCCCGGGGGGCGATCTTCCGCGTCCCGCGATGCCGCAACACGGAGAGACGACATGACCACTTTTCTCGATCGCCTGCCCCGTACCGCCCGCGCCGGCATGATGGCCGCCGGGCTCGCCACACTCGCAGCCGCGCCCGCACTGGCCCATCACGGCTGGTCGTGGACCGAATCCGGCTTCTTCCGGCTCGAAGGCGAGATCACCGCCGTTTACGTGGGCAATCCCCACGCCACAATGGACGTCAATGCCGACGGTGAAACCTGGCGGGTGGAACTCGCCCCGCCGAGCCGCACCACCGCGACCGGCTTCAGCGAGGAGATCGCAGCGCCCGGCAAGGAGGTGATCGCCATCGGCAATCGCTCGCAGGACGAAGGCGAACGGCGGATGAAGGCCGTGCGCGTAACCATCGACGGCACCGATTACGACGTCTATCCGCGCCGCGCCTCAGACATCTGACGGGCCGTGATTTCGACGACCCTCGACACCATCGCCGCCTTCCCGCTGTCGGGTTGGCTGAGAACGTCCTTCGTCGCCTATCCGCTGGTCAGCGCCCTGCACATTCTGGGCGCCGGCGGACTGGTGACGCTCGTCTGGCTGATGCATCGGGTGGGCGGGAGAAACCACGACACCCGGAACCGTTATCGCCGGCTGGCAGCTGTGACCTTTGGTGTGATGGTGGTCAGCGGGCTGTCGCTCTTCGCGGTCAAGCCCGTCGACTATGCCGCCAATCCGGCCTTCCTGATAAAAATGGGGCTTATAGCTTTGGCGCTTGCCAATATCGCCATTTATGAGGCGGCGCCCGCCGCGCGTCGTGTGACGGCGGTGGTTTCTGCGGCCGTGTGGCCCGGCGTGCTCGTCGCCGGGCGCTTTGTCGGGTTCGTCTGAATCGGGCTGAAAGACCCGGAAGGATCAGGCCGCGTAGGCCTTCACCACCGCATCACCCATTTCGGCGGTCGAGACCTTGGTGCAGCCGTCGGACATGATGTCGCCGGTGCGCAGGCCGGAATCGAGCACGCTCGAGATTGCCGCTTCCAGACGATCGGCTTCGGCGACCATGTTGAACGAGTAGCGCAGGCACATGGCGAACGATGCGATCATGGCGATCGGGTTGGCGATGCCCTGCCCGGCGATGTCGGGAGCCGAGCCGTGGACAGGCTCGTAGAGCGCCTTGCGGCTGCCGGTCTTCGGATCGGGCGCGCCGAGCGAGGCGGACGGTAGCATGCCGAGCGAACCGGTCAGCATGGCGGCGACGTCCGACAGCATGTCGCCGAACAGGTTGTCGGTGACGATGACGTCGAACTGCTTGGGCCAGCGCACGAGCTGCATGCCGCCGGCATCGGCCAGCATGTGGCTGAGCTTCACGTCGGAATATTTCGCCTTGTGGGTGGCGGTCACCACCTCGTTCCACAACACGCCCGACTTCATGACGTTGCGCTTTTCCATCGAGCAGACTTCGTTGCGGCGGGTGCGCGCCAGTTCGAAGGCCACGCCAGAGATGCGCTCGATTTCGTAGGTGTCGTAGACCTGGGTGTCGATACCGCGCTTCTGGCCGTTGCCGAGATCGATGATCTCCTTCGGCTCGCCGAAATACACGCCGCCGGTGAGTTCGCGCACGATGAGGATGTCGAGCCCCTCGACCACCTCGGGCTTCAGCGAAGAGGACGCGGCCAGCGCCGGATAGCAGATCGCCGGCCGCAGATTGGCGAAAAGCTCCATGTCCTTGCGGAGGCGCAGGAGTCCGGCTTCCGGGCGGACCTCGTAGGGCACGCTGTCCCACTTGGGACCGCCGACGGCGCCGAACAGCACCGCATCCGCGGCCATCGCCTTGTCCATGTCGGCATCCGAGATCGCCGCGCCATGCGCGTCATAGGCCGAACCTCCGACCAGGCCCTCGTCGGTTTCGAAACCGGCGGCTTCTTCCGCGTTCATGAAGTCGATGAGCTTGCGGACCTCGGCCATGGCCTCGGGGCCGATGCCGTCGCCGGGAAGCAGGAAGAGTTTGCGTGTCGTCATGGAAGAGCCTCAGGCTGGTTTTTGTGTTCGGCGCTGTTCTTAGAGCCTTCCACCGCCGGATGGAAGCCGCTTTGGGCATCGCAGACGTCCTGGCCCGCCGGCAGTTTCAGGGGCACACCGCCGGCCGGCGACAACAGGGTGCCGGCAACCAGACGGGAAAGCAGCGCCGGCACCGGCGGAACGAGACTGAGCGGGAACAGGAGATTGTCGCGGATGAACGGCAGCACGCGGCTTTCACTCTGATAGGCGGGGGTCAGCACGGCGCTAGCAAGCTGATAGAGGCCCACATGCCAGCGCCGGCTGGCCGCATAGGACTTGATCGCGACGTCCGGTTCTTCGCGCTCCAGCCAATGGGCGAGCGCGAAGGCATCAAGAAGAGCCATGTTGGCGCCCTGCCCGAGCTGCGGGCTGGCGCGATGAGCCGCATCGCCGATGAAGGCGAGGCCGGGCTGGAAGGGCCGACGGAGCGTGCCGTGGCTGTAGCGCGCCATGGTCATGGCTTCGGGATGGGTGATCTGCGCGATGAAGGGTTCGAGCCCCGGCCACAAGGCCGTCGCCTCCTCCTTCCAGGCCGGAAGCCCTGCCGCAATCCATGCCGCATGGCCGTCGCGCGGTAGCGACCAGAAGAGCGCGGCCTTCCGTACTCCGCCATCCGGCAGCCGACCGACGGGGAGGATGCCGATCATCCTGTCCGCATGGCGATAGCGCTGGGACAGTTCGTCGAAAGGCAGGTCGGTGCCGTTGGGCCAGTCCACCGTCCCCCAGATCGCGCCGAAGGACAGCGGCCGCGCCTGAAGGGGCGAGAGACGCGAGGATGCGCCCGACGCATCGATCGTCAGCTCGAAGGGACCTGCTTCGTTTCCGCCCTTCAGGGTCAGTCGACCGGCAGAAAACGCCTCCACACGCGCACCGGTGCGAAGCTCTGCGCCTGCCCCGATTGCCGCGCGAAAGAGGAGATCGAACAGCGTCGCGCGGTGGATGCCGAGCCCGGGGACATCGCCATAGGCGACATCGAGCACCCGCCGCCCCGTTCGGGCCGAACGACCGAGCAGTCTTTTGAGGGGTGCGCCCAGCTTGCGGGCGCCCATGCCGAGGTCGATATAGTCGAGCACCGCGAGGCCGACCGGTTGGATGACGAGACCGGAGCCGACCGGAGCCGGTGCGTCGAACTGGTCGAACACCGTGACGCGATGCCCCTGCCGGCGCATCAGGACGGCTGCGGCGAGCCCGCCGACACCTGCTCCGATGATCGCGATAGAAAGGCTTTTCATGGCTGCGTGTCCCCTCGACCGCCGGAGGCGCGGCGACGGAAGCCGGCCGGTGTCACACCTTGCCGAAAGCCACCACGGCGTTGGTGCCGCCGAAGGCGAAGGCGTTGGAAATCGCCACCCGGACCTCGCGTTCGCGCGCGTCGTTCGGCGTGACGTCGAGATTGCAGTCGGGATCCTCGGCCTCGTAATTGATCGTCGGCGGCACGATGCCTTCGCGCAGCGCGCCGACACAGGCGATCATCTCGATGGCGCTGGAACCGCCGAGGCAGTGGCCGTGCATCGACTTGGTCGAGGAGACGGAGACGCTGTCCGCCGCAGTTCCGAGGGCTGCGCGGATGGCCTTCGTCTCGGTCTTGTCGTTGGCCTGGGTGCCGGTTCCGTGCGCGTTGACGTAATGGACGGCATCGGCGGAGAGGCCCGCGTCGGCCAGGCAGTTGCGGATCGCCTGGGCGGGACCTTCCACCGTCGGGGTAACGATGTCGGAGGCATCGCCCGACAGGCCGCTCCCGAGGATTTCGGCCAGAATGGTGGCGCCACGCGCCCTGGCGTGTTCGTAGCTCTCGATGACGGCGACTGCCGCGCCTTCGCCGAGCAGCAGCCCGTCGCGATTGGCCGAGAACGGCCGGCATTTCGAGCGCGCCAACACCCGCAGCGCTTCCCAGGCCTTCAGCACCCCGTGTTCGAGCGGCGTGTCGGTGCCGCCGGCGAGCATCACGTCGGCACGGCCGAGGCGGATCTGGTCGACCGCCGAGATCAGCGCGTGATTGCCGGAGGTACAGGCCGAGGTGACCCCGAAGACCGGGCCGCGCAGGCCGATATCCATCGATACCTGGCCCGCCGGCGCGCCGGGCATGGCGCGCGGAACGGTGAGGATGTGGGTGCGTTTCTTGCCGCGCTCGAGGATGTCGCGATAGCTTTCGTCGACGGCGTCGGCGCCGTAGATACCAGTGCCGATCACTGCACCGGCGCGCAATTCGTCGAAATCACCGGCTGACAGACCGGACTGCGCCATGGCCTGACGGGCCGATATGACGGCGAGACGGCTGAATTCGCCCATCGCCACCTTGCGGCGCGGATCGATGCCGTCCTCTTCCATGCGATCCATCAGAGGATAGACGATGTCGACCTTGAGGTCGCGGCGCTCGATCGGCAGCTCACCGCTGCCGTCGTGGCCGGCCTTCATGTTGGTCCAGATTTCCTCGGCATTTCGTCCGAGCGAGCAGATACCACCCAGTCCGGTGATGACGACGCGTGTGCGCGTCATGAGTTCGCCGATTTCTCTGCGAGCAGTTCCTTGATCAGGGCAACGACATCGCCGACCGTCTTCAGCGATTCCCAGGCCTCGGCGGTGTTGAGGTCGACATGGACGTCGTACTCGTCTTCGAGATCCATCACCACTTCGGTGAGTTCGAGCGAATTGATCTCGAGTTCGTCGAGTTCCGATGCCGTCGTGATTTCGCTTTCGTCACGCGGACTGACTGCGGCAATGATCGAAACGACCTTCTTCTCGATTTCGTCACTCATGCCGGAACTCTCCTTGACTGTACTTTCCACCTGACCGGGAAACAGCATGCCGAACCCGTCGGCGGCCGTCCTCCTCCCCCGGCCGGGGAGGTGTTTGACTTAAGCCCAGCTGCGCTCGCTGGCCAGCTTGCTCTCGTATGCGGCGATCTCCGAAGCCTTGGCAAGCGTCAGGCCGATATCGTCGAGACCGTTGAGCAGGCAGTGTTTCTTGAAGGCGTCGATCTCGAACTTGATCGTGCCGCCGTCAGGTCCATGGATTTCCTGGGCCTCCAGATCGACCGACAGCGTGGCGTTGGCGCCGCGTTCAGCGTCGTCCATCAGCTTGTCGAGCTCGTCCTGAGAGACCACGATCGGCAGGATGCCGTTCTTGAAGCAGTTGTTGTAGAAGATGTCGGCGAAGCTCGTGGAGATCACGCAGCGGATGCCGAAGTCGAGAAGCGCCCAGGGCGCGTGCTCACGCGACGAACCGCAGCCGAAATTGTCGCCCGCCACCAGGATCTGGGCGTTGCGGTAGGCCGGCTTGTTGAGCACGAAATCCGGATTCTCCGAACCGTCCTCGTTGTAGCGCGCCTCGGCGAAGAGGCCCTTGCCAAGGCCGGTGCGCTTGATCGTCTTCAGGTAATCCTTCGGGATGATCATGTCGGTGTCGATGTTGACCACCGGATAGGGCGCGGCAACGCCGGTCAGACGAGTGAATTTTTCCATGGCCTTGGTCCTGTCATTAGCTCGGACCGCTTTAGCAAATGCATTCGGGAAAAAGAAGGGGGTCGCGTCAATGGCCCGGAACCGGAGCCGGCAACGAGATCATGCCCCTGTCGAGCGCCGGGCTGCAAACAGCGAAAACGCGGCCGGGACGGATCCCGGCCGGATGCAGGTCAATCCGGCCTACATATCGATGATGGTGCCGCGGCCGTCGTTCCAGACGCGGGCGATCCGCTCGTCGCGGGTCCGGCCGGTCTCGGCACGGGCATAGGCGGGCCTCGCCTGCGGTCGCTGCAGCATGGCGCGGGTGGCGCCGGCGAGCGTCAGCGTGGCGATGGCGGCAAAGGCCAGCATGCTGACCGCTGCGAAACTTGCCAGCGCGAAGGCGGCGAGCGCGATGGATAAGACGGCGAAAAGGATGCGTTTCATGTCTTGTGTCCCTTTGTACCCGTCGAATGTGGGGATTTTTCCCCGCCTCTTCAACCGGTGATGCGCCCGGAATAGGCGCCTGCGGCATCCGACCACGCCCCGGGAGCCCTGCCGGTGTAACGATGCGTGAGAGATCGCCGCTTGAAAGATGTCCGGTGGGCGGGCATGACTCCCCGCATGCCTTCGAATCCGTTCCAGCGCCCGGTCCGTCCGCGGCGGTCCGTCCTCTACGTCCCCGGCGGCAATGCCCGCGCGGTCGCCAAGGCGCGGACGCTCGATTGCGATGCGGTGATCTTCGATCTCGAGGATTCCGTCGCCCCCGGCGCCAAGGGCGAGGCCCGCGACACGCTTCGCGCCGAACTGTCGGAGCCGATCGGCGGCGGCCGCGAGACCATCATCCGCATCAATTCGCTTTCAAGCCCCTGGGGCGGCGAGGATCTTCTGGTCGCGCGCGGCCTCTCCCCCGACGCCATCCTCATCCCCAAGGTCGAGGATCCGGACGACATCGCGGCAATCGACGACGCCCTCGACCAGGCGGATACCCCGGAAAACGTGAGGCTCTGGGCGATGATCGAGACCCCGCGCGGGGTGATGAATGCCGGACTGATCGCCCGCGCCGCCCGTACGCCCGGTTGCCGGCTGGACTGTTTCGTGACCGGAACAAACGACCTGATCAAGGAAACCCGTGTGGCGTCCCTGCCCGGACGACCCTATCTCGTCCCCTGGCTGATGCAGATCGTGATCGCCGCCCGCGCCTATGGTCTGGACGTGCTCGACGGCGTCTACAACGATTTCCGCGACGAGGCCGGGTTTGCCGCCGAATGCGCCGAGGGCCGGGCGATGGGCTTTGACGGCAAGACGCTGATACATCCCGGCCAGATCGAGGCGGCGAACAGCGCCTTCGGCATCGATCCGGCGAAACTCGAAGACGCCCGCGCCATCGTCGAAGCCTTCGCGAAGCCGGAAAACGCCCGTGCCGGCGTCATTAGCCTCGACGGCCGCATGGTCGAGCGGCTGCATGCGGAGATGGCCGAGAAACTGATCGCCAAGGCCGATGCGCTGGCGGCAAGACCCTGAGGAGGAGATTTGCGATGAAACTCTACCGTTTCCTGACCGGACCCGACGATTCGAGCTTCTGTCACAAGGTGACGGCGGCGCTCAACAAGGGCTGGTTCCTGCACGGCTCCCCCACCTATGCCTTCAACGCCGAGACCAAGCAGATGCAGTGCGGCCAGGCCGTCTACAAGGAAGTCGATGGCAAGGACTATACGCCCGACATGAAGCTCGGCGAGCAGTAGGATGTCCGGTTTCCTGACACCGTCGCCCGACTGGCTCGTCGCGCTTCGCCGCGACCTCCATCGCAGGCCCGAACTCTCCGACGGGGAAGAGAGAACAGCCGCCCGCATCGTCGCCGAACTGGAGCGCCACGGCCCCGACGAGATCGTCACCGGGCTCGGGACTCACGGTGTGGCCGCGATCTACGACAGCGGCAGGGACGGCCCGACCATCCTGTTCCGCTGCGAGCTCGACGCCCTGCCGATCACCGAGATCTCCACCTTCGGCTGGCGCTCGGAGATCGACGGCAAGGGGCATCTGTGCGGTCATGACGGGCACATGGCGATCCTCTGCGGACTGGCCGAAAAGCTCGCCGCGTACCGCCCGGCGCGTGGCCGGGTCGTTCTCCTCTTCCAGCCCGCCGAGGAAACCGGTTCGGGTGCCGCCGGGGTCATCGCCGATCAGCGCTTTGCCCGCATCCGCCCGGATTATGCCTTCGCGCTGCACAACCTGCCGGGCCTGCCCCTCGGCGCCGTGGGCGTGCGCGCCGGCCCCTTCACCTTCGCCTCGGAAGGTCTGGCGATCAGGCTGTCGGGCCGCACCTCGCATGCCGCGCAGCCGGAAGCGGGCGTCAGCCCCGCCGCCGTGATGGGCCGGCTGATGGAGGCGCTGCCGGACCTGCCGCGGACGCTCGGTCATCAGGTCGGCCATTCGCTGGTCACGCTCAGTCATGCGCGGCTCGGCGAGGCGGCCTTCGGCATTTCGCCGGGGGAAGCCGACATCTGGGTGACCATCCGCGCCATCGACGACGATCTTCAGGCCGAGCTGATGAGCGAGGCCGAAACCCTGGCGCGCCGTCTGGCGCAGGCCGGCGGCCTCGGCGTGGGTTTCGAAAAATTCGAGAATTTCGCGGCCGGCCACAACGATGCGGAGGCGGTCGCCTTCATCGAGACGGCCGCAAGCGCGCTGGGCGCCCCGCGGGCACAGGTCGGCGATCCCTTCCGCTGGTCGGAGGATTTCGGCCGTTTCGGCAGTGTCGGCAAGACCGCTCTGTTCGTGCTCGGCTCGGGCGAGGATCATCCGCGGCTGCACAACCCGGATTTCGACTTCCCGGACGAACTGATCGCGCCGGGCGCGGCGCTGTTCGACCACATCGCCCGCGAACTCTGCGGTTAAGGGATCGGGCCGCTATTCGGCGGCGGCCTCGATACGCTCCATGTCGGCGTCCGACAGGCCGAAATGGTGGCCGATCTCGTGGATGAGCACATGGGTGATGATGTCGCCCAGCGTCTCCTCGTTCTCGGCCCAGTAATCGAGGATAGGACGGCGGTAGAGCCGGATGCGGTTGGGCATCTCGCCGGTCTCGATGGTAAAGCGCTCCGACAGTCCCCGCCCCTCGAACAGGCCGAGGAGATCGAAGGGCGTCTCGAGTCCCATATCCTCGAAGATCTCGTCGCTCGGGAAATCCTCGACCTCGATGATGAGATCGGAGATCGTCAGCGTGCGGAAATTCTCCGGCAGGCGCGCATAGGCCGACAGCGCCAGGGATTCGAATTCGCTCAATCCCGGCGCATAGCGGCCTTCCCAATCACCTGTCTGGTCGACGCGCGCCATCAGCTCGCGTCCCGTATCTGTCTCGTCATGGGGCGCATATAGGTCAATTCGGCCGTGGTTACGAGGGCTCACGGCGAATCGTGGTTATCGTCGGCCGGACTCCGGGCGGTGGGAAGACCGGCCGAAAGAATCCCGAAGCGAATCCAGACACTTGAATAAATTCCTATCCGGGCCGCTTGACTCTTCTTCCGGGCTCTGGAATCGATAGGAACATAACAGGAACATTCAAGGAGGCCGACGTGGCGACCCCTGAGGTGGCGCGAGGGGAGATTCATGCCCTGCGCCAGGTCATAGCCCGCATGGAGGGCAAGGAGCATCGCCTGTCCGGTGGCCAGGCGAAGGCGGATTCCGTCCCGCACGTGGCGAACCCGTCCATGACGGAAGGCGGGGGCGCCAAATCCTTGAACGCCTTGCCTCGACAGGGCCGCCACCCTCTGGGTGTCGCAGCCTTCGACGAGGCGCTCGACGGCGGTCTAGCGCCGGGCGGACTGACGGAAATTCGCTGCGAAGAAACCCGTGACTGGGGCGGTGCCACCGGCTTTGCCGCCATGCTGATCGCCCGGCTGCGCGACGAGAAACGACCGGCCCCTGTGATCTGGATCGCCGATCCCGCCGCCCGCCGCGAGGGGGGCGAGTTCTGGCTGCCGGGATGTCTCGGCTTGCTGCCCGAACTCGGATCAGGGCTCGATCATGCCGGTGACGGCTCCCGCTCGCTTCCACCGCTCCTGGTGGTCCGGCCGCGCAATCAGGTCGAGGCGCTCTGGGCAGCGGAAACCGCGGCCAGCGGCAGCGATGTCGGCGCAGTGGTGCTGGAACTGCGCGGCAATCCCGGCTGCATGGGACTGACGGAAAGCCGGCGGCTGCATTTCCGCGGCCGCGAGAGCGCCGTGCCGCTTCTCCTGCTCAGGCAATCGGCCGAGGCCGAAGCGACCGCGGCACCCGCGCGCTTTCTCGTTTCGCCGGCACCTGCTGCCCCTCGCCTGATCGCCCCGGACGAACCGCTGCCCGAAAGCCTCGGCCGCCCGGCCCTCACCGTGACGCTGGAGAAGAGCCGGCGTCCCGCCCCCCTGTCCCTCATCCTGGAGTGGTCTTCCCATGACAGCCGTTTTCTCCTCCGAGACCCTCGATACGCCAACGACCGGCAGGATGGCGACGGACCCGGCCGACACATCCGGCGGCCCCTTAGTCGGGTTGCTGCCGCAGCGGGCCGAGCGGCGGATCCTGGCGCTCTGCCTGCCGACGCTTCCGACCGACCGGATCAGCCGGGCACGGGCAGGACACGGGTGGCGTTCGGCCGGGCATCCTGAGCCGGGGCCGCTCGCCTGCGCCGAGAACGCCGACGGCGCCATGCGGCTCTCGGCACTCAATCCCGCGGCTCGCGCCCGCGGTCTCAGACCGGGACAGGGCGTGACCGAGGCACGCGCCATCTGCCCCGATCTCGACGTGGTGCCCGCCGACCCGGCCGCCGACGCCCGGCTTCTCGAGGCGCTGGCCGACTGGGCCGATCGCTACACGCCGCTGGTCGGCTGCGACCGTCCGGACGGGCTGTTTCTCGACATTTCCGGCTGCGCCCATCTCTTCGGCGGCGAAAGGGCGCTGCTGTCGGACTGTCTGGCCCGGCTCTTCCATCTGGGTTTCGAGGCCTATGGCGCGATCGCCCCCAACCCGGCGCTCGCCTGGGCGCTCGCCCGTCACCAGCCCGGCCGCATCGCCGGACCGGCGGAAATCGAAACCCTGATGCCCGGCCTGCCGGTAGCGGCTCTGCGGCTGCCGCATCAGGTCTCGGCCGCTCTCGTCCGCCTCGGGCTCAGGCGGGTGGGCGATCTCGTCGAGGCCCCGCGCGCGCCGCTCACCCGCCGCTTCGGCCGCGAACTGCTGAACCGCATCGACCGCATGAAGGGCCGCGAGAGCGAACCGATCTCACCGCGTCGCCCGGTGGCCGACATCATGACCGAGCGCCGGCTCGCCGAACCGGTGAGCGAGATCGATGCGATCGAGGATCTGGTGGGGCGGCTGGCGATCGGCCTGAAGGAAACCCTGGCGCGGCGCGGCGCGGGTCTGCGGCGGGCCGAACTCAGGCTCTACCGGGTCGACGGCGCGGTGCGCCGCATCGAGGTCGGCACCGCCCGGCCGCTGCGCGATCCCGCCCGCGTCGTCCGCCTCTTCTCGGAAAGGCTGGCGGCAATCGGCGAGGATGTCGACGCCGGCTGCGGTTTCGAGCTGATCCGCCTCTCCGTGCCGGTGTCAGAGCCCCTCGCCGACACGCAGGACGATTTCGAGGCGGCGGGCGGCGACGCGCCCGGCTTTCACGATCTTGCCGACCGCCTGGCCGCCCGGCTGGGTCCGTCGCGGGTGCTTCTGCCCCTGCCCGTGGATAGCCACCTGCCCGAACGCGCGCTCGACCACATCTCCGTCTCCGCAGACCGCAAGGCGACCCCGGCTCCGCTCGCGCCGGCCACAGCCGCGCCCCGACCGCTGCGGCTCTTCGCCCGGCCCGAACCGGTGACGGCGATCGCTGCGGTGCCCGAGGGACCGCCGGTGATCTTCCGCTGGCGCAACGCCCGTCACCGGGTGAACCGCGCCGAAGGCCCGGAGCGGATCGCCGCCGAATGGTGGCGCGACGGCGAGGAGGCCCCGACCCGCGACTATTACCGCGTCGAGGACGAGGCCGGCCGCCGCTACTGGCTCTTCCGCGAGGGGCTCTACGAGCGCGAGACCGGCACCCCGCGCTGGTTCCTCCATGGCCTTTTCGTGTGAGAGGCGACCATGAGCCGGTCCTCCATACCTCCCGAAACCTTCGCGGAATTCGGCCTGCGCAGCAATTTCTCCTTCCTCGAGGGGGCCTCGCATCCGGAGGAACTGGCCGTCACCGTCGCCCGCCTCGGCCAGCGCCGCTTCGGGCTGGCCGACCGCAACACCGTGGCCGGGGTGGTGCGCGCCCATGTAGCGGCCCGCGAATCCGGTCTCGTCTTCCACCCCGGCGCCCGTCTCGTCTTCGCCGACGAAACGCCCGATATCCTGGCCTATCCGCGCGACCGCGCCGGCTGGGGACGCCTCTGCCGTCTCCTGACGCTCGGCAACCGCCGCGCGGAGAAAGGCGCCTGCCTGCTCCGGCTCGAGGATCTCCTGGACTGGGGGGAAGGTCTCAATCTCGCCGTCCTGCCCGCGCTGGGAAGCGGACCGGACCCGGAGGTCGACGACACCGGCACGGCTGCGGCGGACAGTCTCGCCGCCCTGCTGCGGCGGCTGAAGACATCATTCGGCCGCGCCGTGCGGCTGGCCCTCGTGCCCGCCCATGACGGCTTCGACAGCATCCGCTTCGCCCGCCTGTCCCGTATCGCGCGAGCCGGGCGCGTGAGAACCATCGCCAGCAACGACGCGCTCTGCCACGATCCCGCCCGCCGCGCCGACCAGCACGTGCTGACGGCCATCCGAAACCATGTGCCGCTCGACCGCGCCGGCCGCCTGCTCTCGGCCCATGGCGAGCGCCATCTCAAGGGGGCCGACGAAATGGCGCGGCTGCTGCGCGATCATCCGGAGGCGATGGCCGAGACGCTGTCCTTTGCCGGCGAACTGACATTCTCGCTCGACGAGTTGCGCTACCAGTATCCCGACGAGCGGATGGGTGAAGGCACGCCGCAGGAGCACCTCGCCCGGCTGGCGCGTGAGGGGGCGAAGACGCGTTATCCGGACGGCGTGCCAGAGCGGGTGGAGAAGCAGATCGCCTATGAACTCGAGCTCATCGCCGAGCTCGACTACGCCCCCTACTTCCTCACGGTGTGGGACATCGTCCGCTTCGCCCGCTCGAAAGATATTCTCTGCCAGGGCCGCGGCTCGGCGGCCAACTCCACCATCTGCTACTGTATCGGCATCACCGAGGTCGATCCCGCCTTCGCCGATCTGCTCTTCGAGCGCTTCATCTCGCCGGAACGCCGCGAGCCGCCCGACATCGACGTCGATTTCGAGCACGAGCGGCGCGAGGAGGTGATCCAGTACATCTATGAACGCTACGGCCGCGAGCATGCCGGACTGGCGGCGACCGTGATCTGCTACCGCGCACGCTCGGCCGCCCGCGAGGTCGGCAAGGCCTTCGGCCTGTCGGAAGACGCCATTTCCGCGCTTTCGGGCTCGGTCTGGGGCTGGTCGTCCGATGCCATGGGCGAGCGCGAGGCGAAGATCGCAGGGCTGGACACGGCCGACCGCACCACCCGGCAGGTGCTCGACCATTCCGCCCGCCTGACCGGCTTTCCCCGCCATCTCTCCCAGCATGTCGGCGGCTTCGTCATCACCCGCGACCGGCTCGACGAGGTGGTGCCCTTGATGAACACCGCCATGGAGGGCCGCACCATGGTGGAGTGGGACAAGGACGATCTCGATGCGCTCGGGATTCTCAAGATCGACATCCTGGCGCTCGGCATGCTCACCTGCCTGGCGCGCGGGCTGAGGATGCTCGCCTCCCATTACGACGAACCGCTGAGCCTCGCTTCCATTCCGAAGGAAGACCCGCGCGTCTACGCCATGATCCAGCGCGCCGACACGATCGGGGTCTTCCAGATCGAGAGCCGGGCGCAGATGACGATGCTGCCACGGCTCAAGCCGAAGGATTTCTACGATCTCGTCATTGAGGTGGCGATCGTCCGGCCGGGCCCCATCCAGGGCGACATGGTCCATCCCTATCTCAGGCGGCGCGAGGGCAAGGAGCCGGTCACCTACCCCAAGGAGGAGCTGCGCACCGTCCTCGGCAAGACGCTCGGCGTGCCGCTGTTCCAGGAACAGGCGATGAAGATCGCCATCGTCGCCGCCGGCTTCACCCCCTCGGAGGCCGACCGGCTGCGCCGCGCCATGGCCACCTTCCGCCGCGTCGGCACCATCCACACCTTCCAGAAGAAGATGATCGACGGGATGGTGGCCAACGGCTACGAGAAGGCCTTCGCCGAACGCTGCTTCCAACAGATCGAGGGGTTCGGCGAATACGGCTTTCCGGAGAGCCACGCGGCCTCCTTCGCGCTGCTCGTCTATGCCTCCGCCTGGATGAAGGCTCTCTATCCGGACGTCTTCTGCGCGGCGATCCTCAACGCCCAGCCGATGGGCTTCTATGCGCCGGCGCAACTGATCCGCGACGCCCGCGAACACGGCGTCGAAATCCGCCCCGTCGACGTCAACCTGTCGGACTGGGATTCGTCGCTGGAAGCCTCCCCCTTCGACGCCGAGCGCATGGCCTCGCGCCATAACGGGATGGAAGACGCGATCCGTACCCGCCACGCGGTGCGCCTCGGCTTTCGCCAGGTCAAGGGACTGTCGGAGGCCGACATGACCCGGCTCGTCGACCGGCGCGGGCGAGGCTACGATTCGGTCCGCGATCTCTGGCTGCGCGGCGGGCTCACGCGCGCAACCGTCGAGCGGCTGGCCGATGCGGATGCCTTTTCCTCGCTCGGGCTGTCGCGGCGCGAGGCCCTCTGGGCGGCCCGCGCGCTCGATCCGGCCGCCGCCAGCGAGCGGTTGCCGCTGTTCGAGACGGGATCGACGCCCGCGCCCGAGACCGAGGCCGAAATGCGGCTGCCGGCCATGCCGCCCGGCGAGGAGGTGGTCAACGACTACCGCTACCTCTCCTTTTCGCTGAAGGCCCATCCGGTGAGTTTCCTGCGAGGTCGTCTTTCCAGGCAGGCCATCGTGCCGAACGAGCGGCTCGAAGCCATGCGCACCGGCGCGCGTGCGGTGGTAGCCGGGCTGGTCCTGGTGCGCCAGCGTCCCGGTTCGGCCAAGGGCGTGATCTTCATGACCATCGAGGACGAGACCGGCGTCGCCAATATCATCGTCTGGCCCAAGACCTTCGAGCGGTTCCGGCGCGAGGTGCTGGGATCGCGGCTGGTGCGCGTGGAAGGCCGGCTGCAGAACGAATCCAATGTCATCCATGTCGTCGCCGACCGGATCGTCGACCTGTCCGGCGAACTCGCCTGGCTCGACGAGGACGGCCCGTCGGATTCAAGCGGTGTCGAGAGCCTGGCGCGGTGCGACGAGGTGCGAAGGCCGGTGATGGAGAACCGTGTCTTTCGCAAACCCGGCGCGCTGGCCGCCCGCAAGCTCAAGGCGGAGCAGTCGTCGCAGTCGGTGCCGGCGCAAGGCGAAGGCCCGCCCCTTCTCGCGGAGCCCGCGCAGAACGCCGTTCAGGTCATGCCCAAGGGACGGAACTTCCGCTGAGATCCCGGCCGCAGCTGGTTGCGACCGGGGAAAACGATGAGAGGAGAGGAGCGATCAGACCGTTTCGCCTTCAGGCGTAAACGGATAGGCGCGGCACGCGACTGAGTTCATAGACGCATTTCGATCATGCCGGTTCCGTCAAAACCGAAATTGCTCTAGTGGCGGAAATGGCGCATGCCGGTGAACACCATGGCGATGCCAGCCTCGTCGGCGGCCGCGATCACCTCGGCGTCGCGCATCGAACCGCCGGGCTGGATAACAGCCGTCGCACCCGCTTCGACCGCCGACAGAAGACCGTCGGCGAAGGGGAAGAAGGCGTCGGACGCCACCACGCTGCCCTTGGTCAGCAGGCCGGTTTCGCCGGCGGCTTCCGCGGCATCCTGCGACTTGCGCGCCGCGATGCGCGCCGAATCCACCCGGCTCATCTGCCCCGCGCCGATGCCGACGGTCGCTCCGTCCTTGACGTAGACGATGGCATTCGACTTCACATGCTTGCCGACCTTGAAGGCGAAGAGGAGATCGGCGATCTCCTGCTCGCTCGGCGCGCGCTTGGTCACCACCTTGAGGTCGTCGCGGGTGATCACGCCATTGTCCCGGCTCTGCACCAGAAGACCGCCCGATACGCTCTTGAAGGCCATGCCGGGAGCGGCAGGATCGGCCATTGCGCCGGTGACGAGGAGGCGCAGGTTCTTCTTGGCCGCGATCACCTTGCGTGCGTCTTCGCTGACCGAAGGCGCGATGATGACTTCGGTCATCAGCTTGACGATCTCCTCGGCAGTCTCGCCGTCGAGTTCGCCATTGAAGGCGATGATGCCGCCGAAGGCCGAAACCGGGTCGCAGCGCAGCGCCTGGCGATAGGCCGCGACGAGCGAGGACCCCACCGCGACGCCGCAGGGATTGGCGTGCTTGATGATGGCGCAGGCCGGCTTCTCGGGACCGAACTCGCTGACCAGTTCGAAGGCCGCGTCGGTATCGTTGATGTTGTTGTAGGAGAGCTGCTTGCCCTGCAGCAGTTCGGCGCTGGCGACGCCCGGCCGGGTATTGCCGTCGACATAGAAGGCAGCGGTCTGGTGCGGGTTCTCGCCGTAGCGCATCACCTCGCGCAGGCTGCCGCCAAAGGCCCGGTGGCGCGGGGCTTCGAGCTGCAGCGCCTCGGCGAACCAGCCGGAAATCGCTGCGTCATAGGCCGCCGTGCGCGCATAGGCGAGTGCCGCGAGTTCCTTGCGCAGGGTGAGGCCCAGCGCGCCGCCGTCGGTCTCGATTGCTTCGGCCACCCGGCCGTAATCGCCGGGATCGGTGACGATGCCGACATAGGCATGGTTCTTGGCCGCCGCGCGGATCATCGCCGGGCCGCCGATATCGATGTTCTCGACCATGGTCGCGTAGTCGCCGCCCGAGGCGCGGACCTGTTCGAACGGGTAGAGATTGATGACCGCGAGATCGATGGCGCCGATATCATGCGCTTCCATCGCCGCGCGGTGTTCGGCGTCGTCGCGGATCGCGAGCAGGCCGCCATGGACGCCCGGATGCAGCGTCTTGACACGCCCGTCCATGATTTCCGGAAAGCCGGTGAGTTCGGAGACGTCGCGGACGGGAAGCCCGGCTTCGGCGATCGAGCGTGCCGTGCCGCCTGTCGAGACAAGTTCCACGCCGGCCTTCGACAGGCGTGTGGCGAATTCGATCAGCCCGGTCTTGTCGGAAACCGACAGCAATGCCCGCTTGACCTGCACCCGATCGGGTGCCGGATACTTCTTGGAAATGACAGCCATGTCGCGCGTCCCTGCCGCCGGCTACGGTGACGACCGGCGCTTGTTCTTGGTGAGGATGGCGGGGAGTTAGCACATCGGCCCTGCGGTGCAAACCGCGTGCGGCGGCTTTCACCACCCGAAACCGCGGGCGGGCGCTCAGTCGCGGCCGGAGACCCGCGAAAAGCTCCAGCTGATCTCAGGCGTATCGCGCGGCGTGAAGGCCACTGCGATCTGCTTGCAGGCGCGCGGGCCGGCGAGATCGGCGAAATGGACGTCGTCCTCGATCTCCGGCCATACCTCGTTGCACCGGAAGGACCAGCTTTCGCCGTCGCCGGCAGTCAGGAGCACGCTGCCGTCGTCATGCTGATGGATGGATACATTGGGGTGAACATGAAAACGGGCCACCGCCTCGTCCTGGTCGTCGGCCGAAATGACCCGCCCTCCGGCGCGCAGGATGAGGTCGCGGCCCGACAGTTTGTGTCCGTCGGGCGCCAGTCGCAATTCGCGCCGGTGCAGCTTGTCGAAGGGCGCTGCATATCCATCGTGGGTCACGGCGAAGCCGGTCGTCCCGTCGGGGGCGTCGAGACTGTCGATCTCGACACGGCTGACGCCGCCGATGACCACCGGCCCGAGAAAGCCCGATTGCGAATAGCGCAGCGAGGAGGTGTCGTTGAGCGTGACGGTGGAATGGGCGGCCGTCATCCGCGCAAACCCCCGCTGGGTTTCGTTCGGATGGAAGGGGCTGCCGGCATTGACGATGAAGCGGGCACTGCCCGAGGACAGTTCGAAGGAGGCGCAACCGGCAAAGGCGGTGCGCGACATCGCGCCTTGCGGCGGCGGTCCGGTGTCGGCGATCACCACCGCGGGGCCGGCGGCGAGCCGCTGGAAGCGCGAATGCGGCGCCTCGCGGAACGGAACACCGGAGGAATCGTCGTAGCGCAGCACCGACATCAGCGTATCCGCCGAGACCGTGGTCGCACCGTTGAACAGCGCCAGCTCACCGCTGGCATGACGGAAGAATTTCAGTCCGGTGAAGATGCGGTCGATGCCCGGCGTCATCCGCGGCGGCAGCCGTGAGCCGATATTGACGTATGTCTGGCGCAGGGGCAGCAAATCCGTGAGCAGGTTCAACAGCACCTGCGCATTGCGCGAGATGTGCCCTCCGTCAGGCAGGATCTGCCGGGCGAATTCCTCGTCGAGATGGCGCGCCGCAGCGCGTACCGCGTTCGGCCCCGCCGGCAGGCACAGGCTCGCCATGGCGAGTGCGATGCGCACGCGGAAGCGCGTCTCCCCGATCGGAACAGCGGTCGCGATATGGCGGAGATAGCGCACCTGAAGGGCGATCGATTTCAGGAAACGCCGGTAGAAACCGTGATCGGCGCCACGCAGCACCACCGGCGAATGGGAGAACCAGGCGATCAGCCGGGTGGAGAGGATGTCGGGGCGGAACGCCTCGGAATTGAGCTGCCGGCCGTGGGCGGTGATCCAGTCGTCAACGAGACTGCGGGCATTGGCGGCGGCGAGATCGTGATTGGCCGCACGCATGTGCCTGAGCCACCCGAAGCCGTGAAGTTCGGCCATGAACCCGGGCGTGGGCGCCGGAATCTGGAACGGGCTCGCCCCTTCGGTGTCGATATAGGCGCCGCCGAAGGGAAAGCGGCCATAATAGATTTCGGTGGCGATATGCGGATCGGCGACGCGCAGATCGATGGGCGCGACGATGAGCCGGTTCGGCACGGTCCCCGCGAAGCGCACGGCCGAAATACGCCCGAGCGCCAGCCGGCGCGCAAAGCGCTGCCAGGCCTCGGTGAGGTAAAATCCGGTCGTTCGGCGTCTATCGGAGAGCGAAAACGTCAAGCATGCGGTCCCGGGTTGCAAGTCCGTTTCCCGCTCGGGGATACAATTTGCAAAATCACGGACTGTCCACTTTCAATCTAGGAGTGGACCGATTTGGTTAACAATCGGTTTCAGACCCGTTTTAGGACCACCGCATAGAAGCCGTCCATTCCGGCAATCTGCGGGTTGCCATCGGCAAACATTGCAGGGTGGGTGCGCACCTCGCCGCGCGCCGTGATGGCCTCGGTGAGCCCCGGCAGGAGCTCGGCCGGAACCGGATCGATCGCCCAGTCCGGGTGATCGGCGAGGAAGCGATCGATCATTCCCTCGCCTTCCTCGGGATCGAGCGAGCAGTTGGAAAACACCAGCCGGCCGTCGGGACGCACCAGCGTGACGGCATGATCGAGCAGGCCGCGCTGCACCCCGGCCAGCTTGGCGACGTCCTCGAAGGATTTCGTCCAGACGACGTCCGGATGCCGCCGGACCGTGCCCGTCGACGAACAGGGCGCATCCAGAAGAATGGCGTCGAACCCCTCGGCATCCGTCACCTTCTCGGCCCGTTCCTTGCGGGTTTCGGCGGACAGGCCGAGACGGGCGAGATTGCCCTGAAGCCGCTTCAGCCGGCTTGCCGACTGGTCGAAGGCGACGACGTCTCCGCCCGCAAGGATCAGTTGTGCGGTCTTGCCGCCGGGCGCGGCGCAGAGATCGGCCACCCGCTTGCCTTGTAGGGACCCGAAGAGGCGTGCGGGAAGGGCTGCTGCCGCATCCTGAACCCACCAGGCACCTTCCTCGAAACCGGGAAGTTCGGAGACGGGCGGCCCGCCGGCCGCGATCCGCACCGTGCCGGTAGGCAGCACCACGCCACCGAGGCGCTCGGCCCAGCCCTCGGGATCCGCACGAACGGTCAGATCGAGCGGCGCGGGCACCTTCAGCGCCGCGCAGATAGCTTTGACGGTATCGGCATTATGGGCCTTGCGCAGCCGCTCCATGAACCAGCCGGGGAACGGTTCCGCTTTGGCGGCAACGGCGGCGGGCAAGGTGTCGCGTTCGCGGATCAGCCGCCGCAGCACGGCATTGACCAGCGAGGCGAAGCGCCGGTTGCGCGGATCGGCGTCGGCCTGGCTGACCGCGAGATCGACGGCGGCGTGATCCGCCACCTCGAGATGGAGGATCTGCGTGATCGCTATTGCAAGCAGATGCCGGAGCGAGCGGGCGCCAGCGGGAAGCGGCTTTTCCGTGAGCGCATCTATGATCGCGTCTATCACGGTGAGATCGCGCAGCGCGGATAGCAGGATCGCGCGCACCAGACCGCGATCGGATTCCGACAGCGCCAGGAAATGCGGGTTGCCGTTCTCGCGATCGAGAAGCCCGTCGAGCGACGCCTTTCCGTCGACCACCGCGCCCAAAAGCCGGGTCGCGGCGATACGCGCCTGCAGGCCCGGCTTGGCATCGATGCGGGACGTGTCGCGGTCCCGGCGGTTGGAACGGGCCTGGCCGCGTCCGCGCGCCGCCGGACCCCTCGCCTTTGCTTCGGTCAAGACCACGGCCCGCGGCGCGGGTTCGATCCGCCGTCCCGGCCCCAGGGACCCGAGGCGGGGCCACCGGTATCCTGGCGTGACCACGGACCCTCGGCAGGCTCGGGCTGTGCCGGCTGCGCCGAAAATTCCGCCGCCATCTGCTGCAGGGCGGCGATGCGGTTCTCGGTCGCCGGGTGGGTGGAGAACAGATTGTCCATGTTCTGGCCGTTCAGGGGATTGATGATAAACATGTGCGCCGTCGCCGGATTGCGTTCGGCATCCTCGTTGACCACCCTTTTGGCCCCCATGGCGATTTTCCGCAAGGCCGAGGCGAGCCAGAGCGGATTGCCGCAGATCTCGGCGCCGCGCCGATCGGCCGAATATTCGCGTGTCCGGCTGATCGCCATCTGCACCATCATCGCCGCCAGCGGCGCCACGATCATCGCCAGGAGCACGCCGATGATGCCGAGCCCGCCGTTGTTGTTGCGGTTGCCGCCGAAGAAGAAGGCGAAATTGCCGAGCATGGAGATCGCACCGGCAAGCGTGGCGGTGATTGTCATGGTCAGCGTGTCGCGGTGCTGCACATGGGCGAGCTCGTGCGCCATCACGGCGGCGGCTTCCTCATGAGTGAGCGCGTTCAGAAGCCCGGTCGTGGCCGCCACGGCGGCATTTTCGGGATTGCGTCCGGTGGCGAACGCATTCGGCTGCGGGTTGTTGATGACGTAGACCTTCGGCATCGGCAGGCCGGCATTCTGAGCCAGATCGGCGACCATGCGGTAGAATTCCGGCGCGGTGCGTTCGTCCACCTCCACCGCATGATGCATCCTGAGCACCATCTTGTCGGCGTTCCAGTAGGAAAACAGGTTCATGCCCGCAGCGATGACGAAGGCGATCATCATGCCGCCGGTTCCGCCGATCAGATAGCCGACACCCATGAACAGCGCCGTCATCAGGGCAAGCAGCATGGCCGTGCGAACGAGGTTCATCCGTTTTCTCCAGGTTGGCAGCCGGGCGCGGACTGGCCACGGCGCTCTATCTGTCCTAGAAAATGGGGAACATATGAGGTTGGTTCAATATGAACGACGAGACCCCCGAAACCGCCGGCCCCGAGGCGAATGACCAGCCAGACGATCGGCGTGAGAAAGAGCTGAGCCCGGCGGCCCAACGCGCGCTCGCCGAAGCAGAGGCCCGCCGCAAGCAGGCGGAGGCCGAAGCCGCGAAGGCGGAAGCGGAACGGGAAGTCGGCGGCCGCGGCGGCAAGGATCCCGCGCGCTACGGAGACTGGGAGATCAACGGCCGCGCGATCGATTTCTAGTAGGAAGATATTCAGGTTGGCTTGAGCCAGTAACTAGAATATATTCCTATCATGCCACTCCGACGCGCCCTTCTCGTCATTCTCACCCTCCCCGCCGTACTGGCGGCACGGTCCGATGATTCACGTGAAACATCCGTGAGATTCATTCCCGGCCCCGTGCCCGCTCACGTGGTCCGCGTGATCGATGGCGACACGGTGCTGGTGGAGGCTCATCCCTGGCCGGATCAGTCGGTGCGCGTCTCGGTTCGGCTGCGCGGCATCGACGCCCCGGAACTGCGGTCGAAATGTCCCCTTTTCCATACCGCCGCCGTGAAGGCGAAGGCAACGCTGGCTGCCATCATGAGCCCCGGCGACACGGTCGAATTGCGCAACATTTCAGGCGGCAAGTATTACGGTCGTGTGATTGCGAACCTGTCTCACGCCGACCGGGACATGGGACGCATGCTCATCGAGGCCGGTCTGGCTGTCCGCTATGACGGCGGCAAGCGGGGTCGTCCACCCTGCCCGGCAAGTTAAACTATGCCGAAATGCAAAAGGCCGCCCGTTTGGGCGGCCTTCGCAATTCCGGTTGCCGGTCGGTCGTCAAACCGTTGTCCGGCTGATCGGATCATCGCACCGTCAGAGGCTGCTCCGACGGAGTACGATCCGCATAGACCGAACCGGAACCTGGGAATCACTCGACATCGGATCACCTCCTTTCACTACGTTAATGACAGGGAGAGTGTGAATCCGTTCGCCCGCCTTGGCAACCCCGAAAAACGAAAAACCCGCCCGCCGGAAACCGGCGGGCGGGTCGCAACGGATCGCAAGGAAATCGCGGCTTACTTCTTCTTGTTCTGCCGGTTCTCGATCAGGTCGTCGACGACGGCCGGATCGGCGAGCGTCGAGGTGTCGCCCAGCGAGCCGAAATCGTCCTCGGCGATCTTGCGCAGGATGCGGCGCATGATCTTGCCCGAGCGCGTCTTCGGCAGGCCCGGAGAGAACTGGATCTTGTCCGGCGAGGCGATCGGGCCGATCTCGTTGCGCACATGCTTGACCAGCTCCGCCTTGAGGTTCTCGGATCCTTCTACGCCCGACATCAGGGTGACGTAGCAGTAGATGCCCTGACCCTTCACGTCGTGCGGATAGCCGACGACCGCGGCTTCCGAGACGGCGTCGTGCGAGACCAGCGCGCTCTCGACTTCCGCCGTGCCCATGCGGTGGCCCGAGACGTTGATGACGTCGTCGACGCGGCCGGTGATCCAGTAGTAGCCATCCTTGTCGCGGCGGCAGCCGTCACCGGTGAAGTACTTCCCCTTGTAGGCGGAGAAATAGGTTTGCACGAACCGCTCGTGATCGCCGTAGACCGTGCGCATCTGCCCCGGCCAGGAATCCGTGATGCAGAGATTGCCTTCGGTGGCCCCCTCGAGCACCGCGCCCTCGGCGTCGACCAGCTGCGGCTGCACCCCGAAGAACGGACGCGTGGCAGAACCCGGCTTGAGGTCGGTGGCGCCCGGAAGCGGCGTGATCATGATGCCGCCGGTCTCGGTCTGCCACCAGGTGTCGACGATCGGGCAGCGCTTGTCGCCGACCACCTTGTAGTACCACTCCCAGGCTTCCGGGTTGATCGGCTCGCCGACCGAACCGAGCGTGCGGAGCGACTTGCGCGAGGTCTTCTTCACGTGGTCGTCGCCGGCCCCCATCAGAGCGCGGATGGCGGTGGGCGCGGTGTAGAAGATGTTGACCTGGTGCTTGTCGACCACTTCCCAGAACCGTGCCGGGGTAGGGTAGTTCGGCACGCCCTCGAACATCAGCGTGGTGGCGCCGTTCGCCAGCGGTCCGTAGACGATATAGGAGTGGCCGGTCACCCAGCCCACATCGGCCGAGCACCAGTAGATGTCCCCGTCGTGATAGTCGAAGACGTACTCGTGCGTCATCGAGGCGTAGACGAGATAGCCGCCGGTGGTGTGCAGCACGCCCTTTGGCTTGCCGGTCGAACCCGAGGTGTAGAGCAGGAAGAGCGGATCCTCGGCCTTCATCTTCGCGGGCGGGCACTCCGGCTTCGCCTCGGCCATGGCGTCGTGATACCAGATGTCGCGTTCGTCGTACCAGTTCACCTTGCCGGCGGTGCGGCGGACGACGACCACGTTCTTGACGATGACGCCGTCGCGCTTGGCGATGTCGACGGCCTTGTCGGTGTTCTCCTTGAGCGGGATCTTGCGACCGCCGCGCAGGCCCTCGTCGGCAGTGATGACGAAGGTCGATTCGCAGTCGACGATGCGGCCGGCCAGCGCGTCAGGCGAGAAGCCGCCGAAGACGATCGAATGGATGGCGCCGATGCGCGCGCAGGCCAGCATCGCATAGGCCGCTTCCGGGATCATCGGCATGTAGATGGTGACGCGGTCGCCCTTCTTGACGCCGTTCTTCTTCATCACGTTGGCGAGCCGGCAGACATGCTCGTAGAGCTCGTTATAGGTGATCTTCTTGTCGTCGTAGGGATTGTCGCCTTCCCAGATGATGGCCACCTGGTCGCCGCGCTTCTTCAGGTGCCGGTCGATGCAGTTGTAGGCGACGTTGGTCTGGCCGTCCTCGAACCACTTGATCGACACCTTGCCGTCGAAGCTGGTGTTCTTGACCTTCGAATAGGGCTTGAACCAGTCGATCCGCTTGCCGTGCTTCTTCCAGAACTTGTCGGGATTCTTGACGCTGTCCTCGTACCATTCGAGATAGGTCGCGTTGTCGATCAGGGCGCGCTTCTTGGCGTCCTTGGAAACCTTGTAGACGTCTGACATGTAGTCCTCCTCATCATGAGCCGCGCTTCGCCGGCGCGGTTCACACCCGAATTTCCGCCTCTTCTTAACAGCGCGGACCCGCGACGCAAATTAGACGATGGAACCGGGTGGTTCGGCGCCATCATTGAGCTTTCAAAGTTGAATTGCAATTGCGCGCCGAACCGTTTATATCGACCGCCATTCCCGGAATTAGTGGTTTACTTTCCACGGCCCGCGCCACCGGAGTGGGCGGACAGGAGGATTCTATTCATGGCCCAGCAGCTACTCATGCCGAAGGCGACTGCGGTCTGGCTTGTCGACAATACGGCACTCAGCTTCGACCAGATCGCCACGTTCTGCAAATTGCACCCGCTCGAGGTCAAGGCGATCGCCGACGGCGAATCCGCCCAGGGCATCAAGGGCCTCGACCCGGTCTCGACCGGTCAGCTCTCCCGCGAGGAGATCGCCCGCGGCGAAGGCGACATCAATCACAAGCTCAAGCTTTCCGAGCCGAAGGTCCGCGTGCCTGAAGCCAAGCGCAAGGGCCCGCGCTATACGCCGGTCTCCAAGCGCCAGGATCGGCCCAACGCCATCCTCTGGCTCGTGCGCAACCATCCCGAACTCAAGGATGCGCAGATTTCGCGTCTGGTCGGCACCACCAAGTCGACCATCGAGCAGATCCGCAACCGCACCCACTGGAACTCGGCCAACCTGACGCCGATGGACCCGGTCACGCTCGGCCTCTGCAGCCAGATCGATCTCGACCTTGAGGTCGAACGCGCCGCCAAGAACCGCGGCCCGGTCGCCGAGCAGGAAAGCGACAGCGTGCTGGTTTCCGCCCGCGAGACCGAGAACGCGACGCCGACCGACGAGAACGGCGACGACGAGATCGACGCCGATGCCGTCTTTGCCAAGCTCTCCTCGATGAAGAGCCGACCCGAAGACGAGGATGAGGACGACGGACACTGATCCGGTCCTCTGACGCACGACACAAAAAAAGCCGGACCCAGCGTCCGGCTTTTCTTTTTTGCGGGACTCGTCAGCCGCCGGCTCAGTCCGGTACGGCGACCGTGTAGTTGAGCGGCAGCCGCCCGCCGTCGACATAGACGATCTGGCCGGTCATGTAGCTCGAATCGTCCGAGGCGAGGAAAGCGGCGACCGAGGCGATTTCGCTGGCTTCACCGACGCGACCGATCGGGGTGCGCGACAGGATCCGCTTCTTGGCGGCAGGATCGTCGTTCACCGAAGCCAGCATGTCGGTCATGATCGAACCCGGGCCGATGCCGTTGACGCGGATACCGTGCGGGGCGAGCGACAAGGCCATGACCTTGGTGAGCTGCTTCACTCCGCCCTTCGAGACCGAGTAGGGGACCTGATTGGGGATCGCCAGCGTGTCGTTGATCGACGACATGTTGATGATCCGGCCTGGCTTGCCGCCCTCCTCGAGCTGCTTGACCATCTGCCGCGCCGCTGCCTGGCCGCACAGGAAGGTGCTCTTCAGGTTGACGCGAAGCACCCGGTCGAAATCCTCTTCCTCAATGTCGAGGAAATCGGCGCCGTGGACGATGCCGGCATTGTTGACGAGCACGCCGAGCGGGCCGTGGCGATTGACCGTCTTGGTGACGAGGTTGCGGACGTCGAGCTTTTCCGAGACGTCGGCCTCGACGAATTCGACGGTGCCGACGGCGGCGAGATCGCGCGCTGCGTCCTGTCCGGCCTCGACGTCGATATCGGCGATGACGACCTTGGCGCCTTCCTCGGCCAGACGACGGGCGACGGCCAGGCCGATGCCCTTCGCGCCTCCGGTCACGATCGCGGTTTCACCTTCTAGACGCATACGGGACTCCTTTTCCGTTCGGTTGGCCGGACAGTGCCGCCGCCGGCCCCGAGGGTCAAGGCGCGTCTCGCTCTCATTTTGCGTCCTTGAGGATCCCCCGTTCCTTGAGCGTCTCGGTGATCTCGTCGAGGATCGCCGGATCGTCGATGGTCGCCGGCATCTTCCAGCTTTCGCCGTCGGCGATCTTCTGCATGGTCGCCCGGAGGATCTTTCCGGAGCGCGTCTTGGGCAGCCGCTTGACGGTCATGACGATCTTGAAGGCGGCCACCGGTCCGATCTTCTCGCGTACCAGCGCGATGATCTCCTTCTCGATCTCCGCCATGTCGCGGTCGACGCCGGAATTGATGACGACGAAGCCAGCGGGCAACTGCCCCTTCATCTGGTCTGCGATGCCAACGACCGCGCATTCGGCGACGTCCGGATGGCTGGCGATCGCCTCCTCCATTCCGCCCGTCGACAGCCGGTGGCCGGCGACGTTGATGATGTCGTCCGTGCGCGCCATGATGAAGAGATAGCCGTCATCGTCGATGAAGCCGGCATCGGCCGTCTTGTAGTAACCGGGGAACTCGGCGAGGTAGGCGTCGCGGAACCGCGTTTCGGCGTTCCAGAGCGTCGGCAGGTTGCCGGGCGCCAGGGGCAGCTTGACCACGATGTTGCCGAGCGTGTTCGGACCCACCGGATGGCCGGCATCGTCGAGCACCTGCACGTCGTAGCCGGGCATCGGAACCGCGGGCGAGCCGTATTTCACCGGCAGCTCCTCGATCCCCATCGGGTTGCCGGCGATCGTCCAGCCGGTCTCGGTCTGCCACCAGTGATCGATCACCGGCACATTGAGCATCTTCTCGGCCCACTGGATGGTGTCCGGGTCGGCGCGCTCGCCGGCGAGGAACAGGGTCTTGAGCGACGAGAGATCATACTTGCCGATGAATTCGCCCTTCGGGTCTTCCTTGCGGATGGCGCGGAAGGCGGTGGGCGCGGTGAAAAGAACGCGCACCTTGTGCTCGTCGATCACCCGCCAGAAGGTACCGGCATCGGGGGTACCCACCGGCTTGCCCTCAAACACGATCGTGGTGTTGCCGTGCAGCAGAGGCGCATAGACGATGTAGGAATGGCCGACCACCCAGCCGATATCGGAGGCCGCCCAGTAAACCTCGCCCGGCTTGACCCCGTAGATCGCGTGCATCGACCAGTAAAGCGCCACCATGTGGCCACCGGTATCGCGAACCACGCCCTTGGGCTGGCCGGTCGTTCCCGAGGTGTAGAGGATGTAGAGCGGATCGGTGGCCTTGACCGGTTCGCAGGCGACCGCGCGGCCGTGGTTCTTCGCCATCAGCTCGGCATAGTCGTGATCGCGGCCCGCCACCAGATCGCAAGCCTGCTGCTCGCGCTGCACGATGATGGTGTTCTCCGGCTTCGACGACGACATCTCGATCGCCTTGTCGAGAAGCGGCTTGTAGACCACCACCCGCCCCGGCTCGATGCCGCAGGAGGCCGAGATCACCAGTTTGGCCTTGCTGTCCTCGATGCGGGTCGCCAGCTCGGCGGCCGCAAAACCGCCGAAGACGACGGAATGGACCGCGCCGAGCCGCGCGCAGGCGAGCATCGCGACGATCGCCTCCGGCACCATCGGCATGTAGATGATCACCCGGTCGCCCTTGCCGACGCCGAGATCGCTGATGCCGCCGGCGAGTGCCTGAACGTCCGCCAGCAATTCGGAATAGGTGAAGGTCTTCTTCGATCCGGTGACCGGGCTGTCGTAGATCAGCGCCGCCTGGTCGGCCCGGCCGTTCGCCACGTGCCGGTCGAGGCAGTTGTGGCAGGTATTGGTCACCGCATCGGGAAACCAGCGGCCATACATGCCCATGTCGACATCGAAGATCGCCTCAGGTTCTCTGAACCAGTCGATCGCCTTTGCCTGTTCCCGCCAGAACCTCTCGGGATCGGATTTCCAGGATTGATAGACCTTGCGATAAGCGCCCTGCATGTTTTCCTCCGCCCGGGCGCCTCCAACGCGCCCGCTCCTCCAGAACCGGCGGTGAACCTAGGCCGAGTCCTGTGGAAGCGAAACACTACCAAGGACTAGCTTTGCCGTCGGATCTCCGGCCACGCGTGGTACAAAGTGTCGCATATCGCCGACCGGCGGGCCAGATGCAGCGCTTTACGCCCGCTCAGGCCGGATAATCGCGCGCACCGAAGATGGCGCTGCCGACGCGCACTTCGGTGGCGCCGAAGCCAATGGCGGTCTCGTAGTCGCCGGACATGCCCATCGACAGCCGGTCGAGACCGCATTGACCGGCAAGCTTGGCCAGAAGCGCGAAATGCGGCCCCGGGTTTTCGTCGACCGGCGGGATGCACATCAGCCCGTCGATGGCGAGGCCGAGTTCATCCCGGCAGAAGGTGACGAAGGCGACGGTCTCTTCGGGCGCGATCCCGGCCTTCTGTTCCTCGCCGCCCGTATTGACCTGTACGTAAAGCTTCGGCGTCCGCCCCTGCTTGTCCATTTCCTTGGCGATCGCACGGGCAATCTTCTCGCGGTCGACGGTCTCGATGACATCGAAGAGGGCGACGGCATCCTCGGCCTTGTTCGATTGCAGCGGGCCGATCAGGTGCAGTTCAATGTCGCCGAATTCGGCCTTGAGTTCCGGCCACTTGCCCTGCGCTTCCTGGACCCGGTTCTCGCCGAAGACCCGCTGGCCCGCCTCGATCACGGGCCGGATCGTGTCGGCGTCGTGGGTTTTCGACACGGCCACCAGCCGCACCGAACCAGCGGCGCGCCCCGCTTCGGATTCGGCTCGCGCGATGGCGCCGAGAACGCTGTCGAGATTGTCACGAACACTCATGTCACTCTTCCTGTCACGGTCATGGCTATGGGTCATAGGTGATGACGAAGCTGATGAGAAGGTCTGGAACCGCCGCCGGGCGGCTTTCAGGACCGCTTTCCGGGCCGCCAGAAGCCCCGTCAGTGTTGACGCTTGGCGGCTTTCATGATGAAGGTCGCCCCCGACAAATTCGGCCCTTTTCGGAAAAATCACATGGCAGTTGAACGTTACAATCCGCGCGACACCGAACCTCGCTGGCAGAAGGCCTGGGACGAGGCGAAGCTGTTCGAGACCCGGAACGACGATCCGAGGCCGAAATACTACGTGCTCGAGATGTTCCCCTATCCCTCGGGCCGCATCCACATGGGCCATGTGCGCAACTACACGATGGGCGACGTGATCGCCCGCTGGCGCCGCGCCATGGGCTACAACGTATTGCATCCGATGGGCTGGGACGCCTTCGGCCTTCCCGCCGAGAACGCCGCGCGCGACAACAAGGTCAACCCGCGCAACTGGACCTACGCCAACATCGAGACGATGAAGGGCCAGCTCAAGACCATGGGCCTGTCGCTCGACTGGGCGCGCGAGATCGCCACCTGCGATCCGTCCTATTACCGGCACCAGCAGCGTATGTTCCTCGACTTCTGGAAGTCGGGTCTCGTCGAGCGCAAGTCGGCCAAGGTCAACTGGGATCCGGTCGACATGACCGTGCTCGCCAACGAGCAGGTGATCGACGGCCGCGGCTGGCGCTCGGGCGCCGCCGTCGAGCAGCGCGACCTGACCCAGTGGTTCTTCAAGATCACCTCGATGAGCGAGCAGCTGCTCGAGGGTCTGGAAACGCTGGACCGCTGGCCGGACAAGGTCCGCACCATGCAGCAGAACTGGATCGGCAAGTCGACCGGCCTGGCTTTCGAGTTCGGCCTCAAGGGCGCGCCGGCGGGGTTCGACAAGCTGCCGGTTTTCACCACCCGTGCCGACACGATGTGGGGCCCGACATTCGCGGCGATCGCCGCCGACCATCCGCTGGCCAAGGCGCTGGAGAAGGACAACCCCGAAATCGCTGCGTTCACTGCCAAGTGCCGCGCGATCGGCACCTCTGCCGCCGCCATCGAGACGGCTGAAAAGCTCGGCTACGACACGGGCCTGAAGGTCACCCACCCCGCCGATCCGAGTTTCGAACTACCGCTGTGGATCGCCAACTTCGTGCTGATGGACTACGGCACCGGCGCCATCATCGGTTGCCCGGCGCATGACCAGCGCGACCTCGATTTCGCCCGCAAATATGGCCTGCCCGTCATCGACGTCTTCAAGCCGCTCGACAGCGACGCATCCGTCGGCGACGAGGCCTTCACCCCGCCGAAGACCGAGAAGGTGCGCTACGTTCACTGGCACGGCGAGCCGGGCACGGAAATCACCTGCCAGGAAGCGATGGATCGCACCCTTGCGCTCTACGAGGAAAAGGGCTGGGGCGTGGGCCGCGTGCAGTACCGCCTGCGCGACTGGCTGATCTCCCGCCAGCGCTACTGGGGCTGCCCGATCCCGGTCATCCATTGCGATGCCTGCGGCGCCGTGCCGGTACCTGCCGACCAGCTCCCGGTCGAACTCCCGATGGACGTGACTTTCGACAAGCCCGGCAACCCGCTGGACCACCATCCGAGCTGGAAGCACGTGAGCTGCCCCAACTGCGGCAAGGACGCGCTGCGCGATACCGACACCATGGACACCTTCGTCGATTCGTCCTGGTACTACGCCCGCTTCACCGATCCGTTCAACGAGACGTCGCCGACCACGCTCGCCTATGTCGACGGAAAGAACGGCTGGCTGCCGGTCAACCAGTATATCGGCGGCATCGAGCACGCGATCCTGCACCTGCTCTATTCGCGCTTCTTCGCCCGCGCGATGAAGGCGACCGGCCATCTCAACACCGTCGAGGAGCCCTTCGAGGGGCTTTTCACGCAGGGTATGGTGGTTCACGAGACCTACAAGATCGCCGGCGAAGGCTTCATCACCCCCGCCGAGGTGAAGATCGACGAAACCGGCGAGGGCCGGACGGCCTCGCGCCTGACCGACGGCGCCAGCGTCGAGATCGGCCCGATCGAGAAGATGTCGAAGTCGAAGAAGAACGTGGTCGATCCCGACGATATCATCGCCACCTACGGCGCCGATACAGCCCGCTGGTTCATGCTGTCGGATTCGCCGCCCGAGCGCGACGTGATCTGGACCGAATCCGGCGTCGAAGGCGCTCACCGCTTCGTCCAGCGCCTGTGGCGGCTGGTCGCCGAAGCCGCTCCCGCGCTGTCGGGCGTCACTGCGAATCCGGCTAAGGACGGTCCGCAAGCCACCACGTCCAAGGCGGTCCACAAGACGCTGAAGGCGGTCGGAGAGGATCTCGGCCGGCTGCAGTTCAACAAGGCGGTCGCCCGGGTCTATGAACTGACCAACCTCCTGTCGCGCGATATCGCTTCGCTGAACGCGGCCTCAGGCACCGAAACGAAAGCCGCGCTGCGCGAGGGCATCGAATTCCTCGTTGCCATGATCGCGCCGATGATGCCGCACCTCGCCGAGGCCTGCTGGCAGGAAATCGGCGGCACCGGTCTGGCGGCCGAACAGCCCTGGCCCGCCTTCGATCCGGCGCTGGTCGTCGACGACGAACTGGTGCTGCCGGTGCAGATCAACGGCAAGAAGCGCGCCGAACTTTCCGTGCCCGCCGACGCCTCGCCGAAGGAAATCGAGGACGCGGCGCTTGCACTCGATGCCGTACGGGTTGCGCTGGAAGGAAAACAGCCTAAAAAGGTCATCGTTGTTCCGAAAAGGATCGTCAATGTCGTCATCTAGACAGGCTCTCCGCGGTCTCGGCCTCGCTTCGCTCGTTGCGGCGGCCGCACTCTCCCTTTCGGCCTGCCAGGTCCGCCCGCTCTATGGAAACATGGGCGGAGCCAACCGCTCGGTTACCATTTCGGAAGCCGATACCCGCGTCGAACAGGTCGTCCGCAACGACCTCGTCTTTGCCTTCGGCGGCGGGTCCGGCGAACCGGCCAATCCGAGCTATCGGATGGACCTCGATGTCAGTGTGCTGAAGCAGGGTGTTCTCGCTGCCGGGGTCAATGACGAGTTCACCGCCGCGCGTGTCGTCGTCATCGGCAAGTACGCCATGACCGATGTGGCCACAGGCGAGACGCTTTTCACCGGAGAACGGCGCGCCGTCGCCGCCGTCGACAATCCCGACCAGGAATACGCCAACGTCCGCGCCACACGGGACGCCGAAGATCGCGCCGCGCGCGAGGCCGCGGCCTTCCTCAATGCCGATATCGCGGGCAAGTTCGCCGCCAAGGGCCTCTGATGGCCGAAATAAAGGCGCATGAATTTGCGTCGCTGACCCGCGGCGGTCGCATCTCCTATCCCATCGCGCTCGTCTTCGGTCCCGATCGCGGTCTCGTCGCCGAACGCGGTGCGGAACTGGCGGCCAGTTCGGGCGTCGATCTCAAGGACGATTTCTCCGTGGTGCGCATGGACGCCTCCGAAATGTCGGGCGATCCCGGCCGGCTGATCGATGAGGCGAACTCCGTCAGCCTTTTCGGTGGTGACCGGCTCATCTGGGTCCGCAACGCAGGCGCCGAAAAGGGCCTGGTCGATGCACTGAAGGTGCTCGCCGAGGGTGATCTTCCATCGACACGGATCGTCATCGAAGCCGGCGACCTGAAGAAATCGAGCCCTTTGCGCAAGCTTGTCGCCGACACAAAAACTGCGGTCGGCGTGCCCTGCTATGCCGACGACCCGCGTGCGGTCCAGGCGCTGATCGACGAGGAACTCGGCCAGGCCGGGCTCACCATAAGCAGCGACGCGCGCGGACGCCTGACCGCCATGCTCGGCGGCGACCGGCTCGCAAGCCGTGGCGAACTGCGCAAGCTCGCCCTTTACTGCCATGGAGCCGGTCAGGTGACCGAGGACGACGTTATCGCCGCGATTGGCGATGTCGCCTCGCTGTCGGTCGATGATGCGGTCGATGCCGTACTCGCCGGAGACACCGGCCGTCTCGATATGGCGCTCGACCGGATCGAGAAATCGAAACTTTCGGTCTATCTCGTGCTGCGCGGACTGATGTCGCAGTTCCTGCTGATGGATCTCATGCGCGCCGAGATGGAAAATGACGGCCGCCAGCTCGCAGCCGTCATGCAGGGACGCGGCCGCGCCATCCATTTCAAGCGCAAGCCGATCTTCGAGAAGGCACTGCGAAACTGGTCGCTGGAGCTGATCCGCAAGGAAATTCGCCGGCTGGAGGACGCCGTCTTCGAAACCCGCAACAAGCCGGCTATCGAATTCGCCCTCGCGCGCATCGCCCTGATGCGCACATGCCTAATCTCGGCCCGCCTCGCCGGTGGGCCGAGGTTCATGCGCGGTTGATGTGTTAAACTAACTATTTGATTTTATTACATATCTGCGCCGAGAATCCGGCAAAGGGATTCCAGCTGATCGAGGCTCTTGTAATCGATCTTCATCTGTCCGCCACGCGCCTTGTGGTTGACTTCAACCTTCAGGCCAAGCCGGTCGGAGAGGTTGCGCTCGAGCGCCAGCGTGTCCGGATCCTTCTCCTGGCTCTTCTTTTCCAGGCTGGACGGCGCGCCTGCGTCACCCTGCATGTCGCGCTGCGCGAGCTTTTCGGCGTCACGCACCGACAGACCGCCATCGACGATACGTTTGGCGAGCGCTTCCGGGTTGGACGTCGAGACGATGGCACGGGCATGACCGGCCGACAGTTCGCCGGATGCCAGCATGCCGCGGACACTTTCGGGCAGCTTGAGTAGCCGCAGTGAATTGGCGACATGGCTGCGGCTCTTGCCGATCACTTCGCCGAGATCGTTCTGCGTGTAGCTATATTGCGCGATCAGCTGCTCGTAACCGAGCGCCTCGTCGAGCGGATTGAGATCGCTGCGCTGGACGTTCTCGACGATGGCGATTTCGAGTGCGGTGCGGTCGTCGACATCACGCACCAGCACCGGGATCTCGACAAGACCTGCGAGCTGTGCGGCGCGCCAGCGGCGTTCACCGGCGATGATCTCGAAGGAATCGGGTCCCATCGTGCGGACGACGACCGGCTGCACGATCCCGTGCTTGCGGATCGAGGAGGCCAGTTCCTCGAGCTCGGACTTGTCGAAGGCCCGGCGCGGGTTATTGGGGTTGCGGCTGACATGCTCGATCGGCACCAGCCGGTCGGGACGAACGGGTGTCGCCGGCGCGGTTTCGCTGGCCGGCTGGTCGATCTCCCCGATCAGGGCGGCAAGGCCGCGGCCGAGGCGCTTTTTTGTGTCGTCTGCCATGCTACACGTCCGTTTCCCTGCAGATGCGTCAGGCGGCCTTGCGGCTGCGTTCGCGCTGGATGACTTCCGAAGCCAGCTGCAGATAGGCCTGGCTTCCGGCACATTTGAGATCGTAGAGGATGGCGGGCTTGCCGTAGGACGGCGCCTCGGATACCCGGACATTGCGCGGAATCAGCGTGCGATAGACCTTCTCGCCCAGATGCGAGCGGACATCCTCGACCACCTGCTGCGCCAGATTGTTGCGCGCATCGTACATCGTCATCACGATGCCCTGGATATCCAGCCCGGAATTGAGCGTGTCGCGAACACGCGACACGGTCTCGAGCAGCTGGCTCAAACCCTCGAGCGCGAAGAACTCGCACTGAAGCGGCACCAGGATGGAGTGCGCTGCGGCCATGGCATTCATGGTCAGAAGGTTCAGCGAAGGCGGACAATCGATCAGGATGTAGGAATAGCGCTTGGCATCTTCGGCCTGAACGGCGTTCTTGACCCGGTAGATGCGGTCCTTTTCGCCGGCGATCTCCAGCTCGACACCCAGCAGATCCATGGTCGATGGAACGATCGACAGATGCGGAACGGCGGTTTTCATTGCCGTTTCGGACACACTGGCGCCGTTCGTGAGGATGTCGTAGGTCGAGGCCGAGCGGTCGCGCCGATCGATGCCGAGCCCCGTGGATGCATTGCCCTGCGGATCAAGGTCGACGATCAGCACCTCCTCGCCGATCGCGGCAAGCGCGGTGGCGAGATTGATTGCTGTTGTGGTCTTGCCGACGCCGCCCTTCTGGTTGGCGATGGTGATGATCCTGTTCGCGGCCGCCGTCATGACTTGCCCACGCCTATCTTCTCGAGTTGTCGGACCTGCAGGATAACGGAACCGTCCATTACCCTGGACCCGTGTTCTACCAGATCGAATTGCCAATTCCCACGCGCTATCGAAACTTCGTCGCGATATCCAAAGCCTTTGTGGAACCAGCATTCGATCAGCGGATCGCCGGCCGCGACAGGTGCCACCAGAGAGAGCAATTCATCCAGCGATGCCAGTGCGCGGGCCGAAATGGCCGCCGGTTTCGGCAGGTTTTTGAGCGCAGTCTCGATCCGCTCCGGGTGAACGGATGCACGTGCACCGGTCTCGCTGATGGCGGCGCGGAGAAAGGCAGCCTTCTTGTTGTTGCTCTCGATCAGATGAACCCAGCCCTCCCCTGCCTCGGCCAGGCAGATGGCGGTGACGAGACCCGGAAACCCCGCGCCGCTACCGAGATCCGCCCAGATTTTTGGCTCCGGGGTAAGGGCGAAGAGCTGGAGCGAATCCTCGATATGGCGGTCCCAGAGAGCGTCCAGCGTACTGGGCGCGACCAGATTGATCGATTTCTGCCACTTGCGCACAAGCGCTTCATAGGCGTTGAGGCGGTTTTTTGTTTCACGTGAAACAAACAGGGAATCCCCGGAACGGCGGGTCTGCATATCGAATTATCCGGCTTTAGCGGCCGAATCGCCGCGTTGGATGCGCCGCAGATTGGCCAGAACAAGCGCCACAGCTGCCGGCGTCATCCCCTCGATCCGCTCCATCTGGCCGATGGAGGCCGGCCGCGCGGTATTCAGTTTCTTTTTCAGTTCGTTGGAGAGACCCGGAAGCTGATCGTAGTCGAAACTATCCGGAATCAGACGACCCTCTTCCTTGCGGCGCGCGGCGACGTCGTCCGCCTGGCGTTCGAGATAAACCGCGTAGGCCGCGTCGATCGCCATCGCTTCCAGGACTTTCGGCTCGAAGCCGGAAAATTCGGGCCAGATGCGGATGATATCCGAGATCCCGATCTCGGGATAGGACAAAAGCGTGAAGGCCGAACGACGGATACCGTCGCGATTCAGCGCAAGACCGTGTTTCGTCGCTTCATTCGGCGACAGATCCACAGACTTCGCCAGAGAAATACATTTCGCCACCGAATCGGAATAGGCCGCAAACTTTTCTGCTCTCTCCCTCGAAACCAGCCCAAGCGCCATCGCCTTCGGCGTCAGCCGCATATCCGCATTGTCCGCGCGAAGCGATAGGCGATACTCCGCCCGCGAGGTGAACATGCGATAGGGCTCGGTCACCCCATGCGTGGTGAGATCGTCGACCATGACCCCGATATAGGAATCCGTCCGGCTGAAATGAACCGGCTCCCGGCCGGTCGCCGTCATTGCGGCATTCAATCCGGCGACCAGCCCCTGGGCTGCGGCTTCCTCGTATCCGGTCGTTCCGTTGATTTGCCCTGCAAGATAGAGGCCCGCGACAACCCGCGTTTCCAGCGTCGGCCTCAGTTCGCGCGGATCGACATGGTCATACTCGATAGCATAACCGTGCTGCTTGATCCGCACATTCTCCAGGCCAGGAATCGAGCGGATAAAAGCCTCCTGGACGTCCTCCGGCAGCGAGGTTGAGATCCCGTTCGGGTAGATAGTATCGTCATCGAGCCCTTCCGGCTCCAGAAAGATCTGGTGCCCGTCGCGTTCGCCGAATCGGACGATCTTGTCCTCGATCGACGGACAATAGCGCGGCCCCACGCCCTCGATCTTGCCGGAATACATTGCCGAGCGATGAATGTTGTCTTCGATGATCTTGTGCGTCTCGGAGGTCGTCCGGGTGATTCCGCAGCGGATCTGACGTTGTGGAATGGCATCGGTCATGAAAGAGAACGGCACGGGCTCTTCGTCCGCGTCCTGCCAGGTCACCTTGCTCCAGTCGACCGTGGGCCCGTCGAGGCGCGCCGGCGTCCCTGTCTTCAGCCGCCCCAACTTGAATCCGAACGACATCAGCGTTTCGGACAGACCCAGCGAGGGCGCCTCCCCGACACGGCCAGCCGGAATGGTACGGTCGCCGATATGGATCATGCCGCGCAGGAAAGTGCCGGTCGTGAGGATCACCGCCTTGGAAGCGATCGTCGTTCCATCCTTGAGACGGATACCGGTTACGCGGCCGTCGGCATGCTCGAGGTCCCAAGCTTCGCCTTCGAGAATGTCGAGCCCCTGCTGATCATTGAGAAGCAGCTGAATCTTTTCGCGATAGAGCTTTCGGTCGGCCTGCGTCCGCGGTCCACGAACCGCGGGACCTTTGCGCCGGTTAAGAAGGCGGAACTGGATGCCGGCGTGGTCCGCCGCCACGCCCATAATGCCATCCATTGCGTCGATTTCGCGGACCAGGTGGCCCTTGCCGAGCCCACCAATGGCCGGATTGCAGGACATCACCCCGATCGTATCGATCCGGTTGGTGACCAGCAGACAGCGCGCGCCGGCACGGGCAGCCGTCGCCGCGGCCTCGCTTCCGGCATGTCCGCCGCCAATGACGATGACATCATAATCCATGGTTCACTCTCGCCCCTGAGGGGTCTTCGATGGACTCATAGCTTGTATCGGCTACAACCTGCATCCAGACGTTTCACGTGAAACATTTGAGGCGTCATGTCGCGTGTCAATGTTTCACGTGAATCATTTGCCGATGCAGAACTGGGAGAATATCACACCCAGCAGATCCTCCACACCCACACGTCCAGTGATCCGACCGAGCGCATCCGCCGCAGCGTGCAGCTCATTTGCAGCGAGTTCGGGACCAATCTGCCTTGCGGCAATCGCTGCCTCGATACGCGATAAGCACGCGCGAAGCAATCCTTCGTGACGTCCGCGATTGGGCAAACCTTCGACAAGAGCTGAGCGACGGGACAATTCGTCCGCGATCAACCCTATAAGGTCCCGAACCCCGTCTCCGGTAACGGCCGAAATGCGGACCTGCCACTCACCAGCCTGGAATTCGCGCTGGTCGGACTTCGTTGCAACCCTGATGATGGAACCAGCCAGATCCTCAGGGATCATCTCCGAAGGCACGCTGGACACCTGTCCGTCTTCCAACAGCAGCACAAGATCCGCACCGGTGGCAAGCGCGATGGATCTGCGTATCCCTTCAAGCTCGATACTATCTGACGTGTCGCGCAACCCGGCTGTATCGAAAACCCTGACCAGATGCCCGCCGATATCGAGCCTTACTTCGATTGCATCACGCGTGGTTCCCGCATGTTCGGACACTATGGCCACTTCTCGATCCGCAAGACGGTTCAGGAGCGTCGATTTACCGACATTCGGAGCGCCGACGAGTGCCACGCGAAATCCGTCCCGGATGGTCTCTCCCCACTTAACCCCTTGAAGATGCTGAGATACTTCCCCAATGAGCTTGTGCAGATCCGGCCATATCGTGTCCGATACCGAACCGGGGACGTCTTCCTCGTCCGCAAAGTCGAATTCCGCCTCGAGCATCGCGCGAGCGTGGGTGAGGCGTGTCATCCAGGATTCATAAAGCGAACGCAGGTGACCGCCGGCCTGATCGATCGCCGCGCGGCGCTGCATCTCCGTTTCCGCAGCCAGGAGATCGGAGAGACCCTCGACCTCGGTGAGATCGAGCTTGCCGTTGTCGAATGCGCGGCGCGTAAATTCGCCGGCCTCCGCCTGCCGTAGCCCGGGAAGGCCGGAAAGCACCTGCTGCATGCGGGAAACAACCGCTCGACTCCCGTGAAGGTGGAACTCGCCGCAATCTTCTCCCGTAAAAGAGGCAGGCCCGGGAAAATAAAGCACCAGACCCCGATCAATGATCTGGCCCTCACAATCCCTGAAGACCCGATACGTCGCTTGCCGCGAGTCCGGAACGATTCCAGCTATCGTTTCGAGAACGAATCGAGTCCTGTTTCCGGACAAACGGATTACAGCAACCCCCGACGGCAGGCCGCCGGTGGAGAGGGAGAAGATCGTTTCGCTCACGAATCGCTCCCGTTGCTCCACTCAGGATCAGGTGTTCATCGACTCGAAGAAATCTGCGTTGTTCTTCGTCTGCTTGAGCTTGTCGATGAGGAATTCGATCGCATCCGTGGTGCCCATCGGCGCCAGGATACGGCGCAGCACGAAGATCTTCTGCAGGTCCTGACGCTGGACGAGCAGGTCTTCCTTGCGGGTACCGGATTTGAGAATGTCCATGGCCGGGAAAATGCGCTTGTCGGCCACCTTGCGATCGAGCACGATTTCGGAGTTGCCGGTACCTTTGAACTCTTCGAAGATCACTTCGTCCATGCGCGAACCGGTATCGATGAGCGCGGTGGCGATGATCGTCAACGAGCCACCTTCCTCGATGTTACGCGCCGCACCGAAGAACCGCTTCGGCCGCTGCAGCGCGTTCGCGTCCACACCACCGGTCAGCACCTTGCCGGAGGACGGCACCACGGTGTTGTAGGCGCGGCCGAGAC
>CAZEJG010000024.1:0-53128 GCA_964511625.1 uncultured Hoeflea sp.
AAATGGTGCCCCTGGCCGGGATCGAACCAGCACTCCTTGCGGAACTCGATTTTGAGTCGAGCGCGTCTACCAATTCCGCCACAGGGGCAACGTCCCGCGGGGGCGCGGGAACGGCGGGACTATATTCACGCGGGGCTGGCGGTCAAACCCTTTTTGACGGACCGGCGGGACGGATGCGGCGACACAGCGTTTAACGGCGCGACAATCGAAACGCTTCCCTCGCGCGCCCATCCCCTCTAAAAGCGCTTGCGGAAGATCAACCGATCCGGGACCGCCATGCTGCGCCGCCTCTATGACTGGACCATGTCGCTCGCCGCGACCCGCCATGCGGAAAAGGCGCTGTTCGGGGTCTCCTTCGTCGAAAGCTCGATCTTTCCGATCCCGCCGGACGCGCTGCTGATCCCGATGGTGCTGGCGCGCCGCGAGAGCTGGATGCGGCTGGCGCTCATCTGCACGGTCGCCTCGGTGCTCGGCGCCTTTTTGGGCTATGCGATCGGCATGTTCCTCTACGAGACGATCGGCCAGCCGATCCTTGCCTTCTACGGCAAGGGCGACGCCTTCCAGGAGCTGAGCGCCTGGTACAACTCCTCCTCCTGGGGCGGATGGGCGATCTTCGGCGCGGCGATCACGCCGTTCCCCTACAAGGTGGTGACGATCTTTTCGGGCACCACCGGCTTCAATCTCGCGGCCTTCGCGGTGATCTCGGTGATCGGCCGCGGGCTTCGCTTCTTCCTCGTTGCCTGGCTCCTCTCGCGCTTCGGCGAACCGATCCGCACCTTCATCGAGAAATATCTCAACCTGCTCTTCGTCCTCTTCATCATTCTTCTTCTCGGCGGTTTCTACGCCGTCAAATTCGTGATGTGACCATGACCGTATCCTCCCGTATCCAGGCCCCCGTCGGCCGGCTCCAGATCGGCACCGCCCTGTTTCTCGCCGTCGCCATGGCGGCCGTCGTGGGCGCTGCCCTCGGCTTCGAACATATCGGCGGCTACATTCCCTGCGCACTCTGCCTTCAGGAGCGACTGCCCTATTATTACGGCGCGCCGCTGATGCTGGTGGCGGCCATTGCCGGACGGTTCGGGGCGCCTGGCATCGTAGTGCGCGGCCTGCTTCTCGTCGGCGGTCTGCTGATGACCTGGGGCATGGTGATGGGCATCTATCACGCGGGCGTGGAATGGCACTTCTGGCCGGGACCGACCAGCTGCGCCACCTCGGCGCCCGGGGTGACGACGAATGCCGGCGACCTTCTGGGCGACATCAACTCGAAAAAGCCGCCGGCCTGCGACACGGCCGCGCTTCGGGTTCTCGGCCTGTCATTCGCCGGCTGGAACGTGGTGGCGAGCGTGATCCTGGCGGCTATCGCCTTCCGGGCGGCCTTCAAGGCGGCCTGGCGCCCCTGAGCGAACCATTCCAAGCGGCCTAGTCGGCGCAGTCGTGCACAAAAAAAGCCCGTTCAGGGCTGAAGTTCGACGTCCCAGTAGAGATAGTCCATCCAGCTTTCATGCAGATAGTTGGGCGGAAACGACCGGCCGTTGTTGTGCAGGTCCTGCACGGTCGGCCGGAAGGGCTTCTGGTGCGGCAGCATGCCGGCATGTTCAGGCATCAGCCCGCCCTTCCTGAGATTGCAGGGCGAACAGGCCGCCACCACGTTCTCCCAGGTCGTCTGGCCGCCGCAGCGGCGCGGGATCACGTGGTCGAAGGTCAGTTCCTCGGTCGAACCGCAGTACTGACATTCGAAATGATCGCGCAGGAAGACGTTGAAGCGGGTAAAGGCCGGATGGCGCGAAGGCCGCACATAGCTTTTCAGGCAGACGACGCTCGGGATCTTCATGGAGAAGCTCGGCGAGGACACCTGCTGCTCGTATTCGGCCACGATGTTGACCCGGTCGAGGAACACCGCCTTTACCGCATCCTGCCACGACCACAGTGACAGCGGGTAGTAACTCAGTGGCCTGTAATCCGCGTTCAGCACCAGAGCAGGAAGTGCCTGCGGAGATACATGGATCGTCAAGTCTCACTCCTGAGCGATTCATTACCTTACGGGGTCTTATATTAGGCCCAGTGTGACACGCTTGTGAAGCTGCCAAATTTCTGTTCATGAACAGCTTTTTCAAACGGCTCCGTCAGCCGCCGAGCGGCGTGGCGTCACGCCGCATGGTTGTGGCGTAGTGCGCCCAGAGAAGCCGCGCGGCTACACCTCGCCACGGCGCCCAGGTTTCCGAAAGCTTCGCCAATTGCCTTGCGGAGGGCCGCTTTTCGAGCCCGAACACATGTCCGGCGGCACTTTGCAGCGCCACGTCGCCCGACGGGAAAATGTCCGGATGGCCGGCGCAGAAGAGCAGATAGACCTCGGCCGTCCACGGCCCGACA
This sequence comes from uncultured Hoeflea sp., assembly GCA_964511625.1. Classification (GTDB taxonomy): domain Bacteria; phylum Pseudomonadota; class Alphaproteobacteria; order Rhizobiales; family Rhizobiaceae; genus Pseudohoeflea. The sequence continues at coordinate 2,371 of CAZEJG010000024.1, forward strand.
CCCTTGATTGCGGTGAGATGCCGCACCGCCTCCTCCGCTGGCAGCCGGCAAAGCGCATGAAGATCGAGGATATCTGCCCCGTCCGCGCCGGTGACTGATTCGGCGATCCGGCGCAGCGTTTCGGCCTTGGCGCGCGACAGGCCGGCGGCGCGCGCACCCGCCTCGTCGAGTGCGAGCACCGTTTCCGGCGTGATCTCGCCGAGATGCGCCTCGAGCTTCGACTGGAGCGCGGCCGCACTCGCCTTCGACACCATCTGCGACAGGATGATTTCGGTGAGTGCGGCAAACCCAGCGGGCCGTCGCCTGAGCGGCACCGGACCGGTCCCGGCGATCACCGGTGCGAGCCGCGGGTCGGCGAGGACCAGCGCCTCGAGGCCCTCGGCGATGTCGTCGTCGGTTTCGATCAGTCGCAGCTTCGTATCCATAGCCGCCATGTCGATGGCCGGATGCGATGACGTCAACCCGAAAACATGCCAAGAAGGCGGCCATGTCAGGACTGCTGCCAGAAACAGGGACCGATCGCCTCGTCGTCCGCTTCGCCCCGAGCCCCAACGGGCTCCTGCATCTCGGCCATGCGCGCTCGGCGCTCCTGAATGCCGCATTCGCCGCCCGCCATGGCGGCACTTTTTTGCTGCGGATCGAGGATATCGACCGCGAGCGCAGCAGGCCGGAATTCGAGACGGCGATCATGGAGGATCTGCACTGGCTGGGCCTTTCCTGGCCCGAACCGGTGCGGCGACAATCGGACCGGTTCGAGGCCTATGGCGCCGCGCTCGGCGAACTCGAGAGACTGGGGCTGATCTATCCGGCCTTCCTGAGCCGGGCGGAGATCAAGGCGAAGGTGGCCGAGGCGGAAGCCGCAGGCCGACACTGGCCGCGCGACCCGGACGGGGCGCCGCTCTACCCCGGCACCGAGCGCGAACTGTCCACCGAACAACGCCGGCAAAGGATCGATACCGGCGCGCCCTTCGCCTGGCGGCTCGACATGGCCCGCGCTCTGAAGGGCGTGGCAGGAATGCTCGAATGGAGCGAAGCGGGGGAGACAGACGGCCCCGGCGAACGCCACCGGGCAGACCCCGCGGCCTGGGGTGACGTGATCCTCGCCCGCCGCGACACGCCGGCGAGCTATCATCTTTCGGTCGTCATCGACGACGCCGACCAGGCAATCACCGACGTGATCCGCGGCCGGGACCTGTTCGAGGCGACCGCGATCCACCGGCTGCTGCAGGAATTGCTCCGGCTTTCCGCCCCCGTCTACCGCCACCATCGTCTGGTGGTGGACGAGACCAGCCGCAAGCTGTCCAAGAGCGACGGCGACACCGCGATTGCGGCGCTGCGCCAGCAGGGCCACACCGCCGAGGAGGTGGCCCGAATGGCGGGCATCGGCGCAGACCTCAGACCTTTTGCATTACCCGCTTGAGGATGACCAGCACGAGCAGGATCGCGAAGGCGAAACCGATCGCGGTGGGGATGTGGAATTCGGGGGGAACGGTCCGGTAGGGCAACTGCATGACCAGCGTGCGGCCCAGCAGGTAGCCGACGAACAGGATCACCATGTTGCCGACGACGCCGAAGCCCATCGCACCGAGCAGCGAGTTCATGGCGTTGCCGATGAAGAACGAGGCCACTGCCGCAATCGCGAGCAGGGCAAGCGACATTTCGGGACTCAAGGCGGCATACATCGGGCACACTCCGATTTTTCACCTGCACTTTCATACACCGTCACGGTGCTGGCGGAGCACGGTTTCGGGTAGGGGCCTTAGCGTCTGGTAAAAAACGGCGCGGTTGGCGTGCCGGAACGGCACACTTAGGGCATGTCCACAGCCTCGGCCTTTGCGGCCTCCGCTTCACGCTCGGCGCGGATGCGCGCCTTCACCTTCATCCGCGCGGCGTTGATCTCCGCCCCGAAGATGAAGATCGCCGCCACCATATAGAGAAACAGGAGCGCGATGACGATCGATGCGAGCCCGGCATAGGTGGCGACGTAATTGGCCATTTCCTTGAGATACCAGGCAAAGCCTACCGCGCCGATGATCCACGCCACAAGCGTCACCGTGACGCCCGGCAGGATGTCGACGATGCGCCGTTTACCGGCGGGAAGCCATTTGTGGCAGATGACCAGTCCGATCACCAGAACGAGGATCGCCGCGGCGTTGCGCCAGTTGTCGAAGGCGGTGATGACCTCTTCGAGAAGCGGAAAATAGATGCGTGCATAGCGCACGAAAGCCGGACCGGCGACGACCAGGAAGCTGACAAGCACGATGGTCATCACCCCGAGGATGACGAAGCCGAAGCTCTGGGCGCGGGTCACGTACCAGGCGCGCGTGTCGGTCACCCGATAGGCCCGGTTGAGAGAGAGCCTGACTGCTTCAACGCCGTTGGTGGCGAAGAGGGCCGCCGCCAGCACCGAAATGGTGACCAGTCCGCCGCGATCGACGGTGAGCACCTCGACGATCTCGCGCGAGATGGGCTTGGCGATCGCTTCGGGCCAGGTGTCAAAGATCAGGTGCGAAACGGTATCGGCGTAGGTACTGGCGCCCAGAAAGCTGGCGAGACCCGCCCCGAAGATAACAAAGGGAAACAGCGCGAGCAGCACCGACATCGCGACGTGGCTGGACATCGCCCAGCCGTCGTCCTTGTCGAAATGATAGATCGCGTCCCACAGGACGGACCGTACGCGTTTGCTTCTCTTCATCGTTCGGGCGTTCTCCGTCTATATGAGCTAGCACATTCCCGGCGCGATTCGACCCCGTAACAGAAGGCCACCGCCAAATGGCATACGAGACGGCAGGCAAAACAGTTTTCATCACCGGCTGTTCGAGCGGCATCGGCGCCCACTGCGCGCGGCGTCTCAAGGAGGACGGCTGGCGGGTGATCGCCTCGGCCCGCAAGCCCGCCGACATCAAAACGCTGCAAGCCGCCGGCATGGAAGCCTTCCCGCTCGACTATGCCGATACGGACAGCATCGCAGCGTTTTTCAAATCGGCGATGACGGCGACAGGCGGGCGCTGCGACGCGCTCTACAACAACGGCGCGGTCAGTCAGCCAGGGGCTGTCGAGGATCTGACGACAGATGCGCTGAGGCACCAGTTCGAGGTGAACTTCTTCGGCTATCACGACCTCACGCGGCGCGTATTGCCGGTGATGCGCCGCCAGGGCCACGGACGGATCGTCCATTGCTCGTCCATCCTCGGACGGGTTCCGGTGCGCTGGACCGGCGCCTACAACGCCTCCAAATACGCGCTTGAAGGGCTGGCCCTCACGCAGCGCATGGAGCTCGCGGACACCGGCATCCACGTCAGTCTCATCGAGCCGGGGCCGATCGCCACCAATATCGCGACCAACGCACTCGATTACTTCCTCGCCAATGTCGACCAGGACAGGTCGCATTATGGCAAGGACTATCTTTCCCGCATCTCGATGCTGAAGGGAGACCCTGGGGCAAGTCGTCGCAAGGCGGAGCCGGAAATCGTCTACAAGGCGCTTCGCCACGCGCTTACCTCTTCCCGGCCGCGCGCCCATTATCCGGTCACGACAAAGGCCAGACTGGGACTTCTGGCGCAGCGGCTGCTTCCGCCTGGCCTGCTCTACAAGGCGCTCATCCGATCACAATAAGCGTGATCCGGTTGGATTGCGGGTGCCTTCCGCCTATGTCATCAGGGGAAATCGAAAGGACATTCAATGTCGACAGTCACATATATTCTGGCAATCGTCGCCATGGTTTCGGTGGCCTTCGTCCTGATCCGCGGCCTCATCCACATGACCCGCGGCGGTAGCGGCACCACCTCCAACAAGCTCATGCAGATGCGCGTGCTCCTGCAGTTCATCGCCATCGTGCTGATCGTCGCCACGATCTGGCTGACCGGCGCCGGACGCTGACGGTCGAACGGAACACCATGGTCAAGCTGAACAAGATCTACACGCGCACCGGTGACGACGGCACCACTGGACTCGTAACCGGCGAACGCAGACGCAAGGACGATCTCAGGATCGAGACCTTCGGCACCGTCGACGAGGTCAATTCGGTGATCGGCATGGCGCGGCTCTATGCCGGCGACAGCCCGGATCTCGACGCCATGCTCTCGCGCATCCAGAACGACTGTTTCGATCTTGGCGCCGACCTCGCCACGCCCCAAATGGACGAAAAGCCGGAATGGGAGCCGCTGCGGATCCTCGACGCCCAGGTCGACCGGCTGGAAGCAGAGATCGACAGTCTCAATGCCGATCTCGAGCCGCTGAAATCCTTCGTGCTGCCGGCCGGTTCGGCGCTTGCAGCCAACCTGCATCTCGCCCGCGCCGTGTGCCGCCGCGCCGAACGTCTGGCCGTGGCGCTCGCCGCCCAGGAGACCGTGACGCCCGCCGCCATCCGCTACATCAACCGCCTGTCGGATTTCCTGTTCGTCGCCGCCCGCTGGGCCAACGACAAGGGCCGGTCGGAGGTTCTCTGGGTGCCGGGGAAGAACCGCTGATCCTTGCGGTTTTCAACATCCGCCAAAGCCGCTAGTCTCCGCCGTCACAGGGCCGCGGGTGGCCCCGCATTCTCGACGCCGGGGGACCATCGCCATGTTCGTGCCGCTGCATGACGGAAACAGCCTCAAGCACATCAAGCTGCAATACGTCACCTGGTCGCTGATCGCGATCAACGTGGTGGTCTGGCTTTTGATGTCGGTGAGCGGCGAACAGGTCGGCCTCGTCCGCGCCGCCGATCTCGGCTTCGGCTTCATCCCCTCGGTGGTCAACGACCTTGCTGAACTGCCGCCGCAATATGTCGTGGTGCCCGAGGACCTCACCTACGTCACCTACGCCTTCCTGCACGCGGATTTCCTGCACCTCCTCTCGAACATGCTGTTCCTCTGGGTCTTCGGCGACAATGTCGAGGACGCGCTGGGCCATGTGAAGTTCATTCTCTTCTATCTCGCCTGCGCCGCCGCCGGCGCTTTCGCCCACGGGCTGGTGCTGCCCAGTTCCGACGCGCCGCTGATCGGCGCCTCGGGCGCGGTGGCCGGCGTCGTCGCCGCCTATCTTATGCTGCATCCGCGCGTGCGCGTCTGGATCCTGGTTCTGGGCCGAATTCCGCTGCCGCTGCCCGCCTTCATTCCGCTGATCTTCTGGATCGGCATGCAGTTCTACATGGTGCTCGCCGACCCGGACGGACAGGTCTCCTGGGCCACCCATGTGGGCGGCATCCTGGCCGGCGCGGCGCTCGTAGTAGTGCTCAGGCGCCGCGGCGTACCGCTGTTCGACCGGCGCATCGAAAGCCCGAAAGCGGTGGTGCACAAGGAGGGGCCGCCGCCTTTGCCGCCCGCACTGCCGCAAACGGACAAGCCGTCCGGACAGGATTCTGTTCACTGGGGGCGGTAGGGCGGACATCCACCTTATTGACGTTTACGTCAACGTTAGTTAGATCGTTTTTGTATGACCCACCGGAACGGTCGCAGTTGAATTCATCGGGATATGAGGTATCCCTGTCGCCGAAATCCATCTCGGCGGGATGTTTCACCCGGTTGCGAGAGCAAATGAGGAGCCAGCGATGAAGATTCTTGTCCCCGTCAAGCGGGTAGTCGACTACAACGTGAAGATCCGGGTGAAGCCGGACGGCTCGGGCGTCGAACTCGCCAACGTCAAGATGTCGATGAACCCCTTCGACGAGATCGCCGTCGAGGAAGCCCTGCGGCTCAAGGAAGCCGGCAAGGCCGAGGAAGTCGTCGCCGTCTCGATCGGCCCGGCCAAGGCCGAGGAAACGCTCCGCACCGCGCTCGCCATGGGTGCCGACCGGGCGATCCTCATCGAGGCCGAAGGCACCGTCGAGCCGCTGGCCGTCGCCAAGCTGCTGAAGGCCGTGGTCGACGAGGAGAAGCCGGAACTCGTCATTCTCGGCAAGCAGGCGATCGACGACGACGCCAACCAGACCGGCCAGATGCTGGGCGCATTGCTCGGCTGGGGACAGGCGACATTTGCCTCCAAGGTCGAACTGTCCGACGGCAAGGCCGACGTCACCCGCGAAGTGGACGGCGGGCTGCAGACGATCTCGGTCAAGCTGCCGGCGATCGTGACGACCGACCTGCGCCTCAACGAGCCGCGCTACGCGTCGCTGCCCAACATCATGAAGGCTAAGAAGAAGCCGCTCGACAAGAAGTCGGCTGCCGATCTCGGCGTCGACGTCACGCCCCGCCTCGAAGTCGTCAAGACCGAGGAGCCGGAAGGCCGCAAGGCCGGCGTCAAGGTCGCCGACGTGGCCGAGCTGGTCGACAAGCTGAAGAACGAGGCCGGCGTCCTCTGAGACACCAAGGGTAGGAACAGTCCGGCATCCGGATCGAGCCGTGTGCTCCCGATGCCAGCAAGGAGACCAAAGATGACCATTCTCGTATTCGCCGAACACGACAACGAAACCCTGTCCGACCAGACCGCCAAGGCGGTGGACGCCGCCTCCAGGATCGGTGGCGACATTCACGTTCTGGTGGCCGGCAACGGCGCGGGCTCGGTCGCCGAAGCCGCCGGCAAGCTCGCCGGCGTCAAGAAGGTGCTGCATGCCGACGGCGACGACTATGCCCACGGCCTGGCCGAACCGGTAGCCGACCTGATCGTCAAGCTTGCCGGTGACTACGACGTGCTGATGGCGCCCGCCACCACCGCCGGCAAGAACGTCATGCCGCGCGTGGCCGCCCTTCTCGACGTCATGCAGATCTCCGACATTATGGAAGTGATCTCGGCCGACACGTTCAAGCGCCCGATTTATGCCGGCAACGCCATCCAGACGGTGAAGTCGAACGACGCCAAGAAGGTCATCACCGTGCGCACGTCGTCCTTCCAGGCCGCCGGCGACGGCGGCTCGGCGTCTGTCGAGACCGTCGACGGCGCAGGCAATCCCGGTGTCTCGAGCTTCGTCAAGGAAGCCATCGCCGAGAGCGATCGTCCCGAGCTGACCTCGGCCAAGATCATCATCTCGGGCGGCCGCGCACTCGGCTCGTCGGAAAAATTCCAGGAAGTCATCCTGCCGGTGGCCGACAAGCTCGGCGCCGCCGTCGGTGCTTCACGCGCCGCCGTCGACGCCGGCTACGCGCCCAACGACTGGCAGGTGGGCCAGACCGGCAAGGTCGTCGCGCCTGACCTCTACATCGCCTGCGGCATCTCCGGCGCCATCCAGCACCTGGCCGGCATGAAGGATTCCAAGGTCATCGTGGCGATCAACAAGGACGAGGACGCGCCGATCTTCCAGGTCGCCGACTACGGCCTCGTCGCCGATCTCTTCGAAGCCCTGCCGGAACTCGAAAAGGCGCTGTGACGCTCCTTTTCCCATCGCTATAAACTTGCAATGGCCGGGCTGGACGATTTCCTCCCGGCCATTTAATTTCCGTTTCGACAGAGCGGGCCGCGGGCCCGCCGAATGCGAACGGGACCTCCATGGTGGTGCAGATCAAAAGCGTCGGAATCGTGGGTGCGGGACAGATGGGCGGCGGGATCGCCCAAGTCTGCGCCTTTGCCGGTTACGACGTTCACGTCCATGACGTCTCCGCCGACCGGCTGCAGACCATGCAGGCCAATGTTTCCGGCAATCTCGCCCGCCAGGTAGCGTCCGGCAAGGCGACCGACGCCGAGCGCGACGCCGCCCTCTCCCGCATCCATCTCGCCACCGAGATGGCCGATCTCGCCGCCATGGACATGGTGATCGAGGCGGCGACCGAGGACGAGACCGTCAAGCGCAAGATCTACCAGCAGCTCTGCCCGATCCTCAATCCCGAGGCGATCCTCGCCACCAACACCTCGTCGCTGTCGATCACCCGGCTGGCGGCGGCCACCGACCGCGCCGAGCGCTTCATCGGCATCCATTTCATGAACCCGGTGCCGGTGATGAAGCTCGTCGAACTGGTGCGCGGCATTGCCACCGAGGACGCAACCTTCCAGGCCTCGCGCGATTTCGTCGACAGTCTGGAAAAGACGATCACCGTGGCCGAGGACTTCCCCGCCTTCATCGTCAACCGTATCCTGCTGCCGATGATCAACGAGGCGATCTACACCCTCTATGAAGGCGTGGGCAGCGTGGAGGCTATCGACACCGCCATGAAGCTCGGCGCCAACCACCCGATGGGTCCGCTGCAGCTCGCCGATTTCATAGGTCTCGATACCTGCCTGTCGATCATGCAGGTGCTCTATGACGGCCTGGCGGATTCGAAATACCGCCCCTGCCCGCTTCTGGTGAAATATGTCGAGGCCGGCTGGCTCGGCCGCAAGTCCGGCCGCGGTTTCTACGACTACCGCGGCGAAACGCCAGTCCCGACGCGTTAGGGCCATGGCGCGGCGCGAACGGATAACCGATCTCGCGCCCACGCAAATGACGCTCGGCCTGTATTTCGTCGCCCGCAACCGGTCCGACTTCTCCGCAATGAGCGACAAGCGTCTCGACCGTCTTCTCGAGAAGCGCAAGGTTCCCGTCGTGCGCGGACCGGGCGGTCGTCACTACATGATCGATCGCCATCACTTCTGCCGCGCGCTGTTCGAATGCGGCGTCGACCATGTGCGCATCGATCCCGTTGTCGACGCCCGGCATCTCGACATCGACGAATTTTCTCACTTCATGGAGAAGTCGGGCCTCGTGCATGCCTATGATGCAGCGGGCGAAAGACGCGGCTTCGACGATCTGCCGCGCGATATCGCTGGATTGGTGGACGATCCCTATCGCACGCTGGCCGGTCTTCTGCGCGAGAAAGGCGGCTATCGAAAGGAAAAGCGCCCCTTCGCCGAATTCCTCTGGGCCGATTTTCTCCGCCGGCGGATCGCGAGCGATCTGCTGACCGGCGACTTCTCCGAGGCCCTTGCCGAAGCTGTGCGTCTGGCGCGCTCGCGCGATCCGAAGCACCTGCCTGGCTGGAAATAAAGTCCGGACGGCTCAGGCGCCCTTGGACTGGCGGATCAGTTCATCGACGAGCCGCTGCCCGTCGGCGCCGGCCCACTCGGCCGGACCGTTCATGACGCCGAGCAGACAGCCGTCGTCGTCGACCAGAAGGGTGGCGGGCAGACCGTAGGCGAGCCCGGCCTTCTTCAGCGTGTTGAAGACGCCCAGCGTGCCGTCGTGATAAAGCGCGAGATTGTCGACCCCGATCTCCTCGAGGAAGGCCTTCGGCTTCTCGGTATTGCCGGTATCGATGTTGATCGTCACCACCTCGAAATCGTTGCCGCCCTTTTTCTCCTGCAGCTCGGCTAGCGCCGGCATCTCGGCTCGGCAGGGCGCGCACCAGGTAGCCCAGAAATTCACGAGCAGCGCCTTGCCGCCGAAGCGGTCGAGGCTGATCTCCTCGCCCTCGGGATTGTTGAAGACCAGATCGGGCGTGTCGCGAACCGGCTCCTGGATCGCCATCGCCGCCACGTCGCCCCTCGCCAGCGGCTTCAGCGCATCGGCGGCTTCCTGGGCGACCTGGCAGCGGGCGTCATCGACTTCCGTGGCGGCCTGAACGGATTGAGTCGCTTCGCCATTGCCAGAAACCCTCCCCGTCCCGTATACCCACCACGCTCCGGCGGCCGCTCCCAGCACGATCGCGATGGCGACGAGGACGGGAGTGGAAATCTGGCGGGACTTGTTGGACTTCATCTGCGACTCCGGGACGCTTCATGGCTCAAGACGACAAAACCGAGACCTCCAACCAGATGTGGGGCGGCCGCTTCGCATCGGGCCCGGATGCGATCATGGAAGAGATCAACGCATCGATCGATTACGATCGCAAGCTCTTCCGGCAGGACATCCGCGGTTCCCTGGCCCATGCGGCGATGCTGGAGACTACAGGCATTCTCTCGTCTGAGGACTGTGACAAGATCACTCATGGCCTCACCCAGATAGGGGACGAGATCGAAAAAGGCGAGTTTTCCTTCTCCCGCCGGCTTGAGGACATCCACATGAACATCGAGGCGCGGCTGGCCGACCTGATCGGCCCTGCGGCCGGGCGCCTGCACACGGCGCGCTCGCGCAACGACCAGGTTGCGGTCGATTTCCGCCTCTGGACCAAGGAGGAACTGCAGCGGACCGAGACCGCACTGACAGCCCTGATCGAAGCCTTCCTCGACAAGGCCGAGACCCATGCCGGCGATGTCATGCCGGGCTTTACCCATCTCCAAACCGCCCAGCCGGTGACCTTCGGCCACCACTGCATGGCCTATGTCGAGATGTTCGGCCGCGACCGGTCGCGGGTGCGCGACTGTATCGAGCGCATGAACGAAAGCCCGCTGGGCGCGGCAGCATTGGCCGGCACGGGCTTTGCCATCGACAGGCACCGGACGGCCGAAGCGCTCGGCTTCCGCGAACCGACCCGCAACTCGATCGATTCGGTCTCCGACCGCGACTTCGCGCTCGAATTCCTTTCCATAGCCTCGATTTGCGCCACGCATCTGTCGCGGCTGGCGGAAGAGATCGTCATCTGGTCGACGCCGCAGTTCAACTTCGTCCGCCTGTCCGACGCCTTTTCCACCGGCTCCTCGATCATGCCGCAGAAGAAGAACCCCGACGCCGCCGAGCTGGTGCGCGCCAAGACCGGCCGCATCAACGGCTCGCTGATCGCGCTTCTCACCGTGATGAAGGGCCTGCCGCTCGCCTATTCCAAGGACATGCAGGAAGACAAGGAACAGGTCTTCGACGCCGCCGCCAGCCTCGAACTGTCGATCGCCGCGATGACCGGCATGATCCGCGACCTCGCCGTCAACACCGAGGCGATGAAGGCTGCCGCAGGCTCGGGCTTCTCCACTGCCACCGACCTCGCCGACTGGCTGGTGCGCGAGGCGGGGCTGCCCTTCCGCGAGGCCCATCACGTCACCGGCCGCGCCGTGGCACTCGCCGAAGACAAGGGCGTCGATCTGGCGGGGCTCTCGCTCGACGATCTCAAGGGCATCAACCCAGCGATCACCGAGGCGGTCTTCGACGTCCTGACGGTCGATGCCTCGGTAGCCAGCCGGACGAGCTACGGCGGAACCTCGCCCGAACGGGTGCGCGAGCAGATCGCCCTCTGGCGCGACAGGGTCTGATCGAAAAGAGCGCGGTCGCGGGGGGTGCGTTCCCCGCGAAAACCCGCTAAGGAATTTTGAACGCAAGGCCCGGGCTCGGGCCCCACACCAGGCACCGGGACGACGACAGGATGATGACGCGCACGCTGGCAACCACGCTTACGATCATGCTGCTCGCCTCGCTGACGCTGACCGCCTGCGGCCGTCGGGGCGATCCCCTGCCGCCGAGCCTCGCCCGCGCCAACGCCGACGCCTCCAAACAGGGCGACGACACGACGGCGACGGAGAAGGTGGAAGTCGAGGACCGCCGCTTCGTCCTTGATCCGCTGCTGGACTGATCTTCCTTCATTCAAAGGTTTTAGCGACCGTGAACCATTTCGAGTATCGCGACGGCATTCTCCACGCCGAAGACATTGCCCTGCCCGCGATCGCCGAGAGCGTCGGCACACCCTTCTACTGCTATTCGACCGCCACGCTCATCCGCCACTACAAGGTCTTCGCCGGCGCATTCGCCGACATGGATTCGCTGGTCTGCTACGCCATGAAGGCCAATTCGAACCAGGCGGTGCTGAAGACGCTTGCAAAGCTCGGCTCGGGCGCCGACGTGGTGTCCGGCGGCGAATTGCGCCGGGCGCTCGAAGCCGGCATCCCGGCGGAGAAGATCATGTTCTCGGGTGTCGGCAAGACCGCCGACGAGATGGATGCGGCGCTCGCAGCCGGAATCTTCTGCTTCAACATCGAATCCGAACCTGAGCTGGAGGCGCTGAACCAGCGTGCATTGGCACTGGGCAAGATCGCGCCCGTCTCCTTCCGCATCAATCCGAACGTCGACGCCAAGACCCACGCGAAGATCTCGACCGGAAAGAAGGAAGACAAGTTCGGCATCGCCTTCGACCGTGCCCATCATGCCTATCGCCGCGCCGCCGAACTGGACGGCGTCGAGGTCACCGGCATCGACATGCATATCGGCAGCCAGATCACCGCGCTGGACCCGTTCGACGATGCGCTCACCGTGCTCGTCGATCTCGTCGGACAGCTGCGGGCCGAGGGACATGAGATCAGCCATATCGACGTCGGCGGCGGCCTCGGCGTGCCCTATCGCGACGATTCCGAAGTGCCGCCGGACCCGACGGCCTATGCCACCATCATCAAGCGGCATCTGGGTAACATCGGCGCCAAGGTGATCTTCGAACCGGGGCGGCTGATCGTGGCCAATGCCGGCATCCTCGTCTCCCGCGTCATCTACATCAAGGACGGCGGCGAAAAGACCTTCGTGATCGTCGATGCGGCCATGAACGACCTCATCCGCCCGACGCTCTACGAGGCGTGGCACGAGATCCGACCCGTCGCCCTGCAGGCGGCAAGCGCGCCGTGGATGCGTGCCGATATCGTCGGGCCCGTCTGCGAGAGCGGCGACTATCTGGCCCGCGACCGGGAGGTGCCGAAGCTCAAGTCGGGCGACCTGATCGCCGTCGGCTCGGCCGGCGCCTATGGCGCGGTGCAGTCGGGTACCTACAATTCCCGTCCCCTGGTGCCGGAAGTGCTGGTTTCGGAAGACAAATTCCATGTTATCCGCGCCCGCCCCTTGATCGAGGATCTGATCGCGCTCGATTCGGTCCCTGACTGGGTCTGAGGCGGGACGACGCAGGCTCCGGTTGAAAACGGCGGCCCATCGCTCACTTTTTCGTAAGCAGCCTCGCCAAGGCCACAAACGGTGCTATCCTCTCTCTCAAGCAACGGGAGACACGGATGCCCGCACCGCCCGAGAGCGGACAGTCCCAGACCTATGAGCGGCTCGGCCGGGTGATCAGACGCGCCCGCTGGCGGATGCGCTCGGTCGTCGGCGCCGAACAGCTGATCTATCGCGCCGCCCCGCTGGCCGGCGTCCTTGCTCTCTTCCTCGTCTTTTCCTGGTTCGGCATCTTTCGGGTTGTGCCCGACTGGCTCCGGATCGTTCTGCTCGCCGCCTTCGGCCTTGGCGCGGTCGCCTCCGTCTGGCCGCTGACCCGTATTGTTCGTCCCGATTCGCGCGGCATCGACCGGCGGCTCGAAACCAACAACCAGATCGTCCACCAGGCGATCGGCGCGCAGGACGACCGGCTCGGCAACGACGACCCCTTCGCCCGCGCCCTCTGGGCCGAGCACCAGCGCCGCATGGCCAGCCAGATCGAGGGTCTTTCGGCAGGGTCCCCGCGCTCGCGGCTGCCCGACCGCGATCCTTACGGCTTCCGCGTGGCGATCGCGCTCCTGCTGGTGACCGCCTTCGGCTATTCCTTCTCGTCCGGATCGGGCCGCATCAGCGACGCCTTCGTCAGCCACGCCGGTATCGGCGCACCAGATATCCGCGTCGACGCCTGGGTGTCCCCGCCCTCCTATATCAGCGCCGCCCCCGTCTTCCTGACCGGACTTGCAACGCGCTCCGACGGGCCGGTGCGCGCCGTCGCCGGCAGTGAGGTCACCGTCCGCGTCGGCGCGGCTCCCGAAGGCACGACCGTGACCTACACGACCGCCGAGGGAACGCCGGTGCCCGTCGTCCCCGCGGATCCGGGAACGGCGACAACCGCGGATTCCGCCTCGCCGCTGCATTCCACCGTCTTCACCTACAAGCCGGAAGCAGACGGCACGCTTGGAGTCGAAACCGCGAGCGGCCGGATGGAATGGCCGATTTCCGTGATCCCCGACGAGCCGCCGGTTCTCACCTTCACCGACGAGCCGCGCCGGGCTGCCAACGGTGCGCTGGAACTCGCCTATTCGATCACCGACGACCACGGTGTGACGGCCGCCCGGGCCGAAATCGTGCCGCTCGAAAAACCCGGCCCGAAAGCAATTCCGCTGTTCGATCCGCCCGAATACAAGCTGACCCTGCCGCGCCGCAACGCCAGGGACGGAGAGGCGGCGTCGAGCCAGGATCTGACCGAACATCCGCTGGCCGGCCAGAAGGTCGCCATCACCCTGATCGGCACCGACGGCGCCGGACAGGAAGGCCGCTCCGAAACGATCGAGACGGTGCTGCCCGCACGGCGGTTCAACGAGCCGCTGGCAGCAAGCATCGTCGAGCATCGCGGCCTTCTCGCGCTCGATGCCCGCAACCTGCCACGCATTTTCGACCTTCAGGACGCGCTGATGCTGGCGCCGGAAGAAACCATCCCGAACCTGACCCACTATCTTCTGTTCCAGTCGGTCCGCGGCCGGCTGGAAAATGCCCGCTCCGAGGCCGATCTGCGCGAGGCGATCGACTACATGTGGGGCGTGGCGCTGCAGATCGAGGACGGCAACCTCTCGCTCGCCGCCCGCAACCTGCGCGATGCCCAGCAGGCGCTGGCCGATGCGCTGGAAAACGGCGCCTCCGACGAGGAGATCGCCCGGCTGATGGACGAGTTGCGCGAGGCCATGCAGGAATATCTCAGCGAGCTCGCCCGCCAGGCCCCCAACGCCCAGAACCAGCAGAACCAGACGGCGCAGAACACCCTGCGCCAGCGCGATCTCGACAACATGCTTGACCAGATCGAGAACCTTGCCCGCTCCGGCGCGCGCGATCAGGCGCGCGACATGCTCAATCAGCTCCAGCAGATGATGAACAACCTGCAGGCCGGCCGCCAGCAGCAGCAACAGCAGCAGGGCGGCCCGATGCGCGAGCAGATGGACAAGCTCGGCGAGCTGATGCGCAAGCAGCAGGAACTGATGAACGAGACCTACAATCTCGACCAGCAGCAGAACGGGCGCCCCGGTCAGCCCCGGCAGGGTCAGAACGGCGAGCAGCAGCAGGGACAACAACAGCAGGGCCAGAACCAGCAAGGCCAGAACCAGCCCGGTCAGGGCGGACAGCCGACTCTGGAGGAGCTTCTCGAGCAGCTCGGCCAGCAGCAGCAGGCGCTGCGCGACCAGCTCGGGGAAATCCAGAAGCAACTCGAAGGCATGGGCATGGAGCCGTCCGAAGGCTTCGGCGAGGCCGGCGAGGCCATGGGCGACGCGACCGGAAATCTCGGCAGCGGCAAATCCGGTGACGCGCTCGGCGACCAGGGCCGCGCCTTGCAGGCACTGCGCCAGGGCGCACAGGACATGATGAACCAGATGATGCAGGCCCAGGGCCAGCAGCCGGGGACCGGCCAGAACCCCGGCCCCTACGGCCAAGGCAGTTCAGGCCCCGACGACCGCGATCCGCTCGGCCGCCCGCGCGCTTCCAATGGGCCCGATTTCGGCAGCCGCGTGAAGGTGCCCGACGAAATCGATATCCAGCGCGCGCGCGAAATCCTCGACGCCATCCGCAAGCGGCTCGGCGACCGGCTGAGCCCGGAGATCGAGAAACAGTATCTCGAACGCCTGCTCGACCTTCAGTAAGCAGAGACTTTCAAAGAGAAGCGGCGGGACTGAACCGGATCAGTCCGCGTCACCCGTGACGATGCCGACATAAGGCAGCTCGCGGAAGGCGTAGGCCACGTCCATGCCGTAGCCGACGACGAAGTAATCCGGACATTCGAAGCCGACATAATCGGCGTCCAGCTCGCCCTCGCGGCGCGAATGCTTGTCCAGCAGCACGGCGATATCGACGCTCTTGGCGCCGCGTTCCATCATCAGATCGCGGGCAAAGCGAAGCGTCCGCCCGCTTTCCAGAATGTCGTCGATCAGCAGCACGTCGCGGCCGGCGACGTCGCTGTCGATGTCCTTGATGATTTTCACGCCCTGGCTCTGCGTCCCCTTGCCGTAGCTCGACAGCGTGATGAACTCGACCTCGGGCGCCAGTCCCGCATGGTGCAACGAGCGGATCAGATCGGCGGCGAAGATGAAGGAGCCCTTCAGTACCGAGATGACCAGGAGGTCCTTTTTCGGCTGTGCGGCGATTTCCCTGGCCATGGCGACGTTGCGCTCGGCGATCTGTTCCGGCGAGAACAATGTCTCGATTTTCTTGCCGCGTACGACCTGCATGGCCCGCTCCCCCGCGTGTTCCTCGACGCCCGCATACTTAGAGGCAGTTGGGGCGCAAGGAAACCACCCGAATCGTGCGGGTTGTGGGAAAGGGACTCTTTCAGTTGCCGGAGCGGATCATCAGGATCGATCCGGCACGCTCGATGCGGGCCGGGTGCGGCGCTTCCTCGATGGTCAGCTTGGCGGGACCGCTGGCGCGCGGGGCTTCCTCGGCAGCCGCCACTGCGCCTTGCGTCGGCATCACGGGCGAGGTGGTCTCTACTGACCGCTTCGATATGCCGGACGCAGCGGGCCCGGACGCGGGCAAGCCGGAACTTGCGGGAACCGACGAGGTGACCACCGGATCAGGCGTGGATACGCGGGAGGCGAGCCGGTCGCCGACCGTCGTGGAAAAGCCGACGAGCGCAAGGGCGACGACGCCGCACAAGGCGACCGGCCCCACGTAGCTGCGCGATCCCGGCGCGGCTTCGGGCGCGTCCATACTCCTTCGCGAGAACAGATCGAGCCGCTGGCGCTCGGCGACGAATTCGGGGGTTTCGGCGCGCGCGAAGATCGGCTTGCGGGTCTCGGGCGTGACGGAAGGGATGAACAGCCCCTCCGGCGCGCCGTAGCCGTCGCAGGGAATGACGGTCTCGAACTCGGCGTCCTCGAACTCGCGCGGCCGCAGCGCGGTGTCGCGGGCGCTCCTGCCCCCTTCCGGTGCAAGAAGTTCGATGGTGCGGTCGTCTCTCCTCGGCATGTCGTTCCTCGCCCTTTCGGCCTGCAGCCCGCCAATCCTTGCCGAGAAGTAAACGAAAACGGTTAACGGAAGACGAACAGGACTTGGAAGCGCCGCTTTCGATCGCGATTTTACCTCACGCCGGCCATGCGATAAGACGATTCGCGAAAGCAAAGGGACGGACAGGACAAGGTGATTCACTTCGAAAACGTCGGCTTGCGCTACGGGATGGGCCCGGAGGTCCTCAGGGATCTGACCTTCGACATCCCGAAGGAATCCTTCCAGTTCCTCACCGGCCCTTCGGGCGCCGGCAAGACCACGTTGATGCGGCTGTTGTTCATGTCGCTGCAGCCGACGCGCGGATTGATCCGCACCTTTGGCCGCGACATCTCGACGATCGGCCGTGAGGAATTGCCGCTCCTGCGCCGGCGCATCGGCATCGTCTTCCAGGATTTCCGCCTGCTCGAACATCTGACCACATACGAAAATGTCGCCCTTCCGCTCAGGGTGCGCGGCAAGGAGGAGGCGAGCTACCGCTCCGACGTGATCGAACTGCTCAAATGGGTCGGCCTCGGCGAGCGCGTCAACGTGCTGCCACCGGTGCTCTCGGGTGGCGAGAAACAGCGCGTGGCGATCGCCCGCGCGCTGATCGACCGGCCGGAACTGCTGCTCGCCGACGAACCGACCGGCAATGTCGACCCACCCATGGCGCGGCGCATCCTCTCGCTGCTCGTCCAGCTCAACAAGCTCGGCACCGCCGTGGTTATCGCCACCCACGACCTCACCCTGATGGATCGGTTCGAGGCGCGCCGCATGATCCTCGCCGACGGGCGGCTGGAGATCATATGAGCGAGCTACGCGACACGCAGGACAAGGCGGGAGGCAGCGGCGGCGCCGCGCAAAAGCGCATGGCGACGGTGCGCCCCACCGCCCCGATCGTGCCGCCGGCCAACGTCTCCGGCCGGGCGCTGATCATCGTCATCGCCATCATGGCCTTCCTGTCCTGCCTCACGGCGGGCGCGGTCACCATGGTGCGCTCCACCGCGAGCGCCTGGCAGAGCCAGATCTCGCGCGAACTGACCGTGCAGCTCAAGCCCGTCGAAGGTCTCGAGATGGACTCCGCGCTCGAGGAGATCCGCACCGCAGCCCTTGCGGTTCCCGGCGTCGCCACCGCCTCGATCGTCGATCGGGCGGCCACCGAAAGGTTGCTATCGCCCTGGCTCGGCGACGATTTCGACATCGATGCGTTGCCGGTGCCGCGTCTCGTCATCCTGACGGTCGACGAGAACAACCCGCCCGACTATGACGCCCTGCGCACCTCGATCTCCAATGCCGTGCCAGAGGCCGCACTCGACGACCATCGCGCCTGGACAGACCGGCTGGTCGCCATGGCCCGCACGATGAGCCTGCTCGGCCTCGGCATTCTCGGCCTCATCCTGGCTGCCACCGCCATGACGGTGATCTTCGCCACCCGCGGCGCCATGGCCGGCAACCGCCATATCATCGAGGTGCTGCATTTCGTCGGCGCCGAGACCGGCTTCATCGCCCGCCAGTTCCAGAAGCGCTTCCTGCTGATCGGGCTCAAGGGAGCGGGTATCGGCGGTGCGGCTGCGAGCTTCGTGTTTCTGACCCTGGCCGCCTGGCAGGCCATGACGCGGGCCACGCCGCTCAACGATCAGGCCACGGCGCTTTTCGGCCGGTTCCTGCTGCCTTGGAGCGGCTATCTGTGGATCGCGATCGTCATTGCGGTCATCGCCGCGATGACCACACTGACCTCGCGCATGACGGTGATCCGCTCCGTCAGGGAGATCGACCGGCTCAGAGCCGACCCCTCGCTGCTCGACTTCAATTGACAAGGCGCGCCACGATGTCAGACTGCATTGCCGCCCGCCGCACGGTGTTCTCCGGGAATTGGGCCCGCCCGATTTCAGCCCACAATTTGACTGGTCCCGGCCTGATTCGGGGGGTATTCATGGATCATGAGCGTCGAAACGATACGTCAGGCCCCGATGGCGCGGCCTAGCCGGACTTTCTGGCAGCGTCTGCGCCGCCTCGGCCACCATGGTCTGCGCGCGGCGACGGTGACGCTCGTCGTCGCCGTGGCGGTGGTCGCCATCGGCTTCTTCCGCTTCACCGACATGGTCGGTAATCTTCCCATGCCCGGCGAGAACGACCGGTTCGACGCCATCGTCGCGCTGACAGGAGGCTACCAGCGCATCGACCGGGCGCTCGAACTGCTCGAGAGCGGCACCGGTCCGCGCCTGCTGATCTCCGGCGTCAATCCGCAGACATCGGGCGAGGCGATCAAGCGCGCCACCGGCGCCAACGAGGAACTTTTCGCCTGCTGCGTGGAGATCGGCTACCAGGCGATCGACACGATCGGCAACGCCAACGAGGCCTCGAACTGGATCCGCAAGAACGGCTTCCGCAGGGTGCTGGTCGTCACCAACAACTACCATATTCCGCGCAGCCTGCTGGAGCTTGAGGCCGTCAGCCCGGACGTGACCTTCACCGGCTATCCCGTCTCCCATACCGATCTCCGGACCGAGACATGGCTGTCGGACCCGATGGCCATCCGCACGCTGCTGACCGAGTATTTCAAGTACTGGCTGGCACGCGCACGCGCCTATGCCGGCGCCGAGACGTCCGACGGTCTGCGCGTGGGTGCGCCCGAACCGGTTCCGGCCGCCACCGCCGCAAGCGCCTCCTGACGGCACGCGCCAAGTTTCGCCCGCCGCATTGACCGCTCTTGCTGCAAGGCTGTATGGCGGGTGCCATCTTGCGCGGGTCAGGCTTCCCGCCCGAACAGATGGGGATCTGCCCGGCAATGACGGCAATTCGTTCGATACTTCTCAATATCGCCTTCTACACCAACCTGATCGTCCGCATGATCGTGCTGAGCCCGGCCTTCTTCCTGGCCCCGCGCAAGAAGGCCTGGAAGATCCCCAAGGACTGGGCGTCGTCCTCCACCTGGCTGATGGACAAGATCGCCGGCGCGACCTTCGAGATCGAGGGTCTGGAGAACCTGCCCGAGGGCGGTTTCATCTTCGCGCCCAAGCACCAGTCCTTCTGGGACACCTTCATGATGCTGCCCTATCTCGAGGATGCCGTCTTCATCCTCAAGCGCGAACTGACCTGGATCCCGCTCTTCGGTCAGTACGTCAACAAGATGCGGATGATCCCGGTCAATCGCGCTGCGCGCGGCAAGGCGATGACGCAAGTGCTCGAGCAGACGGTGCGCGAGATGGAGAAGGGCCGGCAGCTCATCATCTATCCCGAGGGCACCCGTCGCCAGCCCGGCGCCGAACCGGTCTATCGCTATGGCATCGCCCGGCTCTACCGCGATCTGCAGGTGCCGGTGGTGCCCTGTGTCATGCATCCGGGCCTGTTCTGGCCGCGCCGCAAGTTCCTGCGCTTTCCCGGCCACTTCAAGGTCCGCATCCTCGAACCGATCCAGCCCGGCATGGACCCCGACGCCTTCTTCGCGCATTTGACGGAGACGATGGAACGGGAAAGCGACAAGCTGCTCCTGGAGACGGTGCGCGCCAACCCGCAGATCCCGCTGCCCGAAGTGACGAAGAAGCGCGTCGCAGAACTCGAGGCCGCCGAACGCGCGACGGCTGCAGGCTGATCAGCCGAGTCGCCGGACGATGTCTTCGAGACCGTTGTCGCGGATGCCGAGGCTTTTCAGGTGGGCCACGGTATTGACCACATAGTCGATATTGGGTCCCGAAGCGCCATGGGCGTTGCGGACGATCTCCGCGGCCTCCAAGGTCGGCATCCGCCCCGCATATTGCCGGTGGTCGCGGTCGACGACATAGGCGAGCGCCTGCGCCTTCTCGCCGTGCTCGAGCCGGACCGGCCGCACGGTTTCGCGGTAGACATGGGTGACGAGTTCGCGTTCCCTCAGATAGGCCATGGTCGCCGCGCGGTGCTCGCCGCGGACCAGAAAGGCGATGCCGAGACAGGAGCCGCCGCGGTCGAGACCCAGCACCAGCCCCGGCTTCTCGGGCGTGCCGCGATGGACATGCGAGACCACGCAGAGCGAACGGTGGAACCCGGACAGCCGCGCCTTGACCGCCCGCTCATAGACAAAACCCGGTCGCCACATCAGCGAGCCGTAGCCGAACACCCACAAATCCGCCATATCGTCGTTCACTATGTCATCCTGACATCGAGGCCCGAATCCGGGCCAAACAGACGGCCGAACCGACCGAGGGACCTCCTAGCATGACCAACGACCGCCAGAAACCCGACACAGGCACGACATCCCGCGCCGGACGCGGTGCAACGAGCCGACCGGGCCGCATGATCGTCTGGCTCGGCGTCGCCGTGGTGGTCCTCTGCGCGGCCTACACAGCCGGCTGGTACTATTTTGCCGGTCGCATCGACGACCGGTTGCCGGCGCTCTTCGCGCTGACGGAGCGGCAGGGCGTGCGCACAGAATGCGCCAATGCCAGTGTCCAGGGCTATCCCTTCCGCATCGGCATCTTCTGCGACCGGACCACCATCGATTTCGCCCGCGACAATATCGAGCTCAAGGCCGGCGCGCTGCGGTCGGCCGCCCAGGTCTACAATCCGCGCCATATCGTCAGCGAGCTTGACGGACCGGCTTCGCTCACCGGAGACCGCGGGCTTTCGGCCCGCGCCGACTGGCAGCTTCTCCACGCGAGCACGATCTTCGCCGGCGACGGCGTGGAACGCGCCTCGCTCGAAGGCAAGGGCACGACGCTGCTGCTCGAAAGCGACGATCTGCCGATCACGATCAGCGGCGAATCGAGCCGCTTTGCAGCCCATGTCCGTCGCAACGAGGGCGATCTCGACGCGGTGGTCGACGTCGACGACTTTTCCTCGCCGCTGACGCTCGACACGAAGCACTTCTCCCTGCAGGCCACCGTCGTCGGCGCGGCGGAGTTCCTCAAGGAAGGCGCCCGTCCGGACCTGCGCGGCAGAACCGTCCGGCTGCACGACCTGTCGTCGGAATTCGCGGCCGGCGGGACGGTTTCGCTGTCCGGCGATGTCGCCTTCGGTACGGACGGACTGGCGAGCGGCGATCTGAGGATCAGGCTGGGCGACTATCAGGCCGTTGCCGCCCGTATCGGCGAGGTCCAGCCCGAACTCGCCCAGCAGATCAATCGCTTCGCCCCCATTCTCGTGGCGCTCGACATCGAACCCGACGACGGCTCGGACACGGTGACGCTGCCGCTGACCTTGCGCAACGGCAATGCCGCGATCGGCTTGCTGCCGCTCGGAAAAATTCCACCGCTGCCGCCGATCCGTTGACGCGGTTCAGTCCTTCCTCGGCACGCGGCCGAAGTCGGGTGCCGCCGTATCCTGGCCGGCCTCGATGATCGAGCGGCGGACATGGCGGGTGTGGGTGAAGAGGTCGAACAGCTTGTCGCCGTCGCCCCATCGGATTGCCCGCTGGAGCGAGGCGAGGTCCTCTGAAAAGCGCGAGAGCATTTCGAGGATCGCATCGCGATTGTGCAGGCAGACGTCGCGCCACATGGTGGGGTCGGAGGACGCCAGACGAGTGAAGTCGCGGAAACCGGACGCCGAATACTTGATCACCTCGGATTCGGTGACCGTCTCGAGATCGTCCGCCGTACCGACGATATTGTAGGCGATGATGTGCGGCAGGTGCGAGACGATGGCGAGCACCTTGTCATGGTGGTCCTTGTCCATCGTGTCGACATGCGAGCCGCAGGCTTCCCAGAAGGTCGAGAGCTTCTTCAGCGCAGCCTCGTCGGTGCCGGTCAGAGGCGTGAAGATGCACCACTTGTTCTCGAACAGTTCGGCAAAGCCCGCCTCGGGACCCGAATGTTCGGTGCCCGCCAGCGGGTGACCGGGAATGAAGTGCACGCCTTCAGGCACGTGCGGCTCCATCTGCGCGATCACCGAAGCCTTGGTCGAGCCCACGTCGGTGAGCGTTGCGCCCGGCTTCAGGCTGCCGGCTATCTCCTGCGCCACCGCACCCGAGGCGCCGACCGGCACCGAAACAATGACGAGGTCGGCATCGGTTACGGCTTCCGCGCTCGACGTGGTGTAGCTGTCGCCGAGCCCGAGCTTGCGCGCGGCCTCGAGCGTGTCCGCGCTGCGGGTGGCGATCGCGATTTCGCGCGCCAGACCTTTCTTGCGGATCACCCGGGCCAGCGATGAACCGATCAGACCGATGCCGATCAGCGCGATCTTGTCGTAGATGAACTCGGACATTTACTTCGCCATGAATTCCTTGAGCGCCGCGATCGCGGCCAGATTAGCTTCCTCGGTGCCGATGGTCATGCGCAGCGCATGGGGCAGGCCGTAGCCTGCCACCCGCCGCATGACGAGGCCGCGTGCGGTGAGAAAATCATCGGCGCTGCCCGCGTCCTTGCCGGCCTCTTCCGGGAAGTGGATAAGGATGAAATTGCCCACCGACGGCGTCACCCCCAGCCCCAGCGCCCGGACCTCTTCGGTCAGTCGCGGGAGCCACGCCTCGTTGTGCGTCACGGCCGCCTCGACATGTGCCTTGTCGCCGATCGCGGCCTCGCCGGCGGCCAGCGCGATGGCGTTGACGTTGAACGGCCCGCGCACCCGGTTGACCGCGTCGACCACATGGGCCGGCGCGTACATCCAGCCGAGCCTCAGCCCGGCAAGACCGTGGATCTTCGAGAAGGTGCGGGTCATCACCACGTTCTCGTTCTCGCCGACAAGCTCGACACCGGCCTCGTAGTCGTTGCGCCGGACATATTCCGCATAGGCCGCATCGATGACCAGAAGCACCGATTTCGGCAGCCCCGCCTGCAGGCGTCGGACTTCCGAGAACGGGATATAGGTCCCGGTCGGATTGTTCGGGTTGGCGAGGAAGACGATGCGCGTCTTCTCCGTCACCGCCGCGAGAATGGCGTTGACATCGGCGGTCAGGTCAGTCTCTGGCACCTCTACAGGCGTGGCGCCCGAGGCGAGGATCTGGATCTTGTAGACGAGAAATCCGTGCTCGGTGAAAATCGCCTCGTCGCCTGGGCCCAGATAGGTCTGGCACAACAGGCCGAGGAGCTCGTCCGATCCGTTCGAGCACAGGATGTTGTCCGGGTTGAGCCCGTGGGCGCGGCCGATCGCCTGGCGCAACGAGAAGGCGGAACCGTCCGGGTAGTATTGCGGCGTCTTGGCCGCTTCCGTGATCGCGGCGGCAACGGCCGGGCTCGCGCCGAGCGGCGTCTCGTTGGAGGAGAGCTTGTAGACGCGGCTCGCGCCGGGCGCCTTGGCGCGGCCCGGAACGTAGGCGGCGATGTCCATGATGCCGCCGTTCGGGGCGGGCCGGTTCTGACTGGTCATCTTCATTGGGTTCCCGGATGAGGATGCCGGGCGGAATAGCCCCTTGCGGCCTTGTTGTCGAGTGGACCGGCGGTACAGCGACGCCCGGTGCTCAGCGCGGAAGGCGCTCGCGCAGCGCCCGGGTGGGTTGCGGCGACAGGACCGGCACGAAGACGCGACGCGAGGCGCGGGCGGCGACCGGGATGCCCTGATAGAGCCGCTTCTGTGCCTCGACCACGATGGCGCCGGCGAAGACCGGCCAGAGCCGCCGGCCGATCCGTTCGAGCCCCATGCGCAGGCGGCGAACCACCGGCATGTTGCTCGGCGGGAAGAACAGCGCCTCGGACACCGCACCCGGCGTGAAGTTCGTCTCGCGCAACAGCCGCGTCATCTGGCCGCGCGAGTAGGGCCGGCCGGCGCCGAAGGGCGTGTGTTCGAAACGGGCCCAGACGCCACGACGATTGGGAGCGACGATGACCAGCCGCCCACCCGGCGCCAGCACGCGCCAGACCTCCTTGAGGCTTTCGCGCGGATCCTCGGCGAATTCGAGCGAATGGACCATCAGCACCCGGTCGATCGAGGCGTCCGGCAGCGGCAGTTCCTCCTCGAAGACCAGAACGGTGGAGGACGGCTTGCCCATCGGCCAGTTCACAGCCCCCTGACCCGCCGGCATGAAGGCGAAGACGCGCTCGGCGTCCGGGCCGAAGCGGTCGAGATAGGGGACCGTGTAGCCGAGCCCCACCAGCCGCTCGCCGGGAAGATCCGCCCACAGCCCGGACAACGCCATGGCGACGGCCTGGGCAGCCTGTTCGCCCAGCCTTGAATGGTAGAATTCCCTGAGATCGACGATATCGGCGTGCATCAGGCAAACCTAGTCTTCGCCCGGGCGCGCGACAAGGCCGGTGCGCAAACGGGTGGCTGCCGCTCATGAAACCCGCCTCCGAACTTGCCGGCCGCGGCAGGGTGACGGAACCACCATTGCGGGATACAGTCGTGATCGCCGCAGGGGGACAGCCGGCTCCGGAAAATACCGGAACCACAGAAGGGAGAGCCATACGTGAAAACCCTATTGATCGAGCAGTTCATCTGCCGGCAGGACAATTTCGGCGTTCTGGTCCATGATCCGATGACAGGCGACACCGCCGCCATCGATGCGCCCGACGCCAAGGCGATCGAAAGCCATCTGACGCACTCGGACTGGCAGCTGACGCATCTGCTCATCACCCACCACCATCCCGATCACGTCGAGGGCATTCCGGCGCTCAAGGAAAAGTACCAGCCGCTGGTGATAGGCCCCGAGCCGGAGGCCTCGAAGATTTCCGGCCTCGACGAGAGCTATGGCGACGGCGACCATTTCACCTTCGCCGGCCGCCGGGTGGAGGTCATTCACACGCCGGGCCATACGCTGGGGCACGTCTGCTATCACATCCCCGACGAGAAGCTTCTTTTTGCCGCCGACACGCTGTTCGCGCTCGGCTGTGGCCGGCTGTTCGAGGGCACACCGGCGGACATGTGGGGCTCGCTGCAGAAACTCATGGCGCTTCCCGACGACACCACCATCTATTGCGGCCATGAATACACGCTTGCCAATGCCCGCTTCGCCATGAGCGTCGATCCTAACAATGCAGCGCTTGCCGAGCGTTTCGAGCGGATCGCCGAAATGCGCGAGAAGGACGTTGCGACCCTGCCGACCGCGATGGGCTACGAGAAGCGAACCAACCCGTTCCTCAGGCCCGACGATGCGAAGATCCGCGCCCATCTCGGCATGAAGGATGCGAGCGACGAAGAGGTCTTCGCCGAGTTGCGCCGCCGCAAGGACAATTTCTGAGATGACGTCCGTTGCCGGTCTGACGGCCCGCGAGATCATCGAGACGCTCGACATGTCCCCCCATCCCGAAGGCGGCCACTATGTCGAGACCTTCCGGGATAGCCAAGGCGGCACGCGCGGCCATTCCACCGCGATCTACTATCTGCTGCAGGCCGGCGAGCGCTCGCACTGGCACCGGGTCACCGATGCGAGCGAGGTCTGGCACTGGCATGCGGGCGGCCCGCTGAAACTGCGGCTCGCGGCACCGGCATTGCCGGCCTCCGACTGTGTGCTGGGGATGGATCTCGCCGCGGGCGAACGGCCGCAACTGGTGGTGCCGGCGAACTGGTGGCAATCGGCCGAACCGCTTGGGGAGTGGACCCTCGTCGGCTGCACCGTGGCCCCGGGCTTCGAATTCTCGAGCTTCGAGATGGCGCCGCCGGACTGGCAACCCCCAGCCGCCTGACTGCCTCAGGTCATGAGACCGTAAAGGATCAGCGCCTGACCAGCGAAATAGAAGATCCAGACCGCGGGCGCCGTGGCTTTCAGGATCCCGTGATCGTCGGGCAGCAGGAACTTCTCCGCTCCGAGAATGGCGTCAGACACCATGAACAGCGCAGCGCCCAAGAGCACCATCCCGCCGATGGTGGCAGCGCCGAAGCCCATCGCGGCGATCGCCAGCACATAGACGGCCACGGGAACGGCGAGCGGGCCGGCATGGCGCACGAGATAACCGCCATAGACGAGCGAGAAGACGACGATCGCAGCAAGCACCGGGACCGGCGCCGCAGCCCATCCCCCGCCCTCGGAAAAGAAGACCCACATATAGGCGAGATGGGCGAGGAGAAAGCTTCCGAGACCCGCGAGGAAGGACGTCTCGCCCTCCTGCGCCAGACAGGCATCGCCGAGGGCCGAGAGCGCGAGCGCGGCGACGAGAAGCCACGGCGCTCCCGTCAGCGCTGCAATGACGGCGAAGACCGACAGCGGCAGCGTCTTGACGAGCGTCCGGAAGGCCGATGGCGGGCGACCCGCAAAGGGCAGATAGGCCGAGGCCGGAACCGCGGCGACCAGCATGGCCTCGAACAGAGACCCGCTCATGCAGGCGCCCTTCCCCTGCCCCGGCGGGCGATCAGGTTCTTGGCTGCAAGCGCCGCGCCGCCGGTGATCAGCAGGCAGGCCACGAGGATGGCCAGCGTCGCCTTGCCGAAGCCGAAAGCGATCAGGATCAGCGTCGACAGGAGCGGCGCTGCGTAGCTCGAGGCGCCGAGCACCTGGATGTCGCCGTGCTTGACCCCGTGGTCCCAGGCATAGAAGGCCGCGCCCACCGGGCCGAGCCCGAGCGCAATGACGGCGAGCCACTGGGTGGGTCCGTCCGGCCAGACCGTGGTTTCGAGGCCGAGATGGGCGATCAGCGACAGGATGGCCGTTGCTGCACAGAAGCCGGTGACCACGTCGGTCGGGACCGAGCCGTAGCGCCGCGACAGGAGCGAATAGCCCGACCAGGTGAAGGCGCAGAGAATGGCTGCGATGTAGCCGACCGGATTGCCGCCGCCGCCGATCGCCGCGTCGCCGCGGCTCGTCAGGATCATGACAGTGCCGGCGAGCCCCATAAGCGCGCCCACCACATGGTGCCAGCCGAGCTTCTCGCCCGGCAGCAGCGCCGAGCCGACGACGATCAGCAGCGGCCAGAGATAGGCGATGAGCCCCGCCTCGACGGCGGGCGCGTTCCTGAGCGCGGTGAAATAGAGGAAATGGTAGCCGAAGAGCCCACCGATACCGAGTGCCCAGACCGGCCAGGGCTGGCGGAACGCCTTGAGCCGCGACGGATCACGCAGGATGGCGACGACCCCGAGCGAGGCGCCGATGGCAAAGCAGATCGCGTTCATCTGGAACGGCGGCACGGCGCCGGACGCCGCCGTGAACAGCGCCAGCAGCGCCCACATGAGGATGGCCGAGAAACCGATAAGGGTCGCAATCATGAAGAACCGCCATATGGGACGCAAATCCCGCAACAACTGAAATACAGCCGGTTCTAATCTTCAATCAGGTGCAAGGGAAGCGGGAGGCAGGGCCGATTTGCCTGCCGCCCCGACATATCATCCGCCGAAACGCGAGGCGGAAACGACGACGCGGCCCACCTTGGTGGGAATCTTCGCGTAGACCGGCGCCATGTAGCCGCTC
This sequence comes from uncultured Hoeflea sp., assembly GCA_964511625.1. Classification (GTDB taxonomy): domain Bacteria; phylum Pseudomonadota; class Alphaproteobacteria; order Rhizobiales; family Rhizobiaceae; genus Pseudohoeflea. The sequence continues at coordinate 30,276 of CAZEJG010000024.1, forward strand.
GCCGGATGGCGTGCGAACCAGACCTCGATACCGGTAAGCTTGCGCGCATATTCGATGGAGGAGTTGTCCTTGCGGTAGCCGCCCTTCGGCACGAAGCGCACCGAGCAGGCCACCGCCTCCCCGGAAAAGCCCTTGGTGGAGAACTCGCGCTTGCCCAGCGGCGCCAGCTTGAGATCGAAGCGCGATTCTCCATCGAAGACGGCGACCGTCTGCGGGCAGGGTTTCTGGCCTTCGGGGAAGACGAGGCTCGCCAGCGGATCGACCACCGAGCGCTTGTGCGCGGCGGTGACCGGCACCCAGTTCGAGGGCAGCTTCTTCTTAGGCTCGACCACTGCCGACCGGACCGTGCCGTTGCGCGCCGTATAAGCCGCACGATTGGCCTTGTCGCCGGAAGTGTACTTGACCTCGAAGGCGTTGGCCTCGAGCCTGTCGCCCGTCACCCGGCCTTTCGACGTGATGGTTCCGCGGGTCGGCTCGAGAATTTCGGCGATGAAGGACGTCTTCAGCGAACCGGAAATCTGGTAGCTCCGGCCGTCCAGTTTCGTCTGGAAGGCGAGGCTGGCGATCGGCAAACCGAGGAGCGAGACCGAATATTCGGTCCGGTCGGACTTGCCGTCGGCGATCGCCGAGGCCTGCGGGACCATAACGACAGCGGCCGCCGCAAGCGCCGCCATGGATAGAATTCGATGCGTTTTCACTGTCCGCGTGCTCCGAAGCCCGATTGCCACTTTCGCCACTGCCACCTGATTACGGCATTTCCACGCCCATGATTGCTGAAAAAGCGGGGCCTCGCCGCAAATTCCCGTCCGCCTTATGGCTTGACGGCAGGAACCGTCTTGACTATAGACACCCGACTTTCCGAGAAAGGCCTGAAGTCATGCGGGCGCGCAATCATGCGCTGCCGATGGTCAAGGCGTAAAGAAAACAATAGGTGCGATATGTCCCGTAGCTGCGAATTGACCGGCAAGGCCGTGCTGACCGGAAACAACGTCAGCCACGCAAACAACAAGAGCCGTCGCCGGTTCCTGCCGAACCTGTGCAACGTCACGCTGATCTCCGATGCCCTCGGCCAGAGCTTCCGTCTGCGGATCTCCGCTGCCGCCCTGCGCACGGTCGAGCATCGTGGCGGTCTCGACGCGTTCCTCGCCAAGGCGAGCGACAACGAACTGTCGATGCGTGCCCGTCTGCTCAAGCGCCAGATCTCCAAGAAGCTGGCCGAACATCAGGCTGCCTGAGGCCAACGTCTCACGCGAGTTCAAAAGGCGGGCCTGACGGCCCGCTTTTTCATGTCCGCCGCGGTCCCGGCATCCGGGGCCGCTTCATCGCAACTGGTGGCATCACCCAGGATAAAAAAATGCGTAGCAAAACCGCGTCCGTACTCCCCTTCATTCTCGCCATGGCGCTCGTCGTCGTGGCGTCGAACATCCTCGTCCAGTTCCCCGTTGAGGGAACCGTCGGCCCCCTGTCGCTCGCCGACATCCTGACCTGGGGAGCGTTCACCTATCCCTTCGCATTCCTCGTCACCGACCTCGCCAACCGGCGTTTTGGCCCGGCCTTCGCCCGCAAGGTGGTGTTCGTCGGCTTCGTCGTCGCCGTCGTCTGCTCGCTGGTCATCCCGCCTTGGCTCTACGGCATGGGCATCGGCTTCGAGAGCGAACCCGGGCGGCTTGCCCGCATCGCGGCGGCCTCGGGCTCGGCCTTCCTCTTCGCCCAGCTTCTCGACGTGACCATCTTCAACCGCATGCGCCGGCAGAGCTGGTGGCGCGCGCCGGTGGTCTCCTCGCTGCTCGGCTCGGTGATCGACACGGTGATCTTCTTCTCGATCGCCTTCGCCGCGATCTTCGCCTTTGCCGGCCCCGGTGACGGCTTCGCCTCCGAAACCGCGCCGCTGCTCGGCGTCTTCGGCCTCGAACTGCCGCGCTGGGTCTCCTGGGCGGTCGGCGACCTGTCGGTGAAGCTGATCATCGCCGTCCTCGCCCTGATCCCCTACCGGCTGATCATGGCGCGTTTTGCCACTACGGCCGCGCAGGCTGCGTGAGGTCAGACGGGAGCATCATCCTCGCCCCCACGCGTTGTCCCAGGGCGAGCGCCCCCTCCACTTCGTCATCCTCGGGCGCGCGAAGCGCGAACCGGGGATCCAGCAGCGATCATGTCCATGATCGCGAAAGATGGTTGCGCGCTCGGTTCTGGATTCCGGGTTCGGCTCCGCCGCCCCGGAATGACGGAGGGGAAACGTCAGGCGGCATCCGTTATGCTCCGGCCCGTGCCGCACATCTGCTGGTCCATCCCGTTTGTAGAGCCACCGGACAAGCCCAAGAATGACGGCGCGAGGCGCCGCGAACCCTACTCGATCAGCTTGAACTCCAGGAGCATATTGCGCTGGAGGATCGAGTGGTTGTCGTCCGAGATCAGCGTGAGATAGGACACGCCGTCCGCATCGGTGGAGACGGCAAGACCTTCCATGTTGTCGATCTGGTAGCCGAAATCGGCGTCCAGCAGCACCTCGCCGTCGACGGTGGCGCCCGGCTTGATGCTGTCGCCGGGAATGCGGCGGATGCGCATGCCGATGCCGCCGGCGATCGAGAAACGCCGCTCCAGGAGAATGAGATCACCGTTGGGCAGGAAATCTCCGTCCGTGACATCGTAGGGCGGATTTCGCTTGACTGAGAAGAGGCCCTTGCGCGGGCCGTCGAGCACCGCGGCAAGCATATTGCCCTTTCGGTCGAGAGAGCGTTCCGCCACCGTGACCGCCGCTCCGTCGAGCGGTCCGCCCAGCGGCGCCACCGCGACCGTCTCGAGCCCGCGATTGCCGCGCAGTTCGGATTTCGGGATGAGGATCGGAATGGTGCCGACGGGCCGGGATTCACCGGGCGACTTGGCATCGTAGATGTCGATGCGGTGATCCCGCTCGAAACTCACGAGCAGTTGGTCGCCGCGGATGGCAAGCCCTTCGGCGTCGAGAAGCCACTTGGCCTTGGCGACGTCGCCGTCGCGCGCATACATCGGAGAAATCGTGAAATCGGTGATACCGCTCGGCCGTCCGTCGCCGCCCCGCTCGATGCGGCCGGCGTACCACTGGCCGGTGTCCATGACGCCAATGAAGGCGGACCGGTCGGCGGCGAGACGGATCGACGACATTGCGCCCAGATCGATACTCGAGGCCGTGAGTTCGAGCCCGCCGTTGAATTCGAGCTTGCCGAAACGGTTGGCGTCCGAGCCGACCTCGAAATAGTCGATGGCACGCGATTGCACGGTCAGGTGCATCGATTCCGCCCGCACCGGGATGCCGACACCGGAGACCGAAAGAACCGCCAACAGCAAACTGATACCGCCGAAAAGGCGTCGCCGCGTCCTCGAGGCTGCGACCGTTCTGTCGCTCACGCCGAGCGTCTCAGCCGCCGGAAGGCGGGATCCTCGGTCTCGTCGGCGAAGAGTTCGGCGAGCTGCTCGGTCATCGCGCCGGCCAGTTCCTCGGCGTCGACGATGGTCACCGCGCGGCGATAGTAGCGGGTGACGTCGTGGCCGATGCCGATGGCCAGCAATTCGACCGGCGAGCGGGTCTCGATTTCCTCGATGACGGCGCGCAGATGGCGTTCGAGATAATTGCCGGAATTGACCGAGAGGGTGGAATCGTCGACCGGCGCGCCATCGGAGATCATCATCAGGATCTGCCGCTGCTCGGGGCGGCGCAGAAGCCGCTGATGCGCCCAGATCAGCGCCTCGCCGTCGATGTTCTCCTTCAGCAGCCCCTCGCGCATCATCAGGCCGAGATTGCGCCGGGCGCGCCGCCAGGGGGCGTCCGCCGACTTGTAGACGATGTGGCGCAGATCGTTGAGCCGCCCCGGAGCCGCGGGCTTGCCGTTGGCGAGCCACTTCTCGCGCGACTGACCACCCTTCCAGGCCTTGGTGGTGAAGCCGAGGATCTCGACCTTCACGCCGCAGCGTTCGAGCGTGCGGGCGAGGATATCGGCGCAGGTGGCGGCGACCGTGATCGGCCGGCCGCGCATCGAGCCGGAATTGTCGATCAGCAGCGTGACCACGGTGTCGCGGAAATTGGTATCGCGCTCCATCTTGTAGGAGAGCGGTTGCATGGGATCCATGATCAGGCGCGACAGCCGCGCCGGATCGAGATAGCCCTCTTCGAGGTCGAAGTCCCAGGCGCGGTTCTGCTGCGCCATCAGCCGCCGCTGCAGCCGGTTGGCGAGCCGTCCGACGACGCCTTGCAGATGCGCCAGCTGCTTGTCGAGGAAGGCACGAAGGCGATCGAGTTCGGCCTCGTCGCAGAGTTCGTCGGCCGACGTCTCCTCGTCGAACTCACCGGTGTAGACCTTGTAGTCGACCTTCTCGTTGATCTCGGCGAAGGGCTGGTTGGGCCGCTTGGTCTCGCCCGGCGTTTCGGCGTCCTCGTCCTGATCGAGATCGTCGTCGCCGACTTCGGCACCGTCCATCTCGCCGGTCTCGGTCTGCTCGTCCGCGGTCTCGCTCTCTTCGGCAGGTGCGGATTCGGACCCCGACTCGTCCTCGACCGGCTCGTCGCTTTCTTCCTGGCTGCGCGGCTGGTCTTCCTCGGACGTATCCTCCTGGTCGTCCGTCTCGTCGTCCTCGCCGTAGTCCTCCGCCATGTCCATGGCCGACAACATCTCGCGGATCGAGCGGGCAAACTGTTCCTGGTTCTCCATCGAGCTCGACAGCCGGTCGAGCGTGGCGCCCGCCTTGTCCTCGATGAAGTCGCGCCAGAGATCGACGACCTGGCCGGCATTCTTCGGCGGCTTGAGGCCCGTCAGCTTCTCGCGCACCATCAGAGCCAGCGCCTCCTCGAGCGGCGCGTCCTCGCGCGCGGTGACGGCGGCGTAGTTGGCGCGCTCGTACTTGTTCTCGAGCATGGAGGTGATGTTGTCGGCCACGCCCGCCATGCGGTTGGCGCCGATCGATTCCACCCGCGCCTGCTCGACAGCGTCATAGACGGCGCGCGCCTCGGGACCTTGCGGCGCCATCAGCGCATGCACGCGGTTGTCGTGGCAGGCCTTCCGAAGCGCCATGGAATCGCCGAGGCCGCGCGAGACGGAGACGTCCTTGCTCGTCGGCTTGCGCGGCAGGTCGGGGAGCCGCGCCTGGTGATCGGTCAGGCCGGGACGATCGCCCGAGAACGTCACGTCCAGGCTGCCGTCGCCGGAAATGGCGCGCATGCAGCCCGTCAGAGCGCGCTTGAACGGCTCCGTATCGGTTGCCTTCTGGCCTGAAGGCCGCTTGTTGTCGCCGATTGTCGGCATGAAGTGTGTCCGTGGTCTGGGTCAGAGCGTGGAAAGATCGATGTCCTTGATGGCGCGGCCGGAAAGCAGCACCGTTCCCTTGTCCACCGAATCGAGCTGCAGGGCTGAGATGCCCTGGTACATGCCGGCATATCGTACCGTGAAGAATCCCTCGATCTGGTAGACGCCGTGGATCAGCGCGAAATCCTTCGAGACATGCAGATTGTAGTCGTCGGCGAAGACCGAGAGCCCCTCTTCGTCGGCTTCGGTACCGACCACGTCACCGTCGGCAGGTACGGAGACCGTCAGTCCGATCACTTCGTCTTCGACCGCTTCTAGGCGGCTGGCCAGCGCGGCAAACGCCTCCGGCGTCATCTCACCCACATACCGGACGACCTCCTGATCGGCTGCACGACCTGCCGTCGGCATGACGCAGAGCGCTGCGGCAAGGGCGACGAAACCACGACGATCAATCATTCCGGTTCCTCTCGGTCAGGGGGCCGCGACGGGAGATCAGCTCGCCGCGTCGAGAACGATGTTGGCTGCACTTTCCTTCAGTTCGACACCGAAGGCACGCTGGTAGTGTTCGGCGACAAGCGAGCGCTCGAGTTCGTCGCACTTGTTGAGGAAGGTCAGCCGGAAGGCGAGCGCCACGTCACCGAAGATGCGGGCGTTCTCGGCCCAGGTGATCACCGTGCGCGGGCTCATGACCGTCGACAGGTCGCCGTTCATGAAGGACGAGCGGGTCATGTCGGCCACGCGCACCATCGAGGACACTGTCTTGCGGCCCTCGTCGGTGTCGAATTCCTTCACCTTCGACAGCACGATGCCGACCTCGTTGTCGTGCGGCAGATAATTGAGCGTGGTGACGATGGACCAGCGGTCCATCTGCGCCTGGTTGATCTGCTGGGTGCCGTGATAGAGGCCGGTGGTATCGCCCAGACCCACCGTGTTGGCAGTGGCGAACAGCCGGAAGGCCGGATGCGGGCGGATCACGCGGCTCTGGTCGAGCAGCGTCAGCCGGCCTGAGGATTCGAGCACCCGCTGGATCACGAACATCACGTCCGGCCGGCCGGCGTCGTATTCGTCGAAGACCAGCGCGACATTGTTCTGGTAGGCCCAGGGCAGGATGCCGTCCTTGAACTCGGTGACCTGCAGCCCGTCCTTGACGACGATGGCATCCTTGCCGACGAGGTCGATACGGGAGACGTGGCTGTCGAGGTTGACGCGCACGCAGGGCCAGTTCAGCCGTGCGGCGACCTGTTCGATATGGGTCGACTTGCCGGTGCCGTGATAGCCCGAGACCATGACGCGGCGGTTGTGCGCGAAACCCGCCAGGATCGCCAGCGTCGTCTCGCGGTCGAACAGGTAGTCCGGATCGAGGTCGGGGACGTGGGATTCGAGCTCGCTGTAAGCCGGCACTTCAAGGTCGATGTCGATGCCGAAGGCCTCGCGGACATTGACGGTCGTGTCGGGAAGATTGGTGATATCGAGGTCGATCTTGCTCATCATTACTCCAGGGCCGCCTGAGCCGCCCGTCGCTCGCTACGGGTCTTGGTGTCTGTCGCCCGTCGGCTTAGAGCGGATCGGGCTGGAAGGGAAGCTTCGTGTCGAATTCCGCTCTAGCAGAAACCCGACTGCTTTAACAATTGATAGGCCTGGATGACGGCGCGAAAACGCTCCTCCGAGGCGCGATCGCCGCCATTGGCATCCGGGTGATGTTTCTTCACCAGCTCCTTGTAACGCTTCTTGATCGCCGCCGACGAAGCTTCCTCGGACAGGGCGAGCGTCTCGAAGGCCTTGGCTTCGAGCGATTTGACCTTCCGCACCCGCGGCTCGGGCCGGCGCGCGCGGCTTTCGTTGAAGAAGCCGAAGGGATCGCGCATGCGCGCCTGGGTGGCCGAACCGGACCGCGCATTGGCGTAGTTCGGGCCGTTTTTCGCAGCCTTGTTGACGCCCACGCCCCAGGTCGGGCGATGCCCGGTCAGCGCTTCCTTCTGGTAGCGGGCGATTTCCGAATCCGACAATCCGGAGAAGTAGTTATAACCCTTGTTGTACTCACGCACGTGATCGAAACAGAACAGGAAATACTGCCCGTCGGCGTGCCGGCCGACGGGAGCGCGATGGACGCCCTTCTCCTCGCAACCATCCCACTGGCAGACAGGCCCGACGGGCTCCGCCGAGGCATATTTCGGGCTCTTGGTCCGGTTCCGCATCCGGATCTTGTCGAAGTGTTTTGAATCGAACTTCATGGGGCGATTATGGTGCTCCAACCGGGCATCTACAAGGATTGACAAGTGCGAAACATCCTGACACCCCGGTGCCGGCCGCTTCGGCCTGAAAAGGGAGTGTCACCGATGGACCGCCAGGAACGGATACATGCCGCACTGAGCGAGGCGTTCAGCCCGGTGCGGCTTTTTGTCATCGACGAAAGCCACCAGCATGCCGGCCACCAGCCCGACATGACGGGTCACGGCGAGACCCATTTCCGCGTCCGCATCGAGAGCGAGGCCTTTGCCGGCAAGAGCCGTATCGACCGCCACCGGGCCGTCAATGCGGTGCTCGCCGACGAGTTCGACGCCGGCCTTCATGCCCTTGCGGTGGAAGCCGCCGCGTCGGGCGAAGCCACCCGCTGGTAGTCAGCTTTCCTGCATCTCCGTCATCGGACGGATTCTCAGACGCGTGATCCGGTTCTTCTCGCGCTTCATCACCGTGAAGCGCTTGCCGTGGAAGGTGAAGGACTGCTTCTCCGCCGGAATGACCTGGCTCTCGTGGATGACGAGACCGGCGACCGTGGTCGCCTCCTCGTCTGGCAGCGACCAGTCGAGCGCCCGGTTGAGATCGCGGATCGGCAGCGAACCGTCGACGACGACCGAGCCGTCAGCTTCCTGCCTAAGACCCTGGACGTCGATATCGTGCTCGTCGGAAATGTCGCCGACGATCTCTTCCAGGATGTCTTCGAGCGTGACCAGACCCTGCAGCTCGCCATACTCGTCCACCACCATGGCGATATGCGCTTTGCGGCGCAGGAAGGCGTTGAGCTGGTCGGGCACGCTTGTGGTGTCGGGCACGAACCACGCCTTGTGCGAGATCTTGACCATGTCGACCTTGGCGGTGTCGTTGTCCGCGTCGGCGACCGCCCGCAGCACGTCCTTGGCATGGACGATACCAATGATGTTGTCGGTGGAATCGCGCCACAGCGGCATGCGCGTATAGGGGCTGTCGAGCACTGTCCGCACAGCCACGTCCGGCGGGTCGTCGGCGTTCAGCATGCGGATCGAGGTGCGGTGGACCATCACGTCCGACACCTCGAGCTCGCCGAGATCGAGCACCCCGCCGAGACGGTCGCGGTCGTCCTTGATCACCGAGCCCTCGCGGTGAAGGAGGTCGACGGCGCCACGTATTTCCTCGTGCGCCGGCACCAATGAGGTGTCGGGATCGAGACGGATGCCGAACACGCGCAGAATGGCGCGGACGAGCCAGTTGACCAGGCTCGACAGCGGTCCGACCACCAGTACCACGAGATTGACGAGCGGCGCGACGATCATCGCGAAACGGTCGGGCATGGATATCGCCCAGCTCTTCGGCAGCACCTCGGCAAAGACCACAAGGAGCATCGTCATGACGATGGTGGCGATGACCACGCCGGAATCACCGAAGATCGAGAGCAGCAGACTCGTGGCCAGCGCCGAGGAGAGGATGTTGACGAGGTTGTTGCCGATCAGGAGCGCGCCGATCAGCCGGTCGCGGCGCTCGATCAGCCGCGTGACGATGCCGGCGCGGCTGTCACCGCCGGTCTCCAGTGTATGCATGCGCGCCCGCGAGGCGGCCGTCAGCGCGGTCTCCGAGCCGGAGAAGAAGCCGGAAACAGCGATCAGCCCAATGATGGCGACGATTTCGAGCCAGTGGTCAGCGATCTCCTGAATGATTTCGGCGAACGTCATGTCGAACGACTTTCCTCGAGGAAACGGTGGACCTCCTCGCCCGGCACGTCATCGGCGATGAACGACTGGCCGATGCCGCGGGTGAGGATGAAGGTCAGCTTGCCGCGCTTGACCTTCTTGTCCTGGGCGATGTGGTCGAGCAGTATATCGGTGGCGGGCAGCCCGCCTTCAATATCGGACAGTTTCGTGGGCAGGCCGACTTCCAGGAGATGCCGTTCGACCCGGTCGGCGTCGTCCGGGCTCGCCAGATTGAGCCGCGCCGAAAACCGGTGCGCCAGCACCATGCCGATTGCCACGCCCTCGCCATGCACCAGCCGCCGGCTGTCGAAATCGGTGGCCGCCTCCAGCGCGTGACCGAAGGTGTGGCCGAGATTGAGAAGCGCCCGCACGCCGCCCTCGCGCTCGTCGGCGGCGACGACCGACGCCTTGGCCCGGCAGCTCACAGCGATCGCCTGGCTGCGCTCCGGCCCGCCGGCAAAAACCTGCCGCCAGTTGCGCTCAAGCCAGCCGAAGAATTCCGGCTTGTCGATGAGCCCGTATTTGGCGACCTCGGCATAGCCGGCGCGGAACTCGCGCTCGGACAGGGTGTCGAGTACCGAGGTATCGGCCAGCACCAGATCCGGCTGATGAAAGACCCCGACGAGGTTCTTGCCGTGACGGCTGTTGATGCCGGTCTTGCCGCCGACGGAGGAATCCACTTGCGCCAGCAGCGAGGTCGGCACCTGGATGAAGCGCATGCCGCGCCGGACGATGCCGGCCGCGAAACCAGCCAGATCGCCGATCACGCCGCCGCCGAGTGCCAGCACTGCGTCGCCGCGCTCGAGCCGGGTGGACAGCACGTGGTCGACGACCGTCATCAGGTTGTCGAAATCCTTCGTCTTCTCGCCGGGCCTGAGCACCAGCGGCTGGGCGTCGATCCCGGCAGCATCGAGCGAATGGATGAGCGTTTCCAGATGGAAGCTGGCGACGTTCTCGTCGGTGATGACGGCGCAACGGATACCGGGAAGACGCCGGGCGATCTCGTCGCCGGCCTCCTTCAGCGCGTTCGATCCGATGACGATGTCGTAGCTGCGCTCGCCGAGCGGAACCTGGACGATCTGTGTTTTACTCATTCTGTCACGTCCTGCGCATGCTTGACCCTGTGGGCGATGAGCGCCCTGACCACGTCGAGAGCGACGGCTTCTTTCGGCGCGTCGCGCGACATCACCGTGATCTCCGCCTCGGCATAGACCGGATAGCGTTTCTCGAGCAGCGCCTCGAGCGTCGCCTTCGGGTTCTCGGTCTTCAGGAGCGGCCGCGTCTCGCGCCGGGACACCCGGTCCCACAGCACTTCGAGATCGGCCTTCAGCCAGATCGAAAGCCCTTCGGTCTTGATCACGTCGCGGGTGACGGCGTTCATGAACGCCCCGCCGCCGGTGGAGACGATCCGCGGCCCGTCCTTGAGAAGCCGTTCGAGAACCCGGGCCTCGAGCGCCCGGAACTCCTCTTCGCCATAGGCGGCAAAAAGTTCGGTGATCGTCATCCGCGAGACCTTCTCGATCTCGGCATCGCTGTCGACGAAGGGGACGGACAGCCACTGCGCCACCAGCCGGCCGATCGCCGACTTGCCTGCACCCATCAATCCGACAAAGACGAGATTGCGCTCGCCGATCGCGGCGCGCGCCGCGGCGATCTCGTCCCCTGTCGGGCGGCTGGGCGTCGATCTGGCCACCTGTCCCTCCGTCTCCCGGTTTCCGCGGCACCCCGCCGCAACGAGCCTTCCTATCGGGGAAGCAGGCCCCGCCGTCAAGTTGAGCGACGGTTCGCGCGCCTTGCAAGGAGCGATTCGGTGACGCATAAGAAAGCCAGACCGAAACGACGCTGTCAGGCCCAACATGCCCACCCTCTTCCGCTTTCTGGTTTTCTGCGCGGTCATCGTCGGACTTGTCTATGGCGCCATGTTCGCGCTCGTCCTGACCGTCAAGCCGACCGAACGGGAAGTCACCATACGCATCCCGGCCGACCGCGTGAACCAGACGAGCCAGTAATGGCACACAAGGGACTGGCGCAGGCGGAAGCCTTTCTCGAAATGCTCAGCGCCGAGCGTGGCGCCGCCCTCAACACGCTCGAAGCCTATCGACGCGACCTCGAAGACGCGTCGGGCTTTCTCGCAAGCCGCAAGAGCGATCTCCTGTCCGCAGGCAGTGACGACATCCGCGCGCTGATCGCCGATCTCGCGGAGCGCGGCTTCGCCCCCTCCTCGCAGTCGCGGCGGCTTTCCGCGCTCCGTCAGTTCTACCGCTTTCTCCACACCGAAGGCCTGCGCGACGACGATCCGACCGGCATCATCGATTCCCCCCGCAAGGCGCCTTCGCTGCCGAAGATTCTCAGCGTCGAGGAGGTTTCACGGCTTCTCGAACAGGCCGAGGCCGATATCGCGTCGGCCAATACACCCCATGAGAAGCTGCAGCGAATCCGCTTCCGTGCGCTGCTCGAACTGCTCTATGCCACCGGCATGCGGGTGAGCGAACTGGTGGGACTTCCCGAACGGGTGCTGGCCGACGGCGGGCGTTTCCTGATCGTCCGCGGCAAGGGCAACAAGGAGCGCATGGTGCCGCTCTCCGGCCCCGCCAGGGCAGCGCTTGCCGAATGGAGAAAGATCCGCGACGCGGCCGCACCGGAGGGTGCCGACGACCCGGAATGGTTGTTCCCTGCCGCTTCCGACAGCGGACACCTGGCCCGCCAGGTTTTCGCCCGCGATCTGAAATCGCTCGCCGGTCGCGCCGGAATTGCAGTCCGCAAGGTGTCCCCGCACGTGCTCCGCCATGCCTTTGCCAGCCATCTTCTGGCCAATGGCGCGGATCTGCGCGCGGTGCAGGAACTGCTCGGCCACGCCGACATTTCCACCACACAGATCTACACCCACGTGCTCGACGGGAGGCTGCGCCAGCTGGTCAGCGAGCACCACCCCCTTGCAAAAAGGGCCATAAACCGCGATGAAGCGCGCACTCAAAAGGTTGCGCGCGGCGAATAACGCCATATTTCAGGTTTTGAACGTGTAACGAGTTAATCGTGACTGGCCGGGGCTGATGCAGAATTATCTCGATTTCGAAAAGCCGATCTCCGATCTGGAAACCAAGATCCACGAGCTGCGGACGCTCGCCGGTGAGGACGAGAGCGTCGACACCAGCGAGGAGATCTCGCGACTGGAGAACCGCGCCCGCGACGCGATGAACGACATCTACTCGCGGCTGAACCCGTGGCAGAAGACCCAGGTCGCCCGCCATCCGGGCCGACCGCATTTCGGCGACTATGCCGAGGCGCTCTTTACCGAGTTCACGCCGCTCGCCGGTGACCGCAAGTTCTCCGAGGACGCCGCCATCCAGGCAGGCTTCGCCCGCTTCCAAGGCGAGCCCGTCGCCGTGATCGGCCAGGAAAAGGGTCACGATACCAAGTCGCGCATCAAGCACAATTTCGGCTCGGCCAGGCCTGAAGGCTATCGCAAGGCCATCCGCATCATGGAGATGGCCGACCGCTTCGGCCTGCCGGTGATCACCCTCGTCGACACCGCCGGTGCCTATCCCGGCGTCGGTGCCGAGGAACGCGGCCAGGCGGAGGCGATTGCGCGCTCCACCGAAGCCTGCCTCAATCTCAAGGTTCCGCTCGTCTCCGTCGTCATCGGCGAAGGCGGATCGGGCGGCGCCATCGCGATCGCCACCGGCAACCGCGTCTACATGCTCGAGCACTCGATCTATTCGGTGATCTCGCCGGAAGGTGCTGCCTCGATCCTGTGGCGAGACTCCGCCCGCGCTCGCGATGCGGCGACCCAGATGAAGATCACCGCCCAGGACCTCATCCAGTTCGGCATTATCGACGGCATCATCGACGAACCCGTCGGCGGCGCGCACCGCGATCCGCAGGCGATCATCGCCCGCACCGGCGAGACCATCGCCTCCGCCATCAAGGACCTTTCCGCGCTCGATCCGGACGCTCTGCGCGCCGATCGGCGCGAAAAATTCCTCCGGATCGGCCGCAAGCTCGGCTGAGGCCGGCCTTCCGCCGTAATGGCGCCATATTCACGCCCTTGTTATCCGCGCGGTGGACATCACGGCCTTGAAGTAAGGATTCGTGAAGGATAACCACGATAATTGCGGCTGACGGATCGAGGACAGCGGACCGGTGAGGACCGGCCCGCGACTGGAAGTGCCGACAAGCCGACCGCGCCGGACCGCCCGCACTGGTCGACGCCCGCGCCCCTGGGGACATCATGAGCCGACTGAGATCGCTGACATTTGCCATGCTGGTGCTGACCGCCGCCCTCTACGGCTGCCAGGACGCGCTCGATACCGTCGGCGACAAGGTCGAGCACCCGCTGCCCGACAAGCTCGTTAACAAGATGAAGGCCGCCGACATGGCGGTGCGCTCGCCGATCATGATGCGCATCTTCAAGGAAGAGGGCGTTCTCGAGGTCTGGAAGCAGAAGGGCAACGGCCGCTTCGACAAGGTCACGGAATACGAGATCTGCAAATGGTCCGGCACGCTGGGACCGAAGTTCAAGGAAGGCGACCGCCAGGCGCCCGAGGGCTACTACCGGATCTATCCCTACCAGATGAATCCGAAGTCGAGCTATTACCTCTCCTTCAACATGGGCTATCCGAACGGCTTCGACCGCGCCCATGGCCGCACCGGCTCGAACCTCATGGTTCATGGCGCCTGTTCCTCGGCCGGCTGTTATTCGATGACCGACGAACAGGTGCTCGAAATCTACGGCTTCGCCCGCGAGGCCTTCCGTGGCGGCCAGGAGTATTTCACCGTCGCCGCCTACCCGTTCCGGATGACGCCCGAGAACATGGCGCGCCATCGCGACAGCGAGCATTTCGAGTTCTGGAAGATGCTGAAGGTCGGCTATGACCAGTTCGAACTGACCCACCGCCCTCCGGTGGTAGAGGTCTGCGACCGCCGCTACGTCTTCAATCAGGTCCCCGAGGATCCGAACGCCAAGTTCAATCCCTCCGCTGCCTGCCCGGCTTCCGAGACGCCGGCTTCGCTCGCGAGCGCCTATTCCGCCTACCAGTCGAAATGGAACGAGGCCTTCGCCAAGGCTGTCGCCAAGGAAGACAAGGAAGAGGCCAAACGGCTGAGAGAGGAAGAGAAGAAGGCGGAAGCCGAGGCCCGCAAGGCCGAAGCGGAGGCCCGCCGTCAGGCGCGCGCCGAAAGCGGCACGCAGGCGCCGCTCGGCAACCTGTTCTCGCTGCCGGGTGCCACCCGTGGCAACCTCCAGGACGTCGCCGTACCCCAGACGGCTGCGGCGCCCGATGCCCCCGCGCCGGAGACCGTCCCGCAGGAAACCGCGCAAGCCGCGGCTCAAGCGCCTGCCGCCCCCGCCACGCCCGCGCAGGATGCGACCGCGGTACCGGTCCCCACCGCCAATCCGGAAACCGCTCCCGCCGAGACCGGAAAGAAGCCCTTCTGGAAGGTCTGGTAGACCGCCATGGCCGGGGAGGAGGGAACGCTGGACCTCCGGGGGCTGAAATGCCCTCTGCCGGTCATGCGCACCCGTCGCCATTTGCGCGACCTGGCACCCGGCGCGACCATCCGGGTCGAGACCACCGATCCGCTCGCCGTCATCGACATCCCGCATTTCTGCCGGACCGAGGGTCATGAACTGATGAGTTCGTCCGCCGACAAGAGCGGCCACGCCTTCACCATCCGCCGCGGCACCGGCGAGACCGGCAACTGATCTTCCGAAAGATTACGGTTTGTAGCCGCCCGGCACCCTGAGCGGGTTGTTGGTCAGCGCGGCGCTGTCGGGCCGGCCGATGGCCGGCGGGTCGGCGAAGGCGCCGAAAAGGTCGGCGATGAAGCCCTCGGGCATGTCGCGGGTGATCACCACCAGCCGTGTCTTCTCGTCACTGCCCACCGGCCAGGCCTTGAGACGGACCGGTTCGGCAACGACGGACTGCACCGCGTGAACGACGACCGGCCGCGATGGATCGTCGGAGAGCTTGATCAGCCCTTTCATCCGCAAGAGTTTCGGCCCGTGCGCCGAGCGCATGAGGTCGAGAAACATCATCAGCGCCTGAGGCGAGACGGCAGCATCGAGTTCGAGACTCTCGCTCAGCACACCGTCATGATGGTGATGATGATGGTCTTCATGGTCGTGGTCGTGATCGTGGTCATGATCGTGATGCGCGCCGAGCCATTCGGCCGCATCGAGTTGCCGCCCTTCGGCATCCCAGCCGCCACATTCGAACACGGCATCGGCCGTCAGCTCCGGGTCCGAGGCATCGAGAACCGCGACACGCGGATTGAGCTTGGTCAGCCGGCTCGCAAGCTCCGCCCGCGCTTCGCCTTCGACGGCATCGCCTTTCGAAACCACCAGCCGGTCGGCGAGCGCCACCTGACGCCGCGCCTCCTCGTGATGGTCGAGCGTCGACAGACCGTTGACGGCATCGACCACCGTGACTAGTCCGTCGAAGCGGTAGCACTGGGCGAGCACCGGATGGCCGATCACCGCCTGGATCACCGGGCCGGGATCGGCGAGCCCTGTGGTTTCCACCACGACCCGGGTGAAAGGCTTGATCCTGCCGGTCTGCCGGCGATCCATCAGATCGGCGAGTGTGTCGACCAGATCGCCGCGCAGGGTGCAGCACAGGCAGCCGTCGGCGAGTTCGATCACGCCCTCGCCCGACTGCTCGACGAGCAGATGATCGATGCCGACATCGCCGAACTCGTTGATGATCAGCGCCGCCTCGGTGAGGAAGGGCGTCGAGATGAACCGGTTGATGAGCGTCGTCTTGCCCGCTCCGAGGAAGCCGGTCACGACATGAACGGGGATCCGGCGCGGGGCGGGGGATGCGCTCACGTCAGCTCGCCGGACGGAAATTGGGCAGCGGGATGTAGCTCGTTCCAAGCAGGATCGCCGCCTCCGCGGCACTCGCCGGACCGTTGCCGATCGCCTCGCCCACCGGCGCCTGGACGTAGTTCGGGTCGCGGCCGCGGTCCTTGATCAGCGGCGAGTGGAAGACCAGCTTGCCGTCCTCGTCGCGCTCGCCCTGGCGTGCCTTGCGCGCCTCCGTCGAACAGATTTCGGCGCTGACATCGCGCACCTGGTCCCGCTCCGGCCCATAGGGCGCGAGCGTCCAGAGCGTTTCGCCACCCGCCGGGGTGTTCAGCGCCTCGTTGAGAAGCCGGGCGGATTCGTCGGCCCGGTCGACGAGACTGTCGGCGCCGAGAATGACGGAGACCACCGTGCGGCCGTTGACCGTGGCCGAGGAAACCTGGTTGTAGCCCGAGGCGCAGATATAGCCGGTCTTCATGCCGTCGGCGCCGGCGAAGCGGCCGATCAGCGAATTGAAGTTCTCGTAGGAACGGGTGCCAACCGTGAACCCCTCGAGGCTGAAATAGCTCGCATATTCGGGGAACTCGCGACGCAGCGTGACTGCCAGCAGTGCCAGATCGCGCGCCGTCGAATATTGTCCCTCGCCCGGCAGGCCGTTGGGATTGACGAAGCGGGTCGAGATCATGCCGATGCGCTGTGCTTCCGCATTCATCATCGCCACGAAACGCTCGGTCGTCCCGCCCACCGTCTGGGCGATCGCCACGGCGATGTCGTTGGCGGATTTGACCATCAGGTATTTGAGCGCGGAATCGAGCTGGAAGCGCTGGCCGGGCTTGAAATACATCTTGCTCGGCGGCTCGGCGGCCGCTTCTGGCGTCATGATGACGTTGGTGTCGAGGCTGATCTTTCCGGCCCTCAGGGCACGGAACGTCACATAGATGGTCATCAGCTTGGTCAGCGAGGCCGGGTACCAGCGCTGAAAGGCCTCGTGATGCTCGATCACCCGACCGCTTGCGACGTCGACAGCAATCGATGGCATGGCCCTGGCGACCGCCGGCAGTGCGAGAGCTGGCGCGACGACGGCCACAAGCAGGAAAGTGCGAAAGCTGCGCAACATGCGATGTATGGATGGGGAAACCCGGATCACGACCGAACCCTGAACGATTTGGAAACCGGCGGCCCCGCGGCGTCGGGGAACCGCCCTTTTTGCTCGTCTGGACGCCTTGGGTGGTCTATATGGCAGGATGAGGGCCGATTTTCCACCGGCCAGGACGCCGAATTCGGCAGAAGCTGCATTTTGGCGCCAAATCCTTCCATTGATGGGGTGTTTCATGGCGTTGTTGCCCGAAAGTCTGGACATGCACGAGGAACTGACGGCCTGGCGTCGCCACCTCCACGAGCGCCCCGAGATTCTCTACGACGTGCACGAGACCGCGGCCTTCGTGGCCGGCAAGCTGACCGAATTCGGCTGCGACGAGGTGGTCACGGGACTGGGCCGCACCGGCGTCGTCGGGCTGATCCACGGTCGCCACGGCTCGAACGGACCGACGGTCGGCCTGCGCGCCGACATGGATGCGCTGCCGATCAACGAGATCACCGGCGCGAAATGGGCTTCGCGCACACCGGGCAAGATGCACGCCTGCGGCCATGACGGGCACATGACGATGCTGCTCGGCGCCGCACGCCATCTCGCCCGCACCCGAAACTTTGCCGGATCCGTCGCCGTGATCTTCCAGCCCGCCGAGGAAGGTGGAGCCGGTGGTCTCGCCATGGTGCAGGACGGAATGATGGAGCGTTTCGGCATCGAGCGCGTCTTCGGCATGCACAACCTGCCCGGCCTGCCGGTCGGCCAGTTCGCCATCAAGCCCGGCCCGATTACCGCCTCCACCGACGAGTTCGTGATCACGGTCACCGGCAAGGGCGGTCACGCCGCCATGCCGCATCTCGCCGTCGATCCGATCGTCGCGGGTGCAGCCATCGTCTCGTCCCTGCAGACCATCGCCTCGCGCAACGGCAATCCCCTCGATTCGGTGGTCTGTTCGGTGACCAAGTTCAACGGCGGCTTCGCCCACAACGTCATCCCCGACACGGTCAAGCTCTCGGGCACGGTGAGGACCCTGACGCCTGCCATGCGCGACCTCGCCGAGGAGCGGCTGAAGGCCATCGCCACCGGCATCGCAGCGAGCCACGGAGCGTCCGCCTCGGTCGACTATGTCCGCAGCTATCCGGTGACCGTGAATCATCCGCTCGAAACGCTTATTGCCGGCGATTCCGCCGCACTGACGGCGGGCGAAGAAGCTGTCGACCGGGCCGTCGACCCGATGATGGGCGGCGAGGACTTTTCCTACATGCTCGAAGCCCGGCCCGGCGCCTTCATCTTCATCGGCAACGGCGACACGGCAAGCCTCCATCACCCGGCCTACGACTTCAACGACGACGCCCTGCCCTACGGCGTAAGCTACTGGGTCACCCTCGCCGAAAGGGCGCTGGCAGCCTGAACGCATCGCCTGCACGAAGGCTGTAAAAACGCGATCGCCGAAATGGATTTTGGCAAAATCATCCTGTAAGAGGGGTGCCGCGTGGTCCCGTAGCTCAGGGGATAGAGCACAGGATTCCTAATCCTGGTGTCGCAGGTTCGAATCCTGCCGGGATCACCAATTTTTCAGACGTCGTGCCGCACCATGGTGTGCTTGAATTCTTACGGGTGCATACTTGCAGCCGCGTCGGAGACGCGATAGCGTCAGCGCAGAGAATACCTCGGTCCCAAAGGTGGATGATGATGCAGAAGAAAGCATATGAACGTCCGGTGCTCGTGAAGTCCAAGGTTCTGCTCCAGGAAGTCGCAGCGGCATCGATATCCAACTCTAAAGTCTAACGAGACGCCCTCCAGGAGCAAATAAATGTCGCAGCAGAAGAAGACCTATCAGCCGCCGAAGCTCGTCAAATCGGGCGTCGCACTGCAGGCTGTCACAGCCAGGCCAGCTCCGAGTTCGCTTTCAGGCATGGCCTGAGTCTTCGGGACGAAGATCTGATTCCGGCGGCTTTTTGCTTCTGTCTGACGCGGCTCGTCATCATGACTTCAAACTGAAAGAATTGGCTCGGGAAGGCACCAGCCTTTCGCCCGCATGCATCTCAAAAGAGGTTCATGACCCGGCTGCGCAAGGCATAGACCGCCTGCATTCGCCGGACTTTCTTCATTGCAGCCTCGAACACCGTCATGTCGATCTTGCGCACGTCGGCCGGGGCGCGATGGGCAGCAATAAAATCATCATCGAACTCCCGATAGGCTGGCGGTAACGACTCAAGCCGCCCCCAGACGCTGTCGCGGTCGAAAATGTCCCGCCCTTCCCTGATCTTCGATTCGAAATCCGCCCGATCGGCGGAGCGAAAGGACTCGAGTTCGGTATGGGCGAACTTGGCCAGCTTCTCGTAAATCCGGTCCACGCCGCCTAGATAGCTCAGATGGACACCGGCGTCGGGCAGAATGCCCAGCCGGTTGTCCATCTTCCCCACACGAATGGTCTGAAACGTAAGGCCGGTTGCTTCGACTTGGCGCTTGCGGAACAAGGCCGCCCGCTTCCAGACGGGCTTGGTTTCGTGAAGGTAGTCCGCATAGAAGTAGCAGTCGAGCAAGCACAGCCGCGCGGGCTTCAGGTTCGGTTTGGCCAAGACGCTCGGAAAGGGAATTTCGTCGACGTCGGACAGCAGGATGAAATCATCGTCTCGGGCTTCGTCAAGCACGGCCATCAACGCATTGCGCTGGGTCCACTCCACCAACCATGCGTCGCCGCTCGCAACGACTTCGGACAGATCGCAAACGGAATAATGGATCTTCTGCCTCGTCGCTTCCGGCAGGCGTCCGAAATCGAAACACGGGCTGCGCTCGCGGCCCTGAAACGTATGCGACCCCTCGACGATGTAGAAGCGGTCGACCACCGACGACAGCATGGCGATACGCTGATAGACCAAGTCCTCGTTGTCATAGGTGAAACAGTCGAAAAGTCGCGGCATGCGCGCTCCGGAGCTGATCGTTGAACGGGAGACGGCGCGTGGCCAAGCGCAACGTTTTCAGAAGACCAATTTCCGGCCTGAAAGTACCTTCGCAGACGAAATGCGCAAGGGACAATTCCCCCGGTTGACGCCGTCCCCCCTCACGTCTGATAGACTGTCTTCGACAGAAGCAGGAGGATGAGGGTGTCCGATCCCATGAAGATTGCAGTGCTCGGAACCGGGCTGATGGGTGCGCCGATGACGCGGCGCCTGTGCGAGGCCGGTTACGCGGTTTCGGTGTGGAACCGCAGCCGTGACAAGGCGGAACCGCTCGCGAGCGACGGCGCGGTCGTCTGCGACACGCCTGCAGAAGCGGCCCGGAATGCGAGCCTCGTCCTGACCATGCTGACAGACGGTCCGGCCGTATCCCAGGTTCTTTTCGAGCGCGGCGCAGCGGACGCTTCGGCCGAAGATGCGATCGTCCTCGACATGAGTTCGATCCGGCCCGCCGAGGCGCGTGCCCATGCCGAACGGCTGCACCGGTCCGGGCGCCACGCCCTCGACGCCCCGGTTTCCGGCGGCACCCGCGGCGCGGAAGCCGGCACGCTGGCAATCATGGTAGGCGGGGAAGCGGATACCTTCGCTGCAGCGAAACCGGTCATGGAGGTTCTCGGACGTCCTGTCCATGTCGGTCCTTCCGGCGCCGGCCAGCTCTCCAAGCTCGCCAATCAGGCAATCGTCGCCATCGCCATCGGCGCGGTGGCCGAGGCAGCGCTGCTCGTCGGTGAAGGCGGCGGTGATCTCGCTGCCTTCCGGCAGGCGCTCAAGGGCGGCTTTGCCGATTCGACCATCCTGCAGCAGCACGGCGAACGCATGGAAAAGCGGGATTTTGCTCCCGGCGGACGCTCGTCGGTGCAGCTCAAGGATCTCGACAACGTGCTGGCGGAAGCCGAGGCGCTCGGTCTCAAGCTGCCGCTGGTCGCGGCCCTGCGGGAACGCTATGCCCGATTGGTCGGACCGATGGGACACGGCGATCTCGACCATTCCGCCCTCTTCCTCGAACTTCTCGACCAGAACGAAAGACACGCATGAGCCTGCGCCGCATCTCCATCCTCGGGTCCACCGGCTCGATCGGCTGCTCGACCATCGACGTCATCGGCCAGCTCGGAGGACGCGAAGCCTTCGAAGTGCCGGCCGTCACCGGAATGGGCAACATCGCCCTGCTCGCCGAGCAGGCAAAGCTCCTGGGCGCGGGCTTTGCCGCCACCGCCGACCCTGACCGGTACGCGGATCTGAAGGACGCGCTCGCGGGCAGCGGCATCGAGGCCGGCGCCGGCCCCGAAGCGTTGATCGAGGCGGCGTCTCGGCCCGCCGATATCGTCATGGCCGGCATCGTCGGCATCGCCGGCCTGGCACCGACGCTGGCCGCCGCCAAGACCGGCGCCGACATCGCGCTCGCCAACAAGGAATGCCTGGTGTCTGCCGGCCGGCTCTTCATCGAGGCGGTCGAGAGCGGCGGCGGCGCGCTGCTGCCAGTCGATTCCGAGCACAATGCCATCTTCCAGGTGCTGGAGACCAACCAGCGCCATGCGGTGGAACGCATCATCCTGACCGCGTCCGGCGGACCCTTCCGCAATCTGAGCCGCGACGAGATGGCGAAGGTGACCCCGAAAACGGCCGCCGCCCATCCCAACTGGTCGATGGGACTGAAAATCTCCATCGACAGCGCTTCGCTGTTCAACAAGGCGCTCGAGATGATCGAGGCCCGTCACCTCTTCGCCGTGGAGCCGGAGGCGATCGAGGTGATCGTCCACCCGCAATCGGTGATCCATTCGATGGTCGGCTATACCGACGGTTCGGTACTGGCCCAGCTCGGTGCCCCCGACATGCGGACCGCCATCGGCTATGCGATCGGCCATCCGCGCCGGGTCAATCTCCCGGTCGAGCGGCTGGATTTCGCCAAACTGGCCAGGCTCGATTTCCAGGCGCCGGACCAAGAGCGTTTTCCGGCGCTTTCGCTCGCTCGCCGCGCCATGGCCGGCGGCACATTGCAGGGCTGCGTCCTCAACGGCGCCAAGGAAATCGCGCTCGAGGCGTTTATCGCGGAGCGGATCGGCTTTCTGGAGATGGCTGCGGTCGTCGAAGCCGTGATGGACGAGATGGCCGACCGCGCGGAGCCCACCTCGATCGACGAGGTCTTCGCGACCGATGCCGAGGCACGGCGGCGGGCGGAGGAGCGGATCGGCCCCGCCTGAGGCTCTCCGCACCGTGGGGGAGGAGGGAGCGAATAGGGAGTAGGGAGTAGCGAACAGGCGAGGACCGAGTAGTGAGCCGGGACATTTATGTCCTGGGGAGAAAGGCGCGGCGCCCAGCGTCATCCACAAGCGGAATTTGGCTCCCGTTCCTCATCCACCGGCGAGCACCCCTCCTCTCCCCGTTATCCCCGGGCGAGCGCCACTCTCCTCCCTCGTCCGCTGCGAGCGGAAATCCTCCACGTCGTCGTCCCCTAGCGAGCATCCCTCTTTTCGTCATCCTCGGGCGAGCGAAGCGAGACCCGGGGATCCAGCGGCGCGCAAGTCCTTGCGCGCGGGAGACTCCTTTCCCGGGAGCTGCCGACGGCGCTCGGCTCTGGATTCCGGGTTCGGCTCCGCCGCCTCGGAATGACACGGATCGTGGAAGCCTTGGCCCGCAGCGTCATCCTCGGCCTTGTGCCGAGGATCTGCCGGACCATCGACGCGCAGTAGATCCTCGGGTCAAGCCCGAGGATGACGAGACGAGAGATCCGTCAGGCGTTGCTTACGCCACCTGCCGCGCCAGCGCGCACTGGCTCCACAGGTCGTTGAGCGCCTG
>CAZEJG010000025.1:0-48192 GCA_964511625.1 uncultured Hoeflea sp.
ATGCTGCCCTTCTGGGTCAGCTACATCATCCGCACCATGTCGTGGATCAACATTCTCGGCGTTTCGGGCGCACTGAACTCGTTCCTCCTGTGGACGGGCATCATCAATGAGCCGCTGCAGATGCTCTACAACGAGGCGACTGTGATCCTCGGGCTCGTCCATTTCCTGATGCCCTTCATGATCCTCAACGTCTTCGTCTCGGTCGACGGCATCGACCAGAATCTGGAATCGGCGGCGAACTCGCTCGGCGCCACCAAGCTGCAGACCTTCATCTCGGTTACGCTGCCACTGTCGCTGCCGGGCCTCGCGGCGGGCGGGCTGCTCTGCTTCGTGCTCGCGGCGGGCACCTACATCACGCCCCTGGTGCTCGGGGGCCCGCGCGACGCCATGTTCGCCAATCTCGTTTTCGAAGCGATCATCACCCAGCTCAACTGGCCGCTCGGCTCGGCCCTGTCGCTGATGCTGCTCGCCGTCCTCGGCGCGTTGGTGCTCGTCTACAACCATTTCCTCGGCATGGCCCAGCTGATGAAGGGGATGGGCTGATGAACCGCGGCATGGGTTGGAGTTTCATCCGTCTCTGGACGATCCTCGTCTATATCTTCATGTTCCTGCCGGTCGCCGTCGTGGTGCTGTTGAGCTTCAATTCGAGCGAGTTCGGCGCCTTCCCGATGAGCGGCTTGTCGTTTCGCTGGTTCGTCGAACTGGCCGGCAACGAGGCCATTCTCAGGGCCTTCCGCACCTCGATGATCCTCGGCGCGCTGACGGCCCTGATCTCGACGACGATAGGCGTTCTCGCGAGCCTGGCGCTGATCCGCTACAAGGTGCCGGGGCAGAACCTGATCTCGACGATCCTCATCGCGCCGATCCTGGTGCCCGAAGTGGTGCTCGCCGTGGCACTGCTCCTCTTTTTGAACGCGCTGTCGATCAACAAGAGCTTCGCGCTGCTTCTCGCCGGGCATGTGATCTTCACGCTGCCCTTCGTCATCCTCGTCGTTCAGGCGCGCCTCGTCTCGATCCGTCGCGATGTCGAGGAGGCGGCCCTGAGCCTCGGCGCCGATCCGGTGCAGACCTTCTTCTCGATCACGCTGCCGCTCCTCTTGCCGGCGGTGCTGGCAGGCGGCCTCTTCGCCTTCACCATTTCCTTCGACGACATCACCGGAACCCTGTTCTGGAAACCGGGCGGCGTGGAAACCGTCCCCACCCAGATTTTCGCGATGCTGCGCAACTCGATCTCACCGGAGATCAACGCGCTCGGCACCGTGATGATCGCGCTCACCGTCGGGCTCCCGCTTCTGGGGCTGGCCATTGCCCGGCGCATGTCTGCCAATTCAGGCGGATGAACCCGCATTGTCGGCCACAGCACACTGGAGAAACACATGGACAGTACCAAACGTTATGAACGCCTCCGCGAACGCTATCTCAACGGCGATCTCGACCGCCGCGTCTTCCTCGGCCTGATCGGCGCTGCCGGTCTCGCTTACGGGGTTCGCACCCCCTTCGTGCGTGAAGCCCGCGCGGCGGCCTCCGAGGTCCGTTTCGACGGCTGGGGCGGCGTGGTCTCGGAAGCCTTCCGCGAATATGCCTTCGATCCCTACACCGAGAAGACCGGCGTCAAGGTCGTCGACGGCACGTTCGGCGGCGGCGACGAGTATCTCTCGCGCGTCAAGGCTAGCCAGCCGGGCGAATACAACATCGCCCACCTCTCAGGCGTCTTCGACTATGCCCGTTATGCCGGTCTCGGTCTCGCCTCGGAACTCAACGAGGACAACATCCCGAACCTCAAATACGTGATCCCGAAACTCGTCGACGTGTTCCGGCCGATCACCGACGGCAAGATCTCCTGCGTGCCCTATGACTACGGCACGACTGGGCTCGCCTATAACCGCAAGCACATCTCCGAAGACGAGGTGAAGGAGAAGGGCGCCAAGATCCTGCTCGATGAGAAGTACAAGGGCAAGATCGCCGGCTGGTCCGACTGGCGCACCCGGATCTGGTACGCCTCGCTGCAGACCGGCCAGGATCCCAACAACGCCACCGACATGGATGCGGTCTGGGAAGCCATCCGCACCCACCGCGATCTGTCGCTCAAATACTGGACCTCGGGTGCCGAACTGATGAGCCTCCTCGCCGAGGAGGAAATCTACGTGACCGAAGGCTGGTCGGGCCGTATCTATGCGCTGCAGGAGCAGGGCCATGACATCGGCTACATGGATCCGCCCAACGGCTTCGGCTGGCAGGAATGCCTGTTCGTCCTGAAGGGCTCGCCGATGGCCGAGTGCGAGGAACTTCTGAACTTCATGCTGGCGCCGGAAACCTCGATCGCGGTCGCCGAGGGGCAGAACTATCCGCCGGCGCTCGATCCGCAGAAGGTCGATCTCGGCAAGAAGATCCCGACGCTTCCGGCCTTCGATCCGACCGGTACGCTCTCGGGCCTCACCTTTGCCGATCCGGAATACTGGAACGGCCACGAGGCCGAATGGTCGAAGGAATTCGGCCGCGTCGAGAAGGGCTACTAAGCGCTCTAACCGTTAACCGGCCCCCGCGCCCGTCGCGGGGGCCGACCCCGTCCCCATCGGAAGGCCAGAGCCTTGAGCACCGTCAAACTCACCGATATCGAAAAGCGCTTCGGCGATTATCTCGCCGTCCACCGCATGTCGCTGGAGATGCCCGAAGGCGGCTTCGTCACGCTGCTCGGGCCCTCGGGTTGCGGCAAGACGACAACCTTGCGCATGATCGCCGGCCTGCTCGATCCCACCGCCGGCGAGATCGAGATCGGCGGCAAGCGGGTCAACGACGTGCCGATCCACAAGCGCAATCTCGGCCTCGTCTTCCAGAACTACGCGCTGTTTCCGCACAAGACCGTGGCCGACAATATCGCTTTCGGGCTCAAATATCGCGGCGTCGGCAAGTCCGACATAGCGCGAAAGGTGAAGGACGCGCTGGAGCTCGTCCAGCTTCCGCATGTGGCGGACCGCTATCCGCGTGAACTCTCCGGCGGCCAGCAGCAGCGCATCGCGCTCGCCCGCGCCATCGTCATCGAGCCGGACGTGCTGCTTCTCGACGAACCGCTGTCGGCGCTCGACGCCAATCTGCGCGAGGACATGCGCGTCGAACTCAAGCGCATCCAGGAGCGCATCGGCGTGACCACGGTCTTCGTCACCCACGACCAGTCCGAAGCGCTCGCCATGTCCGACCAGATTGTGGTGATGTCGGCGGGCAAGGTCGAGCAGATGGGTGCGCCCCAGGAGGTCTACAACACGCCCGCCAGCGAATTCGTCGCCAGATTTCTCGGCGCATCCAACATCGTCGACGCCACATGCACCGACCGGGACGGCACTTCGATGGTGCTGGAATCTGCTGATCTCGGCCGCTTCTCGCTGCCGTCCGATCGCGGTCCCAAAGTGACGAGCGCCGGCCCGGTCAAGCTGGTGCTCCGGGCCGAGAAGATCGCTCTCTCCTCGTCCGCGCCGGTAACCGACGACGTCGCGCAACCGGCAAGCGTCGAGACAGTGGACTACCAGGGCCAGGCGGCGCGATACTTCATCCGGCTCGGCGACCTGCAATTGCAAGCCATCAACATGATCGACACCCATCCGCATGCCGAAGGAAGCAAGGTCACCGCCTCCTTCCGGCCGTCGGACTGCACGGTACTGCCTGCATGACAACGACTCCCGAGCGGCCCAAAAGCCATCTCTTCTACCAGTCCCGTCGTCGCCGGCCGCTTCTCGACCAGGCGCGTGGCGTCTATCTCTGGGACGTCGACGGCAAGCGCTATCTCGACGGTTCCTCCGGCGCGATGGTCTGCAATATCGGCCATTCCAACGAGCGGGTGCTCGAGGCCATGCGCCGGCAGATGGAGAAATCCACCTTCGGCTACCGGCTTCATTTCGAAAACGAGCCGGCGGAAAAGCTCGCGGCAAAGACCGCGCAGCTCGCTCCCGAGGGCATGGAGCGCGCCTTCTTCGTCTCTGGCGGTTCGGAAGCGGTGGAAAGCGGCATCAAGCTCGCCCGGCAATATGCGCTCGCCAAGGGCGACGCGTTGCGCTGGAAGGTGATATCGCGTTTCCCGAGCTACCACGGGGCCACGCTCGGCGCGCTGGCGGTGACCGGCTACACGCCGATGACCGCGCCCTTCGAGGCGATGATGCGGCCGATGCCGAAGATTCCGGCGCCGCGCGCCTATCTCGACGGGCTCGACGCGGATGATCCGGCGACCGGCGCGCACTACGCGGCGATGCTCGAACGCAAGATCATCGAGGAAGGCCCCGAGACGGTTCTCGCCTTCATCGTCGAGCCGGTTGGCGGCGCCTCGACCGGTGCGCTGGTGCCGCCTGCGGGCTACATGCAGGCGATCCGCGAGATCTGCACCAGATACGGCGTTCTGCTGATCCACGACGAGGTGATGTCGGGCGGCGGCCGGACGGGAAAATTCTTCGCCGGCGAGCACTGGAACGTCGACCCCGACATCCTGGTGGTCTCCAAGGGGTTCGCCGCCGGTTACGCACCGCTGGGCGCGATGATGGCGCAGGACGAGATCGTCGACGCGGTGCTCGACAAGGGCGGCTTCATCCACGGCTACACCTATGCCGGCAATCCGCTCGCCTGCGCGGCGGGCCTCGCGGTGATCGAGGAGATCGAGAGCCAGGGCATGATGGCGAACGCCGCCAAGACCGGCGCGCTTCTGAAGGAACGCCTGAAGGGGCTGATGAATCGTTTCCCCTTCATCGGCGACGTGCGTGGCGAGGGCCTTCTCCTCGCCTTCGAACTCGTCTCCGACCGCATGGCGATGACACCGTTCCCGGCCAAACTCGGGCTTTACGACAAGCTCGTCGAGATTGCCTATTCCAAGGGCCTGATCATCTATTCCAGGCGCACGCGCGGTGGATACGAGGGCGATCACTTCCTCGTCTGCCCGCCGATGATCGCCACCGAGGCGCATGTCGAAGAGATCATCGAGACGCTGACGGAATCGCTTGCCGAACTCGAAGCCGATATCGGGCCGCTGCTCGACCGGAGCGCGTGAGGCCGTCACATGGACAAGATCATTATCACCTGCGCGGTGACGGGCTCGATCCACACCCCGTCGATGTCCCCTTATCTGCCGGTCACCGCCGACGAGATCGCCGAACAATCGGTAGCGGCCGCCGAAGCAGGCGCTTCGATCTTGCATCTCCATGCCCGCGATCCGAAGGACGGCCGGCCTTCCGCTTCGCCGGAGCACTTCATGGGCTTTCTGCCGCGCATCAAGCAGCAAAGCGACGCGGTGATCAATCTGACCACCGGCGGCAGCGCTTTGATGAGTCTCGACGAACGACTTGAGGCTCCGATTCAGGCCGAGCCGGAAATGTGCTCGCTCAACATGGGCACGATGAACTTCGCGCTCTATCCGGCCGCCGAGCGGATCACCGACTGGAAACATCAGTGGGAAAAGCCGTTCCTCGAAAATTCCGACGAGCTGATCTTCCGCAACACGCCGCGCGATATCGCCCAAGTGCTCACCGAGATGGGAGAGAAGCGCGGCGCCCGCTTCGAGTTCGAGTGCTACGATGTCGGCCATCTCTACATGCTCCGGCACTTTGCCGACCGGGAGATGGTGAAAGCGCCGTTCTTCATCCAGTTCGTCTTCGGCGTGCTCGGCGGCATCGGCGCGGATCCCGACAACCTGATCCACATGAAGCGGATCGCCGACAAGCTGTTCGGTGACGATTACCGCTTCTCGGTGCTCGCGGCCGGACGCCAGCAGATGCCGATGGGGACGATCGCCGCGGCCATGGGAGGGCATGTGCGCGTCGGGCTGGAGGACAGCCTGATGATCGAGCGCGGCGTTCTCGCCAAGTCCAACGCCGAACAAGTCGCGAAGATTCGCGGCATCGTCGAAGGGCTCGGACGGACCGTGGCGAGCCCCGCCGAGGCGCGCGCGATGCTCGGCCTCAAGGGCGCGGACAGAACCGCGTTCTGACAGCAAGACAAGAACCAACTCGGGATAGAACCGATGAAAGCCATCCTCGATACGCGCCAGTCGGCGCACGATCCGAAACATTTCATGGCCAATGGCAGCCGGCTGGCCAATCCGGAGCAGCCGCACCGCATCAAGGTGCTGAAGGGCGGCGCCGAAGCGGCGGGCTGCACCTTCGAGACGCCAGAGGATCACGGGCTCGGCCCGATCGCAGCGATCCATTCCGCCGAATATCTGACCTTCCTGCGCACCATCCACAAGCGCTGGACGCGGATCGAGGGCGCATCCGACGAGGTCATCCCCAACGTCCATCCGGCCAATCGCACGGACAGCTACCCGCGTTCGGCGGTCGGCCAGGCGGGATATCACCAGACCGACACCTCCTGTCCGATCTCGTCCGGCACCTGGGAGTCCGCCTACTGGTCGGCGCAGACCGCGTTGTCGGGCGTAGATGCCGTCGCCGGCGGCGAAAGGGCCGTTTATGCTCTCAGCCGTCCGCCCGGCCATCACGCCTTCGCCGATCTCGCCGGCGGCTTCTGCTTCCTCAACAATTCGGGAATAGCGGCGGACGCCTTCACACGGCGCGGGCTTCGCGCGGCGATCCTCGATATCGACGTCCATCACGGCAACGGCACGCAAGGTATTTTCTACCGGCGCAAGGATGTGCTCACCGTCTCTATCCATGCCGATCCGATGCGCTTCTATCCCTTCTACTGGGGCCACGCAGCCGAGCGCGGCGAGGGCGAAGGCCTCGGCTACAATCTCAACCTGCCGCTCCAGCGCGGCACCGGCGACGACTCCTACCTCGCCACACTCGAAACGGCGCTCGCGCGTGTGTCCGACTTCGGAGCGGACGTTCTTGTCGTCGCACTTGGCCTCGACGCCTACGAGAACGATCCGCTCAAGGGGCTGGCGGTCACCACACCCGGCTTCGCGCGCATCGGCGCGGCGATCGCCGGGCTCGGGCTGCAGACGCTGATGGTGCAGGAGGGCGGCTATCTCAGCGACGAACTCGGGCACAACCTGCGCAGCTTCCTGGAGGGCTTTCAAAGCGCATGACAAAGACCAGCGATTTCCTCGTCATCGGCGGCGGCATCGCCGGCATATCGGCGGCCGCCTTCCTGTCGGAAACAGCACGGGTGACCGTGCTCGAGACCGAGAAGACCACCGGCTATCACGCCACCGGCCGGACGGCGGCGATCTACATCCGCAACTACGGTAACGCCACACTGAGGGCGCTGAATGCCGCCGCACACGGTTTCCTCAAGGAACCGGAAGGGGTGAGCGATACAAGCCTTCTGACGCCGCGCGGCGAGCTGATGATCGCCGCCGAGGACGAGTTGGCCACGCTTGACGCCTATGTGGCCGGTGCTAGCGGCATGGAACGGCTGACCGCGAAGGAAGCGGTCGAACTGTTCCCGATCCTGCGCCCGGAACTGATCGCGGCTGCGGCGATTGAGCGCGACGCAATGGACATCGACGTCGACCGTTTCCTGCAGGGGCTGATCAGGCTTTTGCGCCGGCGTGGCGGGCGCATCGTCACGGAAGCGCCCGTGGGCACGGTGACCCGCAAGGACGGGCTCTGGACCGCCGAGACGCCTGCAGGCTCCTTCTCCGCGCCCGTGGTCATCAATGCCGCCGGCGCCTGGGCCGATCCGGTCGCGCAGCTCGCCGGCGCCAGGCCTCTGTCGATCACCCCGATGCGGCGCTCGGCCGCCATCTTGCCGGCGCCCGACGGTTACACGATCGACAGCTGGCCGCTGGTCGCCTCGGCCAGCGAGCGCTGGTACGCCAAGCCTGAAGCCGGCAAGATGATGGTCTCGCCGGCGGACGAGACGCCGGTCGAGCCGCATGATGCCTGGGCCGACGAGATGGATCTGGCTGAGGGACTTTACCGGTTCGAACAGGCCGTCACCACACCGGTCACACGGGTCGAGACAAGCTGGGCCGGCCTGCGCAGTTTCGCCCCCGACCGCACCCCGGTTTGCGGCTTCGACGGCGAGCGCGAGGGCTTCTTCTGGCTGGCAGGGCAGGGCGGCTACGGCATTCAGACCGCGCCGGCCATGGCACGTCTGACGACGCAGTTGTGCCTCGGCGAAAAACCCGATTTAAGCCCCGCGACGATCGCCGCGCTTGATCCGCGCCGATTCGACAGCGTTTGAGAGACAACAGGAAGGACTACCCGATGAGCGAGATTACCAGACACGACACCGGCCCGCGCATGAGCCAGGCCGTCGTCCACAACGGCACCATCTATCTGGCGGGCCAGGTGGGCAAGCCGGGCGAAAGCGTGACCGAGCAGACGAAAGCCGTCCTCGCCGGCATCGACGATCTCTTGGCGCGCTGCGGCTCGGACAAGACGAAGATCCTGCAGGCCACCATCTGGCTCGCCTCGATGGACGATTTCGCCGAGATGAACGCCGTTTGGGATTCCTGGGTACCGGCCGGCCATACGCCGGCGCGCGCCACCGGCGAAAGCGCGCTGGCCACCCCCGACTACAAGGTCGAGATCATCATCGTCGCGGCCGCCTGACGATCGGCTCAGCCGCCCTTTCTGCCTCTGAACGAGGAGAGAGGGCGGTCCCAAGCACTAGTCGTTCGCGATTCGTCCGGTCGCTCCGAAGGAATACCCGACGCCGTAGACGGAATTGATCGGCGCGACGGCATCGATATGGTCCTGTATCTTGCGCCTCAGCCGGCTGACGACCGCATCCAGATGGCGATTGTCGAATTGGGTCTGACGGTTTGAAAGCAGTCCGGCCAGCTCGTCGCGTGTGCATGTATTGCCGCTTTTCTCGATCAGTGCGGCCATGAAGGCGCGCTCTGTCGACGTCAGCTTGATGGCGTGCCCGTTGGGAGGCGTCAGCATCCAGGTGACATTGTCGAGCACCCATTCGCCGCTCTTTGCCTCGGTGTCATCGCCCGGTCGCAGCCTGCGCATAAGGCTCTGGATGGCAGCCAGGATTTCTCTCAGGCTCGTCTGCTTGACCAGATAGATATCGGCACCGCTGTTGAACCCGCGGACGCGGCTTTCCGTATCTCCGTGCGCGGTCAGCATGATGATGCCGCAATCGAACATCCGGCGGATCTCGGCGGCGAGATTGAATCCGTTGCCGTCGGGAAGGGATATATCGAGAATGACGACATGCGGTCTTGGCCCGGATTGCAGCGCCTCCTTCATTTCCCTGGCGGACCCGACGCCGATCGTCTCGTAGCCGTGTAGGCCCATGAAATCGACCAGATCCGTGCGAAGCGATTCCTCGTCTTCCACAACCATGATGCTGCTCATGCCAGGACCTCCCCATTCTCCTGCCCGACATCCTCCGGACGAAGGCGGTCCAGCGGTAGCCGCGCCGTCGCGATGATTCCGCCGCCGTCGCGCGGGCTGAGGTTCAGGGACCCGCCATGATAGTCGAGCAACTGGCGGCAACCATGCAAGCCAAGCCCGCTTCCCGCCGTCGACCCCGTATTTGACGCGCGAAAGAAGCGGCGTCCGACGTGGACCTGTTCGTCTGTCGGAATGCCGATCCCGCGGTCGGAAACCTCGATGACGAGAAAATCGTTTCGTACGATGAAGGCGATCTCGACGCTCTCGTCGGACGGCGAATACTTGATGGCGTTGTCGACGAGGTTGACCACGATCGTTCTGAGCATTTCCGGGTCCGCCCAGAAGTCGCGCACCGGGTCGAGCCGCTTGAAATCCAGGCGCCGCCCCTTGCCCACCTGGTCGAAGTGGTTCCGGATTTGCTGGGCCAGCCCGGAGATGTCGATCCGTTCGATTTTCAGGACACCGTCGGCACGTCGCTCGTCTGCGAGGAAGCGGTCTATGAGCATGGACATTCGCGTGACCGCATCGTCGATCGTCTGAAGCCGTTTTGCGATGGCTTCCTGTGGTCGTTGCAGCATGAGGACGATCATCTCGTTGGCGTAGCGGATTGCGGCAAGCGGTGTGCGAAACTCGTGGCTTACCATTCTCATGAGTTGGCGCTGTTCCTGACGAGCGCTCTTCTCGGCAGCCAGGCTGGCGGACAGCTTGTTCTCCAGACGGCGTCTGGCATGTACCTCCCTCGCAAGCGTCATGTTGCGGTCGCGAAGATCAAGCGACAGCCGCATACCGAGCATGAAGAGAAGGCAGATGAAGAGCCCCATCATGAACAGGTAGCCCTGAATGAAATACCAGCTGTTGACGTCGCCCAGGACAGGCCCCGACTTGACCGTTGTCGGGCTCCAATAGAACAGCGCACTCTGGAGAAGGCTTGCGCCGATAAACTCGGCCAGAAGCGCGATCGTGATCCACCGGAGCATGCGCGGCTGTCCACGGTCGATGTAAAGCGCGTGAATCATCAGGCCCATGATGGCGATAGAAAATGCGGTTGATGCGTGAATGCGAGGCGCGAGCTCTTGCGGGGCTACCGCGACCGCGATGCTCCAGAAGATGACATGGAATGCCAGACAGACTGCCCCGATTGGCAAGAGGCTGCGTTGGCCGAGAAAGCGGACCATTCCGTTCGCCAGCAGGACCAGTCCGATCTTGATCACCGTATTGTCAATCACGATACGGACCGGTGACGGATCGCCGCCGCGCTGGAGATACAACAGAAGGCCGAGTGCGATAGCCACGAAACCGGCCGCGATGAACCTGACCTCGTAGAGATGACGCCACGACCTCCAGACGATGACCCACGCAACGGCCTGGAAGGTGATCGTACAGGATTCCAGCAGCAGCAGTGTATTGAGGTCCAGCATGGCCGACTGAAAGCACAAGCGTTGCGCTAGCGCAAAGCAAACCGCCCATTGAGTGTCCTCAAAAGAACTTTTCGCAGAGCTGTTTCCTAAAGGCTTCGCAGATTGTCAGATTTGGTCAGAATTGATCAGAATTGGTAGGTGGAAACTGACAGTCCAACCTCGGTAATGGAAAGCCTCCGGTCGACTTGCGCCAAAGTCGACCCAATATCTTTGGGGGCAGGGGACACATGGCGGACTGGAATTCGAAGCCTGTGAGACTACGTCGACCGGCTGGGAGAACCGTTTCGCTCATTGCCTTGCGATCCGCCTCGCTTCTTCTGACAACAGCCCTCGTTCCGGCCACGGCCCTCGCCGGCGACGTCATGCCGAGTGGTGGCGTGTTCACGGCCGGCAGCGGCGCTATTTCGACGAGCGGCGGGCGAACGGATATCACCCAGTCCAGCGCCTCGGGCATTGTTCAATGGAACGACTTTTCCATCGGCGCGGGCAATCAGGTCCATTTCGACAACGGCAACGGAGCAACCCTCAACCGCGTCGTCGGTAATGTTCCCACACGGATTGACGGCGCTTTGGTGGCGACGGGAAGCGTCTTTCTGGTCAATCCGGCGGGCGTGGCGGTAGGCACGAGTGGCGTAATTTCCACAGATGGTGCCTTTGCCGCCTCCACGCAGAACATTACCGACGACGACTTCCTGGACGGCGGCGAACTGACCTTCTCCGGTTCGAGCGATGCCGAGATCCTCAACGCCGGTACGATTCGCTCCGAACAGGGTGACATCGCGCTTATTGCCCGACGCGTTGAAAACACCGGTTCTCTCGAGGCGCCCAACGGCACTGTGGCGCTCGGCGCAGGCTATGAAGTCCTGATGAAGGACGGCGCCGATGCGGATGGACTACTATCCGTGAAGCTCGGCGGATCGGATACGGAAGCCGTGAATTCCGGCT
Source organism: uncultured Hoeflea sp. (assembly GCA_964511625.1). Classification (GTDB taxonomy): domain Bacteria; phylum Pseudomonadota; class Alphaproteobacteria; order Rhizobiales; family Rhizobiaceae; genus Pseudohoeflea. The sequence continues at coordinate 11,648 of CAZEJG010000025.1, forward strand.
CCATCGCCGCCGCCAACGCCGAGATACGCGCCAATGGCGGCAATGTGTATGCGCTGGCCGGAAACACCGAGGACGTGGTCAAGGCCACCGGTGTCTCCTCGTCGGGCGGCCGCATTTTCCTGACCGCAGGCCCCACCGGCAAGGTCACCGTCAGCGGCAAGCTGAAAGCCCGGAAGATTGCGGACAACATTCCCGTGCCGCAGCCGCGACCGAAGATCGAAGGCGGCGAAATCACGATCACCGGCGGCGAGATCGCCTTCAGCGGAGAGGCGGACGCCTCCGCCGATAGCGCGGGCGCCGACGGCGGATCTATAACCCTCGTTGCCGCGGATGTGGCTCAGGTCAGCGGCTCGCTCTCGGCGCGTGGTGGTGCCGGCGGTACGGGCGGCTTCGTCGAAACCTCCGGCGCGCATCTTTCCATTGCCGACAGCACGCGTGTGACGACGCTGAGCGACACCGGCGCGGCCGGCACCTGGCTGATCGACCCGAACGACCTGACCATTGCCGCTTCCGGCGGCGACATCACCGGCGCGGCGATTTCCGCCAACCTTGCTGGTGGCAATGTCACGCTGTCGAGCAATGACGGTGCGACCGGCGGCAATGGCGACATCTTCGTCAACGACGCCATCACCTGGAGCGCCGACACGACGCTGACGCTCGACGCCGTGCGCAATATCGAGATCAACGCCGACATCAACGCAAGTGGGGGGAGCGCCGGACTGGCGCTGACTTATGGCGGCGACTACAGCTTCGGCGGCGGGACGGTGACCCTGTCCGGCCCCTCCGCCAGCCTCGACATTGGCGGCACGGCCTATACGCTGATCCACGACGTCGACGACCTCCAGGCAATCAACGGTGCCGGCAATTATGCGCTTGCGGAAAACATTGATGCGACCGGAACAGTATCCTGGAACGCCGGTGCCGGCTGGGCGCCGATCGGCGACTTTTCCGGCATCCTCGCGGGCTTGGGCAACAAGATCGACGGGCTGACTCTCAATCGTCCGTGGGATACCTCGGTCGGGATGTTCAGCTTAGCCTCTGGTGGCTTCCGCGATTTCACTCTGTCCAACGTCTCGATCTTGGGCGGCGGAAGCGCCGGCGCTCTGGCCTACCGGATCGAGGGGGGCAAAGGCGTGAGCAATGTCCATGTCACCGGCAGCGTCACTTCCGTTGGCGGCGGTGGCCAGGTCGGCGGCCTGATCGGCTGGAACGATCAGACCCCGATTTCCGGCAGTTCCTCGGCGGCGACGGTCGCCGGCTTCGGCGAGGTCGGCGGCCTGGTCGGGCGACTGAGGGCCGCCAGCATCACAAATTCCTACGCGACGGGGGCTGTCACCGGAACGGAGGACTTTGTCGGCGGTCTCGTGGGTAGCACCCAACAGGGCGGCACCCTGACAAACGTCTATGCCAGCGGCAACGTCACGGGAACCACCAATGTCGGCGGCCTGGTGGGCGGAGTTATCGCAGCTGGAGACGTGACCGCGACCAATGCCTACTGGGATGTCGATTCCACCGGCCAGGGCACCAGCTTTGCCGGTACCGGCATCGCCAATGCGAACGCTTATACGCAATCGACCTATTCCGGCTTCGACTTCACCAACACATGGGTCATCATTCCCGGCAAGTCCCGCCCGATGCTGCAGAGCGAGTACTCGACCTCGATCGCCACGGCGCATCAGCTGCAGTTGATGTCGCTGGACGTCGGTGCCGACTACACGCTCGTCGGCGATATCGATATGACCAGCGCCTTTGTCGCCAATGGCGGTGGATATTACGGCGATGTCTGGGGCAACGCGGGCTTCGTGACGATCGGCACCGGTGCCGATCCCTTCACGGGCTCGCTCGACGGCCTCGACCATGAGATCTCCGGCCTCACCGTGAATGGCGGCGGTGGCACCTACAAGGGGCTCTTCGGTTCCGTCAGGGGCGCATCCTTCTCCAATCTCGGCCTGGTCGACGCGACGGTCACCGGCGGAGCCTATGTGGGCGCGCTGGCCGGATATGCCTGGGATGGCTCCACCTTCACCAATGTCCACGCCGGCGGCAGCGTCACCGCATCGAGCGGCTACACCGGTATGCTGGTCGGATCATTGAACGGCGGCAGCATGACCTATTCGTCGTCCTCGGGTGCGGTTACGGCCCTGGATACGGCAGGCAACGCCGGCGGATTGGTCGGCCAGACCACCGGGACCACGGTGCTCGACAATGTCTTCTCGACCGCGAACGTACGCGGCAACCGGAATCTCGGCGGTCTCGTGGGAACCAGCCGTGGCGCGATTTCCAACGCCTATGCCATGGGATCCGTCACCGGTGTCGCCAGCGGCTCTACGCCGGCGCAGTCGATCGGAGCGCTGGCCGGCATCCAGTCAGGCGGCTCCATCACCAGTTCCTTCGCCACCGGCTATGTCAGCGGGGCAAACGATCGCGGCGGCCTCGTGGGCTCCAACCCGAGCAACGTCACCAACAGCTACTGGGACAAGGAAACGACGGGCGTTCCCAGCGACGCCGGCGGAACCGCCAAGACCACCGCGGACCTCCAGGGCGCCCTGCCGACAGGGTTTGACAGTGCGATCTGGGGAATTGGCGAAAACCTCTACCCCTATCTGAAGTGGCAGTATTCCAGTACGCCGGTGGCTGTCTCGGGCAAGGCCTACAGCGATGCCGGCACCACGGTGCTGGCCGGTGCGGACGTTAGCGGCATCTCCGGCGGCAGCCTGCTGGGTACGGCAACAACCGGCGCCAACGGCTACTACTATATCCTGTCCGAGGCCGGTTCGATCGATGCGAACGGCGCGCTCGCCTACCTCGATGGTACCGGCACACGCGGCGCAGGCTTCACTGATAAGGTCGCGGCGACAGGTGCCTCCGGCCTCGACATCTACGGCTCTTCGCTCCGCCTGATCGCGGGCGGCAATTCGCTGGGCGGCACGCTCGCAAGTCTGAACGCCACCCTCGGGTCCTATTCCGATACCGACCTCAACTTCTTCAATCCGCTGTCGACCAAGGTCACTTACGACGGTTACAACCTCTACCTGCGTGCTGATCAGGCCTACACGATCGACGGAAGCCTGAGTTCCGGCGGCCTGCTCTCGGTCGGCGGCATCGGCTCCTACAGCGTCAGCGGTGACCGTGCCCTGTCCGCCAAGGGCGCCTTGAGTATCGGATCCGCGTTTCAGTGGTCCGACGGGTCCGGGCTGACGCTCAACACGACCACAGGCGGCGACATCCAGCTGGATGCGGGGATCACCGCATCAAACGGCTCGCTGACGATAGACGGCAGCGGTTCGATTGCCACCGGCACGGATGGAACCTTGGACGTGGCGCTCTTCGACCTCGAAGCCGGCGCATGGAGCCAGGTCGCTGCAAGCCTTCCGTCCTTCAGCGCGGATGATTTCCGCCTTGATCCGGCGAACGCCAGCTTCCTGCGCGCGCTCGGTGGCGACGGTTCGTCCGGCACGCCCTATCAGATCGCGGATATTTACGGACTGCAGGGTATCGGATCGGTCAGCCTGCTGGCCAAGGATTTCGTGCTGGCCAACGATATCGACGCTTCCGGCACCACCGGCTGGTACGGCGGGCTGGGCTTCGATCCGATCGGCACGTTCGCGGGCGTCTTCAGTGGACAGGGTCACACGATCTCCGGTCTGACGATCCATCGCGGTTCGGAAAGTTCCGTCGGTCTCTTCAGCGTCTTGTCCGGAACAGTCTCCGATGTCGGCCTCGTCGGCGGTGACATCGAAGGCGCCGGAGACAGTGGCGCGCTGGTCGGAACAGTCAATACGTCGGGCGTGGTCACGCGCAGCTACTCGAGCGCCTCGGTCTCCGGCAGCGACAACTTCACCGGCGGCCTGGTCGGGCACAATTACGGCTCGATCTCACTCTCCTTCGCTTCGGGCACGGTCACCAGCACGGCGTCGTCGGCCGGCGGCCTCGTCGGGGTGAATGAGAATGAGGGGACCGTCTCCAATTCCTACGCGACGGGTGCAGTCACAGCCGCCAACTATGCAGGCGGTTTCGCCGGCGGCAATCGCGGGACGCTCGAGCACGTCTATTCCACCGGTCTCGTGTCGGGCGCCGGCATCAAGGGTGGTCTGACGTCCTACAATATCGGAACAATCACGGCAGCATACTGGGACACGGAGACTTCGGGTTCATCCAGCGGCTACGGGACGGGGATCACGACAGCTCAGCTTCAGTCGCTGTCGACCTTTGCCGATGCCGGCTGGGACATCGACGACGCGGGCGGAACGGGCGCGGTCTGGCGCATTTACGACGGTCATACTGCGCCCCTGCTGCGCAACTTCATGACCGGTCTGGCGGTCACCGGCGGCAGTGGCACAAAGACCTATGACGGCAGCGCGACCAGCACGGATGTCGGTACGCTCAGCTACGATCCGACTGACTACGACGGCTCCCTCGTCCTCGGCACGGCCGGCTACACGGCCGCGAGCGCCGATGCCGGCAGCTATTCCGGTGCCAACCTCGCGCTCGGCGGTCTCTATTCGACCCAGTTCGGTTACGACCTGACGCTGAACGCTGGTACCCTGACGGTGAACAAGGCGAGCCTTTCGGTCACCGCGGACGCCCTTTCCAAGACCTATGGCCAGAGCGATCCGGCGCTGACCTACACCTATTCCGGTCTTGTCGGCGACGATGATGACACGGTCTTCTCCGGAGCGCTAACACGCGACAGCGGCGAGAACGCCGGGACATACGCCATCACCGAAGGCGATTTGTCGGCCGGGGGCAACTACACGATCAGCTACACCGGCGCCGACTTCACCATCAACAAGGCCGCCCTCGTCGCCACCGCCAGGAACGACAGCAAGACCTATGACGCCACGGCCTATTCCGGTGGTGCCGGGGTGACCTATTCCGGCTTTGTGTTTGATGACGATGCTTCGGATTTGACAGGCACGCTTTCCTACGGCGGTACCGCGCAGGGCGCGGTCAATGCAAGCGACTACACGCTGACGGTGTCGGGTCTCGGCTCGGACAACTACGAGATCAGCTATCAGTCCGGCATGCTGACCATCGGCACCCGCGCCATAACGGTAACCGCTGACAACGTAGCCCGGGACGAAGGCGCGGCCAATCCGCCGCTCACCTGGACGATTACCGAGGGCAGCCTGGCGGGTGTCGATGAGCTGAGCGGCGATCTCGCGACGACGGCGGACACGTCGTCACCGGTGGGTGACTATGACATCACCCAAGGCACGCTTGCGGCCACGTCGAACTACGATTTGAGCTTCGTCGCCGGTACGCTGACGGTGACGGACCCCTTCACCATTCCGGTTCTGCCGCCGCTGGTTTTCGAACCGTCGCCGCCGCCTTCCGCCGATGACCCGGTCGGGCGTGGTCCGGCACCCGTCTGCGAGGCTGGTGTCGTCGGCTTCTCCGGGATCGACACGGTCTACCCCTGCAACCGGATCTACGGCCAATGGCTGAGCGCCGGCACGCAGTGATGCAGGCATGCCGAAGGATGACATAAGTGATGCGTAATCGCCCCGAATGCCGCGCCCGACGAGGACTTGCCGCCAGCGCCTTGCTTGCGGTGTCCCTGCTCTTGTCGCCAGCGCCGGTCCTCGCGCAGTCGGCGATCGAGCGCCATCCGCCGGCGAGAGCCGAAAATCCGGCGACCGCGATCACGATCGAGGAGCAGGACTTCGGCAAGGCCAGCGAGTCGCCGCTCGGCGTCGATCTCGCCGGCGTTCACATTATCGGTGAAAACGGAACCGTCGCGGCGCGTCCCGCGTCGGGGATCACCGGCATCGCCGCCGTGGGCCGCGGCCGGACCGTCGATCCGGCGGCGATCCGGTCGGCGCTTGAATCCTTCCTCGGCAAGCCGCTGTCGCTGGCACTCGCCGGCAAGATCCAGGCGGCGATCGCGCGGGTCTACAAGGAAGCGGGCTTCCCCTTCGTCTCCGTGACCTTGCCGCCACAGGAGATCACCGGCGGCGTGCTTCAGGTGCGCGTCATCGAGTTCAGATCGGGCAAGGTCTCGGTCGGTGGAGTGTCGGACCCGGACGCAGCAAACATCAGGTCGCGTATTCGCATGACGCAAGGTGACCCGATCGATGCCGCCGCGCTCGAAGAGGATCTCGGCTGGATCAACCGCTCGCCCTACAGGCGCGCCAGCGGGGTTTTCAAGCCGGGCGAAGAGGCCGCCATGAGCGATCTCGGGGTCGAGGTAGAGAGCCAAAAGCCCTGGCAGGTCTTTGGCGGCTGGTCCAATTCGGGCTCGTCCGCGACCGGCCGTAACCGTTACTTCGTCGGCGTCGACGCCGGGCTTCCCTTGGCCACCGCTCCCTGGATTTCCTATCAGCTGACGACGAGCGACGATGTCTGGAGCGATCCGGCGTCAGTGCTGCCAAGCCGGGGCGACTATCCCGGCTACGTCTCCCATGCCGGACGCATCACCATTCCCACCTTCGCCCGCCAGAGCCTGGAGATAGCGCCGGCCGCGGTGCTGACGTCCGAGGCTTCCGATCCGTTCTTCGTTTTCGAAAGCGCCACCTACGAACTGCCGATCATTTATCGCTCGGCCGTCTCCAACATCCTGCCGGGGCGGTACTGGGGCGACATCTATGGTGGCGTCGAATTCAAGAGGCTCGAAAGGACGACCTATTTCAGCGGAACCGAGGTCGGATCAGGGTCTGCCGATCTGTTCCAGGTCGTTTTGGGATGGAGCAATCGCTTCGACGATCCTTATGGTCGAACCAGCATCGATCTGCGGATGAAGGCCAATCCGGGTGGCGTCTTGAACGGCAATACCGACGCGACGTGGCAGGCCTTCACCAACGGGCGGGTTCCTTCGATCGACTATGCCTATCTGGCCGCCGATGTCAGCCGATCGACACCCCTGTCTCACCGATTGGCGTGGATCAGCGCGATCAGCGGCACCCTGGCGGGTCGGGAATTGCCGGATACCGAACGGATATCGCTCGGCGGCCGCTATGCGGTTCGGGGCTATAATTATGATGATGTCAGCGTGGACTCGGGCGTCATCTGGCGCAACGAACTGCGCCTTCCTTCCGTGTCGATCCTGGCAAATGCGCCGCGCGTGACGGACCATTCATGGGCCCGGGGCACGGACGCCTTGTCTCCCTTCATCTTCGCCGATCTCGGCTTCGGCGTCGATCAGGCGACCGACGAGAGCTTTTCGCTCGGTGGTTTCGGAGCAGGCTTCGACTATACGCTTGGTTCCGGCCTGACCGCCAACCTCACGGCAGGGATCGCCCTGCAGGATGCGGGCAAAACGGATGCCGGCGACCTGAACCTGCAGATGTCCGTTTCCGCAAGGTTCTAGGCCGGATTGGCAAGGCAAAACGGCTCCTCAAGCCGCCGCTAGAGTACGGGGCCGATGGTGGCGATCACATTGTTCCAGATGCGCCTGTACGGCGGCCATGCGGTCACCAGATCGAGGGTGACGGAATCTGATTGTGCGATATAGGCCTGCTGGCGGTCCCGCACGGCAGACGTCACGCCAAGATCCTGCAGAAGGATGTTGTTCTCGTAGTTCAGGTCGAAGCTGCGCAGGTCGAGATTTGAGGATCCGATCAGCGTCACCTTGCCATCCAGCGTCAGGGTCTTGGCATGCAGCAGGCCGCCCCTGAATTCATGGATCCGGCATCCGGCCGCCAGCAGCTTGCGGTAATAGCTTCGGCTCGCGGCTGCGACGATCCAGCTGTCGTTCACCCTGGGAAAGATCAGCGTCACCTCCACTCCGCGATGAGCCGCCGAACACAGGGAGTCGAGCACTGTCGCGTCCGGCACGAAATACGGGGTCGAAAGCGTCACGCTCTCTCGCGCGCATGCGAAGAGCGTCGAAAATAGCTCGGGCGTGGCCCCCGGGCGCTCGGTCGGTCCGGCGCCCATCACCTGCGCGGGGAAACCGCCCTCTGCCGGGTTTGCAGAAAGGGTGAAGCCTTCAAGCGTCTCTCCCGTTGCCGACATCCAGTCGCTGAGGAACAGCAACTCGTTCTGCGCGACGACAGTCCCCTCGAGACGCAGCATGATATCGACCCACGGGGCATATCTGGATTTGGGGAGGAATTCCGGATCGGCGGCGTTGCGGCTGCCGCAATAAGTGACCCGGCTGTCGATGACCGTGATCTTGCGATGATTGCGCAGATCGATGCGGCTGGTCAGCAACGTCCGGATCGGATGGTTCAGCGGCAGGGCGACCGCCATCTGCACGCCCGCATCCTTCATCTCCTGCCAGAGAGGCGACCTGATCAGGGCGCGCGATCCCATGCCGTCGGCCATGGCCCGGCAGGTCACTCCGCGCTTGGCCGCGCGGATCAGGGCCCGCGCGATCTCGGTTCCGGTCCGGTCGCCCAGCCAGACATAGTAGAACACGTGAACATGGCTTTGCGCCGCGTCGATATCGGCGATGAGGCGCGCGTTTGTGGCCGCGGCATCGGCCATCAGTTCGGCTCGGTTACCGACAACAGGGTAAAACCCGTTGATAGAACCCGCATATCGAAAGGCGGGCCTGTAGAGCGGATCGATCAGACGTTCCGCGTCATCCGGCGCACCCATGAGGTGGGACGCCTTGGTCCGGATGCCGTCGAAAATCTCCTGGTGGCGCCTGTCCGCATGGCGACCGAGGTCGATTTCGCCGAACAGGAAATAGACGACGCTCCCGACATAGGGCAGCACCGAAAGGACGACGAACCACGCCAGTCGGGCCTGGGGCGAATAGTCATCCCGAAGCAGGATGCGGACTGTGAAACCGATGACGATCAGAACATGAAGGGCGAGCAGCAACGTCGCCATGAAGTGGTCTCCGTGAATGCAACGTCTGGCCTGCTGCCGGTATCGGGGACGCCCGCTTCATCCATATTCCCTTGCACGAATTCATAGTCAACCGGCGACGGCATCCGGATCCTGACGCGATCTTTTCGGAAGTGTCGGATGGTCTTTTTGGCGAGCTGCGCCATGTTGAAAGCACTCTTGCGTCAATTGCGGGCAGTTGAGCAACTTCTTTACAAGGGAGAACAAGCGATGTCTGAGAGTTCAGCCGGAAAGAATTCGTCCTCCTCCAGACCTGTTTTGCTTGGCGCCTTGTTGAGCTTTCTGCCCAGGAATCCGCTGCACTGGATCGGCGTGGCGCTGACGTTTGGCGCCGTCGGGGCGATCGCGGCGGCCGCCGTCATCATCTCGGGCATCGTGGACCTGAGCGCCGTCGATCCCCATCCGGTGGGATGGGCTAAGCTGCTTCACGCCACCTTTCAGCGCTCTGTTGCGGAACACGCCCAACCGGTTCCGCCTTCCATCGACCTGACCGACCCGGCACTGATCATGGCGGGGGCAGGGCACTACGCCAACGTCTGCGCGACTTGCCACGGTGCACCCGGCTACGGGCAAAATCCGGTCGCGTTGTCGCTGCGGCCCGAGCCCCCGATGCTGCTCGACGTGGCGAACCGCTATTCCGACGGCGAATTGTTTCGCATCGTCTCGGGCGGCGCCCGCTATTCGGCCATGCCGGCCTGGCCGGTGTCGAACCGGCCGGACGAGGTCTGGGCGATGGTGGCCTTCCTGAAGGCGCTGCCGGGGATGGACCGCGCGGGCTACGAGAAGCTTGCCCATGGCGACGCGACGTCTTCGAGCGCGGCATCTGGTTCTACCGATATGGTAAGTGTGAGCGACGCAGCAACGACCGCCTTCAGCGATGCAGGCCGGCCCGGCAAGGCGCCGCGCCCCTATCTGCCCGGTGACCCGCAGTCCCAGATCGCCTCGCCGCACGCCACCGACCGGCCGGCCACCGGCTTCGTCGAGGTGCCTTCCATGCGGCCCGCCACCGCGGCCTGCTCGTCTTGCCACGGCGTGGACGGCGCCGGTCGCAACGGCGGTGCCTTTCCCAACCTGACGCTCCAGTCGCCCGAATACATCGCCGAAACGCTCAAGGCGTTCGCCACCGGTGAGCGCCAGAGCGGCATCATGTGGACGGTCGCGGCGAGCCTGTCGGCAGACGACATAACGAATTTCGCCGAGACCTTCGGCGGTGCAGGCGCCAAGCCGTCGCGCGGTCCGGCTGCAAGCGTCGGCACCGATCCGGCATTGCTGGCGCGGGGCGAGGATATTGCGCTCCACGGCATTCCCCGCTCCGATGGCGCCGAGACGACTCCAGCCGGAGAACCGGCCCCGGTTGCGGTGGCGGCGTGTCAGGGCTGCCACGGACAGTTCGACGAACGCGAGCCCGCCATGCCGCATATCGCCGGCCAGAACGCCGCCTACATCGCCGACCAGCTCCGGCTCTTCCGCGAAGGCGGGCGCGGCAATTCCTTGCCCTATAATCCGATGACCGTTGTCAGCCACAAGCTCGAGGATCCGGACATCAAGGCGCTGGCGGCCTATTATGCGTCACTGTCGCCAGAGAAGGACGCCGGCACCCGTCCGTAACGGTACCACGATTGATCGCAGCGTCACCCGGTCGTAGCCATCTGCCGGCAACGGCAAGCTGAACCTATGCCGCCAAGGTTGACGAGAGAGCCAGCATTTTCCGCAGGAACCGGGCCCCGATGAAACGCCACGGCAGGCCGTCGAACCCCAAAGCCGCCGCTTTACCCATCGATTAGTGGCCGCCAATTCGGGGCTATGGGCAACGGAAAAGTGGACTGTAGGCAATTCTGGTCACCCGCAGTTCGATTACAGTTGCCTGCAAGCGGACCGTCATGCCGGGACACCTCGTCTCCTCGCGGACCCGGCCCGGTTTCCAATTGTCCCGCAAGAACGGTCAAGCCGCACGGGGCCTTCAGACAGACAACGATCGATACACCAGGGGAACCAGTATGATCACACGGCGCAATGTCCTCCAAGGCACTCTGCTCGCAACAGCCGGCGCTGCCGTCGGCCGTATCAATCCAGATTTCTTCTTCACCTCCGCTCTTGCCCAGGAAGGCCGCACCATGCGCTTTCTCGGCGCCGAGGCGCTAACCGGCAACTGGGATCCGACCACCCATACCAATCTCGGCCAGCTGATCGTCGAAGGCTTCGTCTTCGGCTATCTGACCCGTGCGCCGATGAAGCCGGACAATCCCGAAGAACTCATCTACGAACTGGCGACCGAGATGAATTCGGTCGACGAATACACGCTCGAAGTGAAGCTGCGCGAAGGCGTAAAATTCCACGACGGCACGCCGTTCACCGCCGCCGACGTCAAGGCGACCTATGAATATGGCTGCCAGCCGGACCGTCCGGCGCAGTGGTATCCCGGTCAGGTGAAGGTCGAGGTCATCGACGACCTGACCTGCCACATCAAGACCGAGGAATTCGGTTATCCGGCTTCGCTCTACATCTACCTCTCATCCTTCCTGCCGATCATGTCGGCCAAGGACGTGGAGAACAAGGCGCAGCTGTCGGCCAAGATGAACGGCACCGGCCCGATGATGTTCGTCGAACAGCAGGGCGATTCCACCTTCCTCAAGGCCAATCCGGACTTCCTCGGCGGTGCGCCGAAGATCCCGGGCGTCGAGTACCGCTTCGTCGGCGACACCACCACGCGCACCCTGTCGCTCCTCAATGGCGAGGCCGACATCATCGAGCGCCTCGAAGCCGAACAGGTCGACACGATCGCTGCCGACGACCGCTTCACCATCTCCAAGGCACTCTCGGTCGAGAACAAGTATCTCTTCTTCCGCTGCTCGAAGGCGCCCTTCGACAACCCGCTCGTCCGCCAGGCGGCCGCGCACGCCATCGACCGCGAGGGCATTCTCGAAATTCTCGGCGTCTCGGGTGCCTTCTCCAAGGCCCACATCTCGCCGGTGAAGTTCGGCTATACGGAAGTCGAGAACTACCGCGAATATGATCCCGAGAAGTGCCAGGCGCTGCTCGCCGAAGCCGGCTTCCCGGGCGGCGAGGGGCTTCCGGAACTCACCTACTACACCTCGGTCGGCTTCTATCCGAAGACCAAGGAATATGCCGAGTACATCGCGGCAACGCTCGAGGAGCAGGGCTTCAAGATCAACCTGCAGACGCTCGAAGTGGCGGCCTGGGGCAACCTTCTCTACGACAAGGAAGGCGGCGGCGAGGGCAACATGATCGACTGCGGCTGGTGCACGGGCTCGCCCGAGCCGGACCTGGTGCTGCGCACCCACTTCCACTCCTCGTCCAAGCGCATCACCGGTATCGTCGATCCCGAGATTGACGCCGTGCTCGACAAGGAGCGCAACGCCAAGACGATCGACGAGCGCCGCAAGGTGCTGCAGGAGGAAACCCTGCCGATGATCGCCGACAAGGTGCCGGCGCATGCGCTGTTCACCTCGGTGTTCATCCATGCCTACACCAAGGAACTGGAAGGTCTCTACATCTACCCGAACGGGATGCAGGATGTGACCGACGCCACGCTGGGCTGAGGCGCCATACCTTCAAGGCATTCGGGGAAGGAGGCTTCGGTCTCCTCCCCGGAGCCACGCTCTTTCGGTGCGCGGCGTTCCGACGCCGGCCTGACCGGTCCTGTCGGGGCCAAAGGGACAAGGCATGATCTTCGTAGAATTCCTCATCAAGCGGATCCTGCAGGGACTCGTGATCGTGGCGATTACGTCCTTCGTCATCTTCACGCTGCTCCGGGTGATCCCGGGCGATCCGGTCCGTCTGATCGTCGGCGGCATGGCGCCAGACAATGTGGTGGAGGAGGTTGCCGCGAAGATGGGTCTGAGAGACCCGATCCTGGTCCAATACGGTCGCTACATGGGCAAGCTTCTGACCGGTGATCTGGGGCAATCCTATCTGCGGCCCCAGAGCGGCATGATCGCCACCGGCGGCGAATATGTCGACCCGACGAAATCGGACATGGCGGAAGTGTGGGACCTCATTCTCGAGCGGGTGCCGCTGACATTGCAGCTTGCGGCGGTGGCGCTTGTCTTCGCGCTCTTCGTCTCGTTGCCCATCGGGATCGCCGGCGGCCTGAGACCAGAGGGGTGGCCGGCGCGACTTGCCTTCGGCATCCAGTCGCTGTTCGTCTCGATCCCGAATTTCTGGCTGGCGATCATCCTGATCCTCTTCCTGTCGGTGAAATGGCAGTTGATCCCGGCGCTAGGCTACAAGGGATTCGCCTACGTCATCCTGCCGGCGATCGTGCTGGCGGTGGAAATCTCGCCCTTCATCATCCGCACGCTGACGACCTCGCTGTCGGAGGTGATGCAGTCCTATTTCATCGATGAAGCCAGGGTGCGCGGCCTGTCGCGGAGGCGGATCGTCTTCGGTCACGCGCTGCGCAACGCCTCGGTGCCGCTCATCAACCTGCTCGGGATCCAGCTCTCCACGCTGATCGGCGGCGTTCTCGTTGTCGAGTACATCTTCGACTATCCCGGCCTCGGCCACCTGACCGTCGTTTCGGTCGTCGGCCGCGACTTTCCGGTCATCCAGGGCATCGCCATCACCATCAGCGCGGTCTTCGTCTTCATCAACATCCTCGTCGATCTCATCGCCTACATGATCGACCCGCGCGTGGAGCTGTAACGCATGTCCGACGTCGCACAGATTTCGCCGACCGCACCCCGGAGCGCCGAAAGCGCTGGCCAGTCCACGGTCACCATGCGCATCCTCAAGACGGCCTGGCGCTCCAAGGCTTTCCAGTTCGGGTTCTGGATCTTCGTCATCCTGGTCGTCACCTCGCTGATCCTTCCTCTCGTCTCCCCGGTCAGCGCCACAAAGATGGCGATCCGGGAGAAGTTCCTCCCGCCGCTGTTCGTGGGCGAGGGCTGGAGCTGGATCCATCCGCTCGGCACCGACCAGCTCGGCCGCGACATGCTGATGCGCTGCATGGTCGGCCTTCGCTATTCGCTGATGATCGGCATCATTACGGTGGTCGTCATGTTCATCGTCGGTTGCGGGCTCGGCCTGCTCGCAGGCTTCAAGGGCAAGTGGTGGGACGTCATCATCATGCGCATCACCGATGCGCAGCTGTCACTGCCGATGATCATCCTTGCCATCACCATCCTCGGCATCTCCAAGCCTTCGGTGGCCTCGATCATCCTGGTGCTGGGGCTTTCGGGCTGGCCGCTCTATGCGCGTGTGGCGCGATCCGCCGCGGTCACCGAGCGCGAAAAGGAATATGTACGCGGGCTTCGCGTCGTCGGAGCCGGAGACTGGCGCATCCTGCTTCTCTACGCGGCGCCCAACATCCTGCCGCCCATCGCCTTCGTCGCGGTGCTCGACATTGCCAGGATGATGATCTTCGAATCCATCCTCGGCTTCCTTGGTCTCGGCATCCAGCCGCCGACGCCGAGCTTTGGCTCGATCATCGCGGATGCGCGCAAGTACCTCATCAACGCCTGGTGGATTGCTACCAGCCCCGGCGTCTTCCTGGCGATCGCGCTGACGGCGATCAACCTGATGGGATCGGCGCTCGAGAAAGCCCGAAACACCGTCTATGCGGGAGCGCGCTGATGTCCACTCCCATTCTCAAGGTCGACAATCTCGTGGTGGCTGCCGAGGGCAACCGGATCATCGACGGCGTCTCCTTCGAAGTCGCCAATTCCGAGATCTACGGCATCTACGGCGAGAGCGGCGCGGGCAAGACCATGCTCGGCCGGGCGCTCGCCAACTGGCTGCCGACGGGCGTCGAGCAGACCGGCGGTCGGGTGTTGTTCGCCGGCCATGATCTTCGCACGACCGGAGCCAACAAGGTCACGATCGGCCGCGACATTGCCTATATCGGCGCCAAGCCGCAGAGCGCGCTCGATCCGACGGTGCCGGTCGGCCCGCAAATCGTCGAAAAGCTGCTCGGCGTACAGCCGAACCTGACCCACGCCGAAGCCAAGGCGCGGGTGATGGATCTGCTCCACGAGGTGCGCATCGCCTCGCCGGAAGAGCGCTTCTACGATTATCCGACGAAATATTCGGGCGGCATGATGCAGCGGGCGATGATCGTCGATGCGCTGTGTGCCGATCCGGCGGTGCTGATCGCCGATGACATCATCCGCCCGCTCGACGTCACGGTGGCCGCCCAGATCGTCTCCATCCTCAAGGACCTGTGCCTGAAGCGGAAGATGGCGGTGATCTTTCTCGCCTCCTCGCTGCCGGCGCTGCGGCTCGTCGCCGGCAATGTCGGCATCATGCACGAGGGCAGGCTTATCGAGGAGCAACCGGTCGAAACCCTGCTGACGGCGCCGAAGACAGACTACACCAAGGTGGCGATCTCGCATGTGCCGCGGATCTGGTCGTCCAACGAATTCCCCGAAGACCGGGCGCGGCCGGACGACCTGCCGCTGATGGAGGTGCGCGAGGTCAGCCGCACCTACAAGGTGCGCAAGCGCGGCACCTTCGGCCAGTTCAATCACGTCAAGGCGGTGCAGGGCGTCTCCTTCGACATCATGCCGCGCGAGAATTTCGGCATCGTCGGAGAATCCGGCTGCGGAAAGTCGACGCTGACGCGGCTCCTCACATGGCTCGAGGAGCCCGACAGCGGCGACATCCTGCTCGGCGGCACATCGCTGTCTAACTTCTCCGGCCGCGAGCTTCTCGACAAGCGCCGCGAGTTCCAGCTCCTGTTGCAGGACCCCTACAACTCGCTGCCGCCGCGTGTCACCGTCGGCCGGATGATCGAGGAGGGCCTGAGGTTGCGCGGGACGCCGAAAGCGGAAATGCGCGAGAAGGTGAAGGATGCGATGGTGGCCGTCGGTCTGCCGACCTCGATCTATGACGATCTGCCGAACGCGCTGTCGACCGGCGAGCGCCAGCGGATCTCGATCGCGCGCGCGCTGGTTCTCGATCCCAAGCTCCTCATCCTCGACGAGACGCTGTCGGCGCTCGACCAGGGCGAGCAGTCCAAGCTCATCGATCTGTTTGCCGAGCTGCAGGAGACCAAGGATCTCACTTACGTCTTCATCTCGCACGACCTCGCCATGGTGCGGAAGGTCTGCAACCGGATCGGGGTGATGTATTTCGGCAAGATGGTGGAGATCGGCGACAACCGTTCGATCTTCTTCGAGCCGAAGCACGACTACACCAAGGCGCTCCTGTCCGCTGCCCCAACGCTGGACGAAAAGCCCTTCGACGCCGGCGAACTCGGCTTCGAACCCATTCAGTAGAGCTCTCTCTGGACTGTCCATCTGGACAAGGGCCGGACCGACGCCGTCCGGCCCGTTTTTTTGTCTGCTATCTCTCATTCGTCATGCCCGGACTTGATCCGGGCATCCATTCCCTGATCTCGCCTCCGGGTAGGGAATGGCGCAGGAACGGCAAGAGCGGTTGATCCGGCCGCAGATCACTCGTCAGAAAGTCGCCTGTCGCACCATCACGGTATGGATGCCCGGATCAAGTCCGGGCATGACGAGGACGGGATGCTTTCGCGTGAAGCGAGAGGGCAGGAACATTACCCCTTCGGCGCGGGCGGGTCGGTGACCAGATGGTCGAGGATGGTGGCGAGCCAGGCGACGCCGAGTTCGAGATCTTCCATGTCGGTGAACTCGTCGGGGTGGTGGCAAAGGCCGGCGCGGCTCGGGACCGTCAGCATCAGGCAGCGCGAGACCTCGCTCATCATGATGGCGTCATGGCCGGGAAGCGTGGTCACGCCCACCGGTTCCTCGCCCAGATCGCGGGCGATGGTGCGAGCGAGTTCGCCCAGTTCGACGTCGAAGACACCGGGGCGACGCAGGTCGTCGCGGACGATCTCGTAGTTGACGCCGGCTGTTTTCGCGGCGTTTTCGACGATCGGTGTCACCTTGGCGATGTTGTCGGCCATGACGTCGCGGTCGGGCGAGCGGATCTCGACGAAGCCGGTCGCCGAATCCGGCACCACGTTGCGGGAATTGGGTGAGACGAGAAGCTTTGCGACAGAGGTATGGAGCGAACCGACCGTTGCGGCATCGGCGAGCCCGCGCACGCCGGTAATCATCATGGCCGCGGCATAGAGCGCATCCTTGCGCTTGGCCATCGGGGTCGGGCCGGTATGGGATGTCTCTCCGATGAAGCGGATGTCGAGCTTGTGGGCGCCCCACCAGCGCTCGAAGATGCCCAAGCGAGCATTGACCTCCTCGAGCGAGGAGCCGCACTCGACATGGAGTTCGACGAAGGCATTGGGGTAGGGCGGTGGCGTGTCGGAGCCGAGAAAGCCGATCTGCTCCAGCGCATCACGGGCGACGATGCCCTCGGCGTCCTTCTGGTTCAACGTCTCCGCGGCGGTGGCGCCCCCCATATAGACCTTGGAACCCATGAAGGTGTTGAAGCGCGCGCCTTCTTCGCCGGAGAAAGCGACGACAGCGAGATTGGCTTTCGCGCTGGTCCCCGCCCCGGTCAGCTTGTCGCGTACGGCGATCGCTGCGTCGAGTGCGGCGAGCACGCCATAGGCGCCGTCGAAGCGGCCCCCTTGGGGCTGGCTGTCGATATGGGAGCCGGTCATGATCCATGGGGCATCAGGGCCCGCGAGTTCAAGAAGCCCGAAAATGTTGCCGACGATATCGATACGGACCTCGAAGCCTTCCTCCTTCAGCCAGGCGACGAGCTGTTCGCGCGCCTTGCCGTTGGCGGCGGTTGCCTCCATGCGGTGGACCCCGCCGTCGCCGGTGGAGCCGATCTCCGAAAAGGCCTCGAAACGCTTGGCGAAACCCGTCGGGCAGGCATAGGTGGCGGTCATGGTGATCTCTCCGGTTCGGTACGTCAGTCGCGCGGCACGGTGGGCCAGTCCATCTCGATGCCACGCAGTTTTTCCAGCGCGCGGGTCACCTGAAGCACTCCGAGGTCGTCGCAACGATGGCCCACGACCTGCACGCCGATCGGCAGATGGCGTTCGTCGAAGGCGAAATTCACCGACGAAGCCGGCTGGCCGGTCTGGTTGAACATGGCGGTGAAGACCGTATGGGCGAGCGGCTTGTCGCGGAACATGCCCGGCTCTTCGGCGGGGAAGTTGACGACCGGCAGGGTGGGAGCAAGCACGTAGTCGTACTCGGCGAAGGCGTCATAGAGCTTGGCCCGCATGCGGGTGATCTCCCCGAGGATCGCCCAGGCTTCGAGCGCGCCCATATCTCTGGCCTGCTGGCACCAGTCACGGACATAATGGAGAAACTCGTGGTCCTCGTGTTCGGGCAGGGCCTTCCATTCCGCATAGCCGCGGATCATCAGCCATTTGTCGATCGGCTCGTAGCAGTCGGTATCGAGCGGCGAGACGAAAGGCGAGACGATCGCGCCTTCAACCTCGAGCGCCTTGCCGGCGGCCTCCACCGTGGCCTTGACCACAGGCTCCGGCTTCGGCCCGAAGCCCATGTCGGTGAGGATACCGATCTTCAGGCCTTTGAGGTCGCGGCCGAGATTGTCCTGATAGACGGTATCGTCGGCCGGGAAACTCCACGGGTCGCGCTCGTCGAAGCCAGAAAGCACCGACATGAGGTACGCAATGTCCTCGGTGGTACGGCCCATCGGGCCGGCGGAGCGCATGAACTCCGGCATCAGATGCGGAATGCGGCCCTGGGTGGGCTTGAGCGAGACGAGGCCGCAATGGCCGGCGGGGCAGCGCACCGAGCCGGCAATGTCGGAGCCGACCGAGAGAAATCCCATGCCGGAGGCGAGCGAGGCACCGGCGCCCGCCGACGAGCCGCCGGTGTTGTAGGCCCGGTTCCACGGGTTTCGGACGATGCCGAACATGGTCGAGACGCCCGCCGCCAGCAGTCCGCAATCGGGCATGGCGGTCTTGGCGAAGATGGTGGCACCTGTTTCCTTCAGTCGTGCCGCGGGCGGCGAATCCCAGTTCGAGGGCGGCAGCGACTTGTTTGCGGCGATGCCGTGATAGAAGGGCCAGCCCTTCATCGCCACCGAATCCTTGATCGTCATCGGCACCCCGTCGAGTGGCCCGAGAGGGGCGCCGTCCTTCCAGCGTTTCTCGGACGCACTGGCGTTGTCCATCGCCTCGTCGGGACGGATCGAGAAGAGCGCGTTGAGCGAAGCGTTGGTGGCCTCGACATGATCGAGTGTGGAGGTCAACGCTTCCACCGGAGAGATCGCGCCCGAGCGGAAACCCTCGGTCAGCTCCCTCACGCTCGTTGTGGCCAGCTCTGTTGGCGTCATCGCTCTCTCCCTTCAATTGTTGCCATGGGCAGTCTCTCATAGCCGTGAGTGCGACCGGCAGGGACGGCTTTCGGGCGGCAATCATGCTTTCGTGGAAGGAGAGGCAAGGCCCGCCGGTGACAGGCCAATCGGGCCATTGCAAGATGCCGGCCAACAAGAAATGCACATGAGGGGTCCATGGAAGATCAACAAACGCTGGAAACAGCCATCCGGCAGGTCGAGGGCTGGGCGGACCGCCCGGTCGTCATCGAGCCGGCCATTCCCGTCCTCG
The DNA here is from genome assembly GCA_964511625.1 of uncultured Hoeflea sp. Classification (GTDB taxonomy): domain Bacteria; phylum Pseudomonadota; class Alphaproteobacteria; order Rhizobiales; family Rhizobiaceae; genus Pseudohoeflea. The sequence continues at coordinate 30,924 of CAZEJG010000025.1, forward strand.
CCTCGCCGAGCTGGCGCGGGGTGGACGGCGATCCTTTCGTGGCGCGCGATACCGAAACGGAAGCCACGCTCTTTATCAAGCGCATCCACGAGGATACGGCCGTCTATGTCGACGTGCCGGCCTCCTTCGACGCGGCGATCAAGGCGGGCGAAATCGGCGTCGGTCCAAAAGTCGTTTATTCCGACGTCGAGGCTGGGCTCCTGATCATGGAGGATCTCTCCGCTGCCGCTGGATGGCGGGTAGCGGGGTTGGAAAAATGCTACGAGCCGGATTTTGTCGGGGCCGTGGTCGCCGCACGCAACAAGTTCGCGGGCGTCTCCGCGCTCAAGCGCAAGGCCGACGTCTTCGCCGATATCGAGACCTTCTGGTCGATCGTCAACGAGAAGGGTGTCACCGTCCCGTCGGAGACTGCGTGGATGGTCGACATGGCCCGCTTCGCCGCCGAGGCGATGCAGGGCGGAGCTGATGGTTCCGTGCCGATCCACGGCGACGGCAACTGCTCCAACATCATGTGGAACAGGGACGGCCAGGTCCGGCTGGTCGACTTCGACCGCGCCGGCAACGGCGATCCTCTGGAGGATGCCGGCTCCTTCTTCGTCGAGGCCTTCGCCTTCGAACCGGAAGCCCGGGAGGCCTATTTCCGACTGTTCCCGGATGCCAGCGAGACAGGGTTCAACCGGCTGCGGTTCTACGGCTTTGCCGACGATTTGCGCTGGGGTCTGATCGCGGCGATCCAGGCGACGCTGTCGCCGCGCCGTGTGCATGAATTCTACAAATATTCGAACTGGCGCTTCCTGCGCGCCCGCATGGCCGCGCGCGATCCACGCTTCGGCGAGCGCATCCGGAGGGCGGCATGATCATTCGCAGAAAACTGGGCGAGGCCCGCAGCCAGTACGAACGCGACGTCGAAGCCGCGATCCGGCGCGTACCGCAATGGCAGGGCAAGGACATCTATTACGGCATGCTGGTAGGCGGGCTGAACAACCGCAACTGGCGCGTCCAGATCGAGGGCGATCCGCGCGACTATTTCCTCAAGATCCCCGGCGAGGGGACGGAGATGTTCATCGACCGTGTCTCCTCCAACGAGGCGGCGGTCAATGCCCACGGGCTCGGCATCGCGCCGGAGGTCGTCTTTTTCGATCCGTCCGACGGGATGGAGGTGCACGAGTTCCTCGACGGCTACCAGGCCTGCACGACGACCGACTTCTTCAAGCCCGAGATCCAGCAGGCAGTAATGGAGCTCTACAAGACCTTCCACGGCGGGCCGAAGCTTTCGATGACGAAGACGATCTTCGACCTCATCGACGAGCACCTTGAACAGGCGAGATCCCTCGGTTCGCACATGAACGAGGACATGGCCTGGATGCTGCATTATTACGAGCAGGCCCGTGCCGCATTCAACGCCTCGGGCCTCGATCTTGTCTCCTGCTTCAACGATCCGATGCCGGGCAATTTCCTCATCAGCGACGGCAAGCCGATGAAGCTGATCGACTACGAGTTCGCCTCCACCAACGAACGTGCCTACGAACTCGGTGTGCTCTTCGGCGAAATGTTCTTCGACGAACCGAAGACGCTGGAACTCATCGAGATGTATTATGGCGAGTTGCGACCGGAACTCGTCGCCCGCGTCTATGTCTGCCGGGCGCTCGCCGATATCAAATGGGCCTCCTGGGCGATTGTGTCGCGCAAGCTCAACGACTGGGATTTCGATTTCCAGAAGTACGGCGTGTGGAAATATATGCGCGCCCGCGACCTCTTCCTCGATGCGCGTTGGGACGGCTGGCTGCGCCAGATCTGAACCGCCGAGAACCGGAAATCCCAGTCTCAGGGCGGCTTTCGAGCCGCCTTTTTCTTGCGACGTGCAGCCTGTCCGAAGACTCCCCGAAACGTGTGTAGTCACTTCCGGCACAAGTATTGGAAGTATCCACAAAAAATGTGGACAGTTCCAAATTTACGTGTCATCCTGCTTATCAATTGGGCTTTGGCGGCGTGTGCCTAAAACGAAGTCTTTGTCTGGATTCAAGCGATCGGGGGATCAATGGCCAAGACGGAAGACATTCAGAACCTGTCCGCGCAGCGGGTCTCCAAGAGCGACCGCCACGAGCGGATCATTTTCGAGCTTTCGGCCGCGCCGACGCTGAGGGCTTCCGAACTGGCCTCCACTTTGGGCGTCTCTCATGAAACCATCCGTCGCGACCTGATGGAGCTCGACAATCGCGGGCTGATCAACCGCACCTATGGTGGCGCCGCCCGACCCTTCGCCTTCGAAGCGCCGCTGCGCGAACGCAGCCAGTACAAGGTCGCCGAGCGCGAGCGGATGGCGGCAGCAGTCTGCGATCTCATCACCGAAAACGAGGTGGTGCTGATGGGCGCGGGAGCGACCACCAACCACGTTGCCCGTCGGATGGCCGGGATGCAGCGGCGCAATACGGTGATCACCCACGATTTCTCGATCGTGCAGGTTCTCTGCCACAACCCGATGATCAAGGTGCTTTTCCTTCCGGGCAGGGCGCACCCCTCGGAAGGCTATGTCTACGGCAACCAGACTGTCGCCGGCATCAACGGGTTCCAGGCCAACTGGGCCATCGTCGGGGCTTCCGGCCTCGATGCGGAGGGCGTCTACGACGCCGATGATGAAGCGGGCGCGGTCTACCGCGCCATGGTGCTTCGCGCGTCACAGTCCGTGCTTGTCGCGGACTCGACAAAGTTCCAGCTCGCTTCGCTGGTTCGCTACGCGCACTGGGAGGACATCGACTACTTCTTCACCGACACCGCCCCGCCCCCCATGCTTGAAAAAGCGGTCAAGGGCGCGGGTGCCGAGTTGGTGGTCACCTCACCTCGTGTCTAGCAATGGAGGCCGGAATGACGGTTCAGACCCTTCTCGAGACAGTATCATTTCAAGGGGAATTGGCTGATACGCCTGCATTCGCGTCAAATTTCGAATATGCCATCGGCCGGGTGACGATCGCCAAGGGCGGTATCGGCGAAACCCGCGTCGTCAACGAAGGCCAGCGCGAATCCTCCGAGGTTCATGAAAACTACGACATTATCATTCCCTGCGACGGGACGATGTCGTTTTGCCAACACGACCGTCGTGGGGAGGCGGAGCCGGGCGAATACGTGCTGCTCAACCGCGGCCAGTTCTACGAACTCTGCGCGCCGTCGGACCTCAGGCACTGGCGCATCACGCTGCCGGCGGCCGACCTCAAGGGCCGGCTCTCCTCGGTCGACGATCACGTGGGAAAGCGCTTCGAACAGAATGTCCGCATGGCCTGCCTGCTGCGCGGTTTCGTCAGCATGGTCGCCCGCACCTTCGCGGAGGAAAGCCCGCCCAATCCGGAAGCTTTCGCCACCGAGGTGATTAGCTTCGTCATGCTGGCGCTGGCGGCCGAGAACCGCAAGGAGGCGGCCAACTGGCGCAACAGCCGCTATCGCCTCAAGCAGCGCATCTTCGATTTCATCGAGACAAATCTCGAGGATATCGAATTGTCGCCTAAGAAGATTGCCCGGGCCAACCGGATCTCGCCGAGCTATCTCTACTCGCTTTTCGCCGACAACAATACGACGGTCAGCCAGTTCATCCAGGCCCGCCGGCTGCAGAAGGCCTACGAGATTCTGGTGGCCGACGCCAATGGCGCACTGACGGTCTCGGAGATTGCCTACCAGGTCGGCTTCAAGAACGCTTCGCACTTTTCACGCACCTTCTCGCGCCATTTCCGGATTGCTCCGCGTGACGCGCGGCACTCCGGACTGACGGTGCGACCGCCGCGCGACGCCGGCGTCTGATACCGAAATCGGTCTGCCGGTGTTGCAAGGTCCCACATTCTGAAACCTTGCACTTACGCAGCCGGAAGGCTCCTGCCTGCCGGCTGCATGCCCACCCTCCAGCAAATCTTTGCTCGCAATCCTGACCCGCGCTTTGACGATGGACGCCCCGCGCCGGTTTGCCCAAAGTTGGTTCGAAGCGCCGGGCGGGGACAGTTCGCACCGGACAGCAAAAGATAAAAAGGGTTCCCCGGGTGTCCGAAATCGACCTCAAGGCCGTCGCCGAATTCTGTGCAGACATGGCGTCTGGCTGTCGCGAAATCTCGCTGAAATATTTCCGCTATCCGATCGACTACGTGCAGAAGGACGACTTGACGCCGGTCACCATCGCCGACGAGTCGATCGAGCGCTACATGCGCGAGCGGATCCGGGCCGCTTTCCCCGACCACGGAATCGTTGGCGAGGAAATGGAGGCCGAGGAGGGTGAGCGTTACACTTGGTACATCGACCCGATCGACGGCACCAAGAGTTTCATTTCGGGCATGCCGATGTTCGGCATGCTTGCGGCGCTGCGCGACACGCTGGAAGGCCGCACGCACTTCGGCATGATCGACATGCCTTCGCTGGACGAGCGTTGGGTGAGCGATGGTGAGACCACACTCTTCAACGGTGCGGCCGCCAGGGTTTCCCGGTGCACGCGGCTTTCCGAGGCGCAGATCTACTGCACGTCTCCGGACATCTTTTCCGAGGCTGACTGGCAGGTCTACGACAGGGTCAGCCGCGCTGCGAAGTTCCGCCGCTTTGGCGGAGACTGTTACATTTACGGGCTGCTCGCTTCCGGCCATTGCGACCTTGTGGTGGAAACGTCGCTTAAGACATTCGATTTCATGGCGCTGATGCCGGTAATCGAGGCGGCGGGCGGCTTCATCACAGACTGGGAAGGCCGGCCGCTTGGTCCGGATTCCGATGGGCGCGTGGTGGCGGCGGCAACGCGGGAACTGCTCGACGAAACGCTCGGCATGATCTCCGCTATGCAGCCGGCGGAGCCCGTATCGTGAGCAGCGACCCGCAGGCTTCGATCCTCAGTCTCAACGCCTTCGCGCCCGGCGACGAGGAGGCGCTGTCTCCCGATCTCAAGGCCATGGTGGCGCGTCGTAAGAAGAATTTCGGCCCGTCCTCGATCCTGTTCTACCGCGAACCGATCCACGTGGCGTCGGCCTCCGGCGCACGGATCATCGCCAGCGACGGGCGCGAGTATCTCGATTTCTACAACAACGTGCCCTCGGTCGGGCATTGTCATCCGAAGGTGGCCGAGGCGGTCTACCGCCAGATGAGCAGCGCCAACAGCCACTCGCGCTACCTCTATGACATTGTCGAAACCTATGCCGAGCGGCTGCTCGCCACCATGCCGACGCCCATCGCACATGTGACGTTTACCTGCACCGGCAGCGAGGCCAACGACCTGGCACTCCGGATGGCGCGGATGGAGACCGGCGCCACGGGTATCGTCGTCACGCGCGGCGCCTATCACGGCAATACGGCAGCGGTGACGGAGATTTCCCCTTCGTCCTACAAGCGCGGCGGCCCGCCGTCTTTCGTCAAGACTGTCGCTCCTCCGGGTATCGCGGCTTATGGAGACGATGTCGCCGGCGGTTTCGAGCGGGCCGTGGCAGCGGCCATCGCCGAACTGAAGGCGGAGGGTCACGGGTTCGCGGCCTTCGTCGCCGACACGATCTTTTCGAGCGACGGCGTCTATACCGATCCCGCGGGTTTCCTCGCCCCAACGATCGCGACCGTGTACCGCGAGGGCGGGCTGTTCATTGCCGACGAGGTGCAGCCCGGTTTCGGCCGCACAGGCAGCCATATGTGGGGTTTCGCCCGCCACGGCCTTGCGCCGGATCTTGCGACAACCGGCAAGCCGATGGGTAACGGATTCCCGCTCGGCGGCGTCTTCTCCCGACCGGGATTGCTCGAGGGGCTGCAGGAGCAGTTCGGCTACTTCAATACCTTCGGCGGCACCCCGGCGGCGGCCGCGGCCGGGCTTGCTGTGCTCGACGTGATCGCCGAGGAAGGCCTGTTGGAGCGCGCGGCCAAGACCGGCACTTTGTTGAAGGAGCGGCTGACGGCGCTCGGTGGCAAATACGCCACGATCGCCGATGTCCGTGGCGCCGGCCTCTATCACGGCGTGACGATCGCGGATACGGGCACAAAGGCGGGGGCGAATGCGGACCCGACCAGCCGGATCGTCAATGCGATGAAGGACAAGGGCGTGCTGATCGGTGTCGCCGGGCTCGGCGCCGACGTTCTCAAGATCCGGCCGCCGCTCGCCGTGGGCGAGGCGGAGGCCGAGGCCTTTGCCGACAGGCTGGAGGCCGTGCTTTCCGAACTCGGGCTCGACTGACGCAGTCATGGGTGTTCCGCCGCGCCGCCACCGTTCGGGAACTCACCTCATTCCGGATTTATCCGACAACCGTGCACCTTCGAGAAAGACACGCCAATGAGCGAATACCTGACCGCAAACTGGAATTTTCCCACCCGCGTCGTGACCGGAGCCGGCTCCATCCGCAAGCTGCCGGAACTCGCGCGCCAATACGGGTTGAACAAGCCGTTGCTCGTCACCGACGAGGGTCTGAAAGCCATGGGCTTCATCACCGATGCACTCGCTATGATGCAGGCGGCTGGTTGCGAGATGGGTTTCTTTCACGACGTTCAGGGCAATCCGACGGAGGCAAATGTCGAAGCCGGTGTTGCCGCCTACAAGGCAGGCGGACATGACGGCGTGATTGCCATCGGCGGCGGCTCGGCCCTCGACGTCGGCAAGGTCGTGGCGCTGATGCACGGCCAGACCCGCCCGGTCTGGGATTTCGAGGATGTCGGTGACTGGTGGACCCGTGCCGACGCTTCCAAGATCTCGCCCTTCATCGCGGTGCCGACGACAGCGGGCACGGGTTCGGAAGTCGGCCGCGCCGGGGTGATCACCAATCTCTCCACCCATGAGAAGAAAATCATCTTCCACCCCGCGCTGATGCCGAAAGTGGCGATCGAGGATCCCGAACTCTCGGTCGGCCTGCCGCCGGTGTTGACGGCGGGCGCGGGGATGGATGCACTGGCCCATTGTTTCGAAGCCTATTGTGTGAACTCCTTCCATCCGCTCGCCGACGGGGTGGCGCTGGAGGGCATCCACCTGATCGACAAATGGCTGCCGAAGGCGGTGGCGAACGGCGCGGATATCGAGGCGCGGGCCTACATGCTGGCGGCAGCCTCGATGGGTGCGACCGCCTTCCAGAAGGGGCTCGGCGCCATCCACTCTGTCTCCCACCCGGTGGGCGCGCGCTACAACACCCACCACGGCATGACCAACGGCGTGCTGTTTCCCTATGTCATGATCGCCAACCGGCCGGCGATCGAGAGGAAGATGGCGCGGGTTGCGGCCACGCTGGGGCTGCCCGGCGGCGGTTTCGATGCCGTGCTCGACTGGATATTGGACCTGCGGGAAAAAACCGGCGTGCCGCACACGCTGGCCGAACTCGGCGTGAAGAGCGGGGACACAGAGTCCATCGCCGCAGACGCGGTGAAAGACCCGACAGCGGCCGCCAATCCGATCACGTTCACCGCAGCCCAATTTGCCGTTTTGACCAAGGCGGCGATCGACGGCGATCTCTCCTTCGAGATCCCTGCGGCATGAGCGCACCGATCAAGGCCGTGATCAGCGATCTCGACGGTGTGGTCTACCGTGGGGATATCCCGATGCCCGGCGCGGTGGAGGCGATCGCCGGATGGAAGCGTCACGGCGTCCCCTATCTTTTCGTCACCAACAACGCCTCGAAATCAGCCGAGCAGTTTTCGGCCAAACTCAACAGAATGGGGGTCGAGATCGGCCCGGAAGGCGTGCTGACGGCGGGTGATGCCGCCGCCGCCCATGTCGGCCACCAGTTCGGGCGCGGGACACGGACCTTCGTCATCGGTGAGAGAGTTCTGTTCGAGGCCGCCGAGCGCGAGGGTCTGACGATCGTCGATAGCGGTCAGATCGACGTGGTGCTTCTCGGGTTCGACTACGGTCTCAACTACGCCAAGCTGACGGTCGCCGTGCAGGCGCTCCTGAAGGGCGCTAAACTCGTGGTGACCAATCCCGACCTGCTCACCCTTACGTCGGACGGATACGAGCCCTGCGTGGGCGCAACGATGGCGCTGCTGCAGGCCACTGTGCCCGAGGTCGAGCCGGTGGTGGCCGGCAAGCCTTCGCCGGTGATGATCCGCGAAGCATTGGCCCGGCTTGGCTCCAGGCCAGAGGAAACGATCATGGTCGGCGACCAGATCGTGACCGACATTCTGGCAGGCCAGCGTGCAGGCCTTCGGTCATTCCTGCTGACCACCGGGGTTCCCGCGCGCCCCGTCGAAGGCGTGAAGCCAGACGCACTGATCGAGACGCTGCTCGATATCGAGATTACCTGACAGCCAATGCTTATAGAGGGTCCGGGACAGTCTCTATTTCACCCCGATCTGGCTCCAGTGGATCGATCGGCAAATGCGGTCGATGACCTCAAGAACCTGATGCTCAAGCGCCACTGCTCTCGACAAACCGTCAGGCCCGGATAGACGGTCACTGCTCGATCGCATCCTCGATAGGCTCCAATGCGAATGGCAGGCGTTATCTTTAACCCATTCGCGCCGCTACTCGAGCATTTCCGGTTTGAAGTTGCCTGAGACGACGAGGAGTTGGGCAGCGAGAAGGGTCTGCTGGGCGTCGAGCCGCAGTGAGGCACGGCGGGCGTCGTAGAGATCGGATTCGGCATTAACGGCCTCGTTGAGCGAGCCGAAGCCCTTTTCGAAGCGTTGGCGTGCCGCATCCGCGGTCTTGCGCCGGGCAGCAACTTCGCGGTCGGACTCGTGTGCCGTCTGGCGCGCGGCGTTCCAGTCTGCCCACAGATCGTCGATCTGCTGCTCGACCCCTCGCAGTGCCGCGGCTTCACGGTAGAGCGCGGCTTCCTTGCGTTTGATCTCCACGGCGGTATCGGCCACGGTCGAAAGATCGACCAGCGGAATGTTGAGGCGGACGCCCACCGTCCAACCGTCATGGGCGGAGGAATAGGCGGCGTGCTCGTAGGTCTTCCGGTACCGGCCGCTCAGTTCCACCGATGGCAGGTGACGCCCGAAGGCGGCGCGGCTGTTGTAGATTTCGGCATGATAGCGCGAGGCGGCCGCCTGAAGTTCGGGGTTCTTCCGGTGCGCGCTTTCGACGAGTGCGCCCTTGTCCGGTAGACGGGTGCTCAAACGCGGCAGCGCCGATTTCGCGCCCGGCGCGCGCCCCGACAGACGGGTGGCGCGGCTCGCCGCTTTTTTCGTTTCAGCCTCGATCTGCGCGCTCGACTGACGTGCTGCGGCGATGGTCGCATCGACCGCCGCGATGTCAGAAGCGCTGGCGAAGCCGGCCTTCTGCTGGGCCACCACCGCCTTGCGCAACCTGGCGAGGCGTCCAAGCGTGTCGCGGGACAATCCGCCCTCGCGGTAGCCGACGATGGTCTGCGTCCAGGATTCGATCATCTGGAGCGTAGTCTGGTCGCGCGCCGCCAGCGCCTCGAACACCGCCGCATCGCGCCGGCTCCGCGCCGATCTGACGCCGTAGTAGCGCTGCCCACCGTCCAGCAGCGTCAGCGACGCCGAAAGCGTCGCGAAACTCTCGCTGTCGTCGCCACCGATATTGCCGAAACGGTCGTCGCCCGCATAGCGGTTGGTTTCGAGTGTCGCGCTGATAACGGGGGCGAACTTCAGCAATTCCCGCCAGACTTCGCGATTGGCGGCTTCGACCTCGAGCCGCGTCACGGTCATCATCGGATCGCGCAGCGTGGCGGCGTCGAGCGCGCCGCGCAGCGTAGAACCGGCGCCCGGTTCAGTGATGACCGCGTCCAGATGCGGACGCAGGTCCATCGAACGCAGAGGGTAGGGGCGGATCTCCGCGTCAAGCGGAGCCGCGGGGCGAAAACCGAGAAAGGAAACGGTCTGCGGCGCTTCGGTTGCCGGATCCGCATTGCGGCGAAGGGGCCAGTCCTGTGTCTCGGTCGCCGAGGCGGGCGACGCGAGGAGAGAGGTGGCCGCCAGATGGGCAACGAAGAGGATCCGCAGGAGGTGCATGCTCAGTGAACCTCGCGGAAGGTGTGGGACAGTCCGTCGAGGAAGGGCTGCATCAGGTAGGAAAGGAAGCTGCGCGAACCGCCCTCGATGAACACCTCGCCGGCCATTCCCGGGGTCAGCTCCGTATCGCTATTGCGCACAGCCTCGGCATCCAGCTCGGCGCGAACCTCGAAGAAGCGTTCGCCGGTCCTTTCATCGAGGCTCGCATCGGCGGCCACGTAGGTGACGGTCGCCGGCAGTGCGTCGTGGGTCCGCGGGTTGAGCGCGGTTATGCGCACCTTGGCCTCCTGATCGAGATGCACGGACGCGATCTTGTCGACCGGCACGCGCGCCCGTGCCACGAGGGGAGCATCGGCGGGAACGATCTCAGCCACCGTCTCGCCGGGCTTGATCACGCCACCGATCGTGGTGGCGGCCAGACGGACCAGATGGCCCCGGGCCGGTGAACGGAGCGAGGCCTGGGTGCGGGCCTGTTCGGCGGCCGACAACTCGTCGCTGATCTGTTCGAGTTCGGCGAGCGTGTCGGTCAACTGCTGCGAGGTGTCGCGGCCGTCCGCCATTGTCAGCCGCTCGACCTCGGCTTCGGTCTCGCCGATGTCGCTGCGCGTCGAGGCGATCCGCGCCTTGAGTTCGAGAAGCTGGGCCGTCGCGTCGATGGCCTGGGATTCGATGGTCCAGACCTGCTGCCTGGCGAGATTGCCTGCGTCCGCGAGCGTGCGCGCACCATCGAGCTGGTCGGCGAAGATCCTCGCACGGTGTTCAGCGTCGTCGACCTGCGCGGACAATGCGGCAAGGGTCGCACGCTGACCTTCGAGCCGTTGCGAAAGGCCGCGCAACTGGGCCCCGAGGGCCTTGCGGCCGGTCTCGAATTCCCGCGCCTGTTCGGCGTCGAGCGCGTTACGGAAACCGTCTTTGCCCAGGCTCGCGGTGGTCGAATAGTCGATGTCGCGATCCACCGGCAGCCGAAGCTGCATCGCGCTGAGGTCGAGTTCGTCGCTGCCCGGTGCGCCGCCCTTCTGGGCGACCAAGCGGTTGCGCAGTGCTGAGAGAACCGCGTGGCGAGCACGCAGCTTCGTCAGACGTGCCTGGTCGAGTGCCGGGTCGAGTTCCAAGATGACTTGGTCTTGTTCCACCAGATCGCCATCATGGGCCCTGATCGCGGTCACGGTGCCGCCAGAGACGTGCTGGATAAGCTGGTTGCGTCCGCCGGAGGTGAGTTCGGTCGGCGCGACCACCGCGGAATCGAGCGGTACGAACACCGCCCATGCGGCGAAGACGCCGAGGGAGATCAGCACCATGCGCCCGGCCTTGCCGGCGATGCCGTCCGCAGAGGTGGAGACCCCTGCGAAGGGGTCCTCTTCGGTCGCGGGAACGGCGGGCATGAGCGGCGGCGGAACGGTCATCGCGCGGTCTCCGTCACGCGGCCGTCGTCGCTCTGCGGTTCTGCCGGGGGAGGCGCGGAGCGGGCGGATGCTGCCGCGGCCCGGAGATCGCGGATGCCTCCCGGCTGCGGCAACCTGCCCGGCTTCAGACGACCGTTTTCGAGTTCGAGCGCCCGGTCGGCGATCCGCATCAGCATGGCGGAACGGGTCACCATCACGATCGCAGACCCGTTGCCCTTCGCGCCGCTGAGTGCGTTCAGGAGTGCCCCTTCGCGCTTCTGGTCGAGGAAGGTCGTCGGCTGATCCAGCACCATAATCTTCGGCGAGCCGTAGAATGCGCGTGCGAGCGCCATCAGCTTGCGCAGGCTGGCCGGCAGCATGTCGGGCGAGTTGCTGACCACTGTCTGGTAGCCCTGCGGCAGTTCCACGATCTGATCGTGCGCGTCGAGTAGGCGGGTTACGCGGTAGATTTCCTCGAGGTCGGCTTGCGGATCGAACCGGGCGATGTTCTGGGCGACGGTGCCGGTGAGCAGTCCCGCTTCCTCGCCGCAAAAGCCCATGACGCGCCCCCATTGCGCTTGCGACCAGCGCTCCCGCGGAGCGGTGTCGAGCATCACGAGACCGGCTTCGGGGCTGCGCGCTCCGGAGAGGATCGACATCAGCACGGATTTCCCGGCCCCGTGCGCGCCGTCGACGACCACCGCTTCACCGGGTTTGACCTCGATGGCGGCGCCGGCCAGGACCGGCTTGCGGCTGTAGTTGCGGAAGACGAGGTCGCGCGCCGTCAGGTATCCGAGGGGCTCGGGCAGATCCGGACGGCGCTGCAGGCCCTTGTCGGGACCGGTGAGTTCCTCGACCTTGTCGAAGGCCTCGACGGAGCGGACGATGTTCTCCCAGCCGCCGATGATCTGCTCGAGAGGCGCCAGCGCCCGGCCGGAAATCATCGAGGCGAGAAAGATCATGCCGCCCGACATGTCCCCGTCCAGAACGAGCCATGCTCCCCAGGCCATGGTCAGCACCTGGATGGCCTGACGAATGGCGCGGCTGGCTGCATAGAGCATCGCCGAGATCGAGGTCGCCTCGTCGGAGGTCTTCAGCGCTTCCGCCATCCGCAGGCCCCAGCTTCCGAGAAGGTTCGGCACCATGCCGAGCGCCCGGACCTCGCCACTGCGGGCAAAGGCGCTCTGGGCGAAACCCGAAGCCTCGCCGTCTGCCTTGCGGCTGGCGACACGCCCCGCTTCGGTCAGCTTGAAATTCAGGTAGCCGGCGACAGCGAGCGCGGCGAGACCGAGGATTGTCAGAAGGCAGACCGTGGGGTGAACGAAGAAGAGCAGCAGCAGGTAGAACGGCACGAAAGGCAGGTCGAACAGCCCGACGAACACGCGAGAGGAGAGGAACTGCCGCACCATCGCGAAGTCGCGCAGATAGGCGGACGCCTGGCTCGACGCCGCCGGCTCGCCGAGGCGCGCGAACAGCTTCCGCGAGACGGTAACTGCATAGGAAGCGGCGAGGCGATGGGCGATCCTCCCGCGCACGGTTTCTCCAAGCGCAAACACGGAGAGCATGAACAGCGCGATGAGCGTTATGGCCAGGAGCGTGGACCCGGAGCGCGAGGAGAGTACCCGGTCGTAGACCTGCATCATGTGGAAGGACGGCGTCAGTGCAGTGATGTTCACCAGCACCGAAAATGCCAGCAACATCCTGGTGTGGCGACCGCAACTGCGCCTGAGAAAACCTGCAAGGCGCGCGAATGCAATGCCTTGGCCCTTGTCGTCCGACGATAGTCTCACGAGTTGCCGACCCCCAACTGAACAGCTGGGGAACTATTGGCGGACCACCCTTAAATTGCGGTTAAGCAAGTTTGTTAACTCGGAAAATACGCTGAGAATGGGCGGGATCTCGTAGCGAAAATGACCAGCAATTGATGTAGAAGTAGTCCCACGCAGAAGAGCGTGGCAAGTATCACCAGATAGCCGAAGATGAACTCGCCTGTCGTGAAAGCGAAGTTGAAAGCCTTGATGAGGCCTAGAGACGCCGCGAAGAGCCAGCCACTCACGGAAATCGCCGCCGTACCGATCATAAGCGACGCGGTACGCAGATCGGCTCCGTCTAGAAGCGGCCTGCCGGTGCGAGCGGCAAGCCAGGGCAGCAGCATCCGGTGAATGAGAACGCCGTTCAGCGACAGCAGCGTCACAACCGCCATCTTGCCCCAAATCTTCTGGTTGGAGAGCGCACCCGGCGCGTACGCGTAGTAGAACAGCAGAAAGCCCAGGCCGGATACCCAGAGAAGCGCAAGGCCAAGGGTTACCAGCCTGCTGCCGAAATCGAGCAGCGTCAGGTCGTTGCGGCTGAAAGACGCGTGATAGAGGCGTGACACGATCCATAAATCCATGAAAAGCGCCGCCCCCAGACCGAGGGCAAGGCCGAAGACGTGAACGAGGAGGAGGCCCGTTCGAGTCGGCGTCATGGGTATGGTGACGGTTTTGGCGTCAGTCGACCCGCTCATCGGCGTCAGCACTGTCGTTCCCGGCGTGGTCGGGATTGTCTTGAACGTCGCGCCACTCGGCTCAAGCCCCTCCCGGAGAGGCCAGGCTTGCGCGCTTGTCAGGCAGATGTCACCCGTCGCCATATCGACCATTGTGCGCGATTGGAGCGTAAGGAAGAGGCTCGTCCCTAGTAGCAGCGACAGAAGTGTGACGAAGCCAATTCTGAAAATCAGCGACATGGCGCCGGTCTCCGGATTGTCGTTTGCAGACTGAACTCCAGGGCGCGGCGCGCGGATGGTAAGAGCATCCGCGCGCCGCCATGAGATGGGCCGTCACGTCAGGCGACGAGATCGTCCAGCGAGCTCCAGGCTTGGTCGCCGTAGCTCCAGATGCCGTCGATGTTCTGCAGTAAGTCGGTTCCCTCCGCTCCGGCGACGGTCACCGAGCCATCATCGTTGCGGGTGAAGGTGTAGTCGTCGAAGCTGCCGTCGAGATCGACCTGGTTGTATGCTCCGCCCGCCCCGTTATAGGTGTCGTCGCCGGCTCCGCCGTAGAAGACGTCCTGACCGTTGCCCCCATTGAAGGTGTCGTTGCCGTCGGTGCCGGTGAAGTAGCCGCCGCGGTTTCCGGCATCGACGACGATCCCTTCGCCGCCGCCATTGCCACCGCCCCCGTTGCCGCCGCCGTTTCCGGTTTCGCCGGTCGCCAGATCGTCAATGTCGTACCACTTCTGCTCGCCGTAGAACCAGAGCCCGTTGATGTTGTTGAGCGTATCGGTGCCGTCAGCGCCGGCAACGGTGACGGAGCCGTCGTCGTTGCGGGTGAAGGTGTAGTCGGCCGAGGAACCGTCGAGGTCGACCTGGTTGTAGCCGCCGCCTGCGCCGTCATAGACGTCGTCGCCGGCTCCGCCGTAGAACACGTCCTTGCCGTTGCCGCCGTTGAAGGTGTCGTCGCCGTCGGTGCCGGTGAAGTAGCCTCCGCCGTTTCCGGCATCGACGACGATCCCTTCGCCGCCGCCATTGCCGCCGCCGCCATTGCCGCCGCCCCCGTTACCGCCGCCCCCGTTACCGCCGCCATTGCCTCCGCCGTTTCCGGTGTCGCCGGTCGCCAGATCGTTAATGTCGTACCACTTCTGCTCGCCGTCGAACCAGAGCCCGTCGATGTTCTTGAGCGTATCGGTGCCATCCGGCCCTTCCGCTGTAATCGAGCCGTCGTCGTTGCGGGTGAAGGTGTAGTCGGCCGACGAACCGTTGAAATCAACCTGATTGTAGGCGCCGCCGGCTCCGTCATAGAGGTCGTTGCCGGCCCCGCCATTGAAGACGTCCTGGCCATTGCCGCCGTTGAAGGTGTCGTCGCCGTCGGTGCCGGTGAAGTAGCCTCCCCCGTTTCCGGCATTGACGACGATCCCTTCGCCGCCGCCATTGCCGCCGCCGCCATTGCCGCCGCTCCCGTTACCGCCGCCATTTCCGTTGTCGCCCGTCGCCAGATCGTCGATGTCGTACCACTTCTGCTCGCCGTAGAACCACAGCCCGTCGATATTCCTGAGCGTATCGGTTCCATCCGGACCCGCGGCGGTCACCGAGCCGTCGTCGTTGCGGGTGAAGGTGTAGTCGCCGGACGAGCCGTTGAGGTCGACCTGGTTATAGCCGCCACCAGCCCCGTCATAGACGTCATTACCGGCCCCTCCATAGAAGACGTCCTGGCCATTGCCGCCGTTGAAGGTGTCGTTGTCGTCGGTCCCGGTGAAGTAGCCGCCGCCATTGCCGGCATCGACCACGATACCTTCAGCACCGCCGCCTTCACCACCCCCTTCGCCGCCGCCTTCAACGCCGTCGGTGAGCGAGAAGTCGGTGACCGCGCCGATGAGCGGGGTATCCGCCTCCCAGTTCGACTTGCCGACGAACTCGTTGGTGCGGTCGACATCGGCCGGGACGACGCCCGGGCCTTCGGCGATCAACGCGCCGTCCTTGTACAGGCTCATCTTTCCGTCGGTATCGACGGTAACCTTGAAGGTGGCCGTCTCGCCCTCGACGATGGCGCCTGCGGCTTCGACCTTGTAGGCCGCACCGTCCTTCCAGATCTCGAAGCGCATCGTGTCGGTGTCGCCGACCTGGCCGAGCCAGACATTGTCGCTCTCGGGACCGTTGCCGAAGTCGAAGACACGCTGATAGGCGCCGCCGTCGATGTCGTCGAAGCGCACCGTGGCCTCGGCCGTGAATGCGCCGTCAATGTCCGGATAGTCCACCGGTCCTTCGCCGCCGCCACCGCCTTCGGCCAGATCCTTGACCGCATTGATGGTGTATTCGGCTTCTTCGGTCGCGAAGTAGACGTATTCGATCCCCGAGAGAACTTTCGTCGCGCCATTGGCGTTTTCGAGACGAACCGTATCGTCGTCGCCGATGGTCACGGTGTAGTCGCCGATGGAGCCTTCGAGTTCGGCCCGGTCTTCGCCGTCGCCGCCGTCGAGGGTGTCGTTACCGCCGCGGGCCACGAGACGGTCATTGCCGCCCCCGCCGCTCAGGACGTTGTCGCCGTCGGTGCCCGAGATGATGTCGTCGCCGTCGCCGCCGATGACATTCTCGATATTGGCGTAGGTGTTGCCGTACTGGTCGGTTCCGGCCTCCAGATCGACTTCGTAGGCGCGATCCTTGACCTCGGAATTGCCGATGTCGAACGTGTCCACCCCGTCCTGGCCGTCGAAAGTGTCGGTGCCCAGGCTGGCGCGGAGGATGTCGTTGCCGGAGTCGGCGTAGAGAGAGTCGTTTCCGTCTCCGCCGTCGAGGATATCGTCGCCGGCGCCGCTGTAGACCGCATCATTGCCGGCCCCACCGTACAGCTCGTCATTGCCCCGGCCGGGCGCGAGGAGGTCGTCGCCGTCGCCGCCATAGAAGATGTCGTCGCTGTCCGCGTAGTCGTAAAGCTGGTCGTCGCCGAGCCCGCCGGTGAGCGTGTCGTTGCCATCTCCGCCGAAGATGCTGTCGTTTCCAGCGCCGCCGTCGATAACGTCGTTGCCCTTGCCGCCATAGATCGTGTCATCCTGATCCGTGCCATTGACGATATCGTCGCCGTCGATGCCCTCCGTGACGAGTTCTCCGAGAGCATAAGTCCGCTTGTATCCTTCATCGACGAAATCAACCGTCTCGATGTTCCTGAGCGTATCGGTACCTTCCGTCGGGTGGCTTGCGGTCACCGAACCGTCCTCGTTCAGCGTGAAGGTGTATTCGGTTTCGCGACCGGAAAACCTGACGCTGTCGCTCCCACCCTTGCCGTCATAGTTGTCGTCACCCTTGCCGCCGACGAAGACGTCTATATTGTCGCTGCCGATAAAGGTGTCGTCGCCGTCCGTGCCTTCGAGCAGGCTGCCTTCCGGTTCCGAGACGAAGACCTCGCCCGGGTTGCCGCCGCCGCCTTCGACGCCGTCGGTGAGCGAAAAGTCGGCGACCTCGCCGATAAGCGGGGTATCCCCCTCCCAGTTCGACTTGCCGACGAATTCGTTGGCACGGTCGA
>CAZEJG010000026.1:0-47916 GCA_964511625.1 uncultured Hoeflea sp.
CTCGGCACCATGTTCGGCTCCGCCCATTACGGCATCGAGCCCGACATCATCACCATCGCCAAGGGTCTGACCTCGGCCTATGCGCCGCTGTCCGGCTCGATCATCTCCGACAAGGTCTGGAAGGTGCTCGAGCAGGGCACCGACGAGAACGGCCCGATCGGCCATGGCTGGACCTATTCGGCCCACCCGATCGGTGCGGCCGCAGGCGTTGCCAATCTTCAGCTTCTCGACAAGCTGAACCTCGTCTCGAATGCCGACGAGACCGGCGCCTATCTCAACAAGGCCATGACCGACGCGCTGGGCGGTCACGCCAATGTCGGCCAGATCCGCGGCGAAGGCATGCTCTGCGCCGTCGAGTTCGTCGAGGATCGCGACAACCGTACCTTCTTCGATCCGTCGAAGAAGATCGGCCCGTCGGTCTCGGCCGCCATGCTCAAGCGCGGCGTCATCGCCCGCGCCATGCCACAGGGCGACATCATCGGCTACGCGCCGCCCTTCTGCCTCACCCGCGAGGAAGCCGACACCATCGTCTCGGCAACCGTCGACGCCGTGAAGGAAGTACTCGGCTAAGCTGAGCCTGCGGTAGAAACGCGAGAGCGCGGGTCCATTCGGGCCCGCGCTTTTTCATTCCCGGCCTGCTGTTTCGCTCAGCGCTTGCGCAGACCGTCGATGAAGACGTCGACCAGCCGGATGGTGTCTGCGGGATTGCTTGTCGGCATCTGGGAATAAAATATTCCGACGAGGGCGCGAAAGATATCCTCGGACGAAACGTCGTCGCGCATCTCTCCGGCATCCACGCCCCGCGCGAGGAGAAGACCGGATGCACCGGTCAGCCGTTCGAAGGAATAGGCCTTGAGTTCGCTGGAACCCGCGGCCGCCAGTTGCAAGGCGTCGATCATCCCACGCTTTGTGGCAAACAGCCGGATGTTGGCGTGCAGCCACGTCCGCAGCGCCTCTACCGTGTCTCCACCCTGAGCCGCCAGCTTCTCCGCGAGTGCGTAAAGAATGTCGACCTCGTTGCGAT
Organism: uncultured Hoeflea sp.; assembly: GCA_964511625.1. GTDB lineage: Bacteria > Pseudomonadota > Alphaproteobacteria > Rhizobiales > Rhizobiaceae > Pseudohoeflea. The sequence continues at coordinate 1,025 of CAZEJG010000026.1, forward strand.
AGACCGCCTCGAACAATTCCTCGCGTGTCGGGAAATGTCGGTAGAGCGTGCCGATACCCACACCCGCCTCGCGCGCCACCGCCTCGAGACTTGCCTGCGCCCCGCCGGCCCCGAAGACCGTGGCCGCCGCAGCCAGCAGCTTCTCCCGGTTCCTCAGCGAATCCGCCCGTGGCTTGCGCCTTGCCTTGCCCGATTCCGATGTCATTTTGTTTTTATACACTCATAGCCTTGATAAACGGAGGGTGCCTCCGTATATTCTCGTTACGCGCGGAACCCCGCGAGCTGCAGCTCGTGCCGTTCCGTCCGGATGCCGAACCGTACGCGTCGGTCCCAGTCCCTGCGTTCCATCTCCGCGTTCCCGCGCGGCCAGTCCCGAACATATCCTGAATGGAGTACCGCATGTCACTCTCCATCAGCCTCGCCATCAATGGCCGTCAGCATGACGTCGCGCTCGATGATCCGCGCGTCACACTGCTCGACCTGCTTCGCGAGCGCCTCGATCTTCCCGGAACCAAGAAAGGCTGCGACCGCGGCCAGTGCGGCGCCTGCACCGTACTCGTCGACGGTCGGCGCATCAACTCCTGCCTCGCCCTCGCCGCCAGCATGGACGGCGCTGAAATCACCACCATCGAAGGTCTTGCCGAGGGGGAAGACCTCCACCCCGTCCAGGCCGCCTTCATCGAGCACGACGCCTTCCAGTGCGGCTACTGCACCCCCGGCCAGATCATGAGCGCCGTCGGCCTCATCGAGGAAGGCATGGCCGGCGACGATCCCGAACGGGTCCGCGAACTCATGAGCGGCAACATCTGCCGCTGCGGCGCCTATCAGGGCATCACCGAGGCGGTGCTGGAAGCCGGCCGCAAGGTCGCCGAAACCGGCCAGACTAAGACCGGAAAGCCAGAGACCGGAAAGGACGCCGCATGAAACCCTTCGACTATATCCGTCCCTCCACCGTCGCCGAGGCGGTCACCGAAGCGGCCAAGCCCGGATCGGCCTATCTTGCCGCCGGAACCAACATGCTCGACCTGATGAAGGTCGGCGCCAGCGCCCCCGAACGTCTCGTCGACATCACTCGGCTTCCCGGCCTCGATGCGATCGAATGGCTGCCTGACGGCGGCGTCAGGATTGGCGCGCTGGTGCGCAACTCGGACCTCGCCTATGACGCCCGCTTCGCCGCTGCCTTCCCGATGGTTGCCGAGGCGCTTCTCTCCGGAGCCTCGGCGCAATTGCGCAACGCCGCCACCGTCGGCGGCAATCTGATGCAGCGCACCCGCTGCGCCTATTTCCAGGACCCGGCAAGTGCCTGCAACCGGCGTGAGCCAGGCTCGGGTTGCGATGCCCGCGAGGGTGAGAACCGGCTGCATGCCGTCCTCGGTTTCTCCGAGCACTGCATCGCCGTCCACGGGTCGGACTTCTGCGTCCCGCTGGTGGCGCTCGGCGCCGAGGTCGAGGTCGAAAGCCTCGACGGCAAGCGCACGATCCCGCTCGACGAGTTGCATCTTCTTCCCGGTGACACGCCGCAGATGGAGACGGCCCTGCGCCGAGGCGAACTGATCACCGGCGTGAAGCTGCCGGCAGAGGCGGCCGCCTTTTCCGGCCATGCGCGATACCTCAAGCTGCGCGAGCGCACCTCCTATGCGTTTGCCGTGGTTTCCGCCGCTGCTGCGCTCACGATCGAGGACGGTCGCATCGCCCAGGCCCGCATCGCGCTCGGCGGCGTCGCCGCCAAGCCCTGGCGCGCCGGGGAAGCGGAAGCCTCCCTCGTGGGCATCGAACCCACACCGTCCGCATTCGCCCGCGCCGGGCAGATCGCACTCGCGGGCGCCCATCCCTCCGGCGCCAATGCCTTCAAGATCGAACTGGCCCGCCGGATCGTCACCCGCGCGCTGACCCGCGCCCTTGAGGGGACGCCGGACCGGATGCCCGCCCTGCCCGGCTCGCCCTTCGCGGCCAGGTCGGACGAAACCTCGGGAGTTGCCCATGTCTGAACAAATGTCGTCTGAACAAATCTCATCCGAAACACAGACCGTATTCCCGCGCCATGTCCGGCATGGCTCGAATGCCGGCCAGCCGGTGAGCCGCCGCGACGGCCGGCTCAAGGTCACCGGCGCGGCCACCTATGCCGCCGACAATCATCCAGAGGGCCTGCTCCACGCAGTGATCGCCACCTCGACGATCGCCCGCGGCCGGGTCCGCTCCCTCGATGTCGAGGCTGCCAAGGCCCATCCCGGCGTGGTCGAGGTGATCACGCCAGACAACCGCATGCCGCTGCACCACGACCCGAACGAGAAGATGCCGCCCTTCGGTTTCCGGGTCGAGGTGCTGCAGGACGACACCGTCCGCTATGTCCACCAGCCGATCGCCGTCGTCGTCGCCGAAACGCTGGAAGCGGCCACCGAAGGTGCGCGGCTTCTCTCTCCCCGCTACGAGGAGGAAGACGCGCGCACCGGTCTCGACAACGGCCTTCGCTACGAAGCGCAATCGGTCGGCGTCGGCGCGCCGGGAACCGTCTCCTTCGGCGATCTCGATGCCGGCCTCCGGGCCGCTACGCGGGTGACCGAGGGCGATTACTCCACACCGCCACAATACCACAACGCCATGGAGCCGCATGCGGTCGTGGCCGAATGGGACGGCGACCGCGTCACCATCGACATGCCCAACCAGGCGCTGCGGATGAGTGCCGCCTCCTATGCGGCCTATTTCGGCATTCCGGCCGAGAACGTACTGATCCGCTCGCCCTTCCTCGGCGGCGGCTTCGGCTCCAAGGCGATCCTCAACGGTCCGCAGATCCTCGGCATTCTTGCGGCGCGCCAACTCGGCCGTCCGGTGAAACTGGTGCTCACCCGGGCGCAGATGTACGGCCCCGTCGGCCACCGCGGACGCACCTGGCAGAAGCTGCGGCTCGGCACCGACGGCAAGGGAAAGTTGACCGCGCTCCATCACCACTCTACCGGTGCGACCTCAAGCTTCGACGATTTCGTCGAGCCCGCCGCCAACGCCTCGCTGATGCTCTATGAAAGCCCGGCGATCCTCGTCGAGCATGAGGGCCTGCGTCTCGACATCGGCACGCCGGGACCGATGCGCGCTCCTGGCGAAGCCTCCGGTTCCGCGGCTCTGGAGATCGCCATCGACGAGGCGGCAGAAGCCTGCGGCATGGACCCCCTGGCCTTCCGGCTCGCCAACTACGCCGAGACCCAGCCGGGCACCGGCAAGCCCTATTCGTCCAAGGCGCTGCGCGAGTGCTACGAGCAGGGGGCAGCCTCTTTCGGGTGGGCCGACCGTCCGCTCGAGCCAGCCACCATGCGCGACGAGGACGGGTTCCTCGTCGGCTGGGGCATGGGCACGGCGGTATTTCCCTGCCCGCAGTTCCCCGCCGAGGCCCGCGCGACGCTTCGCGCCGACGGCACTGCACTGGTCGAGACCGGTGGCGCCGACATGGGTCAGGGCGCATGGACGGCGCTCGCCCAGTTGGCGGCCGAATCCCTCGGCCTCGACCTCGATCAAGTCGAGTTCCACTCGGGCCGGTCCGACCTGCCCGACGGTGGTGTCGCGGGTGGTTCGGGACATACCGCGAGTGCCGGCCAGGCGCTGTCGAACGCCGGCAGCGACGTCATCGCCCGGCTGACGGAACTGGCGACCAGCGACCCGGACTCGCCGCTCTTTGGCGCCGGCAATATCGGTGTCGTGGCCGCAGAAGGCCGGCTCTATCGCCGCGACGACGAAACCCGTAGCCAGACCTATGCGGAGATCCTCGCTCGCGCCGGGCAGAAGGAACTGATCGGCACCGGCAAGTCCGGTCACGATCCGGCCTCCGCCGATGCCTTCGCCATGCACTCGCACGGCGCTGTCTTCGCCGAGGTCAAAATCGATCCAGACCTGATGCAGGTCAGGGTCTCCCGTCTCGTCGGCGCCTTCGCGGCGGGCCGGATCATCAACCCGAAACTGGTGCGCAGCCAGTATTACGGCGGCATGATCTGGGGGATTTCCTTCGCGCTGCAGGAAGAAGCAGTCGCCGACAGCCGCACCGGGCGCATCATGAATGCCGACCTTGCCGAGTATCACGTCCCGGTCAATGCGGACGTGCCGCGGATGGAGGCGATCCTGGTGCCCGAAGAAGATCCGCGCGTCAGCCCGCTCGGCATCAAGGGCGTGGGCGAGATCGGTGTCACGGGCACGGTCGGCGCCATCGCCAACGCCGTCTGGCATGCGACCGGTATCCGCGTACGGAACTACCCGATCCGCATCGAGAACCTTCTGCGCTATCGCTGAATGAAGGAGCCGGCGGCGAGTATCCGCCGGCTCTTCTCCCCTTGGCCGATCAGATCTTGCCGACCAGGTTGAAGAAGACGCCCTGGTCGTCCTGGGTGAGATCAGTAAGATCGTCGGAGAAGCGGCCGAAATTGTAGCCCGCACCGACCTTCACATTATCCCCGAGATGTCGGTAGACGCCGGCGACCAGACCGTAATCCGTCGTATCGGCCGACGAGGAATAGAGCATTCGTCCCTCGAGCATCGCATCCCAATGCTTGATGACATGGAAGTCGCCGCGCAGAATTGCGAGTTGAGCGTCGTTGTCGACGTAATCCTCGGAACCGCGCGTCGTCTCCACCTTGCCGATCCGGAGACCATATTTCGCGCCCACCGTCAGATAGCGGTTGAGATCGTAACTCGCATCCGCCGACAGCACATGGCTCGACTGCCGCGGCGCCACCGTGGTGCCGTCCGCCGTCACCTGCGAGGGGCCGGGCAGGTCGTAGAGATAGCTGTACTTGAAGAAGGCGTTCAGCCGGTCGTTGTCGACGGGACGATAAGCGAAGCCGAGGCTCGCCTCGACATAGTCGCCGTCGCGGATGAAACCCTGATCCGATACGGAAAACACGCCGTCGAGATTGGCGCTCGCCCGCCAGTCGGGGTCGAGCTTGTAGCCGACGCCTGCCGCGATCAGATAGGCGTCGACGTCGCGAGTGTCGTCTTCGGAATCGTCGAAGCGCATCTCGCCCTTGAGGGTGGCGGAAACCGCCTCGTCCTTCTTGTAGGACGCACCGAGCGAGATGGCCTTGCGGTCGAGATCGGCGGCGTTCCTGTCCGACAGCTTCCCGGCTTCGAGCCCGCCGGTCAGGGTCCAGTTCTTCACCGGCGTATAGGTCACGCCGTAAGCCGTCGTCAGCGCCTTCCGGCTGCCGAAGAGATCGTACTTGCTCTCGGTATAGGCGGACCACTCGTCGTCATAGCGATGGGTAGCGCCGGCCACGATGCTGCCCCGGTCGCGACCGTCGAGAACGGAACCGGAGACAGTGCGTTTCGGCGAGAGGTCGTAGCCGAGGTAATAGTGATCGTCGGCGGTGCGGTCGTAGGTCAGCGCGGCCAGCGCGCCCAGCCCGCCGGTGCCGACGGAGACTTCACCCTCGGCGCCTACCTTGTCGGTCAGCTTGACCTTGGCTCCGACCCCGACGCGGTCGTTGCGGTCGCGGTTGCCGGTCCTCAGCGCGGTCGCCTGCGCGAAGGCGTGGTAGGAGTGGTCGTCGTCCGGCGAATAGGTCGCCTTCACCGCGACATCGACGCGTCGGCCGATATTGTCTTCGGTCCGCGAGGGAAGAACGACGTCGGAATATTTCGCCCCGTAGGCCAGTTCCCAGTTGCGGCCGATCTTCGAGGCGATGTCTGCCGAGATCGCGATGCGTTTCTCACCGGCACCGTCCCTGTAGTGATCATAGGCCGCGTCGAGTTCGTGGCGTTCGGACAGTTTTACCCGCGCCGCCATGCCCCACATGTCCTGATCGGTCGGCACGTAATGGTCGATCGAAGCGAAGCCCGCCTCGCGCCGTTCCGCGTAGCCCGAGATCTCGCCGTCGAGGCCGCCGCGCAGCAACTCCTTGAGGTCGCCCTTGCCTTCGAGCCGGAAGGCATGCGCCCGTGTTCCGCGAACGCCGCTGGTGGTTTCCTCGAACATGTCGAGCCCGCCGTCGGACGAATAGGAACGGCCGAAACCCGGCCCCTCGGATTGCGCGATCTCGCCCTTGATGAAGGTGTTTTCCGACAGGCGCAGCATCATGTCGGCGCCGAGCATCTTCTGGTCCGCGTCGATACTCCCCGTCTCGGCCTTCTCGCTCATGCCGGTGGCGCCGATGCGGACATGGTCGTTGACCCAGCCCTGCGCGCGTCCGCCGAAGGAGTAGCCGTCCACGTCCGAGGCCATCGGCGTGTACTCGTACTGAACCACCAGATGGTTGCCGAGTTCATCGTCGTAATTGCCCTGCACCAGAGCGGAATCGCGGCTGCGCGAGGAGAGCGGCTCCTTCAGAATGATCACGCCCTGCATGTAGTCGATCGTGTAGTCGGTGCCGTATTGCAGGTAATCGCGTGCGATCACCCGACCGGTCTGGGCGTCGCGCACCTCGATCGACACCGTTTCCGATCCCGTCGAGATGTCCTGCCGCTTGAGGAAATAGGCCGAACCTCCGGTGCCGCGTAGCACGTCGCGCTGCGGCAGCGTGCCGGGCTGGGCCGCGTAGAGCTCGACCTCGCCGCGCTTTTCCCCGAAGGATGTCGTCTCTGCCGTCTTGTAGACGCCGGAGGCGCCGTAGAGCGCGCGTTCGTTGCGCAGGTAATGGGTATCGCGGATCTGTGTCTTGAAGTTGCCCCACATCACCCGGCTGTCGCCGCGCTCTAGCCGGACATAGAACTTGCCGCTCGTCGGCGCGTCCTCTTCGATCGTCGAATCGTCACCATAGACCGGGTAGTACTTGTCCGGATCGATACGCTTGAGAAGCGAGCGCGGGTTCTTCGCGTCGAGCCCGCGGAAGAGCGTGTCGAGATCGTCTTCCTCGGTGTCGGCCGCCGCCGTCAGCAGATACTGCCCCTTGATCTTGCCCTTGAGATAGAATGCGAGACGTCCCTTGGCGTAGGTGCCGTCGAACTCCCCGTCGTCGGCCGCCTCGATGCCGCCCTTGCGGGAATTCGTACCGACCGTCAGGTCGGCGAGACCCACATAGAAGAAGTCGTTGGCCGGGATGTTGATGTCTCGCTCGAAAGCGAGACCCTTGTCACCTGTACCCGCCACGCTCACATCGACCGAATGGTCGCCCGGCGGCAGGATGCGCTGCATGACGAAACCGCCGTCGCCGTCGACAGGAACCCGTTCGCCGAGCGCCACCACCTCGGTGCCGGGCGTCACGTGTTTGCCGTAGACGGTTACCGCACCGCCATGGACCGGAATGTTGCGTTTGGCCGTCCGGTCCTCGCCATTGCCGGGCGACACCGGCTGCGCCTCCGGATCATTGTGATCTGCGAGATCGCGTGCCGAGCGCGCGAGCGTCAGTGGCTTCGTTTCGTCGAACCGGCCGTCACGGTCGTAGACGCGCAGCACGTATTCATACGAGCCGCTGTCGGGATCTCCGTCCGGCATGTTCCATTCGGCCGTTTCGTTCGGCCGCACCGGAATGACGTCGGCAAGCGCCCGCGAAGGGCCCGACACGTCGGTGATGCGGATTTCCGCCCTTTCGATCCAGGCCGGATAGTTGCTGGTGGCGAGAAAGCCGATCGGTTGGCCGGCCTTATAACTGCGCTTCGTATCGAGCGTCGAGACGTTGAGCATCGGTTCGACATCGAGCCCGTCATATTTGATCTGGACGTCGACCTGGTCGGCCGCAGTCACCCCGGCCGGAGCAGCTCCGGCAACCCGTTCACCGTCGACCGCGATCGAAATCCCGAGATCGTCGAAACTCTGCGCGAATACGGCTGGCTGCATCAGGCCGATGCCAAGCACCAGACCAGCGACTCCTGCGAGGAACTTTCTCCTGATGGCGCGATCCATACTCAGTTACTCCCGACCACGCGACGCTCCACATCCAGTCTGCCGGCGCGATGGCCCCACTGCGCCCGGATACGGTTCTCGAACTCGATCAGGCGGGCGGAGGCGAGCCCGTGGTCGCCCGCGACATGATAGGTCAGCCGCAGCGTCGAAGGTCTGGCCGACAACTTGTCGACGATCGCCGCCACCACCCCGTCCACACCGGGCCGGGTCTGCAGCGTTCCGCCGACGAAAGCCTTGCCCGAGAGATCGACCTCGACCAGACCGGAGCCGGCGACGGAGAAGTTCAGCTTGGTGACCTTGCCGCGGGTCAGGCGAACCACACGCGGGTTTTCGCTGATCACCGAATAGCCCGCCGGCAGCGTCCGCTCGTCGAGCTTGAGGATGAAATTCGACCCGCGGTCCGCATCCGGCAGGGCCGCGCAAGGCACCGAATACCGGCCGTGTTCATCGGTCTTGATCAGCAAACCCTTGACGCTTGCGATCCGGACGCCGGGCATGCCGCGTTCGCCCTCGGTCTGAATGCCGTCGCGGTTGCGGTCCTCGAAGACCTTGCCGACGACTTCGCCGCAATCGAACACATGTTCAACGAGCACCCGAACCGTTGCCCGTCCCGCCTCGGCGAGCTGCGCGCCGTTGGACGCATCCAGAAGCGTGGCGATATTGGTGTATTCGCCGGCCACGACGCTCGCAGCGACACGGGCGACCAGCGTCATCGTCAGCGATCCGTTGGCCGGGATTGTGAGATCGGGGAAGACAATGGTGGAGCCGCGGCTTTCAACCGTGATGGGATTTCCGTCGAGCGTCGCGGAATCGGGCGCATAGAGAAAGCCGGAGGGCATGCGGTCGACGATATCGACGAGGCCGACCGCGAAGAGATTGGTGTTGCTGACCCGGATGGAATAACTCACCGCACCGCCGCGCTCGGCGATCGGCCGGGCCGACGTCTTGGTCACCGTCAATCCGTTGTTGAAGACGCGGGCTACCGGATCGAGCGGGATGTGGTTGTTGATGACGTTCGGATCGCCCGGCTCCAGCAGGAATGCGATATAGTAGGGCGTGGGATCGCCGGCAGGCGGCGCTTCGGAACTTTCCGACATCTGGCAGGCGCCACCCGGAACGGCATCGGGCGCGCAGGTCGTGGCGTCGAGCGCACCGGGCTCGGGCGGCGCCGTGGTCGAGAAGCCCGGAAGGAAACCCGATGGACCGGTGATCGTCAGCCGGTATTCCGTTTCCAACGAAGGACAGGCGGCATCGGCGCCGGCATTGATGTCGAACCTGTAGTTGCCGTCGGCCGGCGTCGTCTGGCCCTGCTGACCCGGCAGCAGGCATGCGGACGGAAGCGGTGTACCCGAAGCATCGGTCATCGTCAGGATCGCGCCGGGTATCGGCTGACCGGTGGAAATGTCGTAGACCACCCCGGACGGATCGATCGGCTGGTCCTGGCTCGGCATGACAGTGCCGGCTGCGAATGTCAGGTTCTGGATCGCGCCGACGGCAACATTAGTCGCGTTATCCATGAACACCAGACTGTAGCCCGAACCGACCGGGAAATCGCGGAACTCGAAGGTGCCGTCTGCCGCAGCCGCAGTTTCCTTGACCACTGTATCGGACTGCATCAGCCGCACCGTGTAGCCGGCTGTGCCGTGTTCCATCGCGGTGTCGTAGCTTCCGTTGCCGTTCTCGTCGATGAAGACGGTTCCGGTTACCACCGGCACGCTCTTCTGGACCGGCACGGTCACGGTCGCCTCGTCGCAGTTGGCCGGGTTGAGGTTCTCGCAGATCCGGTAGGTGAACACATACACCTGTGTCGGCGTGTACTGCGCGACATCCACCGAGCCGTCGTCATTGATGGTGAAGCCGGACGGAAGATCCGCCGAGGTGATCGTCACATTGGTGGAAACGACTGCCGCGCCGTTGAAGGTGTCGTTGTCGAGGAGGTTGACCACGCCGGGCTGATCGACGGCGGTATCGATATTCGTTGCCACCGTGTCGTCCTCCGCCACGATTGGCGCGGTCTCGACGGTCAGGTTCACTGTTCCGTCGTCGCAATTCGAAGGATTGAGATTCTCGCAGATCCTGTAAACGAGGGTGTAGGAACCCGCCTGTGTTCCGGCCGGGACGGTGAAGGTGCCGTCGGTGTCGAACACCAGTCCGGGGATTCCGCCGTCATCGACCATCACTGCCGTGATGTCCGAGGGATCGAGCGTCGTCCCGCCAAGCGTGTCGTTGACGAACACGCTGGGGGTGGAGCCGCCATCAGCGCTCGAAATCGCGGGCGGCGTGTCGTCGACGGCCGAGATCGGCTGCGCACCAACTGTTACCGTGGCCGTGGCCGTATCGCAGTTCGGCGGGTTGAGCGCCTCGCATATCTGATAGGTCACCGTATAGGTGTCGGCCGCCGTGTCCGCGGGGATCGTCAGCGTTCCGTCGGCATTGATGGTCAGCCCGGTGATACCGCCATCGTCCACCAGGGTTCCGTCGACATCGGAGGGATCGAACGCCGCCCCGTTGAGCGTATCGTTCGAAAACAGGCTGTCGGTGTTGCCGCCGGTCGCGCCGTTGACCGCAGGCGGCGTATCGTCGTTCGCGACGATCGGTGCGGTGGTCAGCGTGGTCGTCGTCGTGTCACCATTGTTCGGGCCCGGACCCGGAGTGCCCACACCATCGCCGTCGGTGGCGGCGGTGGAGTCGGACAGATCCGTGACCGTCACACCGCCGGAGGTCGACGCCTGCGCCGTCGCCTGATTGCTGACCCCGCCATTGCCGATATCGGTTTCCGTCAGCGTGTAGGATGCGGTGTAGACCCAGGTCTCGTTGAGATCGATGCGGCTGTCACTGTTGGCGTCGCCGGACTGGTAGGTGGGCACCGGTGTCGTGCCCGAGCCCGTGAAGCCAGTCTCCGTCAGGTCAACACTTCCGAGCGATTCCGCCCCATAGGCCGTGAGTTCATAGGTGTAGGTGATCGTCTCTCCGACCTGGGCATTGCCGTCGCCGCTCTCGTCGTTGAAGGTCGCTGTCTTCACAGCGCCGACAGCCGGGTACCATACGGTCACCGTCGCGGCGTTGGACTCCTGGTCGAGGGCGTTGCGGTAAGTGTAGTCGACCGGTGTCGCATACCCCTTGAAGGACGCGTCGGGTGTGAAGACGAGATTGCCGGTGGAGGCATCGTAGGCCCAATCGCCCTCGCCCGGCATGGTGAAGGAGTGCGGATAACCGAGTTCGCCATTGACGACGTTGGTTGCGCCTGACGGCGGCACCAGCGAAACCGACAGCTTGCCGTATTCGGACGGCGCCTGCGAGTTGTTGTTCGGCGGATTGTCGTTGGCGGTCGCGTTGGTGTCGTTGTCGAGGATCGGAAGCGAGACGGAATTGCCGGGCAGGCCTTCCTTCTCGTCGTCGTTGGCGATCGGCGCGACGAAGTCACCGCAATTGTAATCGTAGGTCTGGTAGTCGAGATAGGTCGGGTTGTCGAGACGGATGAAGTAACCGTCGTCGGCGGTGCGACCCATCGAAAAGCTCGAGGAGTTCGGATAGCGCACCTCGACGCCGGACACGGCTTCACTGTTGTAGTTCTTGTCGCCGATCAGCGAGAACGTATCTGGCTGACCGGAGACCGTGCCGAAACTGCGGCCCGTCGTGGCGCTTGAATCGATCCGGATCCATTCGACGTTACCGGCGCAGACCGGCAGGAAGACGCGCTCGTTGTTCGGCCCGTCCACGTCGTTGAACTGGACATGCACATCGGCCGCCACAGGTACGCCACCGGCATCGGTGTTGATGTCGTAGGTTCCTGCCGCGTAGAGGTACCAGGTCAGGAAGATGTTGTCCTGACCGGCAGAGGTGATGCTGGGCCGGTTGTTCGTCGTGGTGAAGTCGTGATCGATCGAGGCCTGGGTCATCTTCGCGACGATATCGACCGTTGTTCCACCGACGGTGCCGCCATTCGTCCAGATGGCCCGTTCCGTGGCGCCCGAACCCACCGTGACCGGGTTGCCGACATTGTTGATGGTCAGCGACTGCGCGCGCGCCGGAGAAAACGATGTCACCAGGAAGGTGGTCACCAGGACCAGAAAGAAAGCAAGGACCACCAAGCTCTTGCGCTGTGCGATCGCCGGCCTTCCGGTCATGCCTGGAAAAAATTCGACCATAGCCTTCCCGTCCCGGCTCCGAGGGAGCCACGGTTAAAAGAATTCTGAAATGACAAGGGATTAATGCCCCACCCCTTTGGGAGCGCGGCGCGTGCAGACACGCCGCTTTCCCATAGGAATACTTAGGGAAACATGGTTAATCGCTAGTTAAAGGCGTCAGGGAAGAAGATGCCGGAGGATAGAGCACTATGTTGATTCACAAACGATAATATACTTTCGCGGGACGCGAGGATCTGCCCCGCGCCCCGGTTGCGCCAGGCATGGCGCCGTGCCGGCACTACAGCAGGCCGCGTCTCGCCAGATTGCGCATCAGTGCGCCGGTGCCGAACGTCCATTCCGGACACTCGGTCGACAGGGCCACGGTATTCGACAGCGTACCGAGGCTGTCGTTCGAAATGCTGACGACGTCGCCGACATGGTGGGTGAAGCCCTTCCCCGCGCCGTCGCGATCCTGAGTGGGCGCGAACAGCGTGCCGAGAAACAGCATGAAGCCGTCCGGATACTGGTGATGGCGACCGTGGGTCTGCTTGACCAGATCGGTCGGATCGCGGCTGATCTTGCCCATGTTCGAATGGCCCGAAAGCCTGTAGCCGTCGGTGCCCGTCACCTCGAGATCGAGCTCGGCCTTGCGCACGTCGTCAATGCCGAACGTGTCGTCGAACAGCCGGATCATCGGCCCGATCGAGCACGAAGCGTTGTTGTCCTTGGCCTTGCCGAGCAGAAGCGCAGAAAGGCCTTCGAAATCGCGCAGGTTGACGTCGTTGCCCAAAGTGGCGCCGACGATGGTGCCCCGGGAATTGACCGCCAGCACGATTTCCGGCTCCGGGTTATTCCACCGCGATTCCGGGTGGATGCCGACCAGAGCGCCCGCACCCACGGAAGACATCGGCTGCGACTTGGAGAAGACCTCGGCATAGGGTCCGATGCCGACCTCGAGATACTGCGACCACAGGCCTTCGCGGATCAGCGCCTGCTTGGCGAGCGCCGCCTTCTCCGAGCCGGGCACCACTTCCGACAGGCTGGCTCCGATTTCCGCGCCGATCTTCTGGCGCAGATCGTTGGCCTTGTCCGGATCGCCGGCGGCGCGCTCCTCGATGACGCGTTCCACCATGGATTCGGCGAAGGTGACCCCGCAGGCCTTGATCGCCTGCAGGTCACACGGCGCAAGGATCCGGATCCCCTCCGCGCCGTCGAGACCCTCTACCGCGCAGAGATCGTGCCCTTCCGCGTTTTTCACGTGGTCGAGCGGATCGTCGAGTTCGAAAACGTCACGGACGGTTGGCGCGGTCTTCGAGGTGATATCGACGAGGCGACCGTCGCGTACGGTCACGACGGCCGGACCGTCGGCGTCGGCAAGCCAGGCGCGACCGACAAAGGTGCCGCCGTTCTTTGTGTAGGCAAGAGTAGTCATATCAATCCTGTCGGCTCTTAGTGGTTGTTGCGCGGCGTGAATTTTGACGCGATCTTCTGGAAATCGGTCGAGCCCCGCAGCACCATACCCTCGGCGAAAGGCTCGGCGAGTTCGCGGAAATATTTCTGCCAGGGCGACTGACTCTCTGGCATCGGATAACCGCCCTCGCCGGCCAGCTTCTCGGCCCGCGCGGCCCATTCGTTGTCATCGACCAGCGCATCGACGCGTCCGGTCTTCAGGTCGATGCGAACCCTGTCGCCGTTCTTGAGCAACGCGAGACCGCCGCCTGCCGCCGCTTCCGGTGAGGCGTTGAGGATCGACGGAGATCCAGACGTGCCCGACTGCCGGCCGTCGCCGATGCAGGGAAGCGCGGATATCCCCTTCTTGAGCAGGTAGCTCGGCGGACGCATGTTCACCACCTCCGCCCCGCCCGGATAACCGAGCGGACCGGTGCCGCGCATCACGAGAATGCAGTTCTCGTCGATATCGAGCTCCGGATTGTCGATGGTCTTGTGGAAGATTTCCGGCCCGTCGAAGACGATCGCGCGTCCCTCGAAGGCTTCCGGATCGTCCGGGTTGGAGAAGTAGCGCTTGCGGAACTCCTCGGAGATCACCGAGGTCTTCATGATGGCGGAATCGAAGAGATTGCCCTTGAGGTTGATGAAGCCGGCGCTCTTCATCATCGGCGCGGCCACGGTGCGGATCACGTCCTCGTTCTCGCTGGCGCGCTCCTTGCAATTTTCGCCGATCGTCTTGCCGTTGACGGTCATCGCGCCGGGGTGCGGCAACAGGTTCGCCTTCATCAGTTCGCCAATGACGGCCGGAACGCCGCCGGCGCGATGGAAATCCTCGCCGAGATACGATCCGGCCGGCTGCAGGTTGGTCAGAAGCGGGATGTGATGACCGAGCTTCTGCCAGTCGTCATTGTCGAGGGTGACGCCGACATGCCGCGCAACAGCGTTGAGATGGATCGGAGCGTTGGTCGAGCCGCCGAGCGCCGAGTTGGCGACAATCGCGTTCTCGAAGGCTTCACGGGTCATGATGTCGGACGGTTTCAGGTCCTCCCAAACCATGTCGACGATACGCAGGCCGGTGGCGTGCGCCATCTGGCCACGTTCACGGTAGGGAGCGGGAATAGCTGCCGAACCCGGAAGCTGCATGCCGAGCGATTCCGCCAGCGAGTTCATCGTCGTCGCCGTGCCCATCGTGTTGCAGTAGCCGACCGAAGGGGCCGAGGACGTCACCAGTTCGGCAAATCCCTCGTCGTCGATCTTGCCTTCGGCGTGCAGTTCGCGGGCTTTCCAGACGATCGTGCCAGAACCGGTGCGCTCGCCGCGGAAATAGCCGTTGAGCATCGGCCCGACCGAGAGCGCGATCGCCGGAATGTCCACGGTGGCGGCGGCCATCAGAAGCGCCGGCGTGGTCTTGTCGCAGCCGATGGTCAGAACGACGCCGTCGATCGGATAGCCGTAAAGCGCTTCCACGAGACCGAGATAGGCGAGGTTGCGGTCGAGCGAGGCGGTCGGCCGCTTGCCCGTTTCCTGGATCGGATGAACCGGGATCTCCAGCGGCAGCCCGCCCTTGGCGATGATGCCGTCGCGGACACGCTTGGCGAGTTCGATGTGATGCCGGTTGCACGGCGACAGGTCGGAGCCGGTCTGGGCGATGCCGATGATCGGGCGGCCGGACTGCAGTTCCTCGCGCGTCAGCCCGTAATTGACGTAACGCTCCACGTAGAGGGCTGTCATTTCCGGGTCGTCCGGGTTGGAAAACCACAGTTTGGATCTCAGGCTGTCCGGGCTTTTCCGTTTCGACATAAACGTCTCCATTTCCAGTTTGTCGCACCCGCGTCTTGGGAAGACGGGCGGAACTCAAAAACTCCGCGCGGCTCAGAGGCCCCGCGCATTCACATAGATCGCGTAGAGCGAGGTGGTGGCGCAGATGGCCAGCCGGTTCCGCTTCGGCCCCATGAAACACAGATTGGCCACCACTTCGGGGACGCGAATCTTGCCGAGCAGTTCGCCCTCGGGCGAAAAGCAGTGCACGCCGTCCCCGGCCGACGACCAGAGGTTTCCGTTCGTATCGATCCGGAACCCGTCGAACAAGCCGCAATCCGAGACGGCGAAGTCACGCCCCTCGCCCACGCCCGTCCCGTCTGCCTTGACCGGATAGGCCCGGATCTTCGGCTGACAGTCGGGGACGTGGGTCTGGCCGGTGTCCGCGACGTAGAGCAGCTTCCCGTCGGGCGAGAAGGCAAGCCCGTTGGGCTGCACCATGTCGTCGATCACCAGTCTGACGTCACCATCGGACGCAATGCGATAGACATTGCGCGCGCCGATCGCGGAGGGTGCGGCGTGTCCCTCGTAATCGCTGTCGATGCCGTAGGACGGATCGGTAAACCAGACCGAGCCGTCCCCCGCGACGACGACGTCATTGGGCGAGTTCAGTTTCTTTCCCTCGAAGGCGTCGGCGAGCACGCGCGTCGAACCGTCATGCTCGATCCGGCTCACCCGCCGGCCACCATGCTCGCAGGAAACCAGCCGGCCTTCCGCGTCGACCGTATGGCCGTTGTGGAAGCCGCAGGGGTGCCGGAAGACCGAGACCGAGCCGTCGGTCTCGTCCCAGCGCATCAGCCGGTCGTTCGGAATGTCCGACCAGATCAGATATCTGCCGGCCGGAAACCAGGCCGGCCCCTCGCACCAGCGTCCGCCCGTCCACAGCTGCTCCAGATGGGCGTTCATGTGGATGAGCTTCGAAAAGCGGTCGTCGCGGATGTCGTAATCGTCTTTCATGTCGTCCTCATGCCGTCACCTTGGTGCCGCGACCATAGACCAGAAGCATGCCGACGATCACCGCCCCGTAGATCACCTGACGGCCGGCCTCGGGCATCTGCATGATCGACAGCACGGAGTTGAGAAGCACGATCAGGATGACGCCGACGAGCGTGCCGACATAGCGTCCCTGTCCGCCCAGGATGCGTGTTCCCCCGAGCACGACGGCGGCGATCGCGGGCAGCAGATAGGGCGTGCCCATGCCCTGATAGGCCTTGGCCGAATAGCCCGCCAGCAGCACGCCGGCGGTTGCCGCGCACAGGCCCGACATCATGAAGGCGCCGATGATGACGAGCCGGGTGCGGATGCCGGACAAATAGGCCGCTGCCTCGCGCACGCCGGTGGCGTAGATCGCCCGGCCGAAGCCGGTGCGGGTGAGGACGACGGTGATGACCACCGACACCAGCGCCCAGACGAATAGCGCCACCGGAATACCGGCGATCTTCTCGGCGGCCAGAAAGCGCATGAAGGGGGTGGCCTGATCCTGCGGTGCAAAGCCGCCGGTATGCGCCACCATCAGCCCGCGCATGACCGAATCCACGCCCAGCGTGAAGATCATCGACGGGATGCGCAGATAGGCGACCCCGAGCCCGTTGACGAGACCGACGACCAGCCCGACCGCTATTCCAGTCGGCACCGCCATGTCGCCACCCACCGCGGTTGCCATCATCGCCGCGGCCGTCAGCGTCCACGGGACAGAAAGGTCGATATGGCCGAGCAGGATGACCATCATCATGCCCGCCGCGACGATGCCGAGGAAGGAGCCGATCTGGAGTTGCTGAAGCACGTAGCCCGGCGACAGAAGCGGCGCGGTGCCGGCCGTCGACAGCGTGTAGGCCGTGCCGACCATCAGGATCACCAGGATGAAGGCCGAGGCGATCAGGATCGGCCTGTTTTCCGGTTTGATGCGTGAAAGATAGCTGGTCATTCTGGTCACCTACCGGAACAATTCGAGACGGTTCTTCACCCGCAGAGTCCGGATCGCGCCGAGGCTGACGGCGGCGAGCAGGACCAGTCCCTCGATCAGCGGCTGAAGCAGCGGATCGATCGAGACGATGCGGAAATAGAACGAGATCACGCGCAGGATCAGCGCGCCGACGAGCGAGCCGATCGCCCCGCCCGCGCCGCCGAGCAGCGACGTACCGCCGAGCACGACGGCTGCGATCGAGTTGAGCGTATAGGTGCCTGCCTGCATGACGTCGGCATTGCCCGACGAGGTCTGGATGGCGAGATAGAGCCCGCCGCAGGCCGCCAGGAAACCACCCAGCGTGAAGGCGGCGATGCGGGCGCGGTCGATCGGCAGGCCCGACATGTAGGCCGCGCCTTCCGCCGAGCCGATGGCGTAGACCGTCCGGCCGGTCACCGATTTCTTGAACGGGATCCAGACGATCGCCGCCATGCCGAACAGCAGGATCAGCGGCACCGGGATCCAGGCCACAGGCGCGAACCAGGCGGCATCGGGATCGAACAGCTGGTAGGTGTCGACGAAATCCCACAGCGAGTTGGTCAGCGCCCAGTTGAGATCACCGTCGACATCGCCGCCCGGCTTGGGGCGAATGAAGAGAGCGAGCCCGATGGCGATCGCCCCGGTTGCCAACGTGGCAATGATGGGCTGCAGCCGGCCGTAGACGATTATGAGACCGTTCATGAACCCGAAGGCTGCACCGACGAACAGGGTGGCCGCCATGCCGAAGAGGATCTCCGCAGGCGAGCCGTTGACGAGAACGGAGGCCACACAGGCCGCGAGCGTCATCACCGCGCCGACGGAGAGATCGAGCCCCCCGAGCAGAACGGGCAGCGTCTGCGCCATCGCCACGAAGGCGATCGCCACCGCCTCGTTGGCGTTCTGGACGAGAACGGCGGTCGAGAAACCGCGCGGATGCATGAAATTGTAGACGATGTAGAGCACCGCCAGCATGGCGAGCGCACCGACGAAGGCACGGTTCTGGCGCAACAGGGTCATGCCGCCGCTCCCGTGTCGATGTTGAGCGAGGCGGCGACGATCGCCTCCTCGGAAATCGCGTCGCCCTCGAGCTCCGTCAGGATCGCGCCGTCATACATGACGGCGATTCGGTCGCAGCAGCCGATCAGTTCGGCATAGTCGGTCGAATAGAACAGGATCGCCCGGCCCTCGTCGGCGAGATCGCGCATCAGCCTGTAGATTTCCTGCTTGGTGCCGACGTCGATGCCGCGGGTGGGATCGTTAAGCAGGATGATTTCCGGGTCCGTCATCAGCCATTTGGCGATGACCACCTTCTGCTGGTTGCCGCCCGACAGGGTCGCCACCGCGTCCTGCGCGCTGCCGATCTTGATCCTGAGCTTCTCGATCGCCTCGGCGACCACCGCCTTCTCCTTCGCCGGGTCGATCAGCGGACCGTTCGACACCTTGTCGTAGGAGGCGGCGAGAAGATTGTTGGCGATCGACATCGGCAGCATCAGCCCCTCGGTCTTGCGGTCCTCGGGCACCAGCGCGATCCGCGCCTTGCCGCCCTTGGCAACGTCCGGCGAGCCGGGAATACCCGTCACCTCGCCGGCCTTCACCGTACCCTCGACGCCGCGCAAGACGCCGAACAGCGCGAGCAGCAGTTCCTTCTGCCCCTGCCCGTCGAGCCCGCCGAGCCCGACGATCTCGCCCTTGGCGACGTCGAGGTTCACGCCGTTCAGCCGGTTCTCCCAATTAAGGTTGCGGATCGACAAATGTGCCGGCTTCGCGACCGGTTCTGGTTTGGGCGGAAACTGCGCCTCGACATCGCGGCCGATCATCATGCGGACGATTTCAGACGCCGAGCGCTCGCCCTTGCGGAAGGTTTCCACATGGCTGCCGTTGCGGAACACCGACAGGGTGTCGCACAGCTTGTCGACCTCGTGCATGCGGTGGGAAATGAACAGGCTCGCCACGCCGTCGGCCTTCAGCTGGCCGAGAAGATCGTAGACCGTCTCGACGTCGCGGCTCGTCAGCGCCGAGGTCGCCTCGTCGAGGATCAGCACCTTCGGGTTCTTGCCGAGCGCCTTGGCGATCTCGACCATCTGCCGGCGCGACAGCGACAGGTCACGGATGAGCGAGCGGGGATCGACGTCCTCGCAGCGGATGCGCGCTAGCAACTCCTCCGCCCGGCGGCGCTGGGCGCGGCCGTCGATGAGCCCGAAGCGGCGCGGCGGATCGGAAATGGAAATATTGTCGGCGACCGACAGGTCCGGCAGCAGCGACAACTCCTGGAAGATGCAGACGATGCCGGCGTCGGACGCTTCCGACGGCGAGCGGAAGGTCACCGGCTTGCCCCCGACCCGCATCTCGCCCGCATCGGGCTGCAGCACGCCGGACATGATCTTGATCAGCGTCGACTTGCCGGCCCCGTTTTCGCCGAGAATGGCGTGGGTGCTGCCGAGATCGCAGGCGAAGTTGACGTCTTCCAGCGCACGCACGCCGGTAAAGAATTTCGAGATGCCGGACAGTTCGACATAGGGCGCCCCGCCCTTCGCCGTCCCGCTCTCCCCCATTACTGACACGTTGCCCGTCCTCCAGAACGATATTGGCCGCCCGCGCGCGGTCCGCCGAGGACCTGTCAACCCGTATGCGCGCAGGGCGGCCCCCGCCGTCGCCTCACGGCAACGCCGGGATGCAAGTCCACGGGAACCGCCGCTTGCCGCAGCGGCTCCCGGTTCGCTTCAACTAGTTCACGTCGCTTTCGTCCTGCGCCATGATGGCCGGACCCGAGATGTTCACGCCGCAGGGCGGAAACTCGTTGACGGTGAAGAAGTTGTCCGGAAGGTCGGACCAGTAGTTCTCGCCGTCCTTCAGCTGGTCGTAGGTCGCCACCGGCAGCGGGACCGAGATGAGCTGCGGCATGACGTTGCCTTCGAGCGCCGAGACGGCCGCCTTCATGGCGATGGCCACGAGACCAGGCGACTGGCCGATCGAGATGCCCTTCAGGCCGTCGCCCGAATACTGTGCGATCGCCTTGCGGAAACCGTTCTCGGATTCGCCGGCCACCGGAACCCACGGATGGCCCGCATCCTTGAGCGCCTGGATGACGCCGTTGGAACCGCCCTGGCCGACCACGGCCTCGAACTGGCCGTGCACGGCGATGGCGTCGGCCACCACCTTCTGCGTGGTGCCGTCGTCCCAGTTGCCGACCACCTGGACGATTTCCCAGTCTCCGCCGTCATCCTCGAACACCTTGTTGATGCCGATCGAGCGGTCGCGGTCGACCGAGTTGCCGGGCAGGCCGCGGACCTCGAGGATCTTGCCGCCCTTCACGCCCTTTTCATGGAGCTGGTCGAGCGTGAACTGCGCCCATTTATGGCCCATTTCGAGCTGGTCTTCGTTGACCTGCATGACGGCGTCGGTATCGAGCACGTTGTCGAACGGCACCAGCACCACGTTGTTCTTGTCTGCCAGCCGGATGACGCGGTCGAAACCGTCAGGGGCCACGGCGATCGTGACGATCGCGTTGTAACCCTGGTTGATGAAGTCCTCGATGGCGCCGAGCTGCACGGCAGCGTCGGTCCCGGTCGACACCACCTTGAACTCGGAGATCTTGTCCTTCATCGCCGGGTCTTCGGCAAACGCCTTGGCGGTCTTGATCATCTGGATCCGCCAGCCATTGCCGACGAAGCCGTTGACGACGGCGACCTTGTAGGGGCCTTCCTGGGCGTCCCACTTCAGATACTTGGTGTCCGCGCTCCACGGCGCGAAGCATTCCGGCTCCACTCCGGGACCCGAGACGACCTCGGGACCGGCGAAGGCCATTCCCGCCGACAGCACGAGGCTGGCTGCGGTCGTTGTCAATAATGCTTTGATGTTCATGTCTTTCCTCCCATGGCCGCAACCGCGGCCGTTACACGCGCCGCCTCTCCTGCGGCGGCTTCTCCCGCGATGGTCCTCCGCCCACCGCGCAAGCTTTGCCCTAGTCGTCGAAATGCGGAAAACCGCCTTCGAGATGGGTCTTCATCCGGTACTGGTAGGCGATCCGGTCGCGCACCGAGAGCGCCTCGATGATCGCCGCGTGTTCGGCATGGGTGACCGTCGAGAAGGTCCGGCGCGTCTTGCCGCGCACCATGATCTTCAGGATCACCGGTTTCATGATCTTGTAGATGTCGAGAATGGCCTTGTTGCCGAGCACCTGGACCAGCCGCGTGTGGAAGCGGAAATCGGCTTCCGAGGCCTCGACCGCCGACCCGGCATTCATCATCTCGTTATTGGCCCGTTCGAGGTCCGCGATGTCATCTGGGGTAATGAGTTCGAACAGCTCCTCGACGGACGACACCTCGAGCAGCGTCCGAAAGCCCTGGATGTCGGTGAAGGTCGAGCGCGAGACCTCGAGCGTGTTGAAGGCGAAGAGATCGAGCGCCCGCTCCATCCGGTCGTCGATGATCGTTGCGCCCACCTTCGGACGCACCGAGACGATGCCGTAGGCCTTGAGGATGCGCATCGCCTCGCGCACCGTGTTGCGGCTCGCCTGGAAACGCTCGCAGAGTTCGCGTTCGGTCGGCAGGTTGTCGCCGACCTTGAGCCCTTCGTCGGAGATCAGCCCGCGGATCTTGGCGACGAGATCGTCGACCGCCGACGCCGTGCTCGGCCGGATGGTCTCCGCCGCGCGGCTCTCGGTCTGTCGCTCCGACCCTCTGTCTTCAGTCATCGCCTGTGCACCACCCCATTTGTTGGACAAATTGATAGCAACAGGAAAATCGACTGTCAAACATCCTCTGTTTTGCAATGCAATGACGCTCTTCTTGCCGTGCAGCAATCCAGAGAACCACGAATTGGCAGGACAAATAGACGTCCGGGGGACAAGAAACAACGCCGCCGGCGGGACAGGGAGCCCGCCGGCGGACCGTGCCAGCCCTGACCGGAAAGCGGGTCAGACCGGTCGGTAAACCCGTGCCGCCGTATCGTGGAACATGTCGGCCTGCTGCGTCTCGTCAAACTTCCCGATCGCGTCCCGGAAGGCGGTCACGAGGGTGAAATGGTCGGTCCACAGCTTCTCGATCGGGAAGTTGGAGCCGAACATCAGCCGCTCGCTGCCGAGGATCGCAACGGCGCGCGAGACGACGAGATCGATGAGCTCGGGATCGTTCCTGTGGACGAAGGTGCCGAGCCCCGAGAGTTTGGCGTTGAGGTTCGGATGCCTCGCAAGATAGCGAAGCCCCCTTTCCCAGGCCTCGACCGTCTCCGGATCGGTGCCGGTCAGCATGCCGGTATGGGTGAGGATGAACTGCGTCTCCGGGTTCTCCCCCACAAGTTCCGCACCGTCCCGCATCTGTGCGGGAAAGAGCTGCAGGTCGAAGGAGAGCCCATATTCCTTCAGCCGCGCCACGTTCTTCCGCACATTGGCATCAAGCACCTGATCGGCCGACGGTGCGAAGCGAAAGTCCGGATTGTCGTGCCAATGCAACTGCATCCTGACCCCGCGCAACAGCGGATAGTTTTTCAACCGGTCGAGTTGCGGCCGCACGTCGTCAACGCTCATGTCGGCATAGCCGACGATGGCGTGCGGCCAGCCGGTGCGGTCGGCCGTTTCCTGCACCCAGGCGACTTCTTTCTCGAAATCCTCCTTGGCCCAGTTGGTCTGCACATAGACCGCCTTGACGATGCCCGAGCGCGCCTGGTCCTCGAGAAATTCCTCGATCGCATAGTCCCGCCGGATAGGCTCGTATGGCCCGAAGATACGTGGCACCATCGGCCCCTTGAGCCAAGGCAGGTCCTCCTGCCGCCAGATGTGGAAATGGGAATCGATGATGGGCTGGTTCATGACACTTTTCCCCAGACGGTTTGAGCGCTCGGCGCGTCGCGCGCCAGCGACAACAGGAACCCGCCGAGCCGGGCAATGGACGAGCCGTCGACAAGATCGTCGAGCATCGGCAGGATGGCGGTGAGCGCCTCCGTCTCCGGCCGGAAGCGCGGATCGCCGGCCAACGGCGTGGCGAGCGACAGCCGGTAGGCGCGCGCGGAGAAACGACCGATCGCCGTGACCATCGCGGCCGGATCGCCGCGCTCGAGCGCGTCGGAGACGATCACCACCGCGGCACCGCGCGCAAAGCTCGCGAACCGCGGCACCGAGAGAAAGGCGAGCAGCGTCGCCCCGATCTGGGTGCCGCCGTCCCAGTCGTCGACGAGTGCTGCGGCCCGCGCCAGCGCCCGATCGCGGTCGCGAACCCTGAGCGCCGATGTCAGTCGCGTCAGGCGGGTGGCGAAGGTGAAGATTTCCGCCGAGGGCGCGCCCTGCACCACCGCATGCGCAAGTTCGAGATAGTCAGCCGTGTGCTGCTTCATCGAGCCCGACACGTCGATCAGCACGAGAAGCCGCCGAGGCACCGTTTTACGCCGCCGCCAGACGGGCGCGGGAATGTCGCCGTCGGCGCGCAGGATCGAGCGCAGCGAGCGGCGCAGGTCGAGCGTCCTGACAGATGCCGAACGCTCGGTGCGGAAGGAGCGCCGCTCCGGCAGGCTCGCCGCAATCCGGCGCTGGAGGGTCGAAAGGCGCACGGAGCCGCGCCCGAAATCGCGCCGGCTCAATTGCTCGACGGAGGAAGCGAGTTGGCCGCCCTCTGCCGATTGCAGGATGTCGATCCGCTCTTCCTCCGGCCCGCCGTCGTCGCGAATTTCGGTTTCCTCGCTTTCCTCCTCGCCCGCCGTCGCCACCGTCTCCACGCCGTAAAACCAGGACCGGAACAGCGCCTCGAATTCCTCGCGTTGGTCGGGCGGCGGGGCGAGCGTGGCAAGGGCTGCGCGCCTGATATCCTCCATCGAGCGCGGGCCGAGCAGCGTCACCGCGCGCATGAAGGCGACGGATTGCTCGGGCGCCACCGCGAAACCATGACGCCTTAGAAGGCGAGCGAAACCTGCCAGCGGCGTTGCCGCCCGCGGCAGACCCGCCTTTGCAAGGGTCAACGCGCCGGAGCTCATGACATCGCCGCCGCAACGATGCCGTCGAACTCCGGCGCGAGAAGGACGAGATCCTCCTCGTCCTTGACCAGAACGCCGATGGCCCTGCGAAAGGCCTCCGGCCAGGGGCTGCCGCCCTTTTCGAGAAGCGTGGCCGCATTCGCCCACTCGACCGCCTCCGCCACACCCGGCGGTTTGGCGAGCGGGCGGGTGCGGATATCGCGCACGGCGGCGGCCACTGCCCTCGCCGTCTCGTTCGTCACGTCGCCGGCGCGCAGCATGATGATCTCCGCCTCGCGCGCCGCATCCGGATAGGCGATCCAGTGATAGACGCAGCGTCGCCTGAGCGCCTCCGCCAGTTCGCGCGTCCTGTTCGATGTCAGCACCACCAGCGGCCGGGTAGCGGCACGGATGGTGCCGCGCTCGGGAATTGAGATCTGGAAATCGGACAGGAACTCCAGAAGCAGCGCCTCGAATTCGTGGTCCGAACGGTCGATTTCGTCGACCAGCAGCACGCTGGCCTCGGGAGCACGCAGCACCTGCATCAACGGCCGCGCGATCAGGAACCGGTCATCATAGATATCGGCTTCCTCATCGCCCGAATGGCGGATGGCGAGAAGCTGGCGCTGGTAGTTCCATTCATAGAGCGCATGCGCGGCGTCGATGCCCTCATAGCACTGCAGCCGCACCAGTTCCCGCCCCAAAGCCGTAACAATCGCCTTGGCGGCTTCCGTTTTGCCGACGCCCGGCGCGCCTTCGAGCAACAGCGGCTTGCCGAGCCGGATCGCCAGGAAGATCGCGGTCGCCAGTTCCTCGTCGGCGACGTAGTCCACCTCAGCGAGCCGTCGGGCCACGCTCTCCGGCGAAGTCGCCAGTCCGTCGATACCGCTCATGTCTGCGCGCGAAGCCATCACGCCGTCCCGCTCGCCCCCCGTTCGGCCTTGAGCGCGCGGAGCACCCGCTCCGGCGTGATCGGCATGGTGTCGATCCGTACGCCCACCGCATCGAAGATGGCGTTCGCCACCGCCGGGATTTGCGGGTTTGCGCACATCTCGCCCACGCCCTTGGCGCCATAAGGCCCGTCTGCGGCGGGTCGCTCGATGACGATGGTCTCGGTCTCCGCCAGATCGCCGGGACCCGGCATCAGATACTGGTTGAAGTCGGTGCCGCCATGGGAGCGGTCGGGATAGTAGGGCTCGGTGGTCTCGTAGAGCGCGTGGCTGATCCCCATCCACGAGCCGCCGACGAGCTGCTGCTCGACCATCGCCGGATTGAGCGCGCGCCCGACCTCATAGACGTTCTTGACCGAAAGAACCGTCACCTCACCGGTCTCGTCGTCGACCTCCACATCCGCCACCACGCAGGCATGCGCATAGCAGGTGGCGGGCTTCATCGCCCCGGTCTCGGTATCGGGATAGGAGCGCTGGACCAGGAACATGCCGCGCCCGGAGATCGACCGGCCGCGCTTGAAGTGCGCTGCCAGCGCGGTGTCGAAGATGGAGATCGACTTCTGCGGCGCGCCCTTGACCTGAATATTGCCGGTTCCGTCGGTTTCCAGATCGCTGGCGTTGACCTCGAGTTCCTCGGCGGCGACTTCCAGCATCACCTGCCGCGCCTCCTCCGCCGCCTGTCGGACGGCGTTGCCGATGCGGTGGGTTCCTCGGGACGCAAACGTGCCCATGCAGTGCGGCCCGGTATCGGTGTCGGCGGTATCGATATGCACCATCTCGGTAGGCACGCCGATGGTCTCGGCGCAGATCTGCGACATCACCTGCCTGAGACCCTGTCCGAGATCGACGCTCGACAGCGAGACCATGAAGTTGCCGGTCGGTGTCGAGTGAACAAGCGCCTGGCTCGGATCGCCGCCGAGATTCATGCCGGTCGGATAGTTGATCGCCGCAACGCCGCGGCCGCGTTTGAGCGCCATCTCAGCTCCCCCTCTTCACGGACGACATCGCCATGAATTTCTCGGCCACCGGCCAGTTCGCCACTTTCGAGGCTTCCTGCATGCATTCGATGAGCGCCGCACCCTCGGTGGGCTGGCGGTGGGCCTTGATGTCGCCGTCGCGATAGGCGTTGATGAAGCGGAATTCGAGCGGATCCATGCCGATCAGCCGCGCCAGCTTGTCCATCTGGACCTCCAGCGCGAAGTCGGCGATCGTCACCCCGAAACCGCGCATGGCGCTCGAGGGCGTGCGGTTGGTGTAGACGCAGTAGGTATCGATCCAGACGTTGGGCACCGTGTAGGGGCCGGGATAGTGCGCCGCCCCCTTCTGCGCGCCGTAGGGCGAGTGGCGCGAATAGGCGCCGGCATCGGTGTAGCCGGTGACCTTGCGGGCGACGATCCGCCCGTCGTTCATCACTCCGTCCTTGAGAACGATCGTTTCCGCGGCGCGCGGCGAGGAGATCTGCATCTCCTCTTCCCGTGAGTAGATGAAGGAGACCGGCTTGCCGGTGAGCTTGGCAGCCAGGATCGCGATCGGCTCGACGATCACGTCCACCTTGCCGCCGAAGCCGCCGCCCGCCGTTCCGCCCACCATGTGCAGCTTGTGGCCGGGCATCTGCAGGATGATCGAGGTGTTGTCGAGGGTGAAGAACATCGCCTGCGTGTTGGTGTAGCAGGTGAAGCGGTCGTTGCCCTCGGGAGCGACGATGCAGCCCGTGGTCTCGGTCGGTGCCTGTTCGATCGGCGAGGAGGAATAGGTCTGTTCGAGGATGTGGTCCGCCATGGCGAAACCTTCCTCGATGTCGCCGTAGCGCACCTTGCGGTGGTCGCCGCTGTCATAGTGGTAGTAATTGCCCGGATGGTGCTCGTTGACCTGCGGCGCATCGGGCTTGAGCGCTTCCAGCATGTCGAAGACTGCAGGCAGCACCTCGTATTCGACCTTCACCTTCGCGGCCGCTTCCTGCGCGGCACGTTCCGACGTGGCGACCACGGCCACCACCGCCTCGCCCTTCCAGCTCACCTTCTTGTCGGCGAGCACCGTCTCGTCCTCCGGCCCGACCTGGATGAGGATGAGGATCGTGTAGAGATTGTGCGGCACGTCCTTGGCCGTGATCACCCGAATGACGCCGGGATGCCGTTCGGCCTCGGAGGTGTCGATGGACTTGATCAATGCGTGGTGATGCGGACTGCGCACCATCTTCAGGTGCAAAAGGTCAGGGAATGTCCTGTCGGCAAAGAAGCTCGTCTTGCCGGTCACATGGTTCGGCAGGTCTTCGCGCGGACGCGACTGGCCGATTTCGTGGAGGGTTTCGGGACGCTCGTCGGCGAAATAGTCGCTGCGGATTTCCATGTCAAAACTCCTCAGACGGCCTGTTGCGAATTGGATCGCGAGGCGGTCAGCACCGCCTGGATGATCGGCTCGTAGCCGGTGCAGCGGCAGATGTTTCCGGAAATCGCCTCGATGACGTCCTCGCGGCTGGGCGCGGGTTTCTCGTCGAGCAGCACCTTGATCGCCATCACCATGCCCGGCGCGCAGAAGCCGCACTGGGTGGCAAAACCCTCGACGATCGCCTTCTGGATCGGATGCAGCTCGCTGCCGTTGGCAAGCCCGGCGGCGGTCTCGATCGAGGCCCCCTCGCAGGTTTCGGCGAGCGTCAGGCAGCCCAGCCGCAACTCGCCGTCGACGATCACCGAACACGCGCCGCAGGTGCCCTGCTGGCAGCCACCCTTGGGCGAGGTGTCACCCATGCGGTCGCGCAGCACGGCAAGCAGCGTCGACCCGCTTTCGATGAATTCGGCCCTCTCCTGGCCGTTGAGCGTGAATTGGACCGGAACCCTGGCCATGTCTTTCCTCCCATACCCGTTTCGGGTGATGCCAACTCCGCGAGGGCTGTGCCCGCGCGGCCTCCTCGTGGCGTCTTCAATCAGTCGAGCATCAGTCTGCGGAAATGCACCGGCAGAACCTCGGCGCGGTACCAGGCACTGGCGATCGGATCGGTGATCGGCGTGGTGCCCTCGCCGATGACTTCCACCGCCTTGGCGATGCCGCTTTCGCTGAGATCCGAGCCGACCAGCGCGGTCTCCGCCGCCTGAGCCCGCACCGGCCGGTCGGCCATGCAGCCGAGCGCAATGCGCGCCTCCAACACCTTACCGCCGCCATCCAGGCTGATCGCAGCCGCGATGGTGAGCACCGAGATCCCCTTCGGCTTGACCCGTGAGATCTTGAGGAACCGGAAGCGCTCCGCCGTCGGAATGTCGAAGCTGATGGCGACAACGATGCCGCGCTCGGCAGTCACGTCGTCACGAGCCGCGAGGAAGGCGTCGATCCCCATCTCGCCATCGGCAAAATGGATCGTCGCCCCGAGCGCCAGCAGCGCCACGGTAAAGTCGCCATAGGGCGAAGCCGCAAACAGGTTGCCGCCGACGGTGGCGACGTTGCGGATCGCCGGCCCGCCGATCATCTTCGCCGCCGGGGCGAGTACGGCGAGATCGGCGTTGCCGATGATGTCCGCCATCGTCACCGAGGCGCCCAGCCGGGCGCGCCCGCCGGAAGTCTCGATGGCTTTCAGAGCCATGTCGGTGGAACGGACGTAGCCGGTGATCCCGATATCGCCCTCGTTGACCGCGCGTACCACAAGGGTTCCTCCTCCCAGGTAGGACTTGCCGCCACCCCTCAGCGCCGCCGAGGCTTCGGT
Organism: uncultured Hoeflea sp.; assembly: GCA_964511625.1. GTDB lineage: Bacteria > Pseudomonadota > Alphaproteobacteria > Rhizobiales > Rhizobiaceae > Pseudohoeflea. Next base: position 29,754 of record CAZEJG010000026.1, read on the forward strand.
GGCGGAAGGGTAAGTCTGGAGTTCAAGCGCCATGGCGGTGCTCCTCACTGTCTCGCGTTCAGCTTTTCCCGGCGAAATGGTTCTGCAACGCGTCGAACCCGCCCTGGAAGACGTTGGCGCCCATGCCGCCGGCGATCTTGTCGGCTTCGCCCTCGGGCGCATCGAAGCTCGACGTCCACTCCGCGAATGTACGGTCTCCGTCGGTCACGCGGCGCAGTTGCAGTGTGGCTGTGTGATTGGAGATCGGCGCCGGATGTTCGATGATCGAGTAGCTGACGAGAAAATCCTCGTCGGAGAACGCGGTCAGCTTCTCGCGAACCTTCGGGCCGCTCGCCAGCGTGAAGTTGCGCACCGCACCGATCTCGTCAGCCGCCTTGCCGTCCTCGATATGGCTTTCCACCATGCGCGGATGCCACGACGGCAGACCGTTGAAATCGCGGATACGGGCCCAGACCTTCTCGACCGGGGCGTCGATGATGCTGGAGATGATGATTGACGGCATGATGTGGGTCCTCGTGTGTTCAACAGGACCCGGACCGTACCCCGCCCGGTGGGGCACGACTTATCAATGCGTCTTTGCCGCTTATCCCTCAGTCGGAAAATGCGACACGCGTCTCAGTGAACGCCCCGCGCGGCCTCGCGATACTGCATCGGGGGCACGCCGACATGATCGCGGAAGAAGCGGGTAAAATTGCCCTGCGTGGTGAAGCCGAGATTGCAGGCGACCGAGATCAGCGGATCCTGCGAGGTCTGCAACTGCCGCCGCGCCTCCTCCATCCTCAGCGTGTTCCAGTACACGTTCGGCGTCAGCCGCGTCTGCTCCTTGAACAGCGCGAAGAAATGTGCCCGTGACATGCCGACCTCGCGGGCGACGTCGTCGAAAGAGATCCGTTCGCAGATATTGGCTTTCATCAGGTCGATCGCCTTGCGCACCCGATAGTCACTGTGCCCGGAGCGCGCCGACAGCCGCTTGCGGCGATGCGCCTGGGCGCAGGCCGCATCCAGCAGGCTCTCGATCAGCCGCTCAACCTCGTAGCCGGTGAAATCGTCCGGCCCCTCGTCGCAGGACAGCGCCCGGTAGAGCCGCGAGACCGCCGCCTCGAGCCAGGGCGCGAGTGTGAAGGCGGGTTCAGAGAAGATCGGCGCAGACGGATCGGTGCCGCGCTGGCGGGCCACCCAGTCGGGATCGATGTAAAGGGCGAGAAACAGCCCCTCGCCGCCTTCTTCCGAAAGCGTATGGCTGTGCGGCTCGAACGAATTGATGGCAATCGCCGTCCCCGGGCCGGGAAAGACGGTGTGCTCGCCCACCTCCATGCGCCCCGCCGTGCCCTCGAGCCAGATGATGATATGGGCGTCCGGATGGGCATGAGTCACCAGGTCGCTGGCGACATTCAACAGCGAGACATGCCCGAACCCGCCCCGAAAGAGCTTGATCGACGTCATCGTCATTCCTCCCGAGACGCTCCTCCAGCGCCTCATCGGAAATCTTGGTCCGACCAGAGAAAGGCGTCAAGCCTTCTCTGCGTCCTCGCCTCCTGCGCAACCAGCCCGAAAGCGGCACCACAACCATAACTTTAAAGGGTATAATTTAATTAATACACTTTTAGATTGTATTAACGAATTTTATCAGGCACGCTCACCTCATCGATCAACGCCCACGAGGCCGGAGGGAGTTCACGCCATGCAGAACGATGTCGATTTCGATCCCGAACACGGGTCCCATCTGGAACGCTTCCGCCCCGCACCGCCCGAGATCTGGCTGCCCTACCGCAACCGGTCCGCAGCCCTCGATCTCTTCAGCCGAGATCCCGTATTCATCCGGCTCGCCCAGGCGAACGTCGACCCGCAAAAGGTACTCGACGCCTGCAACAAGATCGCGACGGCCGATCCGAAGAAGGGCCTGCGCGACAACGGCAGGCAGCTCCAGTCCGCACGGGGCGCCATCCAGACCTGGTGCCAGAACGCTGCCAACGCGCCGAGCATTCAGGTGCTGAGCGACCACTGGGCGTCGACCTACAAGAACATCGATTTCAAGACCGCGATTGCCGCTGAAGAACACGTTAAATCGGTGGCGACAAGCTTTTCGCCGCTCAACACCGATCTTCAGACCGTGGTCGCCAAGATCACGCTGATCGCCAACCAGTGGGCCGGCACAAACGGATGGCGCTCGACGGCGTTCTCGCTCGCTCACCAGATCGCGGCCAACCCGAAGGACGCCAAGGCGATCAAGGATTTCAAGAGCCTCTTCAACGACTATCTGATCCCCGACCTCAAGACGGCGAGTGCGGCCTCCACCGCGGCCCGCACCAAGGCCGCGAGCTTTGCCTCCGATCTCGGCGGAGCGGTGGCGGACGTCGGCACGGTCGACCAGACCCTGAACACGCTGATCACCGCTCTCAACATTCTGGTCAAGGGCGACCAGACGTCGCTGGCGGCCATGCGCGGCACCTGCACCGCGCTCGAGAAAGCCATTCCCGGCCTTGCCATCGGCGGTGTGGTGGGCATGGGGATAGGTGCCGTCATGCTCGATCTTCCGCCCCCGCTCGATGCGATCGGCGGCGTCATCCTGTTCGGCAGCATCATCACCGAGCTCGCCGCCATCGGCGTGGCGATCGCCATCGCCGTCATCGCCGGCAAGATGTCGAAGCTTCAGGCCAAGATTTCTTCCGAACAGGCCGACATCGCCTGTGCAAGCGCGGCGCAGAAACACTTCGACCAGCTCGTTCAGGGCGGCGGCCAGGTCATGGCCTATGCCAACAGCTTCGACACGGCGCTCAACAATGTGGTCAGCGACTATCAGTCGGTGCTGTCGGAAGTCGAGCGGACCAACCCGCAGGGGCCGTTCCTGATCCAACAGATCCAGAGCATCGATAACGCCTGGAGCGAGGTCTATCAGGACGGACAGACGCTGAAGGATCTCGGCATTGCCACCGAGCAGATCAAGCGGCTCACACCGGACAAGTGGCAGGTCGCAGCCGGCGACACGCCGCAGAGCTATCTCGACAAGATCAACACGCTCGCCGCCTGATTGCGGCGACGGTCTTCCTGCTCAACACAGTTCAAGGACGTCATCCCATGCCCGCAAACCCGACTGCCCAGCACGCCTCTGCCCTCACGGCTGGAGCAAATTCCGCAGCGTCCGGCGCCACGCTCATCGAAGCCTACGGCACCGTGCTGGCGCTCCAGCCTGATCTCTCGGCCCTGAAGAAACTCAACATCGATGCCCAGGCGCATCTTGTCGGTGCGCGAAAGCACCTGATGGAGTGGACCGGGGTCAAGAGTGGCGGTGTCGGCCTCAAGTCGAGGCTTCAGACATCCATCGACTCGATCATCAACTGGGCCGGCGATTTCGACGCTTACTGGAGCGGCCCGGGCGGCTTCGATGCGCAGGTCGCCATCATCCAGGACAGTTCGAGCAGCACCGCGGACAAGAACCAGGCGCTGACGAAAATCGCAACCGGCCTCGCCACGTTGCGCGGCAACATCAGCAAGTTCGATCAGGACGCCGTCGGCTTGGCCGCCGACTTCTCGACATTCGCCCAGGAGGTCGCCTCGGATCACGCCGCCTTTTCGGCCGATGTGACGGCCTATGTGAAGGAAAATGACGACAAGACCAGTGCGCTTGCCACCCTCAAGGCCAAGCTCGACGAGGTCAACTCGAAGGTCAACAAGGACATCGCGGTTATCGCCACCTCCGTGGTCGTCCTCGTCGGCACGGCCGGCGCCATGGCCTATGCCTGTTACATCGAATATGACTTCGACTGGGCCGCCCCGGTGCTGCTCGCCGTCGGCCTTGGCGTCATCGGCACGGCGCTCTTCGAAATCGTCGAGCGATCGGGCGAGCTTCACAGCCTCCAGGAGCAGCAGGGTGACCTCCAGGCCCAGCTCGAATCCATCCAGACGGCGATCCAGGCATCCAGCCAGCTGGCGGGCAATCTCGACAGCCTGTCCGACGCATCAGGGAGCGCCGAAAGCGGCTGCAAGCAGATCTCGGCGGCCTGGGCCATTCTGGAGAACGACCTGCAGGACGTGATTTCCGACTGCCAGCAGGGATTCGGTGCCGGAACACAAGACATCGTAGCCTGGCTCATCCAGGCGAAATCGGACTGGGCGATGGCGCTGACAGCCTGCCAGAAGCTCAAGAACCTGGGCATCCAGGTCCAGGGGGTGAAAGCGGGGAAGGTCACCATGACACCGTCCCAGATGATCGCAGCCATCGCGGCGAAGGGGAAAACGGCCCAGCTGGGTGCGGAGTTCGGCGAGGCCCGTCCGGCTGAGATGATCCTGCGGGAGGCTTTCGCATGACCGGCTCCGCGCAACAGACCGATATCCTCGCCTCGATCATGACCGGCCTGGCAGGGATCAGGAAGATACCGGACTTCACGCCGAAGAACCGCGATCTGGTCGAACTCGCCGACGCCATCACGGAGATCAAGGCGGCCGCGGCCAAATGGCCCGGCTCCGCCAATGCCGCCGTCGCCGCCGCCTTCGTCGACGCCTACAACGCCGCCACCGCCTACAAGGTCCTGAGCAAATATGCGACGGATCAGCAGTTCGCGGTGACCCCGTCGACCACCATCTACTACAACGCCTATATCCGTCAGGTCGCCACCTACATCCTGACGGCGGAGACCTCCTGCGATACCGCGGTCAAGGCCACCGGCGGCGTCCTCGACCCGATGATGGCGGCTCTCGGTCAGCTCAACGGCGCCGCCACCGCCATCGAGACCGAGGAGAAGGCGCTGCAGCGTGAGATCCAGACCCTGCAGCAGAGCATCGCCTCATCTCAGGCGCAGATCGCCAAGGCGAAACAGACGAAACACAGCTGGTGGTTCGGCCTGATCAACGCCGTCACGTTTGGCCTCGCCGATCTCATCTTCGATCTCGTCACCAAGGTCGACCAGTTGCAGAACCAGCTCACGTCTGACGAACAGGAGCTCAAGCAGGATCTGGACAGCTTCAACATCTACATGACGGCCGCCCCGATCGCCGGCGCCTGTGCCCAGCTGGTCCAGGCCGTCCAGCAATGGTCACTCGGTTTCTACAACGCGGTCGGCACCATCAAGGCGGTGCTCGATCAGGTGCAGGGTGGCGTCAATTCCGGCGAGGATCCCGCCTTCCTCAAGATCCGTTTCAAGCAGATGGATGACACGGCAGCCGAAGCGCTGACCGCACTGGCGAACCTCGAAAACGTCCAGCAATGGGCCCGCGATGCCCTCGCGGCCAACAGCGAGGCGAGAGCGGCGCTCGGACGGATGGTGGTCGGGCAAGCGGCCTGATCCCCTCCGTAAACTGACCGTGGGTAATGCCCGTCCTGTGAATGATCGCTGCCATCCGGCGATCGTGGCGCAACGCTTTGCCCGTCCGATGGTTGTACCCGAGGGACATCATCATCGAGACCGGGAGAAAGCCTCATGTTCGGACTGCCCGCCTATATCGACCACGTGGTCCGCGCCGGCGTGCTTGGCGCGCTCTGCCTGGCCTGCGTCATCCTCGCGGTTCGCATCGTCGGCCTGCGCTCCTTCTCCAAGATGACTGCCTTCGACTTCGTCATCACGCTGGCCACCGGCTCGTTGCTGGCGACCGCGACAGTGGCGACGAGCTGGACCGCCTTCGTTCAGGCCGTCACAGGCATCGGCGCCCTGATGGCCGTTCAGGTGGCCCTGGCGCTGCGCCGCCGCGCCACCGATCCCGCCGATCGCTGGATGGAAAACGAGCCTCTGATGCTGATGCGAGACGGCGTGTTTCTCGACGCTCCGATGGCCAACAGCCGCGTCACGCGTGAGGACGTGATGGCCAAACTCCGCGCCGCCAACGTGCTGGAACTGGCGAAGGTCCGCGCCGTGGTGCTCGAAACCACCGGCGATATCACGGTATTGCACGGGGAGAGGCTGGAAGACGTTTTGGTCGAAGGGGTTAGGTAGCCACCTTCATGGTCTCGCTACCGTTTCGGCCGCCGCCGCGAGACGGCGAACTGCGCCCGCAAGCGCAGCAACGGACTGCCGAGACGGGACGCATAGGCGGCGATCGCCTCCGCGCGCGTTTCCTCCGACACCGTGTCCCAGTCACCCGTACCAAATTTCAGCGAGCTCGCCGTAAAACCGGTGACGAAGCGCAGGCGATCGTCGCGCAGGAACTTGCGCCACATGAAGAGATCGGTCGGCAGATCCCGAGGCGCCGGGCTCCATCCAATCTCGAGTTTGCGATAGGCCGAAAGCCGGTAGCCCGCTTCGGTGGGGCCGAAGAAATTCCATCTCGCAGTCAGCATGCGCTGCCGGATCGCGGGATCAGCCAGATTGCCGCGGTGACGATGCCGCATCTTGCCGCCGGGATAGATCAAGATCTGCGGCACCGTGGCGAAATCCGCCTCTTCCAACAGCGCGCCGAGAGCCGCGAGATGACTGGACAGCCAGAGATCGTCGTCGCCGATATGGGCGACGAAACCTGCGGTGGAACCGGCGAGGACGGCAGCCCGATGGGCCTCACCATGACGCTCGCCCTTCGGAAAGGCGAAAACGCCAATGCGCTCGTCGCCGGCGGCGAGTTCCCCGGCCGCGGCGACGGTTTCGGCCGGCGCGCCGTCACAGACGATGCAAAGTTCGAAATCCCGCTCGCTCTGCGCGAGCACCGAGCGTACGGCATAAGGCAGCGTCAGCGGCGGGCGGATGATCGGCAAGAGGATGGTGAAGCGCCGCGGCGGGCGGGGCGTTGCGGCCCGCCGATAAAGCTCGGCAAGGCCCGCCGGATCGTCATCCGCGCCGCTGGTCAACGGAGCCCGGCGGCATCGCACAGTTCCGAGATCCGGCGCACGATGATCGCAGCCGCACGCGCCGAGCTCTTCGGCGGCGGTCCGCCGGCCAGATGGTCCAGGAAGGCCCGCAATTCTGCCAGGAGCGGCATGTCGGTCTTGATCGGGATTTCCCGCGGTTCCTTGCCGTACAGCGCAAGCTGGACCGCCTTGTCGTAGCTGTCGCCGAACTGGGCGCTGCCTTTGGTGCCGATGACGGCGACCGAGCGGCGCTTGATCGGGTGCAGCGAGGAAACCTCCATCGACACGCGCGGACCGGTGTCCCCCTGCAGCGTTCCCTGCAGACTTTCACCGCCGCCCTTGACCACCGTGGCCGAAGCGCTGCGCACGGGCGGCAGGAAGCCGAGGATCTCGTAGGCGATCGACAGGTCGTGCGGAGCCAGATTCCAGATCGTGTTGACGTCGTGGTGGGGATTGCCCCAGCCGAGCCGCCAGCTGCGGATTTCCACCAGTTCGCCGAGTTCGCCCGACTGGGCCAGTTCCGCGAGCTTCAGGACGCCCCCGTGATAGCGCCACTTGTCCATGCAGAAGACGCGGCTCGGCGCGTCCGCCACGATCTCGAGCGCATCCTCGAGACGAGCCGTCAGCGGCTTCTCCACATAGATCGGCTTGTTGCGAGCGAGCAGCCCGCGGGTGACCTCGGCGTGACGGGCGGTGGGCACCGCCACGACGAAACCGTCGCACTCCGGCAATGCCTCGGCATAGGCGTGCACGGACACGGCGCCGGCGGCGAGGGCCGCCTCGCGCGTGGCTTCGCTTGGGGCCGCCACAGCCACCTCCGCGCCCAGTTCCCGCAGATCGCGCAGGATCAGCTTTCCCCACTTGCCGCAGCCGGCCAGACCGATTTTCATGTCAGCATCTCCATTGCGGGCAGGCGTACCGCACCGCGCACGTGTTCAAAATGGAGGCCGACGTCAGCCCGCATGCCGCGCGAAAAGCCGCCCGTCACGCCCCATGGTCCGCCGTCCCCCAACCGGTGCCGCATCTTTCCGGAGAGACTTGCTTCAACGCGCCTGGTTGCCCGCCGGACACGTCTCTTCGCCGCCCATCTCTTAACGTCGACTTTTCAGGATTACCAGATTCCGGATCCCGCCGAGCTCCGATATCCCCATCTACTGGCCACATTCGGGACGATAAGGATGAGCACCGGCAGGTAACCGCGTCATTCGCGCCCTTTCGGCCCGGCCAGCCATTCCGCGCGCATTGACTGATAGGTATAGGCGGGCGCCGCATCATCGTCCGAGAGGATGGGAGCGGAGACCCGCCAGTCGAGGCCCAGTTCCGGGGCGTCGAAGCGACACCCGAGCCTTTCGGCGGGAGACCAGGGCCTCGACAGGCCGTAGACATAAGTCGTTCTGACCGGAAACCAGAAGCCGTGACAGACGCCCACCGGAATTTCCACCGCCATGGGATCTGTACCCGACAGGGTAACGAAGGCTGATAGCCGTTCCGCCGGATCGTCAGGGCGGATGTCGTGTAGCCCGAGCAACATCTCGCCTTCGATGACATGGAGATAATCGTAGTGGCCATGGTGGACGTGGACACCGCGCAGAGCGTTCGCCTCGCTGCGCACGAGGTTCCATTGCCGGAACCGATCCGGCGCCACCCAGTCGTCGCGGTAGATCTCGACGAGTACGCCCCGCGGATCGCCGTGCTGCTTCAAGCGGTGGACAACCACCCCGGGAATATCCGTCGCTTCATGCATCGGCTTCACTTGTTCCAAAGGGCTCGATCCGTTCGGAATTTCATATAGATCAGACGCGGCAATGTGCCAGTCGACACATGAATTTCAGGAACACGTTTTGGCGAGACTGCCGCGACGCGCTCAGACGGTTACGGCGAGAGCCAGAACGCAGTAGCGCCCGGCCTTGGCGAGAATAACGAGCGGCAGGAAGATTCTCAACGGCACTCGCAGCACCCCGGCCACGACCGTGAGCGGATCGCCGACGATGGGCGCCCAGCTCAGAAGCAGCGACCATTTTCCCCAGCGCCGGTACCAGTTCTCCGCACGGTCGAGGCTTCGTTCGGAAACCGGGAACCAGCGGGCATGGCGGAACCGCTCGATCCCGCGCCCCAGCACCCAGTTGACCACCGAGCCGAGTACGTTGCCCACACTCGCCACTGCCACAAGCAGCCAGACCGGATGATTTCCCGACAGGATCAATCCCACCAGCACCGCCTCCGATTGCGCCGGCAACAGGGTCGCCGCCACGAAAGCAGCGAGAAACAGCCCGCCATAGGCGGCGAGGTCGGCGGTCATGGAAGGAACGGAAGAATGGACAGCATCACCCGATCATAGCCCTTGCCTTACGGTCAGAGAAAGACGGATCGATCACGCAGAGTGGCGGCTCCTGCCCGCCCCGGTCACTCCGAGGCCGAGTGCAGCGCTTTACTCCCCTCGCCCGCCGTTCACGACAGTTCGGGCCGAAGCTTCTTCCGGTCGGGGAAGATCGTCTCGTAGGCGCCCGCCAGCGAGAATATCGATTTCTCGTCGAAGGCGGAGGCGACGAGTTGCAGCCCGACGGGCAGCCCCATCGAGGTGAAGCCGACGGGCAGCGAGGCGGCAGGCTGGCCGGTCAGGTTGAACGGATAGGTATAGGTCGCCCAGGACACGATGTTCTTGTCCTCGAAGCCCGGAGGCACATCGAGGCCCGCGCCGAAACCCGCGACCGGCAGGGTCGGGGTGATGAGAAGATCGTATTCCTCGAAGAATTTCCGCATCTTCTCGCGGAAGGCGTAGCGTTCGAAAACACTCTCGTAATAGGTCTGCATGTCCTGCTCGAGCGCCTTCTTCAGCACCTCGAGCACCGACGGATCGAGAAGCTCGGGCTGGCCGGTGATGATGTCACGCAGCCGCGTGCCGACGCCGGCATAGAATTCAGCCGTCCACATGCCGATCGGATCGTCCATCACGTCCTCGACCAGCTCGATCTCCACCCCGAGCGTGGCCATGTGTTTGATCGCCTGCTCGGTGATACGGGTGACTTCCGGATCGTTGCGGCCAAAGCCCAGCGTCGGGCTCCAGGCGGCGCGCAGCTTGCGGTAGGATTTGACCGCGCCGATGAAATCCGGATGCGCGCCCTTCACGGTGAACGGGTCGCGCGTGTCGTAGCCGGCGATGACCGACAGCACGATCGCCGCATCCTCGGCATTGCGCGCAAGAGGACCGACATGGGCGAGCGTCGGGGTGGCGGAGGTCGGAAAGACCGCCACGCGCGCGAACTGCGCCTTGATGCCGAACAGTCCGCACAGCGCCGAGGGAATGCGCACCGAGCCGCCGCCGTCGGTGCCCAGCGCATAGGGTACAAGGCCCGCCGCCACCATCGCCGCCGCCCCGCAGCTCGAACCGCCCGGCGTCATCTCCGGGTTCCAGGGATTGCGGGTGATCCCGGTGAGCGGACTGTCGCCCACAGCCTTGCAGCCGAATTCGCTGGTGGTCGATTTGCCCAGAATGACGGCGCCCGCCGCCCGGATGCGCTCTACCGAGGGCGCGTCGGCCGCCGACGGCGTCTCGGGCGTTGCCCGCGAGCCGAAACGCTGCGGCATGCCGCCGACGGCGATCAGGTCCTTCACCGATGTCGGGATCCCGTCGAGATCGCCGAGCTTCTCGCCGCGCAAAAGGCGGGTTTCAGCTGCCTTTGCCTGCGCCCGCGCGCCGTCGAAATCCGTCCAGGCGAACATGTTGAGTTGCGGCTCGAGCGTCTCATAACGTGCGATCACGTCCTCGAGCAGTTCGCTCGGCGAAAAGTCCTTGCGGGAGAAGCCCTGGCTGATCTCCCGGATGGTCATGAATGCGAAATCCGACATGCGGCCCGTCTCTCTGCTGGACGCCGCCCGGCAGTCCCGGGCGGCGATATGGCGTGATCCTACTCTTCGATGACGGCGATGGCGCGCACCGGCGAGCCGGAACCGTCCTTGAACTTGATCGGCAGGCCGTGGAATTCGAACTCGCCCTTGCCGATGAGTTCCTCGAGATTGATCAGCCACTCGTAGTGCGAGATGCCGAGATCGCGGCACAGCCGATGCTGGGCGAAGATGTTGTCGGACGGCTTGTCGGTCGACGGGCCTTCGACCCCGTGCATGCGCGAGCCGCGGGCATGGAGCCACTTCGTCGCCTCCACCGTCAGTCCCGGATTGCCCCAGACGAGCTGCTTGGCGTCGGCCTTGTTGCGCTCGTAAAAGCCGGTGCACAGAAGCACGATATGTCCGTCGACGGTCACGCCGGCCGCTTCCTCGGCGGCGGCCATGTGCGCCTCGGTGATGTCCTCGAGATCGCCGATGTGACGCAGGTCAAAACAGACCGCCTTTCCCATGAAGAGATCGAGCGGCATTTCGTTGATCGGCGCGCCCTTCGGGTTGACGTGAAGGAAGGCGTCCACATGCGTGCCGACATGGTCGAGCATGCCAATGTAGTTGGTCTGGAAGGTCATCGGGTCGCCTTCGACGCCAAGACCGAACGACTTGGTGCTCTCATGGGTCAGCGCCTTCAGATAGATCGGACTCTGGAACAGCTTGTGCGCGGGCATGTTGTCTTCGACGGTCAGGCTGAGATCGACGATACGTTTGGCCATGATGGTTTCCTTTCAGGTCAGGCGTTGATGTCACATGAGAGAGGGCAGCCAGGTCGCCACGCCGGGCACGGCCGCGACGATGAAGACCAGCAGGAGAAGGATGATCCAGTAGGGAATGGAGCCCTGGAAGATGCGGGCGAGCGTGGCGTCGGGATCGCTGATGCAGCCTTTCACCGTGTAGACGCAGAGCCCGAGCGGCGGCGTCAGCAGCCCGGCCTCGATCGCGACGATGCCGATGATGGCGAAGGCGATCGGGTCGTAGCCGATGCCGGCGGCGAGCGGCGCGAAGATCGGCACGGTCAGGAGGATGATCGACACGGAGTCGATGAACATCCCGAGCACGAACCAGACGACGACCATCAGCGCGAGGATCAGGAGCGGCGCATCGCCGACACCGAGGAAGAGGTCCTGGATGAAGGTGATGATGCCGCCGAGCGCAAGCAGGCGCGAATACATCTGTGCGGTGATCAGCAGGAACAGGAGCGGCGCGGAAATCCGTCCGGTTTCGAGGATGGCCTCGCCGATGCCCTTGACGCTCACGCCCTTGGCAAGGGCCAGAACGAGGGCGAAGAGCACGCCGACGCCCGCCGCTTCCGTGGGCGTGAACGCACCGAACCAGATACCGCCGAGCACCGTGACGATGAGGACGCAGACGCCGATGCCGCCCCAGGTTTCGCGTTTTCTTGCGGCGGCATCCATCTCGTCTTCGGCCTCGGATGCTTCCGTAGCCGACCCGTCGGCCCCGAAAGAGGACGGCCGCATCAGCGCGTAACCGACGATGAAGAGGAAGAACATCGAGGCGAGCAGCAGCCCCGGCAATACGCCCGCGACGAACAGCCGGCCGATCGACTGCTCGGCGATGACGCCCCAGACGATCAGCAGCACCGAGGGCGGGATCAGCATGCCGAGCGAGGCGCTGCCCGCGATCGCGCCGAGGGCAACGGATTTCTCGTAGCCGTGCCGGACCATCTGCGGATAGGCGATGCGCGAGAATGCCGCTGCCGAGGCGATGCTGACGCCGGTTACCGCCCCGAAGACCGCGTTGCCACCGACGGTTGCCAGCGCCAGCCGGCCGGGCAGCCTTTTGAAGGAGCGGTTGATGATGTTGTAGAGATCGCCCGCAGCGCCCGAACGGGAGATGAATTCGCCCATCAGCACGAAGAGCGGAATGACGGCGAAGACGTAGTCGCGGATCGCCTCATAGGTGGTGTTGGCGAGCAGGGAGCCGGCAACCTGGAGGCTGCCCGTCAGATAGGCGAGCCCGAAGAAGCTGCAAAGTCCCAGCGCCAGGACCACCGGCACGCTGCAGACGATCAGGCCGATCAGGATGACGATGATGGCGATGGCGAATTCGGGACCGCCCATGGCGAACTCCTAGAGGTCTGTGCGAAGGGGCGGATTCAGGCTGCTTCGGGAGCGCCCGCTTGCGGCGTCTCACCGAGAACGATCGCCTTGACGGCCACCATCAGATAGTCGAGGGCGCCGAGGATCGAGCAGACGACGATCGTCGTCTTCAACGGCCAGGTCGGCACCTGGAAAGAGGCATGACCCTCGAACTCGTGCGCGGAGATCGCCCGCATCATCGGATCCCAGGACGCCCAGGCGATCAGCGCGAAGAGGAGGATGCCCAGAAGACCGGTCAGCGCCTCGAGCGCCGCGCGTCCCTTCGGACCGAGCGCGTTGAGCAGCAGTTCCGAGCGCAGCATGCCGCCGATGCGGATCGCGTAGCTCAGTTGCAGGAAGGCGATGATGACGATGCCGTTGGCGACGATCTCGGCGATCCCGATGATCGGCTTGTTGAAGAAGAACCGCAGCGACACGTCCACGGTAATGAGAACCGCAACAACCAGAAGCAGGGCCGCCGCGACATATTTGAGCGTCTGGCTGACATGCGCCATCAAACGATCGATCGTGGCGATCACGGATATGCCCCTGCCTGTGGTCATTGCGGTTCTCCGGGGGGCCTGATCAGTTGATCTCGTAGCGGAACGGCCAGGCGTGACCTTCTGCCTCGATCTGGTCCATGTAGAAGTTCAGGACCTCGGTTCCCTTGAAGCCGCGGTCGTTGAGTTCTCCGGCCATGCGGTTGGGGAAGTCCTTGAGCGCGGTCGCCCAGGCAACCTTGGCGTCGGACGAGATCTCAGTGACTTCGACGCCCAATCCGCGCAGGGTTTCGAGCCCCTCGGCATCGTTCTTGGCGCAGACTTCCGCTGTCACCTCGGCCCATTCCTCGCCCATCTCGGTGAGGATCTGCTGGACGTCTTCGGGCAGCCGGTCCCAGGTCTGCTTATTGATGGTGACGGCGTTCAGATATTGCGCGCCGAAATCGGTCTTGGTGAAATGCGGCGCGACTTCATTGAGCTTGAAGGTGTGCCACCAGGCCGAAGCGCTGATATAGCCTTCATAGACGCCCGACTGAATCGACTGGTAGGCCTCGTTGAGATTGGAGGCGACGGCGGTCGCCCCGACGATCCAGTCGAGATTGGTTCCGGCGCCGGCGATCTTGTGACCTTCCAGGTCCTCGAGCTTGGTCCAGGGAAAGTTGGTGCCGAGGCCGTAATTCTCGAGGCAGGACCCGCCGAGATATTTCTGGTTATGCTCGGTTTCGAAAACCGTGTGCATCTCGGGAAACTTCTCGAACGTCGCCTTGGCGGCCTTGGTGACCGCCTTGGCGTCAGGCGAGTTGAACGGCAGGAACAGCGTGAAGGTCTGCAGGTAGCCGTTCGACGGTTCGAAGATCAGGCTGATGAAGCCGATGTCGAGGATGCCGTCACGCGTGGCTTCCAGCACTTCCGTTACCTTGGCGACCTGGCCGGCGTGGAGTTCCTGGATGTTGACGGTGTGGTCGGTGCGCTCCTCGATGCGCTTCTTCAGCTCCGGCGCGAACCATTCATGCGCGCTTTCGGTATAGGCCAGGAGCCCGATGGGGTGGCCGGACCCCATGCGCAGATTGATCGTATCTGCGGAAGCCAGCGTCGTGCCGCACAGGAGGGCCGCACCGAGGCAAGCCGAGACTTTGACGGATTTGGGCATTTTTTCGCATCCCCTTTTGTGATTGCATTGGCGGATGAAGCCGCCCATGGCCTCACCCATTCATTGGGTTTATGCTCCCAGATGATTTAGGCGAGGACAATCGCGATAATTCGGATGCCAGACATAAGAGATATCTATGTCTGAGCAGATCCGCCTCGGCTTTGAGCTGACATCCGAATTGCATTCGAAAAGGGCAAAAGCACATGGAATTAAGGGACTTGCGCTCGCTGGTCGGCATCTCGGAGGCCGGAAGCCTTTCGGCCGCGGCCCGGTTGCTCCATCTCACCCAACCGGCGCTGACTTCGTCCTTGCAGAGGCTGGAGGCGGAACTGGGCGTCAAGCTGGTGGAGCGGCACTCGCGGGGCTCGTCGCTGACCGACGAGGGACGCTATGTCCTGCAGAAGGCCTATGACGTCATTCACGACATCGCCGAGATCAAGTCGGTCGTCCAGAACCTCGCCGAGGAGCCGATAGGCGACGTGCGGCTGGGCCTGCCGACCACCGTGGCCGGCGGACTGATCCCGGAACTTCTGCCGCTGTTGCAGGCGCGCTATCCGCAGATCCGGCTCTATGTCGTCGAAGCCATGAGCGGGGTTCTCTCCGAGCAGCTCCAGCTGGGCATGCTCGATCTGGCGGTCCTGTACGATATACAGCCGATGGCGGGTCTGCGCAGCGAGCCCATCCTGCACGAGCGCCTCTGCCTGATCGTGCCCAAGGCCCATCCGCTGGCGACGCGCATGCGCGTCCGGCTCGAGGAGGTCTCGCGCCTGCGGCTGGTGCTACCGAGCGCCAACCATTCTATCCGCAAACATATCGAGAGTTCGTTCCGGGCCGAGGGCCTGACACTCAACGTCGCCGCCGATATCGATTCCCTGCCCGGCCTGTTCGGTCTCGCCAAGGCCGGGCACTGCACGATCCTTCCCACCTTCCTCAAACAGTCGATGGTTCAGGAGGGCAGCGTCGTCTCGATCGAGATCTCCCGGCCGTCGCTCGACTGGACGGTCCATCTGGCGGCACGCCACGATGCGACACGGCCACGGGCCAGCATGGCCGTCTCCCGGCTTCTCGTGCAGGTGTGCACGGACCTGGTCAAACGGCGGGTCTGGCCGGGCGAGATCGCAACAAGGCGCGAGCGCTCCGAGCCGGAGGCCACAAGCTGGAAATGAAGATGGAGTGGCACTCGGACAGCTCGCACATGCAGCCCCTCGAATGACGGCATGAAACTAGCGCAACCTTCAGCCTGACCGGGCAGGACGGTCTTTTGACAAGACACGAACCGCAGTGTCTAACCCTTTCTGCGGCGGGGCTCACAAATCAGGAAATTGCCCTTCAGGTCGGAAGGGATTGCGCCGACGGAGAGAAAACCGGAGGGATCAAGACGATGAGATATACAAGAATCATGACTGGCGCGCTGCTCAGCGCCGCCATCGCCGTCTCCGCAGCGCCGGCGCGAGCGCAGGAAACCCCGACACCCCGCCAGTCGACCGAATCCTTCGGAGACTGGAGTGTGGAGTGCACGTCCCTGCAGCCCGCTCCCGCCGAAACCATCAAGGGCGACAAGCCGTCGGCTGCGGGAAAGAGGGTGTGCGAGGTGGTCCAGACCTATCGCAACACGAACACCAATACCGAAATCGCGCGTCTTGCCTTCGGCTATGGCACCATGGCCGCCTCGGACGAAACGAAGCTTCTGGCGGGCATGCGGGTGCTCGTCGACATATCCTTCGGGCAACCGCCGGTGGTTTTCATCGGTGAAGAGGCAGCTTTTCAGGGCACCATGCAACGTTGCCTGGGCTCCTTCTGCTACGCGACCTTCGAAATGGGAGACGGCGGCACCACCCCGCTGGAAAAGGCGAGCAGCGCAAGCCTGCGGTTTCCGGTCGCCAGCGGCCAGTTGATCAGCATCAACATCTCGACGAATGGCCTGACTGATGCGCTCAAGGTTCTCGCGGAGCGCAACAAGTAAGCGGCCTCTCAGAGGACATCCCCGCGCCAAAAGGCCGACACCGGGATCGCGGGGACGCAACCTAGCGGCTCAAGAAGGTTCAAAAAAGATCGACGTCGGAGAAGGTCTGCCGACGCTCATGCATTTCAGAAAATCTCGTTCTCCCTCTGCAGAGCGCGGACATAAGAGACGATCTTGTCGACGTCGGACTGCGTCAGCCCTTCGACCGCGGGCATGTTGCCGAATGGCCAATGGTGAGCCCGAACGCCGTTGCTGACGGCCATCTGAAACGCGATGTCCGCGTGGTGGCCGGGTTCGTAAATCTTGTGAACGAGCGGCGGGCCGAAACCGTCCTTGCCCGCCGCGTTCTTTCCGTGACAGGCGGCGCAGTTGGCCTCGAAGAGCGCCCTGCCCTCGACGGCAGCGCCGGCAAGTTCCGGCACCGCCACGTTCACGAGAGGTGCCTCTGTCTCGTCGTCTGCAATGATTGCCGGCTCCGGCGCATAGAGACGAAGATAGCCGATTGTCGCCGCCCCGATCACCACGATGCCCGCGATGATAATCCCTTTTCGCGACAGGCTCATTCCTCCACCCCTCCGGCCATTTCTTCGAGGATCGGGCAATCGGGTCGCGAATTGCCGTGACAGGTATCGGCGAGCGTTTTCAGTGTCGCACGCAGTGCCCGCAGTTCCTCGATCTTGCGATCCACTTCCTTGATCTTGGCGAGAGCCAGGGTTTTCACATCCGAGCTCGCACGCGCCTTGTCGTCGTAAAGCGACAACAGCATCCGGCATTCGTCGATCGAGAAGCCGAGGCTTCTGGCCCGCTGGATGAAGGAGAGACGATGTACGTCCTCGCTCGCATAGTCGCGGTATCCGTTGTCCGCGCGTGACGGAATAACAAGATCGATCTCCTCGTAATAGCGGATGGTTTTGGCCGGCAGACCCGTCGACCGTGCGACATCACCGATGTTCATGACTGTCCTGACCTCCTGCCTTTCCGTAAATCGCAATCAACAAATCCACCTCGCCATCGGAGAACCCTGCCTTGCGTGCTCGCTCGCGAAATGACGAGCGCGCGCCTGCATCTTCCCCGCACTCGGCCCGGGAGCCGAGAAACGGGCCGTGATCCTGCGGTTCTCTGGTTTCAATCAAGGTTACATCTCCCGAAAGCCGTCGCTCAACCATCAAGACTGACCCGCCTCAGGCGGAGCGCGTTCGAGATGACCGAGACCGACGACAGGCTCATGGCGGCCGCCGCCACCATCGGCGAGAGCAGCGTGCCGGTGATCGGATAAAGAATGCCGGCAGCCAGCGGCACGCCCGCGGCATTGTAGACGAAGGCGAAGAACAGGTTCTGCTTGATGTTCCTGAGAGTCGCCTCGGAGAGCCTGCGGGCGCGAACGACGCCATTGAGGTCACCCTTGAGCAGGGTGATGCCCGCACTCTCGACCGCAACGTCTGCACCAGTGCCCATGGCGATACCGACTTCCGCGGCAGCAAGAGCCGGGGCGTCGTTGACCCCATCGCCGGCCATGGCGACCTTGCGCCCCTTCTTGTGCAGTTCGTCGACCAGCGCCTTCTTGTCCTCCGGAAGAACGCCGGCGCGCACTTCGTCAATGCCGAGGGTTCGGGCGACAGCGCGTGCCGTCGTCTCGTTGTCGCCGGTCGCCATGATCACCGTCAGCCCGGCGTCGTGAAGCGCGGCGATCGCGTCTTTCGACGTTTCCTTGATCGGATCGGCAACAGCGATCACACCGGCAAGCCTGCCGTTGATTGCCGCATACATCGCAGTCTTGCCGTCGGCGCG